>JABMNL010000028.1 GCA_013204585.1 SAR202 cluster bacterium | reverse complement strand
GGCGTTGCCTCAAAAGTAGCGAAAGAACCTAGTTTTCGGTTCGAACAGCCCTATCCCCATGTCACCCTGAGCGTAGCGAAGGGTCTGCCAAGGCGGTTCTTGGAAGATTCTTTCCCGATGCGTCGGGACTTTACTCCTCAGAATGACAGTTTTGAGGCAACGCCCCGAGCTGGGGAAGGGATTTCCCAAACGAATTTTCGCAAGTGAGGCTCATATCACCGTTCGTGGTGAGCCCGTCGAACCACCGTTTGGGGTAGGCCAATCCAAGGCGTTACGCGGAGTCGCCACCCAGGAATTGCTCCCTGGTAACCCCATATAGCTCCAAGTCCTCGAACTGGCCCCACTTCTCGGTATGTCCCTTCAGGAACCCTTCATGGAGCATCCCCGCCTTTTGCATGACTCGCCCTGACGACGGGTTGCGGGCGAAGTGGGCAGCGTAGACCTGGTCCAACCCAAGTTCGGTTAAACCGTGCCCAACCACAGATTTAACTGCTTCGGTTGCGTAGCCCTGGTTCCAGAACGGTTTGCCAACCCAGTAGGAAAGCTCGGCCTGGTTTTTGTCGGGGTCTAGGTGCAGGGTAATTGCCCCAAGAAAAGCCCCGTCCTGAGCGAGGGTAATAGCGAAATGGACCAGTTCGCCCGACTTATTCTGACGCTGGCAGGAACCAACCCAATTCTCGGCCATGCCATCTTCGTAAGGGTGTTCAATGTCGCGGGTGGTGGCCGCCACGTCCCGGTCACCGGCCAGGCGTTGAATGTCTGGGCAGTCGGTCATCTCGAGCGGGCGTAAGAGCAGGCGTGCAGTTCTGATAGTCAAAGTGGCTAATACTAGCATGGGCTGCGAAGCTATCCTGGGCGGCAGCCCTGTCTTGACTGGCCAAACCACCCCGTGGATATTCACCTAGGTTCATTTATTTCATTTGACACAGCGGTAAAAGGATCAACAACTTTGGTTCCCAGTGGTCATCTGTGGTGGATAAGACCCAAAATTCCCGTTAGCAAGCTCTCTGGACGTCGACGATAGGCAATATACAATATCCGAGTTGGTTATCGACCAAAAGTCTCCATTGAAGAACTTTCATTTGCTTATTTCTCCTAAGAACGAAGGTGCTAGGCGGGCCGAATTGGCAGTGGGCCCGGCCCGCGTAACGCTCGTGGACGACGGTGGCGATAGTTATGTTTTCTTAGGAACCCGGACCCGATGGAGCCGAGATAGTGAGGCTCACCGGGTAGCATGGCAACAACTAATGTTCAAAGGCGCACCGTCTGCCGGTGCAATGCAACTTAACCTCACTGTAGAGGGCGTTGGGGAAGTTACCGGGCCATTCATATTCCGAGGTGTCCCGCTTCCCTAAACCCTGTGGTCTTCGTGAATGGTGAAAACAGAATATGTCGAGCACCGTTAAAGTTGCATTGGTTACCGCCAGCGCTTTTTCGATAGTCGTGATTGTGGCCTTCTGGGTGCTCGACAAGGGTTCCGCGCCGGTTTTTTCACGGCTTGAAGAGGCGCTGAACATGGTTCCTGATCCGTTTGACTTCCTAGTCACCAAACAACCGATTGAGTTTGCAGACTATTTGGGTTCCAGGCAAGCCGCCGGATTGGACCAAGTGGTGGGCTTTCAAGCCTACCTTAGCCTTCCCGAAGGAACCAGGCAATCTCTTTATCGAGGGCTGCCCACACCTGGAGGCAGGCCTATGGATTTTCAGACTGACCTATACGCGAAACTAGCTATTGACCTATACGCGTTCGATTTCGGAGTTTGGGTAAGCCAGCCGAATTTGAGGGAGTGTAATTTCGTGGTATTGCAAGGTACTTATGACAAAGAAAAGATAGTTAACAAGATGATGGGGCTGGGCTACAAAGGAGCCCAGCACAGCGGGGTGAAGTATTATTGGCTTTTCGAAGAAACCACTGAAGAAACCACTGTGGACTTGGCCCATCCTTTGGGTTTCTTGGCGCCCTATGTCAATCGTGTAGCTTTTATGGATGGCAAGCTTTTGCTCGGCTCGGCCGATATTGTGATTGAATCGCTGATTGATGTTCAACTTGGAAACGTGCCGAGTATGCGGGCCGACAGGAATTACGTGAGGCTCGTCCGGTCATCTCCAGAAGGCGTTCTAGGAGGGGTCTTGCTAGATTATCGATGGCTCAGAGATACTTGGCACCGGTTTTCGAATCAGTATCCAGAAACCCCGGACACCTGGGGGACTCTAGCGAATTACACGTTGGTTCTGTTTGGGTATGGGCAGACAGGTGAATTCGGCCAAACCATCTTGGCGGTTTATGCCCGCAACTCAGCCACAGCGGGAGAACGCAACGCCGTAGAATTGGTAAATCGATGGAACACCTTTCGACCGGGCGCTTATCATGGAGATTTCGTAAAGAATTTCTGCTCACCCTTATCAACCTCTGTGATTGAACGGAAAGACCGAGGCTCATTCCAGTCACGCGGACTGGTATCTAGGACGGTTACGGGATCATATTCAGTCTTGAACGGAACGAGCCAAATCATAGAGGGTGAAGATTCTGATGTAGCCACCCAGGGCGCCGACCTCTGGCGGACCCTTTATGAATCAAGGCAATTAACATTTCTAATCAGAATGGAGGACATTTAAACTTCTAGCTGGTTGAACCGCAGTCGGAACAGCGGACCTGTCTTGACTGGCCAAAGCGCCCCTTGATACACTGCTTTCGTGCGGGCGGTTAGCTCAGTTGGTTAGAGTACTTGCTCGACACGCAAGAGGTCACTGGTTCGAGTCCAGTACCGCCCACCATTTTGTCGGGCAACCGCACAAAGACCTCCCGGAACCCAATCCCTTTAGATACACTGGCGGCGACCTGTGACTTGAACACTGGAGCTGACCCGGTATTGAAATGCGAGTTAGTGAAACAGGATGGAAGCCGCTCAGTTAGTTAAGAAAACAGTCAACCCCCGCATTCCCAAATTTAGCCCTGGCGACACTGTCAAGGTTAACTTCCGCATTAGGGAAGGGGAACGGGAACGGATTCAAGCCTTTCAGGGCGTGTGTACCCGCTTCATGAACGGCAAAGGCCCAGCCGCCAACTTCTCTGTACGGCGTATCACCGCTGGCATCGGGATTGAGCGTGTCTTTCCGTTGCATTCGCCCCTGGTCGAATCTGTAGAAATCACCAGATACGGCTCAGTGCGCCGCGCCAAGCTCTATTACTTGCGTGGATTGCAAGGCCGGGCAGCCAGGATTAAAGAACTTAACCCGGTGCAGGTTCGCAAGGCCATGGATGAAGCTGCTATTGCTGAAGCCGAAGCCGCTGCCGCAGAGGCTAACCTAGCCGCGGATGCAGCCGATGCACTAGCAGCCGATGCTCTTACTGAAGAACCGGCGGCCGAACTAGAAGAAGCGAAGGTAGATGAAGCCGAAGACACTGCGGCTAAAGAACCGGTAGCAGAAGCTGAACCCGTCGAGGAACCGGCGGAAGAGCCCGTCGAAGAACCAACGGAAGAATAGCCCAGAAAAAGAACGAACCAAATCACGGCCCGCTAAGTGCGGGCCGTGTTAGTTTTGGCAGGTTGCCAAACATTTTCGAGAGTGGGCAGTTTTCGAATGGCCGCTGCCCCGGACAGCCTCGGCACTCACGGACGGTCTTTTACGGTCTATTCTTTTACGGTTTGTTAATGAATAGTATGAGATACGCGGAAGTGGCAGTGGACGCGGTGTTGGGCCATTCGCGGACCTTCTCCTACTCCATCCCGCCCCGGTTTACTGTGGAGCCCGGACAACTAGTTTGGGTGCCCTTTGGACGCCGAGTGCTTCAGGGTCTTGTCGTGGAACTGGTGGCCGTGCCCAACGTTCCAGAGACCAGGGATATCCTCCAGCCGGTTGAGCCTTCACCCCTCATCGACCCCGGGCATCTCCAATTGGGCCGCTGGATTAGCGCCCACTATCGCTGTTCCCTGTTCACCGCGTTCGGCCCTCTGCTGCCGCCGGGATTTGAAGCCCACGTCCGCTCCCGAATTACCGCCGTTCCCGGCGCAGACCCAGCGTACGGAAACCTGAGGCAGGAATCGGTTGACGCTTTCACCGAACTGGCGGCCAAGAAAACCGGGCTTGAGGAAGCCGACTTCAACAAACTTTTGGGCAAGAACGCTGGCCGTGAGTTGGCCAAAATGATTGACAAAGGCATGGTTAGCCGTTCGTTGACCATGCCTCGCCCCAGAGTAGCGCCCAAGTACGAAACGTTCCTGCTGCCATCGCCGTTATCAAGTGAAAACAGCGAGTCGAGTCTTCCACCGCGCCAAGAAGGTCTGCTAACTGCAGTGCGCGAGCAGAAGACCCCTTACCCCGCTGCCCTGGCCAATAAAGAGTTTGGCAACGGAGTGGGGCAAGCCCTGTTCAGCAAGGGGTTGGTCGCCATGGAATGGGTACGGGCCGATGCCACAACCACCGCCCGGCCCAAGCCAGCCAACGAGCGAGAGCAGCATTTTTTGACTTCTCACCAGTCCGAAGCGCTGTCCAAGATTCAAAGCGCGCTGGACGACCCAGAAGTGCAGCCCCGCAGTTTCTTGCTCCACGGGATTACGGGCAGCGGCAAGACTGAGGTCTATCTGCGGGCCATCGATCAGGTGGTGCGCCGGGGGCAGCAGGCCATATTTATGGTGCCCGAAATATCCCTAACTCCCCAAACATTGGAGCGGGTCAATGCATGGTTTCCGGGCCGGGTGGCGGTGATTCACAGTCGGTTGACGCCCCGCCAGCAGTTTGACCAATGGTGGGATATTCGGGAGGGCCGGTACGACGTGGTTGTCGGCCCGCGCAGTTCTCTATTTGCTCCGGTGTCCAATCTTGGCCTAATCGTGATTGACGAGGAGCACGAGTGGACATACAAGCAGATTGAGACCCACCCTCTGTACCATGCCCGCGCTGCCGCCTTGGAATTGGGCCGCCTTTCTGGCGCTCCGGTCTTGATGGGCAGCGCCACTCCCGATGTGGAGACCTACTACGCCGCTACCAGGGGCAGGCATACGCTTCTGGAACTTCCCGACCGGGTGAGCGCTGGGCCGGATCGCGTATCCCGGTTGGCTTCGGTACAGGTCTGCGATATGCGGCGCGAGCTGCGGGAAGGTAATCGCAGCATATTTAGCCGGGCATTGGCCCAGGGGTTGCAAGACTGCCTGGCGGGTGGGCATCAGGCAATATTGTTCTTGAACCGACGCGGCGCATCGTCGATAGTCCAATGCCGGGACTGTGGTCACGTAGTCACTTGCCGTAGCTGCTCTGTTTCTCTGACCTACCACTCCACCCAGTCTCAGTTGCTGTGCCACCGGTGCAACCGCCGTAGCAGAATGCCAAATACCTGCCCTTCTTGTAACGGCATCCACATCCGGCAATTGGGAGCAGGAACTCAGCGGGTCGTGGAAGAGGTCAGCAAGCTTTTGCCCCAGGCCGTAGTTGAGCGATTGGATGCCGATGCAACACGTTCCGGCGAGGACATTGAAGAAATCATGGCCCGGCTTTCCAGTGGCGATACCCAGGTGTTGGTGGGCACTCAGATGGTGGCCAAAGGCCTGGATATCCCCAACGTGACGTTGGTGGGCGTAATCTTGGCGGACATTGGCCTCTATTTGCCCGATTTTAGGGCTGGGGAGCGGGCCTTTGGACTACTGTGCCAAGTGGCTGGGCGCGCTGGCCGAGGCGAAGCTGCCGGACAGGTTATTGTGCAGACCTATAACCCCGACCACTATGCAATTCGGGCCGCAGCCGCCCAAGACTATAAGGCCTTATACGAGTATGAAATTGAGTCCAGGCGGGAACTGGGCGGGCCGCCATTCAACCAACTGGTGCACTTGGTGTTCCAGGACCAAAATGAGACCCAGGCGCTACGACAGGCGACGGAGACCGGGAAAACACTTTCGCGTCGTGCCCAGGCCCAAGGGCTGACCGATATCGACGTCGTTGGCCCGGCTCCCGGCATTCCTTCCCGCATCCGGGGGCGCTATCGCTGGCACCTGACCCTGAGGGGGCGCGGGCTATTGCGGTTCATGGAAGGTATGGAATTTCCGCCCGGCTGTACCGTCGACGTAGATCCGGTGCACGTCTTATAGTCCGCTTTGCACTCGTGATAAGGGTTGAATATAATAACTAACGTCCCGTGGCTGTGTAATCGAGACGAAAGCAGACAAAACTCGACCGCTCCCGATGCATCCGGTATTTCCACACCTGTGAGGTGCCCCTAGTGGCTATCCTGAACATGCGTATCTTGCCCGACCCAATTTTGCGGAGAAAGGCGAGCAAAGTCGCCAAAGTAACACCGCAGATTAAGAAGCTTGCCGAAGATATGGTAGACACGATGCACGACCAGTTCGGCGTGGGCCTGGCGGCCAACCAGGTGGGCTCGCTACAAAAAATTGCTGTGATTCAGACTCCAGATATGGAAGAGCCGATGGTGCTCATTAACCCCGAGATTATGAAGGCGGAGGGCGAGCGCGAGGTCGAAGAGGGATGCCTGAGCGTTCCCGGCTACCGGGGGTTGGTCAATCGTCACGAAACAGTCAGGGCCAAAGCGATGGGGTTGGACGGAAAGATATTTCGGGTTAACGCCGATGAACTGCTGGCCCAGGCCCTAGAACACGAAATTGATCACCTGAACGGCATCTTGTACATCGACCATCTAGTCAGCCACGAAAGCCTGTACAAGATTACCGATAGGCCTGATGACGACGACGAAGAGTACGAAGACGAGTTTGAAGACGGCGATGAGATTGAAGATGCCGACTCACCCGTTACCGCCGAGACATCCGCATCTGGAAGTGAGGACTAAACCTCGTCAACTCGCGCTGCCTTTTTATTTACCTGTTGGGGAATTCTCCGTTCTATTCGCCTAACCGCATTCCTGTCGCTGCCCACTTATGATGAATCAACTCGCCGCTCTCTGCGCCTCTCGCGGGACTGACGCCTACCTGGTGGGCGGGTCTGTTCGTGACTCGCTGCTTTCCGGTAGGCCGATTCGAGATATCGACATAGCCGTCGCAGGTGACGCGCAGGCCATCTGTATAGAGATTACCCAGAAATTCGGCGGCACCGTAGTTCCTCTGAGTCCAGCCCGTGGCGTGATGCGTGTGGTGGTGCCTCGTTCCGCAGATAATCCAGACGGAAGTGACGCCCCGTGGAATATCGACGTTGATGGGTTTTCAGGGACCATTGAAGAAGACCTGAGCCGCCGAGATTTTTCCGTCAATGCCATGGCCGTCCCATTGGCTGATTGGCCGTCTTTGGAAGCAATAATTGACCCCATGGGAGGCCGGGCTGACCTGGCCCAAAAGACTATTCGCGCTCTGGGACCGACCGTTTTCCAAGACGACCCTGGTCGGTTGCTGCGGGCCGTTCGGCTGGCAGGCCAGTTGAAATTTCGGATTGAACCTGGCACCTCCAAGATGATTGCCGCCGATGCCCGACTGCTGGGCAATGTCTCGCCAGAACGTGTCCGGGAAGAATTTCTGAACATTCTTTCTTTGGACGGAGCTAAGGCACAGCTTGAGGTGCTGGACCACTTTGGGCTTTTTGAGCAGATAGTTCCCGAACTCCAGGTGGCCAAGGGTGTCGACCAGCCCAACATGCATTATTGGGACGTGTGGGGCCATACCATGCACACCGTGGAAGCGGCAGAGTTGATTACCAAAGGTCATCAGAACTCGCCCATTTTCTTCTGCGTGCCATGGACTCCAGATAGCGACGCCCATTTTAGCCAACAAGCCACTGACGGCCACACTCGGCGGACATTGCTGAAATTGGCCGCCCTGTTTCATGACATCGCCAAGCCCCAGACCAAATCCCTCGACGATACTGGCCGCACCCGGTTCTTTGGCCATTCGGAACAGGGAGCAGAAATAGTGACCGAACGGCTAGGGCAACTCCGCGTCAGCACCCGGGGTATTGAAATGGTGGCCAAGATGGTGGAGCAGCATTTGCGTCCCACAAATATGAAAGATGGCGACGAATGGCCCACCAACCGGGCCATCCACCGTTACTTTCGGGACGTTGGCGATGTGGCTATCGACACTTTATATCTGTGCTTGGCCGATTATTTGGGGGCAAAAGGCCCCGACTTGGTACATGACGACTGGCTCAACCATGCTAGAATGGTCGGGCACATCCTCCATGTAGGCACAAGTGGGCCGGTTTCCCCGACTACGGCACGCCTAATTACCGGACACGATTTAATGACTCTCTTTAATCTACAACCGGGGCCAGAGATTGGTGCCGTGTTGGAGCGCGTCGAAGAAGCTCGTGCCGCTGGAGAGATTGAGACTAAGGAGCAGGCCCTCGAAATGGCCTTTAACGCACTAAAATATTTGGCCGATCAATTAGCGCCGGACAACCTCCGGAACGGGTCGGACTAGCCGATGCGCTCACGCAGTATACGTCTCTCAATAACAATCATCTTAATCCTGGGTATCGCCATCGCCGCCCTGGGATTTAAAGACATCAACATCGACATCCCAGGCTTTCCCCGGCTAGAACGTAACGGCACCGGGCCGTTGGGACTCAAATTGGGTCTCGACCTGAGGGGTGGCGGCCACCTGGTCTACCAAGCCGACACCGGAACCACGTTCGACGTTACGTTTATTGACCCGGTCGAGTTCTCCGTGCTGAATAGCACACTGGAGCAACTGAGCTTTGGGGACAACGACGCCGTTTTGGAAAATTTGCGAGCTGCTCCTCAGGGCGGCAACCGTTTCCAAATTCGCGCCGGCATTATGTCCGATAATGACCCCAGGCGAATCGGCCTTCGTGCCGCACTAGAAGAAGCCATTGGTCCGATTTCGGTCTTCCAGTCCAGCGTCATAGAAGAGGCGACGCAAGACCAGATGCAAGGGGTATTGGACAACATCACCGGGCGCGTAAACCGGTTTGGAACGGAAGAGCCGATTATCCAGATATTTGGCGATGATCGAATCATAGTGCAGCTTCCCGGCGCCAGCGGTTCGGTTACGACCATCACACTTGCCGAACCCGCACCTGGGGCCGAAGTAGACGAAATACTGAAAACCTTACTAGCCGAGGCCGGTTACGAGGATTTTAAGGTTAACCGCCACGACGATAGCAATTTCACCGTGGAGTCGAACACTTTAAACACAGAAATCCAGTCTGCCGCTGCGTTGGCGGTTAACGACCAGATAGGCGCGTTCTCCCAATTTAGGGTTAACAGCGGTATCGACGAAGCAAAAGCGTTAATCGGGCAGACTGCCCGGCTAGAGTTCAAAGAGCGTACTTGCGCGACTTCGGCATGCGTCAACTACACCGACGCAGACCTGGGTCTCAGCGGTGACGACCTAACTCGAGCCGAGGCTGGCACTGACCCGGTAGGCATTGGCTGGGTTGTGAACCTCCAGTTCAATGACCGAGGGTCTGAGATTTTCTCCGACCTGACCCGCCGTATCTCGACCACTGACGCGCAGGCCACCAAACGGATAGCGGTCATCATGGATGAACGGGATTTGATTGCTCCGGTGGCCAGGGCCTGGATTCGCGACGGACGCACCCAGATTGACGGCAACTTCACCAGAGAAGGGGCCCGTACTCTTTCCATCCAACAACTGGAGTCTGGCCGTTTGCCGGTCCCGCTCAAGTTGATACAAGAGAGCGATGTTGATGCCCTGTTGGGGTCCGAGTCGCTCCGCAACAGCCTATTGGCCGGCTTGGTGGGTATTGGTCTGGTGATGGTATTCATGGTCATCTACTACCGGATGGCCGGTGTGGTTGCCTCATTGGCCTTGTTGTTCTATGCCGTCATCGTGTTGGCAATATTCAAGTTGCTTCCCGTGACCCTAGAGTTGGCCCACATCGGTGGGTTTATTCTCTCCATCGGTATGGCGGTTGATGCCAATGTGCTGATATTTGAGCGGATGAAAGAAGAAATCCGCATTGGTCGTACTCTAGCCTCATCCATGGAGGTTGGTTTCAACCGTGCCTGGCCCGCAATTCGGGATAGCAATATATCCACCATGATTACTTGTGTGGTGCTCCTATGGTTCGGCGATCGCTTGGGCGGTGGCTTAGTCACGGGTGTGGCCATCAGCTTGTTCATCGGCGTTGCGGTCAGCATGTTTACCGCGTTAGTCGTTAGCCGTAACCTGCTTCAGGTCATGGCTTGGGTAGGCCTTGGCCGACGAATCAATTTGTTTACACCAGAGCCGGTGCGGCGCAACAACCAGGCGGCGACCCAGGCCCAAGGGGGAAGACGCTAGTGTTGGATGTTGTAGGCAAACGAGGTTGGTATTTTCTGATTTCCGCGCTGGTGATCTTGCCAGGACTGATTTCGATGATTATCCCGCCAGGCTGGGCGTCGTTTGAATCAGGACTAAAGGCAGGCATCGACTTTAGTAGCGGTTCAGTGATGAACGTTACCTTTCGCCAGCCGGTGGAAGAGGCCGATGTACGCGAGCGTATGAATGAACTGGGTCACAGTGAAGCGCTGATTCAAAGAATTGGCGGCACCAACTTCTTCATACGCACTGCGGTTCTGGAAGGAGCGATTGGTGACGGCCTATCTGAAAGAGAAGTCATCGAGCGCGACTTGGAGAAATTCCTGGGCATGGAGCGCGACCGGGTCGAGTTTGACACTGTCTCTCCCATCGTCGCTGCGGAAACCGTCAAGACCGCGTTTTACGCCCTGGCAGCAGCCTCGTTGTTCATCTTGTTCTTCATTTGGTACGCCTTCCGACGAGTGCCCAAGGCCCACCGTTATGGGGTCAGCGCTATCTTAGCGCTGGTTCACGATCTCTTAATCATCTTGGGCGTATTCTCGATTCTCGGGAAGGTTATCAACCTGGAAGTGAACGCTATGTTCATTGTCGGGTTGCTAATCGTGGCCGGTTACAGCGTCAACGATACCATCGTCGTGTTTGACCGAATTCGCGAGAACGTTATGCGTCATCCCGACCGGGATTTGGGGTCGATGATCAACTTGAGCATCATGGAAACCATGGGCCGGTCACTGAATACTAGTATCACAACCTTGGTGGTGCTGGTGGCCATGCTGTTAATTGGTGGCAACAGCATTCGCGAGTTACTGCTGGTAATGGCGATTGGCGTGGCGGCTGGAACCTACAGTTCCATCTTCATCGCTAGTCAGTTCCTGGTCATTTGGGACCGAGGCGAAATTGGCCGCTTCTTAAGGCGCGGGCCAGCGACTGCCGCCGCAACGTTACTGAGTCTTATCGGCCGCTAACCGGGCCTAAAGTCATTCCGCTTTAGGCAGCAGGACGATACGTCCGGTGGGTTTCCGTTCCGATACCAGCCGGTAGGCTTCTAATGTTTGCTCTAACGGAAGCTCCAGGTCCACCACGGGCCGTAACTTGCCTTCCAGCACCATGTGGGCTGCTTGCTCTACCGATGCTCTGGATACCCCAGATGCGCCCAGTACCTGTGCGTCTCGAAAGATGATTTCTGCGGGATTCAGGCTCACTCTTTGCCCTAAAACCTCGCCCAGTAACACCAATCTGCCAAACTGGGCCAAGCTTCTCAGGGTCGATGGGAACAGGGCCGAACCCACCGTATCAATCACCACGTCCGCGCCCTCGTCCCCGGTCATGGCCATCACCAACTCGGCGAAATCCAAGTCACTGGTTCCCAGTACCTCATCGGCGCCCAGGCTGCGCAGAGCATTGTCTTTTTCTGGGGAAGAAGTAACAGCCAGAACCCGTGCTCCCAAGGCCGCTGCTGCCTGAACTGCGTGGGAGCCTAAACCTCCGCCCGCGCCGGTAACCACCACGGTTTCTCCCGGTGTCACTCGGGCTGTCTGCTGCACCGCCTGTAGGGCGACGCCAATCGGACAGGCTAGTAGCGCGGCCCCGATTGGGTCCAGACCATCGGGCACTTTGACGAGGCTGTGCTCAGACAGGGCTACGTACTGGGCAAACCCGCCGTTGCGGCTATGGCCGATGCCTTGGCCTTTACGGCAACGATGTTCTCTGCCACTGGTGCAGCGGTCACAGCCGCCACAGGCCTCGGTGAGGATGCTGACCACTTGGTCTCCCACCTTTAGGCCGGTCACGCCGTTTCCAGTCTCAACTACCCGGCCCGAAATCTCGTGGCCTAGAGTCACACCGGGAACAACGCCACGCCGGAGCACACCAGCCATGACCGACCGGTCATGGTGGCAGAAACCGCAGGCGGTAACTTGTACCAAGGCTTGATTTGGTTCCGGGCTAGGCGTGGCGACTTCGGCCACTTCCAATACTGGCTGATCGCCCGCTTGCTTCAATAAAAGAGCTTGCATACCGGCGGATTATATTCCCAAGAACGTATACCGCCAAGGCAGAGCTACCGTATAATTGGCGGTGCTAGTCCAGCCCGCGTAGGCTCGAATTACGGCTGCGCTAGGGAGCAATTAAGCAATGAAAATCGGCGCGCATGTTTCTACTGCTGGCGGTCTCAGCAAGGCGGTTGGCCGAGGTCAAGAGATTGGCTGCGAAACTATCCAAATTTTTGGTTCGTCGCCCCAGAGTTGGGCCTTTAAGCCAGTGCCGGGCGAGCAGATTGAACTGTTCAAACAGAACTTGGCCGACGCCAACATCGGCCCCGTGTTTTTGCATGCGATCTACCTGGTCAATCTTGGCACTCCAAAACCAGAAAACTTGAAGAAAGGCATCGACTCGCTGGTTAACTATATGATGCTGGCGGCCAGCATCGGCGGAGCCGGTGTCATCTTCCATCCCGGCAGCCACGGTGGTCGCGGCTTCGAAGCGGTGTTGCCCCAGACCGTCGAAGCCATTAATACGGTGCTCGACGCATCGCCAGACGGCCCTTGCCTGGCAATCGAGAACATGGCCGGCATGGGGCAACACATTGGGGCTAAATTCGATGAACTGGGCGCAATCCTTAAGGCCGTAGACAGTCCCCGGCTTAAGATATGCTTGGATACCCAGCATTCCTTTGCCGCCGGTTACGACCTCACCAACCCCGCCGGGATACAGGCAATGCTGGACGAACTAGACGCTGGTCCTGGCAGCGTCAACGTAGCTGCGGTCCACGCCAATGACTCCAAGCGAGTCTGTGGCTCAGGGGTAGACCGGCACGACAATATAGGCGATGGGTTCATTGGTGAAGAAGGCTTCGCTGCAATCATGGGCAACCCAGCCTTTGCCGAAGTGCCCTTTCTGCTTGAAGTGCCCGGCTTTGAGGGGAATGGCCCAGACCAGCGGAACATAGATATCCTCAAGAAAATAAGGCACCAGGTTGGGCTCTCTGCTTGATTAAGATAACCAACCGGGAATTCGTCCGTTTAGTGCGTCAGGCCTACGAAGAACTGCCAAAGGGTGTGATTCAGGCGCTGGATAATGTGGACGTGGTCGTCGAAGAGTGGCCCGGCCCCGATGAGCAGGATTTGATTGACGGCGAAAGCACCCTGTTTGGACTCTATACCGGTGTGCCGCTAATCGAGCGGGAAGGCGGAGACCCATTATTGCCTGACCGGATTATCATCTACCGTCAGCCCATATTGCGCAGTTGCTCGAGCCGGACCGAAGCCGAACGTGAGATTAAAGTTACTTTGTGGCACGAGATTGGCCATTGCCTGGGCATGAGTGAAGATGACTTGCACCGCCTGGGGTACGGTTAGTGGCAGCAATACCGGGGCGTATTGGCTGGGCCATGGGTACGGGCCTGGGCATTGGACTGACGCCTATTGCTCCGGCAACTTGGGCCAGTCTGGCAGCCGTTTTGCTCTATGGCTTCTCCCCCTTGGCGGAAGATTCCTATGGGTTTTTTCTGCTCTGCGGACTGGGGTTTTTGGTGGGGATTTGGGCTTGTCAGACTCTGATAACTGAAGCCGACCACGACCCAAGCCGAGCGGTCTGGGACGAGTTTGTTGGCTTGTGGGTCACCTGTTTGTTCCTGCCCAAGACCCTACCCTGGTTGGCGGCTGCGTTCGTCGTTTTCCGCGTGTTGGATATTCTAAAACCGTTTCCAATTCGCCGGTTCGAGCGGTTGCCCGGTGGTCTGGGGATAATGGCCGACGACCTGGCGGCTGGGGCGGTTGGCGCAGTTGGATTGAACGTGGTCTATCGGGCCTTTTTCTAGGCTGAAAAGTTGCGCCGGGCATAATTCGGTGCTGCTTATGGAATTGAGACTGGCGACATTGCCCGGTAAAATCCCGCTATGGTATACTCCGACAAGCATCAACCCGCCCCTTGTTCCAGCTTCGGCCCAGGCGTCGAACCGCAGGCATAGAACTAAGAACGAGTAGCGGGAATTTTGCGGGTCTAGCTGCCCTCCTGCGGCGGACTCTCGGACGTAACCGGCTTGAGTAGTTGGTGAATAGGAAAGGCAAAATTTATGGTTGAGTCATTAAATCTACCGGAGCAGCCGGTCGCAGCAGAACCCATTCCCGCAGAAGCGGTTGCAACGGCACCCAAGCCGCCAGAACCGAGGTCGTCCGATATTAGACCTCCGGAACCCAGGCCAGCACAAACACGCGAACCCCTCACGATGAAAGCCCTTCTCGAGGCGGGAGTCCACTTCGGGCATCAGACCCGACGCTGGAATCCCACCATGAAGCGGTACATCTTCACCCAGAGAAACGGCATCCACATCATCGACCTTCAGCAGACCCTAGGCATGATTAACACCGTCTATCAAGAGATGGTTGATTTGGTTGCCAAGGGCGGGGACGTCATGTTCGTGGGAACCAAGCGGCAGGCTCAAGAAGTTATCCAGAGCGAAGCAGACCGCTGCGGCATGAGCTACGTCAACCAGCGTTGGTTGGGCGGCACCATGACCAACTTCCAGACCATTAAGACCCGCATCAACTACATGCTGGATTTACAGCAGAAGCGGGACCAGGGATATTTCAGGGTTCTTCCCAAGAAAGAAGGAGTTAAGCTCCGCGACACCCTGATTCGTCTAGAAAAATATTTCACTGGCATGCGGGATATGACAGCAGTCCCGAAGGCCATTTTTGTCATCGATATTGGTCGCGAGGATCTTTGTATCGCCGAGGCTCAGCGTCTAGGTGTCGAGGTCTTTGCCATAGTCGATTCCGACTGCGACCCCAACAAGGTGGACCATATCATCCCCGGTAACGACGACGCGGTTCGCTCGATTCGGTTGATTACCAACCGCATGGCGACTGCTGTCTTGGAAGGGTTGGCGCAGCGCGAAGCTTTGCTACAGGCCGAGCCTGAAGAATTGGCCAACATGGACCAGTCTGGTTTCCTCACCGCCTATGTGTCTCCTGACGACGAGGAGGAAGGTGGACTTCCTGAAATGGAAGGCCTGGACACCGCCACCGTTGCCGACGTGGTACCCGCTGCCACCCCTGTGGCCGTGGCTGATGCACCGGTCGTTGCGGCGGAGCCTGAGCCGGTAGCCGTAGCGGCCCCTGTTGCGGAGCCTGAGCCAGTAGCTGAAGTAGCGGTTGAAGAACCGGTCGCCGAAGTGGCTGCTCCAGAAGCGGAAGTTGAGGCTGAACCGGTAGCAGAGCCGGAACCTGCGTCGAAACCCGAAACAGAAGAAACCAGTGAGGAAGAGTCGGAGTAATAACCCTCCACTCTTTTTATTAACGGCCACCCATGGGCCGGTTATAGGAGCAGACAATTGGCGGTCAGCGTTGAATTAGTTCGAACCCTGCGTGACCAGACGGGCGCCGGGATTATGGAATGCAAAGAAGCATTGGAAGCATCTGGTGGCGACTTGGAAAAAGCTGCCACGTCCCTTCGTGAAAAAGGCGTTGCCTCTGCGGCTAAACGCGTCGGCAGAGCAACCCACGAGGGCGTTATTCAGACTTATCTTCACACCGGTGGACGAGTCGGAGCAATGGTGGAACTTGGCTGTGAAACTGACTTTGTCGCCCGAACCGAAGAATTCCAAAAATTGGCCCACGACATTGCTATGCAGGTTGCGGCCATGGGTCCAATCTATGTCGACAAAGACGAGATTGAAGAAGGGGAATCCCGTCCCCCGGCCCAGATTAGCCTCATGCAGCAGCCGTTCATCAAAAACAACTCCTCGTCGGTAGGCGAAATGGTTAAGGAGTTGGCCGCCAAGGTCGGTGAGAATGTCCGAGTGGTCCGGTTTACTCGATTAGAAGTCGGAGAATAATTCCAACCGAAGGTATGGTTCAACCTCGATACCGTCGTGTAATGCTGAAAATCAGCGGCGAGTCTCTGAAGGGAGATACTCCATTCGGTATTGACCCCGGCGCTGTAAATTACCTTTGTGAGCAGATTGGCGAAGCGTCCAATTTAGGTGTCGAGATTGCAGTAGTGTTGGGCGGGGGTAACATCTGGAGAGGTGAAGCCGCCGAGTCCCGTGGCATGGACCGGGCGACTGCGGACTACGCCGGTATGTTGGCCACCATCATCAACGCCCTGGCCTTTCAAGACGGACTAGAGCAACAGGGCATCGACGTCCGAACCCAAAGCGCGCTGCACATGCAGGCAGTGGCAGAACCGTACATTCGCCGCCGGGCTATTCGTCACCTAGAAAAAGGCCGGGTTGTGCTCTTCGCCGCCGGCACCGGCAACCCCTATATGACCACCGATACCGCGTCAGCTTTACGGGCCTTGGAGATTAACGCCGACGTGCTTCTAATGGCTAAGAATAACGTAGACGGGGTTTACGATTCAGACCCCAATGCGAACAACGATGCCGTAAGATTTGGTAACCTGGACTATATGGATGCCTTGAACATGCGGTTGGCGGTCATGGATTCCACCGCAATATCGCTCTGCATGGACAACAAATTACCCATCGTGGTCTTCAACGTTTTCGAACCGGGAACCATGCGCCGTATCCTAACCGGAGAAACCGTTGGCACTCTTATTTCTGGGAGGGACTGAACTATGCCTCCAAAAGGTAGCAACGAGGACCTAACCCCCGAAGCCGTATTGGCTGAGGTTTCCACCAAAATGGATCGTGCCGTGGACGCCTTCAAGCGGGATCTGCTTCAACTTCGGACTGGCCGCGCCACCCCGGCGCTGGTTGAAAACATCGACGTTGACTACTACGGCAATATGACGCCACTTAAGCAGATTGCATCAATATCCGCTCCCGACTCCCGCGCCATCATGATTCAGCCCTGGGATAACGGGTCGCTGCGTGAGATTGAAAAGAGTTTGATGTCGGCTGAGATGGGGTTCAATCCGTCGAACGACGGTGCGACTATCACGGTGCCGGTTCCCCAATTGACGACAGAGCGCCGTCAGGACATGGTCAAGCTTCTCAAGCGCAAGATTGAAGACGGTAAAGTCTCGGTCAGAAACGCTCGAAGAGACGGAATGGACTCGTTGAAGAAGATGGAAAAAGACAAGTCTATTTCCCAAGACGAGACCCGGCGCGCCCAAGAGCAATTGCAGAAGGCCACCGACGGCCATACCAAGCTGATTGACGAAACCGGGTCCGCCAAAGAAGCGGAAATACTGCAGGTCTAGCAGCGTGCAGGTTGAGGCCCCCAAACCCCAGCCTCCGGTCGGCGGCGCCAACGTACCGGTTCATGTAGCTTTTATCATGGACGGCAACGGTCGTTGGGCCCAAAAGCAGGGCTTGCCCCGAATATCTGGCCACGAGGTCGGAGTGCAGCGCATTCAGGGCGTGTTGGAGGCCCTGGAGCCAAAGGGAGTCAAGTTCGTCACCCTCTATGCCTTCTCCACTGAGAACTGGGGCCGCCCCCAAGATGAGGTCAACGGCATCATGGACATCTTCTCCGAGGCAGTGGCCGGTCAAACTGCGGCGCTCCACGAGAAAAACGTCCGCATCGTCCACGTTGGCAAGACTGAGAACCTGGGTGCGGACCTTCGCGATGCGGTGTCTGAGGCCCAACGCCTAACCAGCAAGAACACCGGCATTACCCTGAACGTAGCCTTTGACTACGGTGGCCGCGACGAGATACTGGAAGCGGTACGGCGTATTATCAAGGACGGAATCAATCCCGATTTAATCGACGAAGAGCTATTTAGCCGGTACCTGTTCACCGCTCACAGCCCCGATCCCGATCTGATTATTCGGACTGGCGGCGAACAACGCATCAGCAACTTTCTCCTGTGGCAGTCGGCTTACAGCGAGTACTACAGCACCCCCACTTTGTGGCCCGAATTAGACGCGGCCGAATTGGCGCTTGTGCTGGAGAACTTCGGAAATCGCCGCAGACGCTATGGTGGTCTCAACCCAGAAGACCAGCCGCCAGAAGGCCAATCTAATGACCAATCCTCCGAACCTCCAACCGCGCAAGAGTAGGAACAAGGAAAGCGTACTTGCTCTTACGGTCGCTGACGGCGTTGGTTGGTATCCCAGTTCTAATGGGCGCCGTTTGGCTGGGCGCACCATGGCTCACGGTCTTGGTCGTGGCGGCTGGGGTGGTCGGCATCTGGGAACTCTACCGTATGACCCCGGCCAACGTTGGCCCTCTTCCCGTTATATTGGGCGCAGCTTGGGTGGTGGCTCTGCTTTGCGGGGCTCAGGCTGCCTCAGGCCGCGATAATTTCTTAATCATTTCCGGTGGCGTGACGGCTGCCGGGTCTTTCGTCTCCCTGCTCTGGTTCATCGCCTTCTACCGAGGCAGTAGCTTCCCTGCCGGTTTTCTCTATCTGATACTAGGCCCGCTGTACGTCGGCTTTCTATTGGCCCATGCTCTGATGCTTCGAGAGATGACCGGATCTGACCTGGATGGCGCCGTTGACTTGGGGCGGAGTTGGCTCTTATTCGCTGTCTTGGTTACCTTCGCCACCGACACCGGCGCATTTTTGGTGGGGCGCACTCTGGGACGGCATCCAATGGCCCCATTAATCAGCCCCAACAAAACCTGGGAAGGAAGCTTGGGCGGGTTTGCGTCCGCCGTGGCCGCCGCTCTGCTGCTGGGCTTGGTGTTCGACCTGCAGATTGCCCCGTGGCAGCAGGCGCTGATTGGTGGCGTGGTGGGTATCGTTTCCCAATGGGGAGACTTGATAGAGTCCAAGCTGAAGCGAATTGCTGATGTTAAGGACGCGGGTAGTATAATTCCGGGGCACGGTGGGCTGCTGGACCGTTTGGACAGCATGTTGTTGGCCCTGCCCGCTGTCTACTATCTGTTAGTCGTGTTTATTTCCTAATCCGGTAGCCTCGGATTCGGTAGCCTTGGATTAATGAGTGTACTTAAGATGAAAAGAATCGTCGTACTTGGGTCTACTGGGTCAATTGGGCGTCAGACGCTGGATATCGTCCGCGCCTTTCCTGATGAGTTCGAAGTGGTCGGTTTGGCCGCGGGCAACAATATTGAGCTTTTTAAAGAACAGGTCAAAGAGTTCAGCCCCAAGCACGTTTATTGCATCAACCCACCATCCGGCGGATTCGGAGGCTTGGAATTCACCCCGATGGAAGACATGGTGAGCCTGGACAATGTTGACCAGGTAATGGTGGCGCTGATGGGCAGCGTGGGTCTGGTGCCAACATTGAGCGCCCTTAAGTCGGGTAAGTCTGTGGCCCTCTCCAACAAAGAGCCAATCGTCATGGCTGGTGGGTTGATTAAAGAATATGCCTCACGCTATGGTGGCGAGGTTCTGCCCGTAGACAGCGAGCCCAGTGCCATCTGGCAATGCCTGCGTGGGGAGGACAACGAGATACTCCGGCTGTTGATTACCGCCTCGGGTGGGCCGTTTCGCACCACGCCCATCGAAGAGATGGCCAATGTCACCCCAGAGCGGGCCTTGCAGCACCCAACCTGGCAAATGGGCAAGAAGATAACCATAGACTCTGCTACGCTGATGAATAAGGCGTTTGAAGTCATCGAGACGCATTGGTTGTTCAACGTACCCTGGGAAAGAATTGAAGTAGTGGTCCACCCGCAAAGCACTATACATTCCATGGTTGAATTTGGAGACGGTTCGGTGAAGGCCCAGATGGGGCCGCCCGACATGCGGTTGCCCATTCAGTACGCATTGTTTTACCCGAAACGCCTGCCCAACGCCATGATTCCCAGGCTGGACATCTCAAAATCCCATTCCTTGACCTTTGACCCCTTGGAGCCAGGGCGTTTTCCCTGCTTTGAACTTGCCGTTGCAGCGGGCAAGAAAGGCGGCACCTATCCCGCGGTGCTGAGCGCAGCCGACGAAGTGGCGGTTCAGGCGTTCTTGGACTCCAAAATAGGCTTTATGGACATACCCAAACTTATTAATCGAGTGCTGTCGGAACACGAGTCCCTGCCTGGCGATAAGGCAGAGGACTTCTTGGAAGCCGACCGCTGGGCCACCGGGCGCATGACCGAGCTGACCAACAAATAGAGAACCTTTACGGCCTAAGAGTCGTATTATTGTTTAGGAACTTTTGCGTATAACCTCTGCATTTATTATCGGTAATATTTAGGTAATATTTAATGGAAACTGCCCTCATAGCCATCGGCTCCCTGGTGCCACTGCTCCTTATCTTGGTGGTCATACACGAAGCTGGCCATTTTTTTACTGCCCGTGCTATGGGCGTAAAGGTATTGGAGTTCGGCGTCGGGTTTCCACCCAGGGCCTTTGGCGTCTACACGGGAAACACCCCGGTGTTAGTTGATAGGGCTACCCGGTTTATCGGCCTGTCTGGCCCTTCTGAATTGGGCCGTGGACAAAAGGTGAAAGTCAGCTCCGCTGAAGACTCACAAGGCAACTTGGTAGCCCGGGTAATCGAGCTAAGCAAGAAGGCCGTCAAAGGAGAGCCCAAAGACTCAGAAGAAGAACGGCCTGGCGAAAAAGACCTTTTGAAGCACGAAGGCAAAGTACGCTCTGCCGGTGACGGGTCATTCATCCTGGCCGACATGCTCTACTCGGTGAACTGGGCGCCCATCGGCGGGTTTGTACGATTGGCCGGAGAGGCCAACCCCAACGTTCCGCGCAGCCTAGCCGGTAAGGGCGCTGGCACCCGGTTCCTGGTTTTGATTGCCGGGCCGCTCATGAACGCCATTCTCCCGCTATTCATCTTCACCGTGCTGTTGATGATTCCCCAAGACGTTTTGGTCGGGCGGTTGGCCATCGCTGAAGTTGGCGAGGGCACCGCCGCCGCTGAGGCCCAAGTGCAGGCAGGCGACATCGTTCTCCGGGCCAACGGCACCGACATTGAGGACCGTCTGGAATTTACCCGCCAGATTAATCTGAACGGCGGCTCGCGTATGGATTTGCTGGTCGAACGGGATGGGCGGGAACTGTTATTGTTCGTGCGGCCCCGGTTCGACACCGAATCGGCCCGCTGGCTGGTTGGCGTCATACCCAGGTTGGACGACAGCAGAATCGTAAGCCAGTCTCAGCCCATCTATAAGGCAATCCCCAACAGCTTCGTCAACACTTGGGACATGTTGGTGCTAGTCAAACAGGCTATTGGCGGGTCTATCGGCGAAGGGTCGTCACCCGAGTTTTCCGGACCCATAGGTATCGCCCAGGTCACGGGAGAAATTACCCGCGACGGTGGCTGGTACGGTTGGCTTGGCGTGGCCATCTTGCTCAGTATTAACCTGGCCATCTTGAATGTTCTGCCCATCCCCATGCTAGACGGCGGACGAATTTTCTTCGTAGTACTCGAGTGGGTGCGCCGAGGAAAGAAAATACCGGCCGAGAAAGAAGGCATGGTGCATCTGATTGGGTTTGCTTTGCTGATTGGCGGCATCGTGCTGGTGAGCGTTAACGACATTGGCCGCCTTATCGACGGTCGCAGCTTCCTGGGCTAATTTTACGGCTGCCTCCCCTTAACCCTCTCCTATCGCGTGCCGCTTCCTCTGGCACCTTTTTCCCCGTTCGTGTACCATAATCGTGCCTTGGCGTCCGATGCCAAGGTACGCCTAATTAGGCGTAATTTCCCACGAATATCACCTCACTGAGTGGATTGCTGAGGAGAGGGTGTAATGAGTAAACGTAGAGTTACCAAGCCCGTCTATGTAGGCGGCGTTAAGATAGGCGGCGGCGCTGATGTCACCGTCCAGTCCATGACCAAGACCGACACCCGCGATGTGGCGGCCACGGTCAAACAGATTCACGAACTGGAAGAAGCGGGTTGCGAGTTAATCCGCAGTGCGGTGCCGGATGCCGCGGCTGCAGAAGCCATCGCTGAGATTAAAAAGCAAATCAACATCCCGTTAATCGCCGATATTCACTTCCACTACCAACTGGCCCTCAAGTGTCTCGAAGGCGGCGTGGACTGCCTGCGGCTGAACCCCGGTAACCTGCGGAACGAAGACCAAGTGCGGGAGGTTGTGCGCGCGGCCAAAGCCCAGAACGTGCCCATCCGCATTGGCGTTAACTTTGGCAGCTTGCCCCCGGTTGGCGGAATTGGCCGCACCAGGGGGTTCTCGCGGCATATGGATCTGGTCAACCGCCTGCCCAAGGCCGACGACGTAAAGGAAGGCGATTACAGCGTAGTGGACCACATGGTGGCCACTGCCCTGTGGGAAATTAGCCTACTGGAAGAGCAGGACTTCGACCTAATCAAGATATCCATGAAGGCCTTTGACGTTCCGACCACAATCGAGGCCTATACCCGACTGGCTGAAATGGTGCCATATCCCCTGCATCTGGGCATTACCGAAGCTGGAACCAAGACAGCAGGCTCAATTCGCACATCGGTGGGTTTGGGTGTGCTGCTCTATAATGGCATCGGCGACACCATCCGGGTTTCGTTGAGTGGTTCATCCACCGATGAAGTCGAAGCCGGTTACGAGATACTGAAGTCACTCAACATGCGAAAGAAGGGCTCCGTGTTGGTAGCTTGTCCCAGTTGTGGCCGCGCCGATGTGGACGTAGTCAAGCTGGCCAACGAAGTGGATGCCCTGCTGAAAAAGGCCAACAAAGAGATAACCGTGGCCGTCATGGGCTGCGAGGTCAACGGACCCGGTGAAGCCAAGGACGCTGACGTAGGTATCGCCGCTGGAGCGGGGCGCGCAGTAATCTTCCGCAAAGGCGTGAAGGTTCGCGTGGTGCCTGAAGCCGAGATGTTGAGCGCCTTGATGGAAGAAGTGGAAAACACCGCAGTGTCAGCCGCAGACTAAGGTTTCACAACAATCTCAACCCAACATAAGTAGTGCAAAGTCAGCCCCGAACGAGACTATCTGACGGCATTGAGCTACCAAATAATTTGGTCCGAAGCCTTGTCACGAAGTTGACCCCACAGTTGTTGGATGGTAGTGTGGCAAAAGATTTGGCCGTTGTTATGTCGTATTTGATATTATTGTCGGCCATTTCTTGGAGGCCTAATTATGACTAAATCTTCCCCCATCACCCCCTGCATTACCGACTACAAAGTACTGACACTCATTCTCCTTTCCTTCGGTTAGCTTCTCTCTCCACTTTTCCCTTTAGCGGTATTCTCGATTCAGGGTAGCGTTGTTGTGTGGTTTCCTTCGGGAAGTCGTATCCCGCTATAAAACCTTATTGCGTTGCATTTGCGTCGCAGCCCTCGATTAGCTTTCCCGGGACCTTTTCTATCTGCGCACCTTTCGTATTCGCGCAATTCTCGTGTTTGCGCAACCTTTGTATCCAATTGGAGTGGACCATGCAAACCAATGAACTTAGCCGCCTTTCTTCCCTATATGGCGGCTATTGGAATAAAAACGTTCTAGATTTTTGTTATATGACCAACCGGTACTTTCCTCAGCAACGAATGATTGAAGACATGCAGGCCAGATTGCCTGAATTGATCGGCAATTACCCTTCTACCAATTGGTATCTTTCATCATTGTTGGCCGAGCAGATAGGCCTCACGCAGAACGAGTTGGTGATTGGTAACGGCGCAAGTGAACTTATTAACGCCGTAGTTTCACGATATGTGCATCGGTTGGCAGTGCCAATGCCTACGTTTGAGGAGTTCGTGAATCGAGCCAAGATCTTGGGTAGAGAGGTTTGTCCATTCACGCCGTCACAGGGTTTTGACCTGGATATTGACGCGTTCATTGAACACGTTAGAAACACTGGTTCAGACTCTGCACTCCTCATCCGTCCTAACAACCCAACGGGTAGTTATCTGTCAAAGAGCGACCTGGTTTATTTCTTAGACCGCATGAAGACACTCAACTTGGTATTGGTGGATGAGTCCTTCTTGGACTTTGTTGATGCTGAGCCAAATCCATCGGCGTTAGACCTAATCAACGAGTATCCCAATCTATTGGTGCTGAAGAGTCTTTCCAAAAACTGTGGCATACCGGGGATCCGGCTTGGCTACGCGGCCACTGGTAATGCAGAGCGGTTGGCGGACCTGCGTAAGGATTTGCCCATTTGGAGCATCAATTCATTCGCCCAGTATTTCCTTGAGGAGATGGGCGAATACCGCACGGAATACACCGAATCTTGCCGCCAGGTTAGAGAGGCAACGCAAAAATTAGCCCGCGGGCTCCAGCAAGTTCCATTTCTTGAGCCATTCCCAACCCAGGGTAATTTCATCCTCTGTCGAATCTTGAATGGCATCACCGGAGAAGAGCTTACGGCACACCTGTTCGAGGACTGCCGTGTCTTGGTCAACAATTGTGGGGCAAAAGAAGGTTTGGAGGGCAACTACATACGAATTGCCTGCCGCACCGAGGAAGATAATACCCGTCTCGTCGAGGCGTTTATGCGTCTGGAGAAATTTACTGAGCCCGGCAAGTTTGATGCCGCGGAAGTGAGGTAACCGATGAAAGGACTAATTTTAGCTGCAGGTATGGGCACGAGACTCCATCCAATGACTCGCATGCGTCCAAAAAGCCTGGTCGAAGTGGCAGGTAGGCCCATGATGCAATATCAACTGGATTCCCTGCGAAGGGCCGGAATCGCAGAGTGCACCATTGTCGTTGGGTGTATGGCCGATGCAATTCGAAGCTATTTTGGATTGGACTACCGAGGGGTAAAACTCTCCTATGTGGAGAACACAGCCTACGAAACGACCAATAACCTCTATTCCCTATGGCTGGCCAGGGCGGAATTTGACGACGACATCGTGCTCCTAGAGTCAGACTTGGTGTTTGACGACCTGTTGCTCTGTGACCTGCTGCTAATGGACGAACCAAATGTGGCAGTAGTCGACCAATTTCAGCCAACAATGGACGGTACGGTCATCATGGCGGGTTGGGGCGTTGCGAAACAGATGGTCTTAAAGTCGGACCAAGGCCCGGATTTTGATTATGGTTCCGCCTTCAAAACTGTGAATATTTATCGCTTTGCTAAAGACACGTTGGTGGAAACCATTGTTCCAAAGATGTCAGAATTCTTGGCAGCGGACCGGACCGACCTGTACTACGAGGCGGTGTTCGCCAGTCTTATCAGCTCCAACGATATGCGTATGGCGCTAATGGATACCGGAAACAGGAAATGGGCGGAGATTGATACCTTGGGCGACCTTTTGGAAGCAGATAGGATGTTCGACATTGCCGCAGTCAGTTAGCTGGGTAAGCTAACGTGGCCTGACCGGGCCGTTATCATTCAGGCCATCATTCAGTAGGAGACTTCGATTGAGTACAGCCCAAGAATGGTCCAATCAGAGCGCGATAGACTTTTACTCTCAAAATCGCCATGAGATTTCGGACCTCTATGCGTCGGAAAAGATATTCCTGCCACGAGTCTTGTTCCCTGGCGCCATGGTTCTGGACGTGGGCTGCGCTTCGGGCGGATTCTTCAACATCATGCGCTCTTATGAGCCGCATATCGAATACACCGGAGTCGATCTGTCGGAAAGGGCCGTGGCATTAGCTGAGGAACGCTACCCCGAAGCTAAGTTCATGGTCACAGAAGGTTTCGGGTTGCCCTTCGATGACAACACCTTTGACGTTGTTCACTGCACTAGCGTTTTCAATAACGAACCCAATTATCAAGAGATGCTGAAAGAGATGTACCGCGTGTCCAACCGTTTCGTTCTCGTCGATATTAGGCTGTTGAAAGGCATCGGGAACCAGCTGGAATCGGTCTACGATATCCAATTCAATGGCCAAAACGTTGAAGCCACGGTCCCGTACGTGGTGAACGACGCAGACGAGGTGGCCAACTTTATCCTACAGTTGGAGCCCAAGCCCAAGGCGCTGCGCGGTACCGGGTACTTCCACCAGGTCGCTAAGGAAGTTGAACCGCCGCACAACGAAGTCTGTATGACGATGTTGTTAATCCAAAAGGGTGTCCTTGAAGGTGGGCCGACGACGCTAGACTTGGAAGACCTACCCATAGAGTTTTCCATTTCTAATTCGTAGGCCGGTTAACTTTTGGTTTGCTATTAAACAAAAAGAGGGGAAATTGACAGAGCCTAGAGTACTCGGCGGTGAACCAGGCGACGAAACGCGATTGCCGGATATCCTGTCGTTTGTCGTTGATCGGGCCAACATTGTCACACTGCTCGGGCTTAGTGGTGGGCTGCTGGCCATCTACTTCGCGCTGAATCAGAATTTTCCAGCCGCGATAATTGCGATTCTTTGGGCTGTTTTGATGGACTGGTTCGACGGCTTGGTCGCTAGAAGCATGCCGAACAGGACCGAGTCACAAAAACAATTTGGCGCCCGTATGGATTCGTTGGTTGATATGGTGACGTCGGCGGTGGGGCCGGCAATTCTGCTGCTCAGCGTCGGGAATTTCAGTCCGTGGTTCTACCCAGGGGCGCTGGCCATAGTCGTGGCAGGGGTTCTTCGCCTTGCTTACTTCGATGTTTACGGACTCGATAAAAACGGTGCCCACGCCGGTCTAACCATCGACAACTCACCGCTTGTCATTTCAGCGGTGTTCTTGTTGCACACAATAATCAACAGCGACATATTTGCTGCCGTGCTCTACGTTACGGTGTTGGTTTTGGCGTACTTACACGTTGCGCCGTTTCGAATGGGCAAATTGGAAGGTCGGTGGTATTACGTCGTTACCGCGTACGTCTTAATCTTGACCGCAGCGTACACATATATCATTTGGACGGAATAACCGCTGGCTTTTTAACTGGCGAGTTGCAGCAAGAAGAAGTGGTTCTGCAGCCGAGGCCATGGGACATTTACTACCGACAAAGCCTTTGGCAATGCCCCGAAGCTAATTGGCGCAATCCCTCTTAATGCCCACCATGTAAGGTTGCCCAGCAAAGCAGAATCCTTGGGCAAGAAGGGCAGCCATTTACGGCGAAAACTTACTATTTCCTCGGCAATCACCATATTCCTGTAGCCAGCGTTTTGTTGGACCTCCAGACAAGTGATGTCGGCCTCTTGGAATAGATTCTGGTACAAGTCCACGCTGCGGTAGATTGCTTGGTACTCGCCTTTGGCTAACAACGCTCCTGTCCGCACTGTCGATTCACGGAGAATAATCGAGCCGCCAGAGCTAAGGCGGTCTTTCAAGGCTTGAAGAAGTGAGACCGCGTCTGAGTCGTTGAGATACATGAAAAGGCCGCCCACGAATATCATATCGAAGGGCCCTTCTGGTAAGTCTTTTCGCCCATCACCGCTTAGAATCTGAGCATTGGCCAGATGGCTGACTCGAATTCTCGCCGCATCGACCATTAGCTGGCTTCGCTCGACTCCAATGACGCTGTCGTAGCGATTGGCGAAAATCTCTACCCAGGCCCCAGCGCCACAGCCAACATCGAGTATCCTTCCGGAGTCAGGCACCGTAGCGAGCCATTTGCCAATAGTTCTTTGCTCGTTGGCTAGCCGTTGGGCGACTGAATTTGAGGGTAAGTTGTGCCCGTGAGCCATCATGCTCATTGAGGCGGCATTTGTTCCGCCTGCACCATCAAAATAGCTCTCTACCACAGCATCGTCGATTTGTTCCTGGTGGGAAGAGTCTGGTTTCATATTCATAAATGCGTATTGCCGTCTCTACTTCTTCCGGAATCATATCAAAGTCTTATACCAAAGATTGCGCCACGGCCTTTACCCGTAGAAGCCCTCTCGCCAGATAAAACCCGATTCAGAACCATCTAGGTGTTGGAAGGGTCACCGACACAGCTACGGCCTTCTCAAGGCCTATAAGGGCATTTCTATTGTCAGTCGCTATCCCACCGTCAGTCGTTATAATGTATTGGCTCCGGCTGGCCGGATTTAAACACACCATAAGAACCCCCAAGAGAGGCATTGTCCAAATATGAGATTCTCCCGGATGTTATCCAAGACGCTGCGAGACGACCCGCCCGAAGCCGAAACCGCGAGTCACCGGCTTTTGCTTCGCGCCGGACTAATTCATCAGGTGGCTTCGGGGGTCTATACCTACCTGCCGTTGGCCCTGCGGTCGTTGCGCAAGATTGAAAACATAATCCGGGAAGAAATAGATGCAGTCGGCGGTCAGGAGTTATTGATGCCCGCGCTCCAGCCCCAGGAACTGTGGGAAGAAACGGGCCGACGGGAAGCCTTCGGGGACAATCTATTCTCTTTTGAAGACCGCAGAGGGCGTCCCATGGTGTTGGCGCCAACCCACGAGGAAGTCGTCACCAACGTGGTCAAGGCCAATGTCCAGAGTTACCGGGACTTGCCGCTCATCTTGTACCAAATTCAGACCAAGTTCCGTGACGAACCCCGTCCCAGGGCCGGTCTGGTTCGCGTGCGGGAATTCGATATGAAAGACGCCTATAGCTTCAACGCCGACGATGCCAGTCTCGACGAAAGCTATCAGGCCATGGCCCAGGCCTACCACAACATCTTCCGGCGTTGCGGCATCCCGGTGTTGATGGCCGAGGCCGACAGCGGGGCCATCGGCGGCAAAGACTCCCACGAGTTTCTGCTCGCCACCGAGACCGGAGAGGACACGGTTATCACCTGTTCATCATGTTCTTACACCGCCAACGCTGAAAAGGCCGAGTCCAACTACGCTGAAGTCCCCGCCGAGCCGGAAGAAGCGCTGGAAGAGATTAGCACTCCGGGCCTGAAAACCATCGCCGGGCTGGCCGAGTTTCTCAAGATACCCGAGTCGAAGACGCTAAAAGCTGTTTTCTACATATCCGACGGCGCGCCACTATTCGTCACCATCCGGGGCGACCTGGACGTGAATGAAACCAAGCTGAAGAATGCCATCCAATCCCATGATCTGCGGTTGGCGGAAGACCACGAGGTCAAAGCTGCGGGTCTGGTTGCCGGTTCTGCATCAGCCGTTGGGCTTAGCGGGATCAAGCATGTAGCCGACGTATCGATAACCAAGGGCAACAACTTCGTGGTAGGGGCAAATAAGGCGGACACCCATTTCAAGGCCGCCAACTACCCAAGAGATTTCAAGGCCGACATCGTGGCTGATATAGCGTTGGCCCAGCCAGGGCAGCTTTGTGTACGTTGCGGACACGCCCTGGAATCTACGCGGGGCGTTGAAGTCGGGCATATCTTCAAGCTTGGAACGTTCTTTAGTGAGAGCCTTGGTGCGATGTTCCTAGACAGTGAAGGGCAGCAACACCCAATCATCATGGGTTGCTACGGAATTGGTGTGGGTCGGCTGCTGGCTGCGGCGATAGAGCAGAGCAACGACGAAAAAGGCATTGTGTTCCCGGCTTCGATTGCCCCGTATCAGGTCCACCTTGTGGGGTTGAATCTTGCCGACCAAGCGGTAGCCGAGGCTGCAGACCAGCTATACAAGGAACTAGAGGCGGGGGGCATCGAAGTGCTGTACGACGACCGGGAAGACTCGGCGGCAGGCGTGAAGTTTAACGACGCCGACTTGATGGGTCTGCCGGTGAGGCTGGTGGTCAGTCCCCGTAACTTGAAGAACGGGATGGCCGAGGTAAAGGGACGTACTGAGTCTGAGGCTGGCAGTGTGCCGCTGGCCGGCGTGCTGGCAGATGTTCGAAAACGCCTAGCGGCTGCGGCGGATTAACTTTTCTACGCGTTAGCTACTTTTGGGCCGTGGGGTTCGGCTCCATGCACGAAGACAGGTACTCCAGATTTGCCAGCAGCGCCGGTGCAATTCTTCCTTTGTGAGAGCTAGACAGCAGCAGCAGCAAGCGTAATTGGGCCGCTAGATCCGCAGCCAACGCTTTCTTCGCTGCATCTACTGTGTCTCCTTCAACCGGCACCCTGATTCCGGCCAATGGCATTTGGGTGTGCGATTCCCCGGCCCAGTAGCTATCCAGGCTGTCCAATACCACGATGGGAATTTCTTTTTTCAACACGAAGTTGGCGTCAGGCGCGCTGTCCGAGGGGCCAATCGAGTCAATTAATACCCGTGTGGACTCGGAATGGCTGATGTGGAAGACAGCGGCGTTGGGCTGACTGGTCGACGTATTGCTCCATGTCCAGTCGTCTGGAGTGGCCCGGTCCAGCCCAGGTTGAATCTCCACCGGTGTGGTAATGTCCTCGGCCAGGGGTCGGTCATCTAGTGGCTGGGCGTCATTCCCATCATCCTGCGGCATGACCGTGTTCTCCCTCTCCTGAGCCTTCCAACTCCCAGGCCGCGTAGACCTGGTCCGGCAGATTGATGGGACCAACCGCGTCTTCGTATTCCTTCACGTGTTTGGCGGTAAGCAGGGCAATCGCCTTGAGCATTTGGGGGCTAACCTTGATGCGGGCCCGCAGTATCGGCTCCCGCTCCTCCATCTGTTCTCCGAAAAACAGCACGGCAGAATACAGGCTGCTGAAGATGTGCATCGAGTCGCTATAGAACGTGATGGGGTCAAGGGATGCGTCTTCGTCGTTTTTACCGCTGACGGCGCTTTCGCCCGGGTTCACGTAAGAATCTTCTTTGGGCACCTGGTCTTCTGGGGGAACATAGGGCCGTTGAATGATGGGCATGGAACCTCCACAGGTATCGGGTTCGTGCAGCTTGGGGACGCTTTAATTCGCAGTTTAATGTTGCGCTTAGACCTGCCGGTCTGGAGCAGGCCTTATTATACACGCCTGGCATCGCCTGTTCTCTGGCCCAACTTGGCCGAACCAAAACCTCGGTTGGTGCATCATAATTAAAGAACGATTTAAGCAGGCCAAGAAGGCGCCAGGGGGCCAGATAATGTAATGTCAGAAATTGAAGAATTCAGGAAGAAGAAAGACCAATACTTTGGAGGCAGCGATGATTCACCGCTGACCCCGGAGCAGCGGAAACGATTTGCAGGATTGGAGTACTTTCCGGAAGACCCGGAGCTACAGTTTTTGCTGACCGTGGAGGAGTTTTCGGAGGGCGAGAAAGAAGTAATCGAGATTGCCACTAGTACCGGAGACTCAGCGCCCCATTTGCGGTGGGGCCAATTTAAATTCGAGATTGATGGCGTGGCCTTGGCCCTGACGGTATACAAAGACGTGGACGGAGGCGAGTATTTCCTGCCGTTCAAGGACGCCACCACCGGCAATGAGTCTTATGCCACCGGCCGCTACCTAGACCTATCCGACACTGGAGACGGGCGTTTGGTGTTGGACTTCAACTACGCTTACAACCCCTACTGTGCCTATAACCCCCAATGGAGTTGCCCCATTGCCCCTGCCGAGAACCGGCTTTCGGTGGCAGTCAGGGCCGGTGAGAAAGTCTACCCCGACCAACTAGACCACTAGGCGGGCGTCTGCTCCCTATGGGTTAGGTGGTAATGCCCAACGGCGATGGCTTCCCATTCGTGGGTGGAGCGTCCCTGTCCAATTAACCCCAACAACAGCATGATGGCGTACCCAAGTTGGTCTCGAGAGGCGTTGGGATGCCCGGCGATGGCTGCTCTAACCTCTTGGGCTGTATAAGAAAATTGGGGAAGGTTACGTTCCGAAGTCCACTGGCTCAATGACGACACTAGCAAGTCCAATGCTGGCACAGGCCAGTTGATGCCGCTGGGCTGGGAAAGGGCCACGACTTGGGGGCTCCATCGGACGGCCAGCTCACTGAGCGACTCAATCAGGTGGCGTATTCGGACCTCTGGTTCCAATTTCTGCCGTGACTTGAGTCCGGCAACCCCGCTTTCAATCACCTGGCCATCCCTGAACACCGCCCATCCCGTTTCCCGGACGCCTGCGTCCAGGGCCAGCAGCACCGGGCGACCAGGCGCGGTCGTCATAGCGCCGCCACTGCGTTAAAAACGGCTACCTCGACGGCTACCTTGGAAGATTGGGTAGCTGCAAACCGAGGAGTGGCTAGACTGCCCAAAAGTTTTTGCTTGGGCCGCTCAGGTGGCTGCCCCGAAACACAGAGATTCGTGATTTGCGGGCCGTCGTCCGGGCCGTCTTCAATGTGAGGGTCTAACTGGTACAAACCGGTATAGTAGTAAGTGCCGCACTGTAGGCAAATCCAGTCATTGTTGTCCGACGCCAAGTCGCCCTGACATTTTATGCAGGTCTTTAGCCTAAACCAGTTCACGATTCATCCGTTCAGGTCTGTCCCATTAAGTTTGCGGTCTGGGGTGTTATAGACTTAGAGCACGTCTGCTCCGTAAGTAATAGAGCTAAGTTATCAGAACAAATGTTCTAATACAATGATTCTGTGTCAGCCACGACCATTTTTCGGCCATAACCCAGGCTGCAGGAGCTTGGCTGCCTTGACCCTTGATTTGACGGTTCCTATAATTGCTTGTCGCGGGCGTGATTTGTTCGTGCCTGTTTCCGACCCTGCCGATTGGCAACTACCCCTGGAGGAAGATCCCGATTGACCGAACCTTCGACCCAGCCACCAACGGCGCAGAGCATCGATGAACTTATCGGCTCGGCCTCGGCCGAGCTGGACACCCTAGCCGATCTAGAAGCCGTGGACCAATGGCGCGTTTCGTATCTGGGCCGCCGGGGCAGCCTGACAACGGTTCTGCGCGGACTGGCGTCCCTGGACGTGGAGGAGCGCCGGACCATTGGCGCCCTGGCCAACCAGGCCAAGAACACCCTGGAAGAACGACTGGAAGAACGAGTGCGCCAGATTAATGTGGCGGCCTTGGATTTATCCGCCAATCAGGGCCGATTGGATGTTACCCTCCCCGGTCGCCCCGCTTTGGGAGGCCGCCTTCACCCCACGACCAAGATAGTCCGGGAGATTTGCGACGCCTTCGTAGCCATGGGCTTTGGCGTTGTCGAAGGCCCGGAGGTCGAGTGGGACCATTACAACTTCGAGATGTTGAACATCCCCAAAGGCCACCCGGCCCGGGACATGTGGAACACGCTATGGGTCGACAATCAGGACCCATCGGGCGGTAGCAACATGCTGCTTCGGACCCACACCTCGCCCATGCAGGCCAGGGTCATGGAAGGTCGGGAGCCGCCCATCAGGGTAGTCGTGCCAGGCAAGTGCTATCGGTACGAGGCGACAGACGCCACCCACGAATGGCATTTCTACCAGGTAGAGGGTCTGGCCGTTGGCGAGGGAATCACCTTTGCCGACCTCAAGGGCACCCTTTACGAATTCGCCCGCAGAATGTTTGGCGAGGAACGTAAGATACGCTTCCGTTGTGACTACTTCCCCTTCGTAGAACCCGGCGTGGATATGTCCATCGATTGTTTCGCCTGCGATGGCGATGGCGAAGGCTGCCGCATCTGCCGGGACAGCGGCTGGATTGAGATAATGGGCGCCGGGATGATTCATCCCAAGGTGCTTGAGGGTGTGGGTTACGACACCGAGAAATACACCGGGTTCGCCTTTGGCATGGGCCCGGAACGCATTGCAATGCTGAAATACGGTATCGACGACATCCGGCATTTCTACGCCAACGACCTTCGGTTCTTGCGTCAATTTTAATAGCCTACCCGTTCCGGCGTGGCCGGGTGCCCAAGTTACTTTTCAGGACCATTTAGATTCATGAGATTGCCCCTTAGCTGGCTTAAACAATACGTAGACGTTGATATCCCGGCCCAAGAATTGGCCCACCGGCTGACCATGGCGGGTATCGAGGTTGGCGAGGTCGAGGTTATTGGCGGCTGGAACGAGGTCTTTGTCGGGCAAGTAACCGACGTTCGCCCTCACCCCAATGCCGATCGCCTGCGCCTCTGCGTGGTGACCACCGGTACCGAAGAGATGGAAGTGGTCTGCGGTGCGCCCAACGTGGCAACCGGGCTGAAGGTCTGCTTCGCCAAAATTGGGGCCAATCTCTACAACACCCACACCGAGCGGCATGAACCCTTGGCGGTCGCCAAAATACGCGGTGTCGAGTCCCAGGGGATGATTTGCTCCGGGTTGGAGCTGGGTCTGGGTGATGACCACTCTGGCATCATTGAACTCCCAGAGGATGCCCCCACCGGCGCACTACTCAACGACTATTTGGGCGACACGGTATTGGACTTGGAACTGACTCCCAATCGCCTGGACTGCCTGTCAATCTTGGGTGTGGCCCATGAGGTGGCGGCTCTCACTGGCAAGAAGGTCAAAGAACCGGTCGCCGACTACAAAGAATCGGGCGCGCCAATCATCGAACAGATAAACATTAGCGTCGCCAATCCAGAGCTGTGCCGCCGTTATACCGCCAGCCTGATTCAAGGCGTCAAAATTGGGCCTTCACCCCAGTGGTTGCAAGACCGGCTGACCAGCGCTGGCCTGAGGCCAATTAGCAACGTCGTGGACGTCACCAACTTTGTCATGCTGGAGTACAACCAGCCGCTGCATTCATTCGATTTTGACCTGATTAAAGACGCCACCATCATCGTTCGGCGCGCCAAGCCAAGTGAGACGCTAACGACCCTGGACGGCGCGGAACGCAAGCTGAGCGCCGAAAACCTGGTTATCGCCGACGCCAACGACCCTATTGGCCTTGGCGGGGTTATTGGTGGGGCCAATAGCGAGATAAGCGACGGCACCGTGAATGTTCTGTTGGAGGCAGCCACCTTCAACGGGTCGAACAACCGTGAAACCGCTCAGTCGATGGAACTGCGCACTGAGGCCACGCTACGGTTTGAGAAAGGACTTCGCCCCGAGCTAGCGCCCATCGCCCTACGCCGGGCTACCGCGCTGATTCAAGAGGTGGCGGGTGGGACCGTTGCCCCCGGTATCGTGGATATTATTTCTGACGAGGGTATTGATGCCCCCGTTGTGCCGCTGACCAGCGAAAAAATCAAGCGGATGCTGGGCATGGAAGTGCCAGCAAAACAGGTCGAAGAGACCTTGGACGCCTTGGGGTTCACCTGGGAATCCGCAAGCAAAGGCGAGTTGAAAGTCACCGTGCCCTACTGGCGTAACGACGTCAACATCGAAGAAGACTTGGTTGAGGAAGTGGTGCGAACCATCGGTTACGATGCCGTTCCAACCACCATGCTCTCCAGTCCCATCCCCTTCCAACAACCCATGCCAATCATGGGGTTAAGGGATCAGATAAAAGACCTGTTAGCCGCTGCTGGAATCCAAGAGGTAATCAACTATCCGTTGGTGACCCTGGAGCAACTCGAACAGGTTGAACAGCTAGACCAATTGGCCCTGCCACTGCGCATGGCCAATCCCATGAGTTCCGACCGCGAGTACCTGCGCACCACGCTACGGGCCAGCGTGTTGGCTAATCTGGCTTCCAACCAGGGACACAGCGCCGGGCCGTTCCGGTTGTTTGAGGCCGGGAGAACATTCCATCCCCGTAAAGGTGACCTCCCGGAAGAACACGAGACCATCGCCGTCGTGCTGGCTGGGCTCCGCCATGAACCTTCGTGGCTGGAAGATGAAAGTCTGCTGGACTTCTACGATGCCAAGGGTGTGGTTGAGTCCGTGTTGGAGCGGCTGGGTGTGGCTGCCACCTACGAATCGGCCGACGACCTGGGTTTTCACCCTGGACGGTGCGCGGTCATCAAGGCGGACAAGGCAGTGCTGGGCATGGTCGGCGAGATTCACCCCGCCGTTAAAGAGCGCTTGAGTCTCAATCAACCACAGGTAGCCGCCTTTGAACTGTACCTAGCGCCTATATTGGCTGCTTTGCCCTCGTCTCAGCGGCAGTTCGAGCCACTTCCCATATATCCCTCCGCAACTCGCGACCTAGCGCTGGTGGTTCCAAGCGACGTGACGGCTGGGCGAGTGACCCAATTAATCCTGCGCCACCGAGGGATCGACCGCGTCGAGTTGTTCGACATCTACGCCGGTGAGAATATCGACGCAGGCTCCAAGTCCCTGGCATTTCACGTATACTTTCAGGCCAGGGACCGCACACTGACTAACGAAGAGGTGAACCGCTCGTTGGACGGTCTGCTTCGGACGTTAGAACGGGAATTAAACGCCATACTTCGGGCCTAACCAGCCGGAACCATTCGAGAGCAGAAACCCGGAAACGGTAGTAGATATGACTAGTCACAATCAGGGCCATCATGATAGCGGGAACCACGCCCCGGCCAGCACGCACAGCCATGGCCGTAATCACGGAAATGAGGACATGCTCAGCGTGGAGCAGGCTTACGAGCGAGTGATGGCCAGCTTCCAGGTTCTTGAAGCCGAAGAAAAACCCCTGCTGGAATGCATAGGTCAGGTGTTGGCCGAGGACATCCATTCTCCCCTGGCGCTTCCGCCGTTGGCCAACTCAGGGATGGACGGGTATGCCCTGCGTCACAGCGACATTATTGGCGCGTCCCCGGAGACCCCGAGTAACTTGAGCGTAATTGGCATTGTGGCCGCCGGACAAATGCCCGACAAGTCAGTCGCCGCCGGCACAGCCATTCGGATTATGACTGGCGCTCCGGTGCCCGATGGCGCCGACACCGTGGTCCCCTTTGAAGAGACCGACGAGGTGCAGCGCAAACGGGAAGGCAAGACCCTGGACCAAGTGGCGATCTTCGCCGACATGCCCGTGGGGTGCAATGTGCGCCCAGCCGGTGAGGACGTAAGTAAAGGCGCTTTGGTGCTTGAGAAAGGCACCGTCGTCCGGGCCGCAGAAGTTGGGGTAATCGCCTCTCTGGGTTTGGACAAGGTTAAGGTGATTCGCCGTCCTGTGGTAGCTGTGTTGGCGACCGGGGACGAATTGGAGACCACCGGGACTGCCCTGTCTGGCGGGAAGATCTATGATTCCAACAGCTTCAGCGTTGCGGCCTCGGTGTTGGCCAGCGGCGGCGTGCCCAAGCTGCTTGGCATTGCCCGGGATAACCTGGCAGACCTGAACGCCAAATTGGAAGCCGCCGCGGACGCCGACCTGGTGGTCACCTCGGCAGGTGTTTCCAAGGGCGATTATGATATCGTGAAAGACGTACTTAACCAGAGAGGAGAAATGAACTTCTGGTCGGTGCGTATGCGCCCAGCCAAACCGTTGGCATTTGGGCATCTGAACGGACCGGGCGGGAAGAACATTCCCCTGATGGGCCTGCCTGGTAACCCGGTGAGCGCAATGGTGGCCTTTGAAATGTTTGCCAGGCCCGCCATTCGCACAATGCTCGGCAAAGCGAAATTGCCCCGGCCCATGGTAGACGGTGTTCTTACCGGCCCGATTTACAACGAAGATGGCCGAAGGGTATATGCTAGGGTAGAAGTAGAATTAAGAGACGGAAAATATCTCGCCACGCCGACGGGGCCTCAGGGCTCCAATATCTTGACTTCAATGTCTAAAGCGAACGGCTTGGCGATTTGTCCCGAGGACTTGCCAAGCAAGAACACGGGCGACCAAGTGCAGATTATTATGCTGGATTGGAACGAAGAGGTGCAAATATGACTACCCCCGACCCACAAACGGAAGAATTGGCTGAAGAACAGTCGGAAAGCGAGAACCCCATGTTCTTGATTAGCGCTGAACGCTTGAACCAATTGGAGCGGTCGCCAGTGCATTTGGTGGCGGGACGTCTGGCATCCACCAGCCCGTCCAAGTCCAAACCGGTTAACGAACTTGGGGACGTGAAGAGTCTGATTCGCGAGATTTCCCAGAACTACAAGACCGATGCCTCCTATATCCGGTCGGACATGCCGGTGCAAGAGATCATCTTCCGGACCCTATTGGCCCGGAACAATCGGCCTATGTCACTTTCGGACCTGCATTACGAACTGACCGAACGCTGGGCCACCCCCATGCGGCCGATTGTTGTAACCGAAGAACGGTTGCTCCGTATCTTGGACTGCGACACTTATTACGGTTTCGTAAGGAAGTAAAACAGCCAAATAGGATTATCGGTGGTCAGGTTAATTTAGGCATTGACCGGTCCGTTCACGGGACAACAAAAAAACCGGGGTGTAATTCACACCCCGGTTTTTATTTGCTTCGTTTAGGACTCCGGCTAGGCGGCGACCAACTGATCGTTGGAAACACCAATCAGCTTGGTGAAAGCTTCGGCGTCCTGTACTGCCAAGTCGGCCAATATCTTTCGGTCCAGTTCTATTCCGGCCAGCTTCAGGCCGTGCATGAACTGGCTGTAGGAAGTTCCGCCTTCGCGGCAGGCTGCGCCGATGCGAACAATCCACAAACGGCGAAAGTCGCCTTTGCGTTCGCGGCGATGCCTGTAGGCGTAAGCCCAGGCGTGCATGACGGCTTCTTTGGCCGTTTTGTAGTTACGAGACGAGGCGCCTGTGTAGCCTTTAGCGGCCTTGATGATTTTTTGGTGGCGGGCGTGTTTAGTGACGCCACGTTTTACTCTAGACAAGGGATAATCTCCGGAATGGTATTACTAGCTCACCCGTAGGGGAGCATTTTATGCAAGCGCTTGTAGTCTGAACTGGAAACAGCCAGTTTATCAGCAAACTTTCTGGTCACTTTGGTGGGTTTCTTCCGCCGTAGGTGGCTGCTCATACGCTTGCGGCGAAGCAACTTACCAGTGGCGGTGATGTGTATACGGGCCTTGGCCCCTTTATGTGTTTTAAGTTTTGGCATCTGCCAGTACTTCTTGGTCCTGTTTTTTATCTTCAGAGGCTGCGGCCGCTGCGGCTTCCGCACTCTTTTCCGCATTCGTTAGTGCCGGAATCAGCACCATGGACAACGCCCGACCTTCCATTGACGGCGGACGCTCTAATCGCACTTGATCTTTTAATTCGTCCGCCACTCTTTTCAAGACGGCAAGACCCAATTGCTGGTGGGCAGCCTCACGACCGCGGAAACGGACTGTGAGTTTGACCTTTGACCCTTCGCTGATGAACTCACGAATTTTGCGAGTCTTGGCGTCGAGGTCATGAGTCCCGATGTTTGGCCGAAAACGCACCTCTTTCTGCTCGGTGCTTCTCTGGCCTTTCTTGGACTCGCGTTCTTTCTTTGATGTGAGGTAAAGGAGTTTTCCGTAGTCCAGTAGCCTGCAGACAGGCGGGTCAGAGTTGGGAGCCACTTCAACCAAGTCGACTTCACCCTCGCGCGCAAGTTGAAGCGCTCGGGCGACGTCCATCACTCCGAGCTGGGCCCCGTTGTCACCGATGACTCGTACCTGGGGACAGTTAATGCGCTCGTTGACTCGATATTGTCTAGCTATGCTCTGCTACCTCCGATAAAATCCTCGCCATTTACGGGAAAGATAGGTGAATTCACGATAGCATACCCCCCCTGTGACGTCAAACAAAAATCAACGTTTGCCCGCCTGCCTACGCCCTGCGTCCGTAACGCTGCAATAAAGCATAAAAAGCGGCCGCTCCAAAGTTGATTGCGTCAACCGGGACACGCTCATTTGGACCGTGAATGGTTGCGGCGAAATTCAGCGCGTCCGGCAGCATCATTGGCAGAAATCCGTAAGTTTGGATACCTAAACGCGCAAATATCCTGCCATCGGTGGCTGCTGGCATCAGCATGGGTACCGGTATTCCATCGGGATCGGCGTCCTTCAAGATACCGCCTAGCGTGTCGAACAGGCCTAGGTCGGGCTGCCCTGACCCTTGGTCGTAACGCAGCACTTCAATCTCTGCCCCGGCCTCGGCAATCTCAGTTAGCTCTGCGACCAGCAGCTCTGGGCTGAAACCAGGGAGCAGCCGACCGTCTAGGTCCACCGATACCTCGCTAGGCACGACGTTGGTCTGCTCGCCACCGCGTACCACCGTGGGTGTGACCGTGTTGCGGAACAGCGGGCCAAAAGTACGGCCCTTCGCCCCCAACAGTTTCAGCGTGAGGGCTGTGAGGCGGGGATTAAGCAACGCCGCCATACCGTACCGAACAGGTAGAGGTAGGTGTTGGCTGATGGCCTTGAACATCAACCGGGCTTCGGGCGTCACGTGGATGGGCAAGTCCCGTGATTGCACCCGCTGCAAGAATTGGCCCAGTGCCATCATCGGATTGCTTTGCTGAGCGAGGGACGCGTGGCCGCCAATGCCCCGGAACGTGGCCCGAAGATGGCAGACTTGTTTCTCTGCGACCATGATGGGGTAGAACCGGCGGCGGCCCAGCTTGAAGCTGAATCCCCCGAACTCACCAATGGCGTATTTGACCCCGATGAATTGCTCCTGGTGGTTCTCGACCAGAAATCGAGCGCCCTGGTCTCCTCCTGACTCTTCGTCACAGACCAAGGCTAGGATAATATCGCCAGCGGGAGTAATTCCTTGGACCTTGGCCCGAATCATGGCGGCAACCATCATGACAATGCCGCTCTTCATGTCCAGCGAACCGCGGCCCCAAAGGTAACCGTCCACGACGTCGCCGCCGAAGGGCGGTTGTTGCCAAAGGGCAGGGTCGGCTGGAACCACATCTACGTGGCCTTGGAGCAGCAATGGGGGAGCGCTGCCGTCGCCGGGCAGGCGGGCAATGAGGTTGGGCCTATTGGGTGATTGGGCTAGCACCTGGTTTGGTATGCCAGCGCCGTCGAGCAGCGATTTAATGTGCTCGATGCACGGCCCTTCGTTACCAGGCGGGTTTGAGGTATCGAAACGCACCAACTGCTGGGTCAGCGCGACCGGGTCAATACCTGGGTCATTCAATGCGGAACCGGTCGCGGAATTTGGGAAAGAAGAAGGGTTGGCGGACACTTTTAATCCCGGCGTCAGAAGAGGTCCAGAAGAGGTTAAGCAGCAGGGCGTTGGGCGGTTATTCGTCGTCGGGGTCGTCGTCCAAGTCCGAGTCTGAATCCGAGTCGATATCCCCGCCTCTACTTGAACCCAGGTCTTGGTCTAGGTCGTGCAAGAATTGCTCGACCATCGGGGAAAGCGGTGTAGACGAGGCGCTCTCTCCTTGATTCTCCCGGTCATACCGCTCTTCCAGACGCTCCAGCAAGTTGGCGACTTCTGAGGTGCCAGCAACAACGTCTTGGAGCGAAGCGTACTGTTGTCGTCCTCGGTCTTGGTCAGCCAGGCGACTCGGCAACCCGTAGATGGTGGTTAAGACTTCCATTAGTCGGGCCGTTCCAGTGAAGTCCTCTTCGACCTGGAAGTACTGCGGCAGATGGACCACGAATATGCGCGTCTCGATGTCCATTTCTTCCAGGGTCTTAGAAATCAGGTAAGTGATTGTCGAGGGGCCTTCGTAGTCGCTGGGGCGCACGCCGACCAGCTTGTATTCTTCTTCATTTTTGGGGTCAACCGTCCCTCCTGAAACCAAGAGCGGGCGGGTATGGGGCACCATGTCGTACATTGCTCCAATCATGGAGTAACGCTTAACCCCGAGATACTTGAGAACTTCCAGCACCGAGTCGGTGAAATCCTCGCCATACAGGTGGGGCTCAAGCAGGTGCAGTGTGATGATGTCCGGGCCGTGTTCGCGGACACAGGCGCTGATGGTGGTGGAGGGAATGTTGTACTCGCGCACTCCCTGTTTTAATACCGACTTGGGACGGTAGCGGGTGAAGTCGTAATAACGGCCAGGACGCACCAGCCGACCAATCTCTTTGGATTCGAGATGCCGCTCCAATCGCCGCATGGCCAGCGTCCCGACGTTTCCCACGTCAATCCACGGCCGGAGAACCGCCAGTACGTGGGGGTCTTTTAACTCTGGGAGTGGCTCTTGTAATTCAAAGTCGCCGATGCGCATGGCCTTAGTTTGACAGTGGATAATTGGATTTACAAGGGCAGGCAATTCGGGCTACAAGTATTTCGAATACCCGGCATTCCCCGGCGCGGTAGGTGGGTGCTGAAAACCCTAACTTTGATACCATACATAGCTAGGGATTATCTGGTTGTAAGCCAGTATTTCCCGGAATCCACGGCTTTGAACATCAGCCTCAAGAAGGGCGAATGCGAACCATCTACCCAGCTATCCTGACTGTCTTGCTAGTCACGTTCCTCGTGGCTGCCTGTGGCGGCGGCACGGTGACGCCGACCAAAGATAGTGTTAGCGCAGACGTGCCTGCCAGTCTTCCACTGTGGCGTTACGTGAACAGCGGCTGGGTGTCTCCATCGGATATTCAGGGTTCTAATGCGTTCTCAAGGGAACTTAGGGCGGCGGTGATAACCAGCGCTGCAGAGATGGCCGAATTCAACCGCGCCGTGGTTAGCAAACGCACCAATGGCACCAGCGCCACTCTCAGCCGCGCTGAGTTTCCCGGTTCGGTGGTCCTGGCGGTCTATCTGATGTGGCTTCCCGTCCAGGGCGACCCGCTAACCGTGGTCGAGATGGAGATTGAGGGCAACCGGGTCGTGGTGCAATTAGAGCTTGAGGAAGACGCCCAAGGTCGGGCCTATCCCTACCTATTTGCGCCCATGACCATGGTCACCGTTGACCGGTCGGATTTACCCGCAACAGGGCTGGTAGAGTTTGAATTCAGACTGGACGACGAGACTACGGTTACAGTTATGGTCGCTCTGGAGTAGGACCGTCCCCCACCGCTCATCCTGAGCCTGTCGAAGGACCGTTTGCTTCAAGTTAAGGAATGCAAACGGACTAATATGAAAACGCAGCTAAGCCGTTGGGCAGTCTAGCACTCGCCCATTTCTAATAGGCGACCTTCCCGCCAGGCTACTTGGCCGCCACGGACGGTCAAGAAGGTGTCCAAGCGGACTTTACCTTCCTGGTTGTTTCCGGCCATGTCCATCCACTTGAAATTGCCCTCACGCATATCGAACACGGCGGCGTCACCGCACATGCCAGGAGCCAGGGAGCCGATGGCGCTTTCCAGTCCCAGAATTTTGGCTGGGGCGCTGGTGCTGGCGGCAACAGCTTCGGGCAAGGTCATGCCCATGGCGTGGAACTTGCTGACCAAGTCGTTCATCTTATAGACCGTGCGGCCTGGGGGCGGGTTGTGGATGTCGGTGCTGATGGTGGTCGGCGGCAGCCCTTGTTCCAACGCAGCCTGAGCGACTTTAACGTCGCAGTGGACTCCGGCGTGGGCCACGTCCATGATTACGCCACGGTCAACAGCGGTGCGGACTTCTGGACGAATCTTGAAGTTCCGGTCCAATATATTCTCTGGGTTGCCGTTAAATGCGTGGGTGCAAATGTCGCCAGGGCCCAGGAATTCCAGCACGTCGGGCAGGGGAATGGGTGTGCCGCTGACGTGAACCATTAGGCGTGTACCAGACTGGTCGGCCACCGCCCTGGCGGCTCTCATGGCCTCGTGGGCGTTCCAAGCGGCCACCGCGTTTGTGTGCATCCGCACTTTGACGCCAAAGCAAAAGCCGGGGTTTTCTTTGATGGCGTCGGAGGTGCGGTCAACATCAATCATGCGCATGTCATGTAGTCCGCCCCCAAGAAGAGCGTTGTTGGCCAAGCCGACTCCGCTGACGTGCAGAAAGGCCAGCAGACGGGTGCGGTGGGCGGGAAATACGTAGTCGCGCATGGCCGGGTAATTCAGGCAGCCAGCACTCCCGGCGTCAATACCGGTGGTAGTGCCCGAAGATAGGCAAATCTGGTCGGCATGGACTGCGGATGCGTTGCCACCGTGGTAGAAGTGGCCGTGCAGGTCAATCAGCCCTGGGGTGATGAGCTTGCCGGTGGCATCGACCGATATGCGTGCCGTGGCAGTGTCGATTCTCGTTGCGACCTCGGCGACAACGCCGCCTTTGAAGGCAATATCGCGGCGGTCGTGAATGCCTTGGGCCGGGTCGAGTAGGGTTCCTCCGGTGAGCACCAAATCGTAAGCGGGTGCGGTAGTCATTTGCGTCTCTCTAATTCAAATTTGTGAAATGGCTATGCTGAGGAATCGCCCGCCCCGCCGGTTTATTCGCTAGTCTCTCCGCCGGTCTCCCCGCCGGTCTCCCCTTTAATCTCCCAGCCGAGCTCCACATTAGGTTCAGGGGCTTCCGTATAGTTGATGCGTCTTAGGCGCGGGTACACCTGCATCTTGGGGCTTTCCAAATCCTGGTCGGTAATCTCTGCGGACTCTTCAACTTCAGAGATGCCCCATTTTTCAATTGCGTCGTCCATCATTTTTTGGACTACCTGGGGTGACCGTCCTTCCAGACGGCCAAGGTGGTAGGCAAGGGTGACGGCCAATTGATTGTGGGTAATTTGCTCGAAGGCGTCACCAACCTTTAGGTCTTCGGGCATGCTGCCCGATTGGTCGAGAAAATCGTCAAGAACCTGGCCCATGATGTCGGTTAGTCCACCAAGCTCAATTTCGTTCATGTATCCGGTCAAGGAATCGGTCAAATCGACGATGCCCTCTGGAGGCAGGATGCCATAGACTTCTTCCGGGATATGTTCGTGGGTGTGTTCGGTTGTCATAAATAGAGGTCTCCCAGGCTGGGATGGGCGAAATTTAGTTTAACACGCCTAGCCTGTAAGGGCGGTTTTAGTAGCCGGTGGCCGCAGTGGTGAGAACCCGCACTACCGGGCCGATTATGCTCCAAAGTATGCCGAAGCCCAGGGCATAGTCCAGCATGATAATCGCCACCAGCAGACCTGGGCCGCTGCGCTGGAGCTTGTTGTACGCGGCTGCGTGTTCCTTGGGGATAAAACCCGCAAAGACCCGGGAGCCGTCTAATGGGGCCAATGGCAGCAGGTTAAACACGCCCAATAGCAGATTGAAGAAGATGACCAAGGCAAGAATGTCGCCGATGCCCTCGCTGAGGCCTCCGGTCATCACATGGGCGACCCGGTCCAAAGATAAGCCAGTGGGAATCAACAATCCAACCTTGAAAGGGATGGCCAGCAGAAAGGCGGTAATCAAGTTGGACAAGGGTCCGGCGGCCGCCACCAAGGCCATGTCGGTGTGCCCGTGGGAAAGCTGACGAGGGTCTACTGGCACCGGTTTGCCCCAGCCAAACCCAGCAATAAGCATCATGATGGTGCCGCCGGTGTCTAAATGGCGCAGTGGGTTGATGCTCAGGCGGCCCAAGCGGCGGGCGGTGGTGTCGCCCAGTCCGTTGGCCACCAAGGCGTGGCTAAATTCGTGGACGGTTACGGCGGTGACTAGGGCGAACGCAATCAACACCGTCAACCGGACAAAGCCGGAAAGGTCGTCCTGAATTAGTTGGTAAGAACCGAGTAGCATGGGGTAGCCAGACCGGAAGCCCGGTTACTCGTCGTCCTCGTCGGGCTCTTCCGCCGGTTCCTCGCTTTGGGGGGAGAAGGAAGCGCCGGGTAGGATGGCGGTGGACTTGCCAGCACGTTTTGGTCCGGGCTTGGGCATGTCCATGAGCAATTTCTTCAGCGATTCCAGGGCTTCCTTGCCAGCGGAAACGTCCAGCACCAACCCGTTAATACCGGCGGTGCGCAATACCTTTAATTCGTCGGCGTTGGGCGATTCAGAAATTTCGGCCAGGAGATACTTGCCCAGGCGTCCGCGGATACGGGCTACCTTGGCCAGGTCGTCCAGCGTCCAAGATGATGATGCCCCACTGAGGGGAAATAACACGGCATCCACGGGAAGGGCGTTGATGTCCCTGAGGTCTTCAACGTCGGAGTTGGAGTCAATGCACAAAACCCTGGTGGAGTCCTCGGACGATACTGCCCCAATAGAGGTGCCTTTAAGCTGGAACGCCAACAAATCGCAGCCGTCCTCCAGATAAGCCTTGGCATCCTCGGAGCTAAGGGAATCGGTCCGGACTCCCCATATCGAGTCGGAGAGGGAGTCTTTCAACGCGGTGACTTCGGCAGGGCTTTTTACCCCAGAGATGATGATTCCGTCGGGGGAAACTCCGGTGGCGGTGGCAGTACCTGTTTTATGGCTGCTGGAAACCTGGACTATCAGCGCCAGCCCTGGGGGCTTCTCGGACCTAGCTGGCCCAAAGCCCATGCTGGCTGGGGCACCTTCAATTATCTCGTCCAGACGGTCAATAAATTTACTCATTCAACCTAGTTCCTGTTTAGTTGCCGGTTTAGTTGATGGAAGATCGTAATTCGATGCCGGCGATACGCGAGAGTGGTGCGGGCGTGAAATTACGCCGTGGCCACGCTCCGCGCTGATTATACTCTAAAGTTGAATCCACCGGCAGACCTGAAGAATCGATTTTTTGTATCCTTGACACTGCGCTTAGTGTAATGCATCTTTCCGGCTGGGTGGCACATCAAACTCGCTAACGCCCAGTCGTTACTAAAGGGGGATGGAACATGGCAATCGAAAAAGCAGACCTGATTAAAAACCCGGAGACAACACCCTTCTCCCGGTTGAAGTACCTAAGCAGGATGCAGGACGAAGAGGTTACCCAGTTTTTCAATCGCCTGTTTCATGTGAGCGCAGAGGCGCGAGAGTCTGGAAACTGGCCTTTAGTTGACCAGTTCCTAGAGGAGCAAGAAGACAAACTGTCGGCGCGTCTGGCCCTACCCATGGGTTTCGACGAAGCCCCTTGGGCACCATTCAAGAAAAGATTGTCCGAGTCCAAAATTGCGGTCATGTCCACCGGCGGCGTCTACGTTGAGGGTCAGGAGCCATTTAACACTGATGGCGACTGGAGCTACCGTGAGATTCCTTTGGACACTCCTTTAGACCAGTTGCGGGTGGCCCACACCCACTATGACACCAACGGAGTTGCCGGAGACGTGGACGCGGTCTTAGCCATCCACCGCCTGCAGGACATGGTGGCCGAGGGCATGGTGGGAGAGGCTCAGACGCCGACGTACAGCTTTATGGGCTATATACCCGATCCGTCGAAGTTGATGGAAGTAACGGGGCCGGAGGTGGCCGGACGGCTGAAGGAAGACGGTGTGGATGGAGTGGTCATTGGCACAACTTGACCCCTCTGTCATCAGTCCGGCGGACTGATAGCACGGGCCATAGAATCGGCTGGTATCCCCACGGTGGTGGTCATGGTGGACCGCACCAAGGCTGAGACCATGTCTGTTCCTCGTGGGCTGGTGCTGCGGTTTCCCTTTGGTCGCCCATTTGGAGCGCCAGGGAACCCGGACCAACAACGGGTTGTGTTGGAAGACGCGCTCACCATGCTCAGTTCGTGCCGTGAGCCGGGAGAAATACGCACCATGCCCTATCGCTGGCGCAGAGAAGACTACAGCCGCATCCTTGCTGAACGTCACGGAGGGATGTCTGCCGGTCTCTAGGCTTTGTGGAGAGGTCCTAAATTAGACGCCAACGTCCCGGCGTTCACCTAAATTAGACGCCAACGTCCCGGCGTTCAAATGTAAGCATTGCCACAACGACAAACGCCGCAACCAGTCCAGCCATCACTCCCACATGCACCAAGTCTAACCCGTTGCTGAGCGGGTCGCCGCCACTGTAATAGTAGAACGGCGAAAACCACCTAGCGGGCTCAAGCCAGTCGGCCAGCGGAGCAAATGCGTTAAGCAGATACGCCGCCACCGCCAAGCCAGCAGTAATGCCGACGCTCAACGTCCGTTTGCCCGTGGCGCTGCCCAAGGCCAGGGAGAATGCGCCGAAAACCAGGCCAAGCATCGCCGCGCTGAGCGTCGCCTCGGCGAGTCTCCCCGCCCCAATCTCCATGTCTACTATCACCGCTCCCCCGAGCAATGAAAGCCAGGTGGCAATCGTAATTACCAGGGTGGCCACGCACATGGCTAGGAACTTATCTGCGACCAACCGCCACCGTCGCAGGGGATACGACAGCAGCAGTTCCAGCGTGCCGCGTTCTTCCTCCGCAGCAATGGCCCCACTGCCCCGGTTTACGGTAAAGACTAAGAACAGCATGGGAATCATGAACACGAAGAGCTGACTGTTTAGATACCCTTCCGGCGATGTGAGACTGGTGACATCGCCCAGCATCGCTCGGGATAATGCCTCGGGCAAGTCTTCCAGCATTTGGTCGAATTCCGTAGAGTCGGCGATGCTGGGGTAGAAGAGCATGGTGAAAATGGCCAACGCAGCAATCCCAGCCACCCACCACATCAGGGAGTTTCGTTGGTCACGTAGGGTCTTAAGAAACACGTTACGAAGCACTTGTGGCTCCTTCTGTGGCCCCTTCGGGAATTCCGTTGGGGCTTTCCTCTGGACTTACTTCGCGGTAGTAGTCCAAGAAAATCTCTTCCAGGTCGGGTTCGTGGCTGATTATGTTGGTTACTTCAAATTTGGACGCCGCCTTCAAAAACCGGTCCACCGACCCTTCTACGGTGCAATGCAGAATGTTGTCTTCAATTTTGAGGTTCAGCACTCCAGGTAGGTCGCGAAACCCGTCCTGGGGAGCTGTGTGGGCGAAGGTCAATTCAAGCCGCCGTGGCGCTTTGGCTTTTAGGGCTGTCACCTCATCGACCAAGACCAGTCGTCCACTACGAATCATGGCCACGCGGTCTGCGATACGTTCGACTTCCGCCAGGATGTGGGACGAGAGAAAAACGGTCTGGCCGCGGGCGGTAGCCTCGCGGACCATTTGGTAAAACTCCTGACGCACCAGCGGGTCCAGACCTGCGGTGGGTTCGTCCAAAATCAGCAATTCCGGTTGGCCCATGAGGGCCTGTGCCAGGCCGACTTTTTGTTTGTTGCCTTGGGAAAGAGTCTTAATTTTGCGGTCCAAGTCGATGGCGAGGCGGGCGGATAAATCCAAGACGGATTGCCAGTCTATTCCACCCTGCAAGTTGGCCAGATAGGCAAGCAACTCCCGCCCAGTGAGGCCTTCGTACATTTCCAGGTTGCCGGGGAGGTAACCAATCCGGCGACGGATTTCTCGGCTGTGGGTATGACTGTCCAACCCGAATACCTTGGCCCCGCCCTGGGTTGGGCGGATGAAATCCAATAAAATTCGGATGGTGGTCGTTTTGCCCGCCCCGTTTGGGCCTAGGAACGCGAATACCTCACCCTGTCGCACGTCGAGGCTGAGTTCGGACAAGGCGAGATGTTTGCCATAAAACTTGGTTAGGTGGTCCGTGTGGACAATGGACTCGTTCATGGTCGATGCGCCTTAACGAAGCTTCTGTGCGTCGGGTACGTCTGGGGACAATTCTACCAGTCTTGAAGTATGGGTTACTGCGGACAATGCTTTTCAAGAACCGCCGCTAAATCCAAGCCGACGATGGCGAGATTGCCTTTCTTGAACTCCCTACCCGCCTTAATTAACAGTTGATTTTCGGTTGCTCCCGTAATGAAAATATCTTTGGTCGCCACCCAAAATCCGTCTTCATTGCGGAGGAAGTCGTCGCCGGATAGTTTAAGCAATGCCTTGTGGGTAGATGCCTTTTTGCCAAGGAGTTTGCCGGGAAGTTTAGTAGGAAGTTTAGTAGAAGTCTTTTCAATTCCTTTCAGCATGGGCTAGCCTCCACCGATATGTGATAAGGGATACGTGTGCTGCCGCCTTGAACTCAACTATGAAACGGCGCCAATTTGATGAACGATGTCTAGCCGGTCGACCACTCGCCAACCCTCCATGATTTTGCCATTGGCTAGGCGGTGAATGGTAACCACGGTGTAGGTAACCGGCTGCCCGGTGGGCAGAACACCACGGTAGACGCCTTCATGGAGTCCATTGGCGGTGTATCTGGTGAAGACCAGGTCATCTTCGGCGGCTTGGTCTTCAATGGTTATCGTCATACCAGGGAAGGCAGACATATTGTCGCCGACCACCTTTTTTAGTTCTGCGGGTCCATGTATGTCGGCGGTGCGACCAACGAAATTATCGGCAACCAACTCGTCGATTACAGCCAGGTTTTTGTTGACTTGGAGTTCTGTTAGGAAACGGCAAACAATTTCCTTGTTTTGCTTAGACATATTGGCCTCCTTACCCGCGATTCGTGACAGTAGTGCGAACCTAGGAACGCCCACTTTGTCTAATTTAACGGAGTGATTGGAACACCAATAGGGCCGAACGCAGTCTGTAGACGAGACCTTCGGCCCTAATCGGACGGTACTGCTGGGGTTGGTGGTTCCAGTGCCTTACATTGCCCCCTTTCGCAGGGGTACCGTATAATTGCGAACACAGGAGATTACTAAGATTTTGGTAAGTTTCAGAACATGCTTCTAGCGGTAGACGTCGGCAATAGCATGATTAACCTGGGCGTTTTCGAGGACGAGAACCTGGTGGCCAACCTGCGTGTTTCGACCGATGCCCGCCGGTCCGCCGACGAGTACGGCCTCACACTGCGAGACCTACTGGCTTTGAACGGAGTTGAGGCTTCAAGGATTACTGGCGTGTGCATGTGCAGCGTCGTCCCGCCCCTGACCGGGGTTTTTGAAGAGCTTTGCGAAACCTATTTCAAGGTTAAGCCCTTAACTGTTACTGCCGGCGTGCGGACTGGGTTGCAGATTAGTTACGACAACCCCCGGGATGTCGGTGCCGACCGAATTGTGGACGCTGTGGCGGCGATAGAACTGTATGGCCAGCCAACAATTATCGTCGACTTCGGCACCGCGACAGTGTTCGACGCCGTCTCCAGAGATGGGGTCTACCTTGGTGGGGCCATTGCTCCTGGCATTAACGTGGCTGCCGAAGCCCTGTTCCTGAATACATCCCAACTGCGCCGGGTCGAACTGGTAGCGCCCAAGTCGGCCATCGGCCAGAATACCTCGGCCGCACTACAGGCAGGCTTGGTGTTGGGTTATGCCGACTTGGTCACTGGGTTGGTGGGCCGGTTTAAGAGCGAGTTGGGCCAAGATGCCAAGGTAATTGGCACCGGCGGACTAGCGAACATCATCTCCAAAGAATCCGATGTATTTGACGCCATCAACCAAGACCTGACGTTGATTGGTCTGCGCCTAATCTACAACATGAACAAGGGCAAAGGGCCTTTAACCAAAGCCGCCCAATTGGAAGAGACTCGTGGCCGGACCGCTAGCGAATAAACACGTAGTCCTGGGCGTCACCGGGAGTATTGCCTGTTACAAGGCGCTCGACCTGGCCAGCAAGCTGGTGCAGGCTGGGGCCTTGGTGGATACCATCATGAGCTATGGTGCCACCCAGTTCGTAACGCCCTTGGCCTTTCGCAGCATCACCCACCGTGCGGTGGTGACCGACTCCTTTGACCCCGACTCCGAATACAGCGTCGAGCATGTGGCTTTGGCCCAACAGGCCGACGTTATTGTGGTGGCCCCGGCCACCGTGCATTGCATCGCCAAGCTGGCCCTTGGCCTGGCCGACGACCCGCTGACCACCACGATTATCGCTGCCACGGCCCCGTTGGTCGTCGCTCCGGCCATGGACGGCAACATGTACGACCATCCGGCCACCCAGGCCAATATTGCCACGCTAAAAGAACGGGGCGTGGTCATCGCCGGTCCCGGCATTGGCCGGCTGGCCTCTGGCTTGAGCGGCGTGGGCCGGTTGCTGGAAACCCCGGAGTTGCTGGGCTACATTTCGTATGCCATGGGCAAAGACGGCGACTTCGCCGGGCGCACTGTCGTGGTCAGTGCTGGCGGAACCATGGAACCCATCGACCCGGTGCGGGTAATCACCAATCACTCATCGGGCAAAATGGGCTACGCATTGGCTGAAGCTGCCCGAGACCGGGGCGCCAATGTCGTGCTGGTGACAGCGCCCACAAATTTGGCCGATCCTGCGTTGGTGAAAGTGGTCCACGTGCGCACCGCCGAACAGATGGGCAAAGCTGTTCAAGAACACGCCACAAAAGCCGATGCATTGGTGATGGCCGCCGCCGTGGCTGATTACAAACCGGCTGTTGAGGCGGGGCAGAAGATTAAGAAGAATGACGACGAGTTGAATATTTCCCTGGCTAAGACCGAGGACATACTCAAAACTGCCAAGGGTAATTTCGTGCGAGTGGGGTTCGCCGCCGAGAGCGAAAACCTGGTGGAGAACGCCAAGTCCAAGGTCACCAGTAAAAAACTGGATTTAATTGTGGCCAACGACATCACCGCCGAGGGCAGTGGCTTTGGCTCAGACACTAACAAAGTCACCCTCATCGACCGCGACCTGGCCGTAGAAGAACTACCCCTACTAACCAAGTACGATGTTAGCAACCGGATACTAGACCGAGTGAAGGCCTTGTTTAAGGACTAGCGCTTTCCAGGTCAGAACGTGACTGCTGCACACCCTTCGACGGGGCTCAGGACGAACGGTTAGAAACTAGGATTAATGCCGTAAAAACGTAAGGGTGTCCCGATTCATCGGGACGCCCTTCTTTGCGTAAGCCAAATTTCATTTTGCCAGATGGACCTGCACTCCCACCCAGACCGCTCATGGAGAGCTTCGACCCGCAGGTCGAGCGGGTGGGTAGATTGGCCTATCCAGAAAAAGCACTAGGCAAAAACGTAGGGGTGTCCCGATTCATCGGGACGCCCCTACTTGCGTAAATCAACTTTCTATTTGTATAGCAATGTGGCAGCCCAAATCCGCTCATGGTGAGCTTGTCGAACCACGCTTTGGGATGCCCCCATCTCCGACTTCGTAGAGAGTCTCCCCGATGCATCGGGGAACCTAACCTTCTCCTCGACGCGGGGGAAGGGACTGGTTCGCGGATATTAAGGTCTAGTCCGAGACGGTTTCCTTGAAGCGTTTGATGGCCTCAATGTGTTGGTCTGGGCCTTTGAGTCCGGCTTTCATGGTGTTGATGGACAGGTGCGTGGCGTCTACTTCGTCCCAGGCGGCGGCCATTTTCTCCCAGTCTTCTTGTTTGTCGGCAGCATAGGAGATACGGCCTTCAATTCCGATGGCCTTGGGGTCGCGGCCTGCTTTCACTGCGTGTTCCCGCATCTGGTGGAGGCGTTCTTGTCCGGCGCTATCGGGCTGGAACTGGGGGAACCAGCCGTCGGCTATCTTGCCGATTCGCTCGATTACCCGGTCATCTCCGCCACCCAGCCAGATGGGTATTGGTCGCTGTACCGGCAGAGGGTTAATGCCCGCATTGGTGATGTTGTGGTACTTGCCGTGGAAGTCCACCACTTCTTGCGTCCAGAGCAGTCGGAGCAGTTCTATCTGTTCTTCGCTGCGGCGGCCCCGGTTAGTGAAGCTCTGGCCCAAAGCCTCGTACTCAACATCGTTCCAGCCGATGCCGATGCCCAGACGTAGGCGGCCACCGGTTAGTATGTCGACCTCGGCCGCCTGCTTGGCCACCAGTGCGGTCTGGCGTTGTCCAAGAATCAGCACACCGGTGGTGAACTCTAGCTTCTCGGTCACGGCACCCAGGTAGCCGAACATGACGAAAGGCTCGTGGAACGTGTCGACGCTGCTGTAAGGTCGTTCCCATTTTTCCCGTTTGCTGGCGTCTGCGCCCAAGACGTGGTCGAAGACCAATAAGTGGTCGTAGCCCAGGTCCTCGGCGGCTTGGGCGAAGTCCTTAACGGCGGCGGGGTCTGCGCCGATCTCGGTTTGGGGGAAGATTGCTCCTAGTCGCATTTTGCCCTCCATTTAGTCATTAAATGTTAGAGGCAACGGCCTCAAATCACGCCCAGTATCCAGGGTTGGCTAGCCGCCGTCAACTTTCATTGAAACGGCCCGCGGAACGGCCCGTCCCCGCAGGCGGACTAATGCGGTATACTCCCCGTAATTTCGACCAGGCAGCCTGGCGATTACGAACCCCTGAAACCAATATTGAAGGAGCGAATACATGAAATTCGGACTTTTGTTTGAGATGCAACGGCCCTTCGACGGCGTAGAAGTAGATTGGAATGCCTTGTACCGCGAGACCCTCGACCAGTGCGAATTGGCCGACCAAGTTGGCTTTAACAACCTCTGGTTCGTGGAGCACCATTTCTTGATGGGCTTCTCCGGATCGCCTTGTTCTGAAGTCTTTTTGGGTGCCCTGACCCAGCGAACCAAACAGATACGCCTTGGATTTGGCGTGTCTATTTTGCCCGCTCACCACCCCATTCACGTGGCGGAACGGGTGGCAATGATTGACCAACTTAGCAATGGTCGCGTGGAGGTTGGCACCGGGCGGTCCAACGCCTACGAGCAGACCGGACAGGGCATCGACCCCCGGGAGACCAGAGACCGCTGGGAAGAAGCGCTGTCCATGCTTCCCCAGATATGGCAGTCCGACAAATTTTCCTGGGAAGGCAAGTTCTGGAACGTACCTGAGCGGCAGGTGCTGCCTAGGCCCTTCCAGAAGCCCCACCCGCGAATGTATTTGGCCTGCACCCAGACCGAGAGCTTCCGCTTGGCCGCTCAGAAAGGTATCGGAGTACTGTCGTCAGCCTCGTACGCTGTGGACATCCTCAAAGAGCACGTCAAGGTCTACCGCGACGCCATTAAAGACGCCGACCCGGTGGGCGCGGAAATTAACGAGTTCTGGGGTAATAACGTCCACTCTTTTTGCGGCAAGGACGACCAGGCCGCCAAGGAATTGTGCGCGGACTCCATGAAGGCCTTCTTCGGGCCGGACAAGCCTTACATTCAAGGCCGCATTAATGCCTATGAAGAGCTTTTGGAGGCCTGGGGCGGAGTGCCCGACAACTTGAAGGCCGACTTTGGCCGCTGGTTGCGTCAGTCAGACGACGAGCACAAAGCCCAAGCGGCGGAAGCGGGTATCTCGCTAGACTCGGGTCCCAGCGCTGCCCGTGCAGCCGTGGCCGAGTTGGACGCCAACGTTCTAGCCGACCGGGGTGTCATCATCGCTGGCAGTCCCGAGAGCTGTATCAAGACCATCAAGACCTACGAAGACATCGGTGTCGACCAAGTTATGCTGATCATGCAGACGGAGACCATACCCCATGAAAAGGTTATGGAATCCATCGAATTGTTCGGCTAAGAGGTTATCCCGGCGTTCAGTGGCGCCAAGACCCACTAAGCCGTAACAAGTAGTTGGAATTGAAAACACCGCTGGTCTCGATTTTCTGAGACCAGCGGTGTTTGTGTTTTCCCAAGACTTAGGGGCGGGACGTTATCTCTACGTTTAATGTTGCGGATAATTGTTCACCCTGAGCCACCGATGGCACTTTGAAGCCTGGGGTGCTGCATTTCAAGCTGGCTTGGGCCGTGGCGAAGCGCGCGCATTGCTCCAACGTCCATCCCCGTATTTGCCCGTAAATCATCCCCGCTGAGAAACAGGAACCAGCCCCAGTGCCGTCCACGACCGCTACCTGCGGAGCGGCGACCCGAATGGTTTGGCTGGCGTCTGCGGCCACCGAGCCACGGCTACCGCCGGTGACCACCGCAACCTTGAACCCGGCATCCAGCAAGCTGGCGGCGATAGTTGCCATGTCTTCTGAAATTTCTGGTTCATCGCCCGAATCATCCAGTGAAACCTGGCACATGGTCGCGTGTGGCGCAAGCTTCGCTAACAACCCCTGGTTGCGGTATTGAGACTCGATGTTTACGAACACGGGCACTCCCAGTTGGGAGGCCGCTTTCATGGGACGAAGAATGTGGTCGCCGTCATACCAGTCTACGTACAGGTAGGCCGCGTTCTCCAATGATGTCAGGTCTGCTTCGTCCAGTGTGTCCAACAAATCGGGTGTGCGCTGGTAGAAATAAGTGCGCCCTCCGCTGGGGTCAGCGATTGACAGCTCAGCCACGGTTGCGACGCCCGGTTTAACGATGACCTGGGTTGGCACGCCCAATTGTTTGATGGTGGCAGCAACCTTTCTCCCTAGTTCGTCGTCGCCGATGGCAGAGGGGATGAACTTTGTTCGCTGGCCGAACTGGTGGAGCATGTCGGCCACGATGGCCGCGTCGTCGCCGTAGGAGTCGGTTAACTGCTGAATCTGTGTTCCACCGTTGTAGACGGGCGCTTGGTCCACGACCATCAATTGCAGGTAACTCAGCACGCCAAAGCACACCACTTCTTTGTTGGAAGCGCCGTTGGATTCTTGATTGTTATTGGTGTTTCGCATGGTTGATGGTCGTTGATAGTCAAAGTAGAGACAATCCGATGTCGAATTTAGCTCGTATTTTATTATTAACTAGTATAGCTAATCGGTGGTCTAGTCAGCCCGGCTCATTTTTAAAAACCTGCCGAGCAACCTGCCGAGAAGCCTGCCGGAAATTGTGAATGATTGTGAATGATGGAAACTTGCTCCTGAGGACAGCCAGACTCCATTGACTCTAGGTAGAGGCCTCATTAGAGTGGGAATTAAGGCTGGATTGCCGAATTGGCAGAGCAGCCGACTACCGGATTGTTTCAAGGCTGCATACAGCGGGCAATGTTCCCTACAACCCGTTTTACGAGGACTAGGATGAAACCCCTTTTCGCACTTATATCTTTGATTCTTTTGGTGGCTGTTGCTTGTTCATCGGGCTCCACCACTGACTCGACTGGCGAGACCAACGCGACTGCCGAGCCCACGTCTGTATCTGGAGCAACTCCCACACCAACTCCAAGATTGGCCAGTGCGCCTAGGACTCGCTCTGCAGGAAGCACGATAGTTGAGGGAGGCACCTTGCTCCGGTTGGGAGCTGAACCGCCGACCTTGGACCCACATCTCACCACTGATACGGACTCTGCCACCTATGCGGTTGAGATATTCGGCGGCCTGATGACCATCAACCAAGACCTGTCGATTGTGGGTGACCTTGCCGAGGGCTGGGATGTCAGCCAAGACGGCACTACGTTTACGTTCCGACTCCGGCCGAATGCCAAGTTTCATGATGGGCGCGGCGTAACGGCCCGCGACGTGAAGTGGTCATTGGAGAGGGCAGCCGACCCGGCAACCGAGTCGTTCAACGCCAGCGTGTTCCTGAGCGACATTGTGGGAGTTAGCCAGAGGCTGGCAGGCGCGGCCACTGAGATATCCGGTGTTCAAGTCGTCGACGACCGGACGTTGACCATCAAACTCGTCTCCCCCCGAGTATCGTTCATCTCCAAATTAACCTACCCGGTCACATTCGTCTTGGATCAACAGAATGTGGAATCTGGCCGCAATTGGATACTAAAGCCGAACGGTACTGGGCCTTTCCGGCTGGCCGAATACACTCCAGGCGAAGTTTTGCGCCTGACCAGGTTTGAAGACTACCACCTGGGGCCGGCGAAATTGGATGAGGTTGAATTCTTGCTCAGCGGCGGCAACAGCATGCTGATGTACGAAAACGACGAAATACACATCACCGGAATCGGGCTTGCGTTGTTGCCTGGATTCGATGACCCGTCAAATCCGCTCGCTGACGATGTAGTGTTGGCCCCGCCGCAGTTCGACGTCGATTACTTTGGGCTCAACACTACCGAGCCGCCGTTCGACGATGTCAAAGTTAGGCAGGCCTTCAACTACGCCATAGACCGACAGACCTTGGCGACCGCCCTGCTTCAAGATTTGGTGATTCCGGCGACTGGTATTCTGCCGCCTGGTTTCCCTGGCTTTAATCCCGACCTGAAGGGGTATGAGTACAACCCGGACAAGGCTCGCCAGTTAATCGCAGAATCCAAATACGGGTCCGGTGCCGAGATGCCCCGAATCACCTTGACCGTGCCGGGTTCATTTGGCGCTCCAGTAAGCCCGTCGGTTGAAGCCTTACTATCTATGTGGCAAGAGAATCTTGGTGTGGAAATTTCGATACTACAAACTGAGTGGGCAATATTCCTCTCGGACCTGCATAAGAATAGGTTCCAGATGTTTGGCGGTATCGGGTGGATTGCAGACTATCCAGACCCAGAAAACTTCTTGGATGTCTTGTTCCATAGCGGGAGCGATAATAACCAATCGGAGTACTCTAACGGCCAGGTAGACCTTTTGTTGGAGCGCGCTCGTGGCGAGCGGGATGAAGCTACCAGGTTCGGCCTTTACAATGAGGCCGAATCGATAATCGTTGATGATGCAGCCTGGGTGCCGTTGTGGCATTCCAATGGTGGTTCTATCCTGGTTAAGCCGTTCGTCAACGATTACTTCTCGTTCCCAATGGTGATTCCCAAGTATCGCTACGTTTACTTCACTGAATAGTGCAACCGGGAATAGTGCAACCGGGAATAGTGCAACCGGGATTAGTGGCTCCGCCCCGCGATAATCGTATTGGCATTGACGGAAAGAATACCCAGCGTTGGTTGGTTTACATGAAGGTCTATCTGGTGGATGGCACCTACGAGCTTTTCCGGTCTTATTTCGCCCTCCCTCCAATCATGTCCCCCGATGGCCGCTCCGTGGGAGCGGTGCGCGGCATTGTGCAGAGTCTGCTTTTCCTGCTGCGGGAAGAAGAAGTGACACACATTGGCTGTGCTTTCGACCACGTTGTTTGGTCCTTCCGAAACGACATGTTCTCTGGCTACAAAACTGGAGAAGGCACACCAGAGGACCTCATCGGCCAGTTTGAATTGGCAGAACGCGCGGTGGACGCCCTGGGAATACTGGTCTGGCCGATGATTGAATTCGAGGCAGACGACGCCTTGGCCACCGCTGCAATCACCTGTAGTAACCTTGCCGAGGTCGAGCAGGTGATTATTTGCTCACCGGATAAAGACCTGGCCCAGATGGTGGTGGGCGATTCAGTGGTCTGCTACGACCGACGCCGAGAAAAGATAATGAACCAAGCTGGAGTGGTTGAGAAGTTCGGAGTTTCCCCCAGTTCAATCCCAGATTTCCTGGCCCTAACCGGGGATGCGGCTGACGGAATCCCCGGAGTGCCGAAATGGGGGGCTAAGACATCGGCGCAGGTGCTGGCCCGCTACGGGCACCTAGAGGACATTCCTCAAGACGTTTCGGCATGGGATGTCCAGGTCAGAGGGGCCGCTGGAGCCTCTGAGAGCCTGAATGCGCATATTATTGAGGCCAAACTGTATAAAGAGCTAGCAACGCTACGGACTAACGTGCTGTTGGACTCTTCCCTGGCAACGCTGGAATGGGCTGGGGTGAATCGCAAGAAATATCAAGACTTGTGCGAGGAATTAGGCTTCGGCAGGTTGGCTGACTTGCCCCACAAGTGGTCGGCGAGCTGATTTCCCTACGGGCGGTCTGCCTGTAGATACCTGTAGATAATTGAAGATAAAAAATAATGGCGGGTTTTAACCCGCCATTATTTTTGTTACTAGTTACCAGTGATGTGTGTCAGGCAGAAAGAGTGTCCGGAACAATCTGATCTTCGTCGTTTTCCGACGGCCCACCGTCAGCATGTTCCCCTGTTTCAGCCAGGGCGTGTTCTGGTTGGATCTCCGTCGACAGACGCAAAGCGACCACGGTTAGCCGCTTTTCTTTTCCGTTATCTGTCCTGCTCCACATCTAGGTCAAAATTCCTTTAATTTCAGTTTCCAATCTACGAGGTTCTATTCAAGGCCGTAGAAGTCATTCTTGTTGTCGCCTCTAAGGGCGTACAGAGCGCCGTTTACGGCAATCATGCTACCACCGTCGTCGATATTGCCAGGAGTGTTCGATAGGGTGGTGAAACTATTGCTACTGATGCTGTAACGCCAGAAATCATCCTGACGGTCTCCACGTAAGACGTAGATTGAGCCATCGCCAAAGTAGGCCAACGAGCCTCCCTGGTAGATGTCTGACGGTGTTGATGCCATTGATGTCCAGCTATTGCTGGATACCGTGTACCGCCAGAAGTTCTGGTTATTGTCGCCACGTAGGGCGTAGACAAACCCGTTGTCGTACAGAAGTGCGCCTCCAGCTTTGACACTTGCCGGTGCGTTTGCTTTCGTGCTCCACGTTCCGGCGGAGATGGAGTAACTCCAGAAGTCATTGGTGCCCGTGCCGCGGAACGCATAGATTGTGTTCGATCCGTCATAGGTTAGGGAGCCGCCCCAGTCCACTGTTTCAGGGGCGTCGTCCAAGTTCTGCCAGGAATTGGCGCTTATGTTGTAGCGCCAGAAATCGTTTTTACCGTCTCCCCGTAGGGTGTAGATATACCCGCCAGCGTAGGTCATGGCGCTGCCTGAATCAACGTTGCTCGGCGTATTAGCTAGAGAACTCCACGAGTCGTTGGCTACGCTGTAACGCCAGAAATCGTCTTTACCGTCTCCCCTCAGCGCAAATATGTTCGTGCCATCGGTGGTTAGGGCGCCACCACCCGTAACATTGCTAGGCGTGTGGTCCAACGAGGTCCAACTTGACGAGTCCAGCGAACTGCTTGGCGACGGTGTCGGGGTCGCCGTAGCCGTAGCCGGAACTGGCGTAGCCGTAGCCGGAACTGGCGTGGCTGTAGCCGGAACTGGCGTGGCCGTAGCCGGAACTGGCGTGGCCGTAGCCGGAACTGGCGTGGCCGTAGCCGGAACTGGTGTGGCCGTAGCCGGAACCGGTGTAGCCGTAGCCGGAACTGGTGTAGCCGTAGCCGGAACTGGTGTAGCCGTACCGGGAACTGGTGTAGCCGTCGGTGGCACCGGGGTTGCGGTAGCCGGAACTGGCGTAGCCGTAGAACCAGGCACCGGAGTTGCTGTGTCCGCCGCCGCAATTGGTGTAGCAGTAGGGAACGGCGTAGTTGTTGGAGTAGGTGTCGGAACCGGCGTGGCCGTGCCAATCGGAGTGGCCGTCGGGGAAGGCAATTCCTCGCCGTCAACCACAATTACTTCTGTGCCCGCCAATAACTCAACTGTTCCTTTTTTGCTAGTAATTACGATTAATTCGTCATCGTCGGTGTTCTTCACATTGACTTTTTTACTGTCGACTTTGGTTACTTTGATTGCACCGTCGGTTGGAATCGTTGCGACGATATCGCCAGCCAACACAATCTCGATTGGTCCACTATGGACATCGACTTCAGTGGATCCGCAGGTGGCTATCAGCGCGTCGCCGTTGGTCAAATACACAGTGCTTCCACAGACGCTCAATGTGGCCTGGTTTGTGCCCCGGCCGGTTACTGTAATAAGGACTCCCAGGTCGTCGGAATTGACGTCGACAACGTTGACGATTAGGCCTCCCGACTCCACAACCTGTCCGTAGGTAGTGCCCTTGCGGTGCTGGTCGGTGAACCGTTTCGAAGTTATGTCGCTTTCGTCAACGAACGTACCTTTTTCGAACGCATCTATTTCCCACGCGCCGTCAATCGTGTCCCAGATGTAGTCGCTATCCTTGTCGACAATTATTTCTGCTATGCCAACCGGTTCATGCCATGACTGGACGAACACCTGATGTGGTGATAGAGAAGCCTTTTCTGGCGTCCATGGCAGAGCTGCGATGGGGCCTGGCACCTGGCGAACCACCGTTTTCACAGCGACCTGACCGAACTTGCTCTGGATTAGGTAGTCTCGGTAAGAGGAACCAAATACCCATGTGCTATCGGTCCTGCCGCTGTCTGAGAATTTTTTGGTGTACACCGACGGCGGAGGACCCTTATATTTGCCGTCGCGGTCATCGTCGTCATTATCATAGTAGTCGTGGTCGTCCACGTCGTTGGCGAACACAATGGTGTAAATTCCGGGTTGGACCTCAAACAAACCCGTCCTTACGAAGGTCTCGCCGTGCCCAGGGTGGATATGGGCTTTTTCGACTAGGTCGTTGCCGTCTTTGTCTTTGGGGTCACCGAAATATCGGCCAGCCGGAATTACATCACCGTGGTCTAGTACCGTGCCACGGAAGACCTTGATTGATATTTCGTTATGCTTGTCTTTATGCTTTGCGCCAGTTATGGGCAACGGCAGGAACGCCCAGTTGACGCTCATCAGCCCGGAACGGACGTTGTTCAATTGGAGGACATAGCTGCTTCCCGCCGGTACAACCTTGAAATTATCATCGCTGGTCGCAGGGTCAATATATTGGTGCGATGCTTCAGCCAGCAGAGTATTCCGTGACTCGGTGGATGTCGCAAAGAACGTTAGCCGGTCGAGTTCAACCCGGAATTCTTTAGAGCCTTTGAATGTGAACCGCACCCGGACTTGTTTGTCTGCCAAGCTGTTGACGTAGTCAATGCCGTCTTGGCCAATCTCGAAGGCCATGTATCGGTCTACGTAACTCGCCTCAATCTTCTGCTTGAACCGGTCAATCTTGCTGAAGCCGTCATATTTGTCGGCCTTGGGATCATTGGGGTTGTACACCCTAATTTCTACTTCTACGTCTTTGTGATCGTCTTTGTGGTCGTGACCGTCGTCGTCATGTTTTCCATCATAATCATGGTCATGCTCATGGGGGTATTTATCGCCACCGGGCAAGTTGATTTGGTGGGTCCGAACAATGAACGGCACTACGAGGGTGTCTAGATTTTTCAGGTCGAATTTATTACTGGTCAACTCGAATTCGACCCTTTCGTCGTCGCTTTCGAATATGTAATACGACAAATCGTCTTCTTTCGTATCGACGGGGCCGCCGGACACTAGAGAGCCACGGTTCAAAACAATGGGTCCGGCCATGAACCGAGTATCGACCGTTACCGGACCGACCAACGCAAAGTTGACCCCTCCCACATGGAGTTCAAAGTTTGGCCGGTCTTTTCGAAGCCAATGGTGATAGTGGTCGTGCTTGAAACTGTTGCCTTTGATTTCGACCTGGCTATCATCATTTGTGTGGGCAAGGTGATGATGCTCTGGGTCTGAGTAGACCGTGGCCACGACCTTAATCTTTACGTACTTATTTTGATTGAGGTACTCCAGAGCGCCCTCGCTCAGGGTAACGGTTACGTCCGTTGACCCGTGATGGTAATGGTCTCCCTCGTGCTTGTGGTGCTTATGGCCATGCCCTTTGTGGTGAGGATGGTCTTCTTCATGTAACAACAGAATATCGCCGGTCGCCGCGTGGTGGTGAAGAAGGTCGTCGTCTTCATATTCGTGATACCCGTGGTGACTATGATGCGCATCGTCATCGTCGTCACCGACCACCTGGCCGTAGTGATGGTCATTATGGGTCAAATGGGGATGCGGGCCGCCGATGCCAGCTACGTGGCCGTGGTGGTCGCCGCCAAAATGGTCTACGTGCCCTTCTGTAGCGTCATTTTCAGAGTGGTCGTCATGGAGGGCGTCGTGGAGATGGTCCGACTTCTTTTTGTCGTGGTCGTGGTCAATAACACGGGTCTCATCAGGTTCGTCCGGTAATTTGCCGATGGCCTTGTCGTCCGCGTCTGAATCTAATTCATAGACGTAAACTTCTAGCTGAGCCGATTCTTCCCATGCTTGGAGGTCAATTTGGACTTCGCCGGTTAGGGTCGGGTCGAATGCCACAATCTCGCTGACAATGGTAAATTCCACCCTCTGTGGGTCGGCGTTGTAGCCGATGCCTACATCCGAGAGACCGTCAGGAAGAACACCTGCAGTTGCAGTGCCGTCCGCTAAGCCTCCACCTTTCACATCGAAGACGAATGGGTATTGGTACTTCTTTTTTTCGTAGTCGTCATCGTAGCCGTAACCGTCACCTTCGTACGAATGATCGTACGAGTGGTCGTCTTTATCTGGGTCGACGGATAATGTGCCTACGGTGACTGTGGGGTCTCCAGCTTTGCCGTAATTCAGTAGCCGTCGGCTGGTTATGGTTGGTGCGGCATCGTCTTTCAGAGACTCGACGGTTGTGTAGGGTACCTTGCCGCCGATGTTTACTACCGGCGGTACGTAATTGAACGGGTTGGGTGGGTCGCCATCGGCGCCGCGAATTAGGTCTTCAATCACTACCGCGACGCCCGCCTCAGCAAGATAGGCCTCGTTGGTTATGTCCAACAGGTCGCCTTGGCTGCGGGCGGTGGTAGCAACCGTGACCGCCACCGGAACAATCACCAAAATGCCAATTAGAGACGACAGAATTGCCATTGGGAGAATGGCACCTGATTGGCTATTGGCGATTAATGTGAAAAGTTTTTTCAAAGTTTTTTCAAGGTAGGTTAAGCGTTAAGAGCGGTCATCCGCTCCCTTTTAGTTTCTTTAAAATGTTTGGAGTCATATACGCCGAGAATCCTAAGACTCGCGCCGTTTCGGTTTTTCAGCGCAGCGGACTCGGGAATGGCGCTGGCCGTTCCAGCGCTGGCCTAAAGTCGGCGACTAATACACCACGGCTTAGCAACTTCTTGAAATCTGAAGTCGATTCCCTATCGACGTCCAAGTCGACCGCAATCCGTCCTCTAACGTAATTCCAGCTCTTGGTGTCGTTGTCGAAGACCCATTCTGACGGTGTGTGTGTGAATACAACGTCGGTAGGGGTTTTAATGTCTGTAAGGACCAGGAATGGTGGCGAAGCAGAGCCTTGACGGGTCAATACCCGCCACACAGCCTCTTCTTGCCAGAAGTATCGCGCTTGGGCGGCAATAGGGACGGTGCCGGCGAACTCTAGCCACTTAAATGTTCCGTACTCTGGGCTTTCGCCAGGGGTGAATGACTGGGCGGAAACGGCATCGTTGAGCAGAACAATCGTCGAAGACTGGAGCTTGCTGGCCGTGCTTACCTCGTTTGAAATCCGTAGCGGCACTCGCAGCTGTGCGGCAATTATCCCAGTCAAGGGCACAGACATTACGCCCGCAATGGCCATTGCCACCGTTAATTCAATCAGTGAGTTCCCTAGTTGCGACTTAAAGATTTTCATGGTTTGTTAATCGTTTGTTAATCGTTTGTTAATCTTCAACGTTTCTTAATCTTGTAGAAGATCATGCTGGCCTTTTCTTCGTCCTTCTTCGCGGTGACTTCAATCTGTTGAATCACCTGACCAAGGGCGACGCCGTTGGAGACATAGGTGATCCCAGGATCGAACGATTCAATTGAAAGGAATACGTTATCCGGAATATTTAAGATTTGTGGATACTTCGAAACATCATCGTTATAGGGGACGTTTTCTATTGTCTCTACTTGTGCCCTGAGCAACTGGATTAATCCAAGGTCGCCCTGGGTGTCGTGTGACGTTTGCACCGTGCTGTTCAATAAGTTGACGCTGCCCACAACTGCAATTCCGATTACGCCGATTGCAGCAATGGACTCGAGGAGAGAAAACCCACGCTGGAGGCTTAATGAGCGTCTCAGGGAGCCTAGCCAAGCCCCACAACGCATGATAGCCGTAGTCAAAAGACTACAGCCAGCCGTTTTCGGCGACCCGGCATGTTCGGGAGTTTTCATTTGTTGTGGGAGCATTGGATGCTCCTTTGGTCCTTCGGGTGGGTTCAATCGGTTAATCTATTCGCTCAGACTGGCTGAGGGTGGGTGGGTCCGAGGCGGGCCCATCTCCCAGGTTTAGGTGGGAGATGGGCCTAGGAGGCATACTAACGAGTACCGTTGGCACTCTGCGCTAAGAGAGGGGGATTACGGGTAAATCCCTGCCACGAAGCCCCTCAGGTCGGAGGCCTTTACTCCCGATGCATCGGTGATGGCGCTACCGACGATTCCGTCGGTTAGCAGCTGACCGTTGTATGGGAACACCGACAGAATGGAGTCTACCGATCCGTTGGCGTTCACGAACCAACCATAGGATCCGCCGCCGGTGGACACTCCGCCGTTGTCGGTCGAAGCGGACTCGGGAGCGGCCTTAAGCAGGCCTGCCTTAATCAGTACATCGAAGTCGATGAAGTACCCACGGGTGTCTACTGCGTACATCGTGCCCTGTAGGTCAACTTTCCCGGCATACCAGCTATCGGTGCCTGGGGCTGCGGAGTTGATATCAATGTCTTTGACCGGACTAAGCAATTCAGCGGCGCCGTTGGTCTTTAGTACGTCGCGCTCGCCGTTTGCGTTGTCTCTCCAGAAAGGCTGACCTCCCTGGGTGCCAAGCATCGGGTTAATCGCTGTCACGTTACCAGAAGCAAAATCGGACCATTTGATAGGCGTGCCGGAGTCGCTTTTTGCCCTGATTGGGTACTGGCGGAGTCCGAGGTGACGCGGGTTATCGGCAGCCGTGAAATAGCTGTCTATCGACGTCTGAATCATGGCAACGTCCTGGGCGTAGGCACGTTCCTTAGATTTATTGAGGTTGTTCGTCACTACGGGGACGGCTACCGCGGCCATTACGCCCATGATGGCGACGACCACGACCATCTCCACCAGTGTGAAGCCTCGTTGCCCTTTTAGGATTTGCTTTAGTAGGTTCATTGTATGCCTCCCATCCATCTTCCTTTCGGATTATTTCGCCTGGTCTCTAATTCAGCGGTAAAGATTGAGAACGTAAGTCCTGCTCATATTCCCGCATTTGTCGCGGGCTACCGAGACCTTTAATGGACTCTTTGGTAGACCAAGGATACATGTTCGGTGCCTGCATCTAACTTCTGTACTACGATGAGTTTGAACAATGCCACGTTACGGGAGACGGACTCTCCGGCGCTGCCAGCGGAGTCAGCCTTTTCAAATAGCCACAGGTAGTTGGCGTAAAGCCCGCTTTTCTGGCTATAGCTGTCGGGTACAGAGCTCATGTAGTTCTGATCAATCAAAATATTGAAATCAACGGCAGTGAATCCGGTCAATAGGTCTGGCACGGTAAAGTTAATTGCTTCGTTGGTTTCTGCCACTACGGCGGTCAAGATTGCGCCTTCTGAGTCTAAGAAGGCTATGTCGGTAACTGTGGTTGCGTTGTCCGGAGGTAAGACGTTCCGGTAAACGCTGGTTACGAAGTCCTCAGGCCACCGGGTGCTAATCTCTTGAGTAGTGTTCGGGAAAAGGCTTAACACTTCTACTTCTTCAGGCGTAATAATCTCCGCGCCGTCCTGGTCTGAAAAATAATCGGCTGCGGCGCTGCCAACAGTGGTTGAGTCCTGTATCGCCTGGGCGTCGCGGCTGTCTTCACTTGTTCCGCTAACGGAAGTTGTGACGATGCCAGCGAGAACGGCCATAATCGACATGACTGCGAGCAACTCCAGAAGTGTGAAACCACGCTGGTTGTTGAAAACTGCCCTTTTAAGTCTTTGTACCATTTGGTTTGTGCTCCCCTTTCCTAATTATGTCGGCGCGCTAGAACCGACTGAACTCATTTTGCATCTACCCTGAGATATTTAAATCCCTATTTTGGGTGAAAGTGAGGGTGATTAACGGGCTAGCCCTTTTTGGCCACGTTGCCTCAGATAGGCGGGCAATCTGGTTGAATGTTTAATTGTGTGTCGGTTGAGGCCGTTGTCTGGGCTATGTTGATGGGGTACAGTATTTTTAGCGAATAGCGCGGGAGACAAAGAAAATTAGTGGCTAAAGTCTTTCTTTTATTATTGGTTCTGCTTACTGTTGGCGTCGCTTGCGGCCTAACTGGCCGTGACCCCACGCCCAGGCCTACCAGAACGCCTAGGCCCACCCTTAGGCCCACCTTTACGGCTGCAGCACCTACGCCTACGCCTACGTTGCGGCCGATTCTCCCGTCGTTTTTGGGAGGGCGCACGGCAACCCCGGTAACCCGGTCTGTCCAGGCGGGGAACGACGCCAGAAATTTGGTGTGGGCCTACCTTAGCCGCTGCGTAAGCTTTGACCCCCAGGACTTGGTTTCATACCAGGTCCAAAATGATTGGTACGTTAAAGCTCAGCTTGATTCTAGCCAGCAATTTGGCATCTGGAAGATTGACTCTTTTTCGGGGAGACTTAATCCACACGACCCGTTGGCGGATGAGTGGCAGAAGTTTTTAGATTCAAATTGTAATTCGGCGACTAGCTCCATTCTGGTATTGCCGACGCAGACTCCCAGGTTGGTTTTGCCTGCCCCGGTGCTGCAAACCTCCAGCGATGCCATCAATACGGTTTGGGCTTACCTAGTTAAGTGCTTCCCTGACCTCAAGACCACCGATTTTGAGGCTGCGTATGACGCCCCTGCGGGAGAATACTTGGTCAAAGACAAGGGCAGCGCGAATTTCTATGGGGTTTGGAGAGTGGATAAAACTTACGGGAAAATCACTCCAGATAATGACCGAGCCAGTACCCGTGATTTCGTGGTCAAGACAGCTAGTTGCTAGCCTAGTTTCTGAACCCGATTTAGCTCCCCTGTTTCAGGCTTATGGAGAGCCATCGGATTGCGTAATGCCCAGCCTGTTGGCGTAGTTGGCAGCCTCGCTTCGGTTCTTCATGTGAAGCTTTCCCAAAATGTTCTTGATATGGGTTTTTACTGTATTCTCGGAGACCATCAGTTCTCCAGCGATTCCCGCATTGGACAAACCTCGGGCAACAAGCCGCAGAATCTCTTGCTCGCGGACAGTCAAAACCACATCGTTGTTACCGCCTCTGCCTTGCCCTCTGCCACCGCCGGCATTTCCGGTTGCCTGGGACAGGTCTGATAGGAACCTGGGTGCCATGGCGGGGGATACTACCACCCAGCCTTGGTGGACTTGCCGCAGCGCATCCAATATCTCTGCTGGACTAGAAATCTTTAGGACATAGCCACGGGCTCCGACGCTTAACGCCTGATATAAGTCGCCAGCTTCTTCGGAGACAGTCAAGACCAGAACCTTCATATCGGGCCATTTCTGGGTAATGAAGGCAGTGGCCTCAATCCCGTTCTGGCCAGGCATATTAAGGTCCATGAAGACTAGGTCGGGACTTAATTCCCCGGCCATTTCAATTGCTTCTTTGCCGTTACGGGCCTCTCCGATTACTTCCATGTCCGGGTCTTCTTGCAGGACCTCAATAAGTCCGCGCCGGAAGAGATCGTGATCGTCGACTACTAACACCCTGATGTTACTCATGAGCTAACACGCTCCGCATTTCTTGTGTATTCGATGGTCACAGTAGTGCCGTTCCCAGGTGAGCTTTCAATGCTCAGGTTGGCGCCAGCCATAGCGGCACGTTCGCTCATTATGCCCATGCCATGCCCCCTAAGCTCTGTGCTGGCGAATCCTCGGCCATCGTCTTTAACCCGTATGTTCACGTTACCGTTGGAGCATTTTAGGGACACCCAAACGTTGTCCGGGTAGGCGTGTTTGGCCACGTTAGCCAATGCTTCTCGGGTGACTTGTAGGAGTTGGAATTTGACCGTTGGATTAAGGTCTTCTTCGTCTCGGTCCATGTCGAGCTTCGCCGACAATCCGGTGTCCCGGTTCCACTGGCTTGCGATGGCGGACAATTGTTGGTGCAGCGGCTCCTGGTTCTCTTCTTCGTTGCCGTCCAGATAGTCTCTGACCGTTAGATAGGTCCGTTCAACGATGCTGCTGATGTCGGCTACGTCTTGCTCGGTAATCGGGCTTCGTCCCTCCGATGAGCGTTGGCTAGCTAGCTTCATCTTTAGGGAAAGAAAGGCCAAGGTTTGGGCTACATTGTCGTGGACGTCTCTCCTCAGCCGCTGGCGTTCGCTGGCTAGGGACTCGGAACGTACTCTGTGTTGCCAGTTTAGGTTTGCTAAGAATGGCAGGCTCACAACCAATAGGCAAACAGCCGAGTAGAGGAGGGACAAGACCAGATAATTGCGACTAAGCAGCCATGGCAGGTCGTTTACGTCGAGCCCCGCGGCAATATGGGCCCCGGAGACTGACAGGGCTAATACCAGCGCAATGGCTACCGCGCCGCGCATGGTTAATAGCAGACTTGCCGTGAGAACGGGTGAGAGGGAATAGATTAGAAATGGACTATCGAGCCCGCCAGATACCAATATCATGGTGATACTAAGGGCCACATCGGCGCAGAGACTCCCCCATTCGATAAACAACCTTGGATTGGAAGGATCGAACCGCCAAAGAATCCGGTAGACGTTGAACATGCCAACGCCCAAAACTACCGAGCCCAAGGCCAAAGAGTCCAAATCGCTTGGGTTGAGGAAGAACACCAAAGTCGAGCCCAGGGCGAAGGAGACAAGGCGGAAAACCGCCAGAGATTGGAGCACGGCAACAACGTACCGTTCTCCGGCATCGGGCTGCCTGCCTTTGGCATTTGACCGCAGGAGCCAGATTGACCTTTCAGATATGGCGAGGCTGGAGGCTAAGCGTTTTAGCCCTTTGCCAGCCTCTTGAAATGGCGAAGTTGTTGGTTTCGTGTTCATGTGCCTGAGACCGCAGTTGCCAAATCTTGATACCAGTGAATGATGTCCGGCCCGGCGATGAGAACCGCAGCCGTGCCGATGGCCATAAAAGGCCCGAAGGGTATGGTGTCCTTGCGGTTCTTCTTTCCAGTCAATATCAGGGTAATGGCAATGAGCCCGCCTCCAATCACCGAAATCCACAACGAGATTAGGATTCCTGGGAAGCCCACCATTAGCCCCAAAACGGCGGCGAATTTGACGTCTCCACCGCCCATGCCAGCCGGATTAATCATGGCGACTATCAAAAAGGCGAGAAATGCCCCCAGCCCCGACAGAGTTGAATTAGCGAACGAAGCGATTAAGGTTTCATCGCCTAAGAACCCTCTAGGGAACCCAATTTCCGTCCAAAAAGGGGCCATGAACAGCAACAGAACTATGGCTGGAAAGACCATCACGTCTAGAATCAGCCCGCGTTCCAGGTCGGTCATGGAGACGACAACAAGCAGAGCTAGGCAAGCGGAGACGACCACGAAGTCCAGTCCAAATCCATAGAGCAAGTAGACGGACAAAAATAATGCTCCGGTGGCTGCCTCCACCACAGCGACGCGAAGGGGAATTTTGGCCTTGCAGTTGCGACATTTCCCTCTCAGCCAGAGGTAGCTGAGCACTGGGACCATGTCGATATACGCCAACGAACGCTCGCAACTTTCACAATAAGATTTGGGGCGTATCAAAGACCGACCGTCTGGCACCCGGTCGGCTGCTACATTGAGGAAGCTACCTACGGATGCGCCAATGAAGAAGGCGATTATGCCCAACATAAATCGGTTATTGTTTAGACGCCGCGAAGGGCAAGGCCAGCGTTAACGATAAGGTCATTGGAAGGGAAATCTTCGCCGCATTTCATGGGTAGATTTATCTCACCTCTGGGCAGGCGCAGGCTCTGGCATATCTGCTGGGTAATGGCGAACCCTCTTTGGTCGTCGTGGAGAATCGGTTGCCGACTGATGGGCGACCCGCAGATGTATAACGGAGTATCGTCGGGCAAAGGCCCTTCAGGAGAGCTTTCGCTGAATGTGTTTAGAGTTCGGGAGGTCACCTCGGTGAGCCGGTCTATGAGGACTGCATCTTCAACCAAGTCTGCGCCCCAGAAAAGGCTCTGGTGCTCAACGGGAACAGAGTTTTTAACGATGACCACGTCGCAACCGTCCGGCGCCGCCCAAGTGATGACGGCCTCAGGTTGGTTAATGGCTCTGGCCAGAGCGAAGGGACGAAGTTCCATGGCAGATATGTGCATATCCGCCTTATTAGCGGTTTCTATGAGCGATGTGATGGCCCGGCGAAGCGCAGCCAACACCAGCCAGCGAGACCGGTCGAAACTGTCTGGCAATCTGTGCCAGGTGATGTAATAGTTTTCTGGAGTAACGTGCATTGTGCGGGCTGCCTCTTGGGTAATCACTTTCCGAGGGTCGAACCCAGTTCCCTTGGGGAATTCCAGAATGCGCAATCGGTTTTGGAACCCAGGAACCACAGCGGTGGCGAGTTTGTACTTGCCGTTCATCTGGGGTAGCACATCTTCAAGCAGGTTGGCGACTCTGGACGCGTTGCTGATGTGGCCTTCACGGAAGAAACGGGGGTTGGCCAGTACCACGCGGTAGTCGTTGATAATCTGACCTTTGGAGACCATCAACTTTACCAAGCCGTGTTCAATGGATATTGAGGCAGTCCTTTTTCCCTTGGACGAATAAGTGTCGGCCATTTTGCTATGTTTCCTCCGGCTGGTGAATAACGTCCAGGGTGATGCTCAGCCCCCAAATGTTTGGCCCTTGATCAGCGCGAAAGAAATCCATGCTCTGGACCGACGCTGTTGAGAATGACTCAAAGATACGCATTGACCCCACCAGTGCATTTAATTCTCCGCTGATGACTATTACGTAGCGGACAGCCGGATACTGGGAATCGCCCAGTTCACGGGTGATATCCAAGACCTCTAATGAACTTAAGGGCAGTTGTTGCTGCGAAGCGTAGGTCATCAGGGAGGTCCTGAACCCTAGGGCTTCGGATTGGGTGGGCAGAGTGGGTGGTTTGGGAGCGGAAATTATGACCGCTAATTCGTCTTGGAGCGTTAGTTGGTCGAAATTATTGGTCCAATACCTTAGGTCATCTTGGGCGGCAGCAAGGGTCGTTTCGACGGAGAGTAGCTCCGCATCGGCATCGCTGGCCTTCCCGTCGAGGTAGTACCAAGCAACGACGACGACCAAAAGGATGAGAACCAGCAATGATTCCGGTTTACGCAGGGATTGCAATTGTTCTAACGAGAATCGACGGTTCATCGGTCCACCTGAAACTTTGCGGTAAACGCTGGCGGTGTGACTGCTGCATCCCATTGGATTCCCAGTAGGTTTACGATGCCAGCTAATTGGCTTAACTGGATGGGAAGGGATGAGATGGCATCGGGACTAGTCGCGATGCCGACCAGGGTTACCTTGCCATCTTCATCAGCCGTGACTGATAGGAACTCCACGCCGCTTACTGAGATGGCGAATAAGCCGTTCATGGCGGTGAACCAATCGGTGTTCGCCGCAGTTGCTAAAGTGTAGGTCGTCTGAGCTGAATCCAGTTCCGACGCCAACAGGTTAATTTGAGATTGAAGGGGCTCGATTTCACTTTTTCGGGCGTCTAAATTCCCTGGACTGATTGAGATAACACCAAAGATGTCTCAGCCCGTTTCTCGAAGTCGTGCCAGTCTAGGTACCTGGCCACAGATACCAATACCAGCAACCCGATGGCAACAACCAGCACGCTACGCATCAGGAAATTGGCGGGAAGCTGCTTCTTTTCGCCGGGAAGAACGTTAACAGAGGGCACTCTGCGCCAGTAACGGGTCTGTTCCCGGGAGGCATTTCTGCTCTTCCGCGACTTGTCCCGGTTCTGGTTGGCTTCGTCCTCGTAGGTGTCTTCCAGTTCTACGGGATAGTCATTGGGTTGATTTTCTGCCACGGGTCCGACCTTTTTGACGATTCGGTCTAGTGGCTCCCAAGAGAGCTCTTGACCGTCAGACTAACGCAATTAATGTGCCAGACTATTCTGGGCCGTCAAGCTCCAAAACTTGGCGATTATTGATGATATGCCCAGGTTATCCGCTATGCCGTCTATACAGATGATTATTCAATTGAATCAAGAGCGGAGTAGACTCCTCCCACCACGGCGATAGCCACGAAACCTACCAGTCCTGCGACCAATAGGATGACCGCCGGCTGAATCAACTCGGTAGCTCCACTAACAGTCCTGGTTGCTTCTTGCTCGTAGTATTCCGCCATGTTGTTGAGAGCTTCCGGCAAGTTTCCGGTTGCCTCGCCGGTAATCATGCCTTGGGAGAGGAGAGGTGGGCTAGGCCAATATTCGCGGAATGAAGACCCCAATCGAGTTCCACCTTCCACATCGTTGATGATGTCGTCCAGCCGTTCCCGCAGAATTACATTTCCCAGGCTGTCTTTTGACAATCTTAGAGCTTCCATGGATGGGATACCAGAACGTAGTAATGTTCCGAAAGTGGACGTGAGGTTGAAGAGGTTACTCTGCATCAACACGCTGCCAATTATCGGAAACTTTAGGAAATATCTGTCCATTACGCGGCGGCCACGCACAGTCTTAGAAGTCAGCCAACTGCCGACCAGTACGGTTGCTAATACGATGAATATGACCATCTTGTAGGCCTGAACGAATTCAGAAACTTCAATTAACAATCGTGTGGCCAACGGCAGTTCACCGCCGAACTCGGCAAGCAGGTTAACGATTGCGGGCAAAGAGTAGACCAACAGAATAACGGCGACAAGAATGGCTACAACCATGCTGATGGCGGGGTAGACCAATGCGCCTTTAACTTTGTCCCGCATGGCCTTGCCCTTAAGTAAGGTTTCCGCAAGTTGCTGTAACGACTCGGGCATTCTTCCGGTGGCTTCTCCCACACGCAACAATCTTATGTAGAAGCCGGAAAACACTCTAGGATGCCTAGCGCAGGCGTCGGACAACCGGCTTCCGTCCTCGATGGCAGCAATTAGCTGCCGCACAATCTCTTTCATGCCCAACCCAACGCCCTGACCTCGCAGAATGGTCAGTCCTTCGCGTATGGGAATTCCGGAGCGAATCAACGCCGCTAGACCCCGGGTGAATTCAATCACTTCTTGGGGCTTAGGTTGAAACAGCATTGGAGCAAAACGTGAGAGAGAAGGGATTGGCCGTACTCGTACCACTTCGTACGGTATTAGGTCGTCTTTCTGAAGCATCTCCCGGGCTACATCTTCCCGGTCGACGTTCAAGACGCCCTCAACCTTTTCACCTTGCCATGTATATGCTACGTATCTAACTACCATTGCAATCTAACTGCGCTATTGGTGTCTTTAAGGCTATCGTCTTCCCAATCCCCACCGTGGTCAAGCCAGCACGACAGCCACGCTGCCTAGTCTATGTCCCAGATGAGTTTTTATCATCAATCAATCGAGGAAGAAGACGCTACGGAATACTTCAGACAGGGTGGTCTTTCCGGCTTGGGCCATTTGCATCCCGGCCCGGCGCATGGTGACCATTCCGCTCTTAACCGCCGATTCACGAATATCAGGGCCGCTGGAGCCCTGAGAAATCTTTCTCCGCATTGATTCGTCTACGGAGAGGACTTCAAACACTCCGCTCCGCCCCACGAAACCAGAGTCGCCGCAGAAATTGCACCCCGGCCCGGACATGAACTGTGGCACTGGCTGTTGCATCTCCTGCTCGTAAGCAATCGCCTCGGTTGCCGTTGCTTCCTTAGGCTGGCTGCACTGAGGGCATACTTGGCGTACCAAGCGCTGGGCCAGGCAGCCAATAACGCCGGTAGCGGCCAGAAATGGCTCCACGCCTAAATCAATTAGGCGGACGATGGATGATGCTGCATCGTTGCTGTGAATGGAAGCTAGAACCAAGTGGCCGGTCATTGCGGCGTTGACGGCGGTGGTCGCTGTTTCTTTGTCCCGTATCTCACCGACCAAGATAATGTCGGGGTCAAGGCGCATGATGGACCTGAGTCCCGCCGGGAAGTCGACTCCAGCCGCTCGGTTTACTTGGATCTGATTGACCCCGTCCATGCGGTATTCAATGGGGTCTTCGACGGACATGATGTTGCCACGGGATGTGATTAGTTCGGCAACCGAGGCGTAGAGGGTGGTGGTCTTTCCTGAGCCGGTAGGACCAGACACCAGCAACATACCGTAGGGCAAATCCAATAAGGAACGCCATACCTGTAGGCTCTGGGGGTCCATGCCCAATGCTTCAAGCGATAAGAGACCGCCGGACTGGTCGAGAACACGAATTACCATCATCTCGCCCCAGGTGGTCCCAATGGAAGCGACACGAAATTCCACTCGGCGCTCGCCGAATTTCAAGCTGAATCCACCGTCCTGGGGACGCCGGTCTTCAGAGATGTCCATTCCAGATTCGACTTTGATTCTGGAAACCATACTTTCATGCAGGGTTAGGGGCAGTACCACCATTTGTCGTAGCTGGCCGTCCATTCGGAACAGTACCTTGGCCGAGTCAGCGGTGGGAACCATGTGGATATCGGAAGCATTGGCTTTGACTGCCTGCAAGGTCACCATGTCCACCGCTTGCATGGCGGGTAACGTACTAATGTCCTGGCCCAAGAAGGTGGCTTCGCCCTTGGCCGCCGCAGGAGAAATAGTTCTAGTGCCGCCGCCATTATTACCAGGGGGCGCGGCTACAGGCGCGGACGGAGCCGAGTTGTAGACCCGGTTAATCAGGTCGTCTAGTTTTCCACCGATGGCCAAAACGAACTTGGTTTGGCGACCTGTAATGGATGAAAGCTCTGAGGATAGCTGGAAATCGTTGGGCATCCGGGTGGCGATGCGAAGGGAGCCGTCGGCATCGAATCCAGTGGGCATTACCCGGTGCGCACGGGCGTAATCTTCCGGTACCAAGGCAACTGCGTCGGGGTCAACTTGAACATGCCGGAGGTCAACAACGGGGATGCGAAGTTGGAAGCTGAGGACAGTTACTAAGGTTTCTTGGGCAAGCATGCCATGGGAAACCATGGCGTCTAGAAGACTGGAAGATTCTGCCTCGCTGGCCGTTCTAGCGCCGTCTAACTGCTCTTGTGTGATGAACCCGCCCTCTAATAGGACTTGGCCCACCCTTTCTTCAAATGAGGGGGTTGCTCGACTAACCATGGATCCTCTTATATATCTACGTATCCAGCAATCAGGGTGAGGTCCGACGCCGCCGGTATGAGATCCGGCTGCGTCCATCCATCGTGCGGACATATATGGGGTAATAACGCCGGTAACATGTAAACCATGACGCTATACCGCTTTTGAAACCCGTAACTTGTTAGCGAATTTAGTTAACGTAACATCAAATCCGTCATTCATCCGTCATTCTACGAGCTTTAGTATTGAAATTATACTCCCGTGTGCCCGTATGGCCACGATTGCAACAATACCGATATGGGCACTAAATTTGGTGAGCTATCACGGTATTCGGAGTTGATTGCTCATTTTGAGGCTGATACGCGCATTTGTGCGTACCAGCTATCATAATCAAGCGTTAAATTCATACGGAATTCACACAAAAGGTTTTGTACAGGCAGGCTGGGAAGAAAGGGTTACTGAAATTTCTTGCCTACTGGGGAAGGGGGCATTCTGGGGCACTGGAGGATTATTGGAGAGGAACGTTGTAGCAGAAGACGGTCAGGCCGGGAGTATCAACCCAAGCGTTAGGATTAGCACTGGGCTCTTAAGACCACCGTTTCGCAGGTATTGGCTGGAATGATGTCGACATTGCCGAGTTTCGCAAACGGGGCCATGAACCGCTCAACTAAAATTTCGTCGCTGGCATCAACAATTAATTCCAAGATGTGCTGCCCATCTAAGACTGCAGTAGCCCGAATTTTGACGCCGAATTGGCTTGCAGTGGCTTGGGACAGATGGCTTAAAAGAAAGGTGCCAGATATCCGGTCTTTGGCCGGGCAGGATTCCGGTGTATGGCGATGTTTAACAACGAATAATGACATTTTGGGTGCCAGGCATTGCGCTACTTCTACTGTTACCTGTCAATTACCAGTGTATGTCCGGCCTTGATTAAAAACTAACCGCCAATGTTGAATCCTGGTTGCCAATATAAATAAATCCATGAAACCCATGCATGAAACCCATGATTGATGAATACAAAAAGGCAGCTCAGGGAGCTGCCTTTTTAATGTCCCGATTTCTAATGAACCTGTTGTCACAGGTCCGGAAGTTATTTCCCGAAATTGTTAATTATTTTTAATTAACGAGGAAGCTTTCTAACACTTCGCCCGTTCGACCACAGTTTCGCAACTGTTGGCCTCGGAGATATTAACGGTTCCCATCTGATTGAATGGCGCCATAAATTCATGGACCTTTGCGCTGTCACCGGCGTCCAGAATCATTTGCAAGGTGTGCTTTCCGTCAATGACGGCTGATGCTTTGATGTCGATGCCAAATTTGCTGGCATTTGGCTTGGATAGGTGCTGAAGCAGCATCGGAGCCATCTGCTTGTCCCCTGAAGGGCAAGTTTCGGCAGTGTGCTCGTGGGTAACTACAAATAGCGCCATTTTTCGGTTCCTCCTGAAATTGCGTAACACCGCTGAAGTTACGCAAATGCCAATACGAATGGCTGGGGATGGAGGGTTCGAACCTCCGTTTCCTGATTCAGAGTCAGGCGTCCTACCGCTGGACTAATCCCCAACATTGTGGCTGCATACAGCAGCCCGTGAGCCTGGAACGCCAGCCGGACAGGCAATCACACTGGCGTCCACAGTCACATGACAATAGAACTATGGTATTGACGGGCCAGAACGGTGTCAAGATGCTCGCCTGGCGCTGGCTTGACATCACCTTATGTTTGTAACAGAATCGGTGTGCCGCGCGCCAGGCTTGAATAATAGCTCCCCAGTCCTATCTGGCATAGGGATAGTCTGCGGTAAATCCGGTTAAGAACGAGGGACTAAGCATGACTCTAGCGAAAACCGCAAACCAATCGATGGTCACGGTTTCAGGACACGAAGTTGAGATGCATAAAGGCGGTTCAGGTTCGCCCCTTCTGTTCCTGCACGGAGGCGGGGGGTTCGGCACCTATGACCCCACCACCGGACCATTGGCAGAGCGCTTCACCGTATATGCGCCTTCTCTTCCCGGCTTCTTTGGCACTTCCAGGCCGGAATGGCTGTATACGATTAATGACGTAGCCCACTTCACCTTGGACTTGGTTCGGGAGTTGGGCCTAGACGATTATGTCTTGGTTGGGCATTCGATTGGTGGCTGGATTGCCGCCGAAATGGCAGCGATGGACAGCCACAACATTAAGGGCATAGTGCTCGTCGACCCGGCTGGCATCCGGCCCGAGAAGGGCGAGATAACCGAGATTTTCATGGTTTCATCTGATGCCCGTCTCAAACTTGGGTTCCACGATGCGTCACAGGTGCCCAATTTCGAAGCATTCACCGCTGAAATGACACCCGAGCAGTCAGCGGTCGACCATGCCAACATGGAGATGATGTCGCGGCTGTGTTGGAAGCCCTATCTGCACAACCCCAGTCTGCCCTATTATCTTGGCGGAGTGCAAACCAAGACATTGGTCGTTTGGGGCAAGCAAGACGCCATCATCCCGGTGGAATGCGGAGAGATTTACGCAAAGGTGATGCCCAACGCCACCTTGAAGTCGATTGACAACTGCGGCCATCGTCCCCAGATGGAAAAACCGCAGGAATTTAACGACGCGGTAACTGCGTTCTTGGACGGGCTAAAGTAACCGGCCAATCAATTCAACCCTGCTAACCCTGGATACAAAAGAGGCCCGCCATTGGCGGGCCTCTTCCTTTTGGACGGTAAAAGTTGCCGTATTAGGCGATGACGCCATCATTACGCCAAGCATCAATCTCTTGTTGGGTGAAGCCTAGCCATTCCAGTATTTCCGCCGCGTGCTGTCCCAGCGCAGGGGATGCCTGGGGTGGCTCGGGAACGGTGCCTCGGAAGTGGGCCATGGGGCCCATCATCTTCACTTTGCCTTCTTGAATGTGTTCTGTCTCGGTGACTAATCCGTTGGCGACCACCTGGGGGTCGTCAAACAACTCCTCGATGAACCGCACCGGACCGGCGGGGATGCCCCGGTCCTCGAATATTTCCAGCCATTCCGCGCTGGACTTGGACGCCAGCAATTCCTCAGCGGTCTTCTCCAGCGCCCGGTTGTAGGCTTGGGATTCGGGCGTAGTGGAGTCCCAGCCCGGCTCCATGCCGTCGTCAGTGAGTCCCAACGTGTCCAGCAGCCGGCGGCGCAACGGGTCGCTAAGGCAACCCACGCCGATGGGGGCGTCCTTGGTGTAATAGACCCGGTAGTAGAGGTTGCCGTGGTGCTCGCGGCGGCGGCTTCCCGGCGAGACGGCGACCATCTCATCATAAGACGCGCCGTCCAATCGTTTGGACTCCAATTCCTTGATGGTCTTTTCCCTGGTCTCGGCGTCCAGGGATTCAACGTGCAAGAACCTGGCTCCCATCAGAGACAGGGCCGAGGCTAACAGGCTGGTCTCAATCTTCTGGCCCACGCCGGTGCGCTCCCTGGCGTAGAGAGCAGCGCAGACCGACCAGGCCATGCAGATGCCAGCTGAGGTGTCAATCAACGGGCTGGACCAGACCCAAGATGGAACGCCGTCTAGGGTCTTGGTCTCCGAGGCGACCATTCCGGTCATCGCCTGCACAATCATGTCGTAGCCTGGGCGGTGGGCGTCGGGGCCTTCACGTCCGTAGGCGGTTAACTCGCAGTAAATCAGCCGTGGGTTGATGGCGGAGAGGGTTTCATAGTCCACACCCAGTTTGGCCGCCACGTCGGGCCGAAAGTTGACCAAGGCGATGTCCATCTCTGGAATGAGCCGCTTGATTATCTCGGCGGCCCCTTCCTTGGTCAGGTTAAGGGGAAGACTGCGCTTGCCCCGGTTGTAGGTCATGAAGGTGCGACTTTCGGTGGGGGTAAAGCGCTGGGTGAGCCGCCAGGGCTCGCCCCAGGGAGGCTCAACCTTAATTACATCGGCGCCTTGGTCGGCTAACAACCTGCCAGCTAAAGGCCCAGCGATAATCTCGGTGAAGTCCACCACTTTTACGCCGTCCAGGGGTCCGGGCATGGGGCGTTACCTCCTAGCTGGCAACTGTAAGCGGTCAGCGTGCAGCTATTATGCCCAAGCAAGTAAACCGCCGCAACGGGCCGAACTAAAGTCCCTTCCCCCTTGCAAGGGGCTTTAGTTCAAAACTGTCATTTTGAGCGTAGCGAAGGGTGGCATGTGGACAGGGCTGTTCGGACCGAAAACTAGGTTCTTTCGCTACTTTTGAGGTAGCGCTCTCGCAAGGGGGAAGGTTAGGTCCCCCGATGCATCGGGGAGACTCGCGACATTGTCGGAGATGGGGGCAGTCCTCAATGGGATGTCATTCTTCTGTAGGCAAACAACTCTCCCCCTTGCAATAGGAAGATAATATTTGCAGGATACCCCGCGCCTGGATTGTGCGTGCTATAATTATCAACGCGTCGGGGTGTGGCCCAGTCCGGTAGGGCACCTGCATGGGGTGTAGGGGGTCGTCGGTTCGAATCCGACCACCCCGACCAATTTGAAAACAAAAGAGGCCTCTCATTACGAGAGGCCTCTTTTTATGTTTGCTGGATGCCGTATGACTTGGATGTCGATGCTAGCCAGGTTTCGCCACGTTGAACTTGGGCATGACCTCTTTGCCGAAGCGCTCGAGTTGTTCAATCATCACGTTCAAAGGCGTACCCTGACGGACACAGCCAACGTGCATGTACTCAAGTCCGGGGAACTTGTCTTGAATCTCCATGATGCGTTCTGTGATTTGCTCGGCGGTGCCGCAGAGCCAAGCGCCCGCGGCTACGGTTTCTTCGAAGGTTGGCAGACTAGAGGTTGTGGGTGCCCGCTTGGGGTCGCCCAAGGCGTCGAGCATCTCCGGGGTGAACCCACGGAAGAAGCCCAAGGGGCCGAACATCTTCATGTCCTCTTCGAAGTACTTCCTGGCCTGGTCGATGGCCTCTTTCTCGGAATCGGCGATGAATGTGGGCAGCCCAATTGTCAGGCGACTGCCCAACTGGGCGTCGGTATGGCCGTGGTTGACCAGGGTCTCGGTCCAACGCTTGATTACCTCATCGTTGGGGCCGCCGGTGACGGCTCCGCCGCCGACAATCGCCTGGATGCCGTGCTTGGCCATGAAGTCCATGGCCCGCTGGCCAGCGCTGACCATGGGTTGCCAGGTCTCCACTGGCAGGTGTTTGGGCCGTGGCACCAGCGTTATTTCTTTGAGCGTATAGCCACGGTATGGGACTTCGGGTGGCAGGTCGTAATGCTTGCCGTGATGGGAGAAGGACACCTGGTTGAAGGCCTTCATCATGATTTCGACCTGCTCTTCGAATACCTCCCGGTTGGTGTCGCTGTCCATGTCGGTGCTGGGGACGCCGAAAGTGGCCACCTCACGCGAGTGGTAACCACGGCCCACGCCGAAGATTACTCGACCGTTGGTCAGTATGTCGGCGGTGGCGTAGTCTTCGGCCAATCGCAGTGGGTGCCACATGGGGTTGATGTTGAACCCGCAGCCGAACTTTAAGTTCTTGGTGATATTGGCCAGATGCACGTAGAGCAAGAGTAAATTCGGGATGGTCTCGTTGCCCTCGTGTTGGAAGTGGTGCTCGGCGGCCCAGAAGCTGTGGTAGCGAAGGTCGTCCATCACTTTGACTATCTGCTCAACGCGGTCGTAGATGGTTATGAGGTGGTCATTGTCGAAGCGGCGTTCGTTGACGGCTGTGCCTGCCAGTCCGATGTCTCCAAGGTCAACGTGTCCGGCGTACAAACTACCGAAATTCTTAATCATGGTTATAGTCCTAGGTCTAAATTGGCTCCTGCCATTTTAAGGGTGGGGCTTTGCTTGTCAATTCGAACGGTAATTCCCGCTCACACTGAACGGACTGGGAGCGCAAACCTAGTCCCGTAGCCCGCGGTAGTCATTCCGGCCTGTACTGGAATCCGGATTGGCTGGGTTGGTCAACCGTCTTCCAAGCAGAGCATTCTGGGTTCCAGCTTTCGCTGGCAAGACGGTGGGCCTGATAGTCGGCGGTTCAATAATAGGTGTCAGTCAACGCTCCACAGAGGGTTATGGGTGGCCTCGGTTTGTAGATAATCGACAATCCAATCCTTCACCGATCCCGCCACGTAAAAGGTGGGTTGAAGCAAATCTCCGTCGTCAAAGACCTGTCCTTCCAATCTCGCTTGGTCCGCCGACTTCGATCCGGGCAACATCCGTATCCCCACCCTTAGGTTGGCCACCACCGGTCTGATGTCCCGAAGAAAGACCAGTTTCTGCTCCACGGTTTCTCGGGTTTCTCCGGGGGCGCCGAAGGTCTGACCGACGGTGTATGGAAGTCCACCTTCCTCACACAAGCGGCAAACTTGAAGCATCTGGTCCAGGCGGGCAGCGAGATTCTCCGGGTCGTAGGCATCGACTACTAAGTCGCCGATTATTACCAAACCGCACCCAGCTTTTTTCATTAAGCCAATCAATTCCTGGTCGCAGTTCCGGGGAACAAGGCCGGTATTCCATTCAATCTTCAGATCAGAGTCAATCAGAGCTTGGCAAAAGGACTTGGCGTTGTCGGTAGGGACGTTGAAACCGTTGGCGATGAAGAAGAACTTACTCAACCCAAGCCGCTGCCCCAAATCCTTCACTTCGGCGATCACCTCTTGGGTGGGCCGCAGGTTTTTCCGGTGCAAATCCTCGCTAGATTCGTTACCCGAAGGAGTAGTATTGCCAAACCATTTGGTAATCACACCGATGCCGAAACCGGCCTCAGCGTATTTGTCTAGCTCCAAATCTTCCAGACGCGGCGGCTTCATGACCCCTGATGTCGACTGTTGTTCAGTTACTGTAATCTTGCCGTCTGCCCGGTACACCAGACCAGGCAAGTCTCTATATGACTCCCCTCGTTCGAGGCGGTCAGCCAAGTCGGAAAAGGAATCGCCGCCGCTCCCGGCGATACCCACATCAGGCCCAACATAATCAAAGCACTCGCTTGGGAGAATACTGAAAGCAGGCCCCCCGCAGACGATCGTGGCTTGGCTGATTGACCGAATCAGGTCAGTGACCTCCTTGGTAATCGGAAGCACCGACTGGGGGTTTAAATTACTACCATTGTCCAGGTTTCGGATGGAAAGTCCCACTAAGCCGGGCTGGAATTCCTTCACCGCCCTTTCAACATCACCCAAATAGTCATCGGCAAACATGAGGTCCAACATTTTGGTGCTGTGTTGTTCAGGGTCCAAGGACCCGGCAATGTAGGCCAAGCCTATTGGCAGGGGCTGGGCCTGGACGTTGCTCATGTAACGTCCGTGGCGGTTGGTTGCGATTAACAGGACTTTCATAGCTCTCTCCGGTCCAAGAATGGGACCCAATTCCTACATTATTGCCGACATCTAAGACGATAAAATTTAAGACCAAAGCGGCCAGAGCGGCCAGAGCGGCCAAAGCGTATGTTGGCGACGATTGCTCAACCCACCACGACGGTCGTTGGAGAGGAAGGGGTAACGCGTTACTACAGGCCCACCAACTCGCGGAAATTCTCACCCAAGATTCGCTCTTTGGCGGCATCGGGGACGGGTAGGCTTTCGATGAATTGGGAGTCGGTAGCCATGTCGGCCAGGGGGAAGTCGGTGCCGAAGCAGACCTTGTCCGCGCCGTGTTTGTTGATGATGGCGGCCAGGGTCTTGGTGCCGACTTCTTTTAGTTTCGGCGGCCAAGTGGTGTCGATGAGGATGTTGTCGTGGCCGATTAGTTCTCGCTCGGCTTCGTCCAGCATGTAGAAGCCACCCAAATGGAGGGCGATTACTTTTAGCTTGGGGAATTGTCGTACCATGTTCATCACCCGGTTGGGCGGCGAATAGACCGTCTCACCCGGCTTGGTGTGGTTAAAGCGTCCCGAGTGGATTTCCACCACCATGTCGTCGCCCAATTCCTCGTAGAGCGGGAACATCTTGGGGTCGTCGGGGAAGAATTGGTTCACCATGGGGTGCAGTTTGATGCCCTTGATGCCCGCTTCGCGCAGACGGCGTACCTCGCCGGGCATGTCATCCATGTCGGGGTGGATGGCTCCGAAGGGCACCAGCATGTCGTCTTGAATGCTGATTAGCCAGTCGTTGGCCGGTATTACATGGTCTACCCGCTCCACCACGCCCAACACCACCGACTTATCCACGCCGGAAGCCCGCATGTGGGCCTTGATACCTTCGATGGTGTTGATACCAACGGCGGGATAGCCGAAGGTCTCGGTCATGTTCTCCAATATCGGCGCGGCGATGCGGTCGGGGGAAATGTGGGTGTGGACATCTATGCGCATGAACTAAGCCTTACCTAGCAGTTGAAAGTCGTATATGGAATCGGTCTTTTTGTGAGTGAAATCAAAGAGACCGATTTTGGAGCATCAATCGAAGTTCAAGCCCTCCCTTTTTCAGATAACTCGTTCAACATGTCGTCAAGAGCAGCCATAAAGTGGGGTGTTGAAGTGAAATGTCTCTTTCTAAGTGGCTTAATTGCTCCGATTTGAGATAAGTAATTTGCCGAGTGACCAGGGGACCAATATTCGGACGGGCCAAGTGCGAATTTTCCATCAATATCTGGGTGTTCAAGTCGGCCTTCGTGGATGGTTTCGGGAGAATCCAATTGGGATTTTAACCGCATTAATGCACTAGCTCCACTATCAACGTACTGGGCCTTCAAACCATCCCGAATTCTTGAATCGTCTATCTTTTGTAATGATAGGAGGTTGTCTGCAATTTTTTCCCTGTCTGATCGCCGATGCCTTTCAGATATTTCCGACAACCAAATCATCGACGCGACCACGCCAATCAAGGTTGCAAATCCACCAAGTATAATCAGCAGCAACCGGACAATCTGAACTTTCCATCCACCAAAAAAAATGCTGGCAAAGAAACTTATTCCAGGGTCTTGAATAGGCTCAGGTACAATACGAATTTCTGCGACACCCGCAATTTTCCCCACAGGAACAAGTTCTGGAGGTGTCTCTTTCGTATGCAGGACTAATATGGTAAATGTGAAAAATTGTTGATTTTCGAAGATTACTTTTTCGAAGTGAACGAAATTTTCGCCTTCTATTTGTGGTATTGATTGGTCTTTAAGATAATCTGTACTCGCCCCTGTAAGCCTCGCTTCAATTACGTTTCCGTTTTCAACCGTTAAGCCCCACGGGACTTCGTCGGCATAATAATTCTGTAGTATGTCTTCGGTTCCTGTATTCCTGATTCGGATTGTGAAAATTCGGAGGTTGAGATTATCTTGTTCAAGGTCTGCACCTTGGAAAGTAATATTCAGACCTTGCAGTGGAGTACGAACATCGAGGACATCTACCGTCTCTAAGATTTCATAAGTTACGGCGGTGATTGTATTATCAATTGGAACCAAAGCAATTACCGCCGCAGTAACTGACGGTATAGTGACCAGCGTAGCTAAGATTGCTCTCGCGTGACGCCTAATCCACTGGTACGAAAAAATCATGCTGCTTCCCCAACACCGAAGTGGTTAAGCAAAATAATACACCAGGGTTACCTCCGTGCAAGGATTACCCCAACATCTCTTCGGCCAGTTTCTCTAGCCCTTCCAGAGCGCCAGGTTCGGAGGAGGCTAGGCGAACGGTGGCCATGTTGGCTCCGGCGTCTTCCATCTGTTTTATCTCGTCGCGACTGGACGCGCCGTAAATCATAATTTGGATGCTATTGGGGTCGCGGCCAGCAGCGTCGGCCAGTTCGTCCAGGGACGCCCGTCCGGCTTTCACGCTCTCGGGAGTGGCCCGTACGGGCATCCAGCCGTCGCCGTAGGAGATAACGCGCTTGAACACGTTCTTGGCTGCTCCGCCCAGGAACACGGGAGGGTTGGGCTTTTGAATCGGTTTCGGGAAGACCCTTACCGGCGGAAAGTCGAAGTAACGGCCGTGGTATTCGGCCTCGTCCTTGGTCCACAGCTCTTTCATGGCTTCCACTGACTCACGGGCCTGGGTCCAGCGGTGGTCGAAGTCGCCGCCCATGATTTCGGTTTCTTCCCGCAGCCAGCCGGTGCCGATGCCAAAGATGAACCGCCCGCCCGAATGGAAGTCGAGGGCCGCTATCTGCTTGGCTTGGACTAGGGGGTTGTGCTCGGGAATGAGGCAGATGCTGGTGCCGAGCATGATTTTACTCGTGGTGGCGGACGCGATGGCCAGGGATATGAACGGGTCGGCCATGTCGCTCATGTAATCTGGGATGCTGCCATCGGGTGTGCCGCCGTATTTGGAATCGGAGTGCACGGGAATGATGGGATGCTCGGCCATCCAGATGGACTCAAACCCTAGGTCTTCCGCCTTCTTGGCCAGAGCGCCGATGTCCATGGACTTGCTGCCTACGGCTACGTTTACCCCGACTTTCATAGCATCTCCTCTAATTAGAGCCAGCCCGGTTAATTTGACCGGTGAAAAAGTGTCCCGATACTAACATGCCTTGAGCCTATGAATCGACGAGGGATTAGACATCTGGTGTCTTCCATCTCCATAGGCGTGGTGTCTTCGGTTGTGTGTTAAAATATCGCCGATGCAAACACCAGAACAACCCCTTCATTGGGACAAACACCGGACCAGCCTCAATTTGACGTTCATCTTCGCGTTGGTCGTCGCCATAATCGGAATTTTCGGCCAGCCAGTGCTCTTCTTCATGGGAATTGGCGTGGCACTCTACAGTTGGTTGAGCACTCCCAAGCAATACCTGATTTATCGGGACGCCCTGGTGCTGATTTACGGCAAGCCAAGGGTCAAGGCTTACCCTTTCCAGGAGATTGCCAATCTTGAGTTGTTGGAACTGCCTATTGGCAATCGGTTGAGAGTCCGTATGGCCAATGGTCGGCGGATAATGCTGATGAATAAGGATCCTGAGACCTTCCGGGTCAAGCTTGATGAAGCGCTGGACGCGTTTCACGGCGGACAATGGACTCCAGGGGAGGGTCAGGTAATCGAGCACGAGCGCCCGGCAGAGAACCAACTGGGCGAGAGTTCCAGCGAAGACGACAACGTTCCGTATTAGACCGGCAAAATAAGAACCAATAAAAAACCCGGCCCCTTTTAAAGGGTCGGGTTTTTGTCTTCCCAGAGCGGGGTTTACCCGTTGGCCGTCACGCTCTTTTCTGGGTTGTAGACCGGGCGCACCATCTCGTACCGGTCATTGGTGCGGCAATACATGTTGCCTGCCATCCGACCGGTGGCCATTAGCTTGGCCTGGTCGATACGGTGCCCGTCGATGATGTCGTCGCGGACGTGCATACACAAGATGGTGCCGATAACCAAACCGTGTTCGTGGTCGCCGGAACCGATTTGCACCACCTGGTCCAGCTTGCATTCAATGTTCACCGGAGACTCAACCACCCTGGGCGCCTTAACCATCTGGGAGGGCGCATGGGTCAGGCCAGCAATCTCGAACTCGTCCACGTCCTCAGGGAACTCAGCAGCGGTGGCATTCATGGCTTCGGCGATGGGGTCGACGACAATGTTAACCACGAATTCCCCGGTCTCCTCCACGTTCCGCAGGGTGTCTTTACTCTTCTTCCCCACATGGCGTGAGGAAGAAAAGACAACGGTGGTATAGGACACGGCGTTGAAGAAAGAGTAGGGCGCCAGATTGACCACCCCGTCGGTGGATACAGTGGAGACAAACGCGATGGGGCGGGGCACAATCACTCCTGTCAGCACGCGGTTGAATCCTTCAAATGTGTTTGGGTCGATTATCAAGTCGAAGCCTCCGAAACGGTCTTTCTGAATAGTTAGCGGGATTATAGCCTCCGGCGGTGAGGCCGCCAAGTTTTGACTTTCCAAATGCCCACTGATATGTTGGAAACCGCTCACGCCTGGGGCGTTCTTGAGCACGGCTATTTGTAAGGCCCAAAAGGGAGACACATAGATGAACTGGGCGGAAACCATAGTAAAGGCGCTAAAGGACTGGGACACGTCCCTGATTACCTACGTGCCGGATATATCAATACATCAGGTAACCAGTCTGATCGACGAAGACCCCTTCTTTAGGTTGGTCCCGGCCACCAGAGAAGAGGAGGCCATCGGCATTGCCGTGGGTTCTTACGCGGCGGGCCGCAACGCCGCTGTGTTCATGCAGTCCAGTGGCTTTGGCAACAGCGTTAACGCCCTGGCTAGTCTTTGCATCCCGGCCCGCACGCCGATTCCCATGTTTATCAACCTGCGCGGCGGACCCGGCGAGTTCAATATCGCCCAGGTGCCAATGGGGCAGGCGGTTAGGCCCATCATGGACCAGCTAGGACTGGTGCATTTCACCCTGAACGACGACACCAACATGGACAAAATACTGGACGGCGCGATGAAGCTCTGCTACGCCAACCGGCAGCCCATGGCTGTGTGTCTAACTCAACTGTTGCACGGAGGCAAACTTGCGTAGATTTGACGGAACTCAACTAATATCGCGTATCGCAGGTAATGCGGCCATCGTCAGTAACCTGGGGCCCAGTTCTGATGAGCTATGGCACTCCGGGCTACGGGACCGCAATTTCTACACCTATGGCAACATGGGTTTGTGTTCGTCCATTGCCTTGGGAATGGCCATGGCCACCGACGAGCAGGTCATCTCATTGGACGGTGACGGGTCAATGTTGATGAATCTGGGCACCATTGCGTCGATTGGCCGAGAGAAGCCCAAGAACCTGACCGTGGTGGTCTGGGACAACGAGAAATGGGGCCAAACGGGCGGACAGACCAGCCACACCGGCATGGGCACCGACCTGGAGCAGGTGGCCAAGAGCTGTGGCATCACCCGCACCAAGACGGTGACGGACCTGGAAGACCTGGAGGCCGCAGTGTCTGAGGCGATGAAGACCGACGGGCCAAACTTTATCGTGGCTAAAATAGAGGAGTCGGGGTACATGCCCGTGGCCCCGGTGGAGCCGGAGTTCACGCTGTACCGGTTCCGCAACACCTTTGTCGAGCCAAGACAGCCCGGCAGTTAGGCTCACGCCCGGCCATTATTGGGAGCGCAACAATCAAAAAAGGCCCGCCATTTGGCGGGCCTTTTTTGTTTCGCCTGGAGGGCTATCTGACTTTGTCGTTTGAGGGTCGTAGGGGCAGGTTTCAAACCTGCCCTGTTATTTTGCCACCATGGTTGCCGAAACGAAGAGGTTACCGAAGTTTGCCCACTAAGCTTTACGCAGGCACAAGCGTTATTTACGAGAGACAGGGTGGGTTAGAAACCCACCCCTACGAACTTTGGCACTCAGTGACGATTATCTAGCGTCTCTAAAATTAGCTAAGAGAAAATCCAGTTGCCAGAACGACAGAAGAAGAATTTTCTTACGCTAGCTGACTTTGGTAGCCGCAGCCATTCTTTGTAGAGCTTCGTCCAACTCGTCGAGGTCGAACAGGTGGGGGCCAGCGCCGCCGTGATACAAAACGTTGCCGTCCTTGCCAATTAGATATAGGCGCTCCGGAGCGGCCCCATAGGCCTCGTCAATTGCGTTGTCCATTTCTTCGACCAAAGTTGGCAGGGAGATGTGCAGGCCGATGGTGCAAGACTGGGCGGCTTCTTCCCGTTCATCGTAGCTTTGGTGCTGCCTGAGAAGTACCTTGTCTTCTACGTTCGAGTCGGTCTGCCAGCCGTCGGTGGGATGGGCTTCTTGTACGTAGACCACAAAGAACTCGACTCGGTCTTTGTACTGGCTATACAGTTGCTCCATGCGCTCGACCTGAGCGCGGAAGGGGGGTCAAGTGTAACTGCCAAAGATTAGGGCAACCGGTTTCTGGCCTTTGAAGCTGGATAGCCGAACACGGTCTTCCGAGCCCATGCGCTTGAGGTCGAAATCGGGGGGTGCGTCTCCAACGTGGGGACCCATCTCGTCCCTGGTCACCACTGCTTCCATGGCCTCGCGCAGGATGCCGGTTAGTTCGGCGGTGGCTGCGTCTAACATTTCTCGCGCTGGCATTTGGCCGCCGGATGTTGCCTTCCGTTTGGCGCGGTAGTCGTCGATGAACTGCCGAAACTGCTTTCGGTCGTCACCTTGCAGGTTCCCCAGTATCTGGTCTCGCTCTGCTTTCAGCATTCTGGCCTTCCCCTAATGTCCGGTCGGTCCGGATCAATCCAGGATTTGGTTGGGTTATGAGGCATTGTATTGGCCGCGTCTGATGTTAACAACCCATAAAGTCTGGGGTAAAAGAAAAGACCCGGACAGAGCGTTGGCTCCGGCCGGGTCAATCATGTTCAGCTTAGAAACGCTGGGTTATTTGACGTACTTGTTGAACCAACCTAGGGTACGGGTGAAGGCGTCCTTGGCGGCCGCCTCGTTGTAGCTGCCCCGGTCGTCACAGTTGAAGCCGTGACCAGCGCCGGGGTAGGACTTGAAGTCGTAGGTCGCTCCGGCGGCCTTTAACTTCGCATCGATGGTTGCCACATCAGCCGGTGACGGATTCTCGTCCGTATCGCCGAAGTTGCCCATCACTGGAATCTTGATGTTGCCGGTGAGGTCGATGGGGGCTAGGCCGTCACCGAACGGCACTAAGATACGTCCGCCGTAGTATACGGAGGCGGCGCTTAGACCTGGGCAGCTGGTGGCTGCCAGGTAGGAAATCCGCCCGCCTACGCAATATCCGACGATACCAATTTTGTTGCCCGCAGTCCGTTGGTTGTCAACCTGCAGATAACGTATGGCCACATTGACGTCTTCAATGAGCTCGTCGTCCCGCAGTGCTCCCATGTATTGCTGTACCGCAGGCATCTCGTCGTACCCCAGTTTGGGGTTGGGATGCTGACGGTGATATAGAGCAGGTGCAATGGCTACATAACCGTTGGCGGCGTACTGGTCACAGACTTTCTCAATGTGACTGGTGACCCCAAAAGCCTCCATGATTACAATTACTGCCGGGAAACTGTTTCCCGTGGAAGGATTGGGACTGCTGACGTAGGTCGTCATGTCCTGGCCTTCGGCTCCGTGCATGTCGTCCATTTCCCGCTCGCCGGGAAACCTTAGATTCTCCCAAAATGATGGCATAGAAAATCCTCCTAAACCGTGCTGAAGTCGTCCTCGTCTAATTCATGCGAATTGGGAGCCTAGGCCCTGCGGCAGCCACCACTCCTGAAACGCTTCTAATCGTCGAACCGGCGAGGTTCGTGAAGATTCTAGCAGAGGGTATAGTGGCGCACAAGCACGAATTTTCTGGATACTTTTTTGGGCGCATTGGCTGGGGGACGCCCGCTGCGAAATGTTGCAAAATTCTTTGGCCGAGATAAGCTTGTTGGAGAGTGTATGGGTTTGGCAGGGAAGTGGCCGGTCAATCTGGGGTACCAGGTATTTTCAGGAGACAATCATGGGTAAAGTGAACGTTTTAGATGTGGCTGAGATGAAAGCGCGTGGTGAAAAGATCCCGATGATTACCGCCTACGACTTCACTTCCGCCCAGTTGGCGGACCGAGCAGGCATACCTCTATTGTTGGTGGGGGACAGCCTGGGCATGGTTGTGCTTGGCTACGATTCGACCATCCCGGTGACGATGGAAGACATGCTGCACCATGCCAAAGCTGTGGCGAGAGGGGCCAAACAATCCATGATTGTCGTCGATATGCCCTTCATGAGCTACCAGGTGGACGAACAACAGGCCATGACCAACGCTGCCCGGCTGATGCAAGAAGGGGGCGCGCATGCGGTGAAGCTTGAGGGCGGCGTAAAGATTGCGCCCACAGTAGCTCGCATAGTTGAGGCTGGCATACCTGTTATGGGGCATATCGGACTAACTCCGCAGTCCGTTCACGCGCTGGGCGGTTACCGGGTACAGGGTCGGCAACAAGAGCAGGCAGCACAATTGGTTAAGGATGCCGAGGCGCTACAGCAGGCTGGGGCCTTCGCGGTGGTGCTGGAAGTTGTGCCGTCCCAATTGGCCCGACTGATTACCCAGCGGTTGAAGATTCCCACCATTGGCATTGGCGCTGGGCCTGAATGTGATGGCCAGGTTCAGGTCTTGCATGACATGTTGGGGTTGTTCACCGACTTTGTGCCCAAACACGTCAAACGCTACGCTGATTTAGGCGAAGTGGTTCAGGCTTCGTTCGCCCAATACGCCCAGGACGTTAAAGAAGGCTCGTTCCCGACTAAGGAGCACTCTTTTTCCATGGATGAGTCGATTCTGGAGAACCTGGCAAATCCTCAGTAAATCCTCAGTAAACCCTCAGTAATGAAGCCGGAAATATTGGTTCTCGGCATCTGTATTTATCGGCCCTAACCCGGCGCTCCTGAACTTAGTCCAAGAATCCATCTGATTTGGTAATGCTTGTAGTTAAATTTAGGCCATTATATGGTTCTAAATAAGGACATCAACGCTGCCGTGCCCCAGGCTCGAATCCGAGGCAACGGCTGACGTTTAATTACAGGAGGAATTCTTGGACGCAAAGCAGATTACCCTGGTTCAGAGCACTTGGAGTAAGGTACTCCCAATTTCGGAGAAAGCGGCGGAGTTGTTTTACAACCGGTTGTTTGAAACCGACCCTTCGACCAAGGTCCTTTTCAAAGGGGACATGAAGACCCAGGGCAAAAAATTGATGGACATGATTACCGCAGCCGTGAATGGTCTGAATAACCTGGAAGGCCTGGTTCCCACCGTTCAGGACTTGGGACGCCGCCACGGCGGTTACGGAGTCCAGGAAAAGCATTACGGGTCCGTGGCTTCAGCCCTTTTGTGGACGCTGGAGCAAGGACTAGGCGAAGCTTTTACCCCCGAGGTTAAGAGCGCCTGGACCGAGACCTACATGGTGTTGGCCGGCGTTATGAAAGACGCCAGCGCAAAAGCGGCCAAAGCAGCCTAAGAAGTCACGCCAAACCTCTTACCAAACCTCTTAGCGGAAGTCGTAAAAATGGGCCGGTCGTTATAACGACCGGCCCATTTTGTGTTTAAAGCCGTCTGCCCCGCCGTGAATCGGTTGACGAGCCGGTCACAGTTAGCAGGATTAAAGGACGTGGAATTGAATCAGGTGTTCCCGCATCACGTCCGTCGCGAAGTCGTTCTCAACGTCGCGCCAGACTGAGTGGATGTGGTTTGCGCCGTCCTGGCGGTTGTCGAACTCCACCACAAAGTCTCCACCGTGGATGCGGTAGTAATGCGGTTCGTCTTTGGACACCGGCCCCGCCCAGGCGAGATAGAGGTGGTCCAATCCGTTTTTCTTCAACGCGTCCAGCTTCTGCTCGGCGACGTCGGTGCGAACTTGGTTCACGTACTCCGCAATCAAGGCCAGCAGCAGTTCTTTCTGGGATCCGTTCATCTTAGAGGCGGGCAATCCCTCGTAGGTCATCAATGACGCTTTGGATGAATTGAAGGTCACAATGTCCGCCGGAGCAGCATCACAGATGATGGATTCCTCAATCTGCTTCTCGTCCAGGGAGCCCATCAAGTCAAAAGCCAAGTCTTCGCGACCGCCCAAGATGCGAAGGCCGGTTTTGGGGCCTTTCCGAACTTCGGCGGGGTTAGCCCCGAAGAAGAATGGGGTTGTGCTGATTACCTTGTCGTCCATGATGCTGAAGTGGAGGGAGATATGGTGGCCTTCCACTCTCCAGCCCCACGGCTCTTTTCCACCTGGTGTCCCGAAAATTGTGAAGTAATAGAGTTCAACATCGCGCCTGAATGTCTTGATGTTCTGCTCTAGCTCCAATGGCCCCAAGACGGTCTCGTGGTCAATAATAAGCTTGGCCTGCTCATAGGACTCGGAAGTGAGGCCGCTGGCCAACACGGCCATGGCTAACTCGCGTTGCGCGGGTTCCATGTCCCGTAGGGCAAGGCCGTGGCGGTTCATTGGTGGGTAGTACCAAAAGATACGCTCGCCATCCATGTATTCAAAGGTTGCCTTGGCCTTTTGCTCGCTGTTCAGGCTATCTAAAAAGGCCGTGGCAGCCGCGCCCATCTGGGCAACAGCCTGAGGATTTGCCGCTTGTTGTGTGGCCATATTGGGGTCTCCTTCCGGTTGCATCCCACCTTGAATGGTCTAGGGGATGGGTCTTAATTTCTGCGAGTGTAGAGAGGGGCCGATTAACTGTCAACCTGGGTGTGGCGAAGGGTTGAATTGAGAAATAAAAAGGGCCGCAGATTATAGCTGCGGCCCTTTAATTATTCTCTTTGTACCGGTTCGTCTACGCTTGGGGCAGAACCTGCAGCAGGGCGGCTTCTAATTCGGCCACCGTGGCGAAGCCTTCGAACCGGTCAATTATTTTTCCATTGACGTCGAGAACGAAGGTCCAACTTTCGTTGAAGTAGTCTTCGATTGCCGTCAGGCCCCAGTCATCAACCACGCTGAAAATCTCAGCCTTGTCCAGGTCCCCCTGAATCTCAGCAGGATTGTCGTAAATTTCGACGTGGATGAAGTTTGCCTTTCCGAGGTATTTGTCCTTAAGTTCCGTTACCGCGTCTACTTGCGGCCCGCAGGTGGGGCTGGTGCAAAAGGCCGGACTGGCGAACACCACCACAGAAGCCATGGAGTTCTCCACTGCTTCTTTGATCGACAATTGGTACAGGTCTGGGTCCGGGGTGTAATCCGTGGTTATCGTTTCGATGCTGCCGTTTTTGCCCAGGGTCTTGGTAATGCTTTTAGGCGCGACGCTCCCAATTGCTGGGACTGGTGATTTCTCCAAGATTTCCACTTCTATTTGGATCTCGTCTACCCCGGCTGGGTTGTCCACATGGACATCCAGACGCCATCGCCCGGCCCGGTCAAAGTTAGCGTAGGCGGAGTACGATCCACGGATGCCATAGGGCCAGGCGTTGTACCCAGCTTCCAGCGTCTCGCCGGGCGTGCCATCGCCGTCCAGGTAAACGGTGGTGACCGTGGCCGTGGGAGACTTGATAAGCCCCTTTGTCGTGGTCAAAAGGAACGCCAACCGCTGTTCACCAACTTCCAAGATGGTGGTGGCCAGAATTGGCGTTATGGCCGTGGGGTCTGCGGGCGTCGAGGTGGGCCGTGGTTCGGGTGTGGCTGCCGCCGACGAACCACAAGCCACCGCCAGGGCGAGTCCGAGTGCGGCCAAAGCGGGGAAAAACGGGAGTTTTAGTAATTTATTCATCGATACTGTTACGGTCCTGCTTGGTATACGCCAAAGGTGAAGGCGAAGATTCCGAAATCATCTGAATTTGAACTCATGGTCAGGGTATTGTCTTTGGCGTAAGCCGGAGCCTCTACCACGTTATACATCCTGGGCTCGGTCACCGTTAGAAAGCTCTCGCCGTTTGCGGCTACAGTGACGTCTTGGCCTTTGTTTTCGTCCGTTAAGAATTCTCCGTTTAGCTTCACCTGTATCGTGTAAGGCTGGCTCGAATCAGAGGTCAGCACTGCGTTTAGGCTGCGGGCCGAATAAACAAGCGACAAAACATCCTCGTAGCCGGTAGTTTCTCGACCGTGGCGCGTGTGTTCTATGCCTGCAATCCAGGTGCCGTCGAAATAAATATACCCGGGCTTGAGGTCTTTAGGCGCCTCCAACTCTATTACTGAACCAGTGTTTTTGAAAAACTCGGGCTGGCGGACGGATTCTCGTAACTCTGCCAAGACTAACCCGGCGTACAGCTCGCGCGTGATAGTCGCGTTGCGGGTCTCGATGTAGGTCTGGTCCACCGGTTGGTCTTTGGGCGAATCGAATGGGTTTTCCAGCAGGTCGGCTCCAGACTCTACGAGCAATTTCCGTATCTGTTCCTCGGTATCGTCGTAGGCCCCTTCGCCAAAGTGGGTGTAACGGATAACTCCTTCCTGGTCGATTAGGTATTTCGCGGGCCAAAACGAGTTTGAGTAATTCCGCCAGGTCTCGAAATCGTTATCCTGGGCCACCGGCCAGGTAATTCCGTTGGTCTTGGTCGCCTCAAGGACGTTGGAATAGTCCTTCTCGAAATCGAACTCAGGTGAGTGGATGCCGATTATCACCAGGCCGTCGTCGGCGTATTTGGCGTGCCATTGTTTCAGGTACGGAAAAGTTCTGATGCAATTGACGCAGGTGTAAGTCCAGAAATCGACCAATACCACTTTGCCCCGTAGTTCTTCAATCGTCAGGGGTTCGCTGTTAATCCAGGCCCTGATGCCTGTGATTTCGGGCGCTTTGAAGCTGGCGCAGGCGGTGAAAGCAATGATGGCGGCCAGGGCGGGCAAGAATAACTTGACCGGAATGCCCAATGCTCGGGGCACTACGATTCTTTGCTATAGACGCCGAAGGTGAAGGCGAATAGTCCAAAATCGAGGGAGTTAGACGACATCTCCAGGGTCTCCCCACTGACATATGCAGAGTTGCTAATTACGTTGTAGAGGGTTGGAGACGTGACCCACAGATAGCTTTCGCCGTTGTCTCCAATCATGACATCGCTGCCCTTGTTATCTTCTGTTAGGTATTTGCCATCAACTTTGAGCCGGACTTTGTATGGTTCACCGGAGTCCGAAGTCAAAACGGCGTTCACCGAGGTCGCTGAATAGGTCATGGCCAGATAGTCCTCGAAGGACTCGGTCGTCCTGCCGTGGGTCGAGCTTTCTGGCCCGATATTCCACGGCCCTTGAAAGTATATTTTGTGCGGTTCTAGGTCGCCATTAATGCTGAAGTCGAACACCTCGTTTTGGGTCTCGAAATACTCAACCTGGCTCACGTAACCACCGCCGCCATACAGCAAATCGCCCTGGCCTCGTTCGTAGCCGCCGTAAAGCTCTCTGGTTACCTCCGCGTTGCGGGTCGCGAGAAAAGCGGGGTCTAGTGTCTGGTCTTTGGGTAGGGGCAAGCTCTTGCTCAAGAATTCTGGGTCGGCTTCCGCCAGCAGCTCCCGGATGACTTCTTCGGTCTCGGCGTATGCGCCTTCGCCGAAATGGGTGTACCGGACGATGCCGTCTTTGTCGATGAGGTATTTTGCGGGCCAGAAACGGTTAGAATAGCTGCGCCAAGTCACATAGTCGTTGTCTTGGGCCATCGGCCAGACCAACGCGTCGTCCACGGTGGCGTTGACCACGTTGTCGTAAATCTTCTCGAATTCGAATTCGGGAGTGTGAACGCCCACAATCACCAGGCCATCATCTTCATAACGAGAGTACCACTGCTTCAGGTACGGAAATGTGCGGATGCAGTTGATGCAGGTGTAGGTCCAGAAATCGACCAAGACCACTTTGCCGCGGAGTTCTGCCATGGTCAAAGGTTCGCTGTTAATCCAGGCATCAACGCCGCCGAATTCCGGAGCAATGTTGCCAACTGCGCCGCCTACTTTGCGGTTAGACATGGATTCGGCAGACTTGGTGGCCGACACCGTAGGCTTTTCCTCGTTGGAAGATGGCGCGGTTGTGGGTTCGGCCGTTGCAGAAGAACCCCCGCAAGCTGCCACCAAGAAGACCATAATTAAAAGACCGGCTACCAGGACTGGCAACCGCTTGTGGGACTCGATGATTCGTTTCTGAGTAATTTTGGCTAACATGTCCACCTGTTTGATTGTTTTCTGTGGGACTTAAGCCCACCTATTAAGTTTCGGGTCGGGTTTCGTAATGGCTCCCGCCCGTTTCCCGTTTAATGTATTCTAAAATTTACGCGTGCAATCAAGATGCGGATTTAAATTGAACCAGTAATAGATGCGATTCGTATCTAAATAAACATACATGACGGTCGCAGCTAGACGATAGGGCGAACCCTTGTAATTCCCCTGTTAGGGTGCCCGGTCCAGTCTTCTAATTGCTGTGATAAACTTTGCTTATCAGGCATGAATTAGTCTGCGGACAGGCATCGGAGAGACAGTTGAAAGAGACCCAGTCAGCGGCTAATGTGGCCCGGGGGATTGTCGATAATATTTCCAAGGTAATTGTCGGTAAAAAGCCCGTGATTGAACAGGCTTTGGCCGCCATTATTGCCCGGGGTCATATTCTGATTGAAGATGTGCCCGGCGTTGGCAAAACCATGTTGGCCAAAAGCATTTCTGCCTCCATTGGTTGTTCGTTCAAGCGGATTCAATTCACGCCAGACCTTCTGCCCAGCGATATCGTGGGCGTCTCCATTTATAACCAGAGCACGGGGGAGTTCCAGTTCCGTCCGGGACCCGTGATGGCCCAAATTGTTTTGGCCGACGAGATTAACCGCGCCACTCCCAAGACCCAGTCGGCCCTGCTGGAAGCCATGGAGGAATTGCAGGTATCGGTGGACGGGGTTACTCGACCGCTGGAAGAACCGTTTGTGGTGATGGCGACCCAGAACCCCATCGAATACGAGGGAACCTTTCCCCTTCCCGAGGCCCAACTCGATCGCTTCTTGATGCGTATCAGCCTGGGGTATCCCGGTTTTGCCGAAGAGCTGGCTGTGATTGAACAGCAAGAACAGACCCACCCCATTGACCAGCTACAAGCGGTTGCCACCCCGGAAGATGTGATTGGCCTACAGACCGCCGCCAAGAGTGTTTATGTGGACGGAGCGGTGCGGGAGTATATCGTTGGCCTGGTCGAGGCGACCAGGAGCCACGAAGACGTATCCCTGGGGGCCTCACCACGGGCGTCTCTGGGTATGTTCCGGGCCGTCCGGGCGATGGCGCTGTTGCAAGACCGGGACTACGTTATTCCGGACGACGTGAAGGACTTGGCCTACTCGGTGCTTGCTCACCGGTTGATTCTTGCTCCCTCCGCCCGGATGCGGGGCTTGCAGACCGCGCAGGTAATCGATGGGCTACTTGAGTCCGTGCCAATTCCTGGGGCAACCCGCTAAATAGCACAGTTTTCTGGTGGCTTTTTTTGATTCTGACACTGTGTTTCCCGGCAAATCCCACCCGTAAATTACGCCCCATCTTCGGAGGCCGAGCATGAATAGGCGAACGATTGGCATGCTGGTACTCGTGCTGGTGGTGGCCTTCTACGCCTTTGGCACCGGCTTTGATTTCTTCTTTCGGTTTCTCTACGCTCTCCTCCTACTGATTGGCATCGGTTTCTCGTGGGCTTGGATTAATCTTCGCGGAATAGAACTGAAAGTCACCAGGGACGCTAATAGAGGGCAGGTCGGTGGTTATTTGGCCGGAGAGGTGTCCATCATCAACCTCACCAGGCTGCCCAAATCATGGTTGGAGGTTGCAGAAGCCACAGGCCCGTCAGCCGATGTCAGCGGCCGAGGTCTGGCCCTGGTTCGAGACCAAGTACGCAGTTGGCGTATTCAGACCTATCTGACCAAGCGCGGTGTCTACCGGTCTGGGCAGGTCCAAGTGGTGAGTCAAGACCCCTTTGGGCTGTTCCGTCTGCGGCGTGAATTTCTGGATCCTCAGCCATTTATCGTCTTCCCTGCCGTTGAACCGCTACCCGACCTAGACGCCCGGTTTGCCGGACTGCCCAGTGACAGCAGGGTTACCCGGCATTGGGAACAAATCACCACCGACGTTGCCTCGATTCGTGCCTACGTGGCAGGCGACAGCATGCGCCGCATCCACTGGCCCTACACCGCCCGGATGAACGAGTTGATGGTCAAGGAATTTGATATGGGGCTGTCGGCAGAGTCTTGGGTACTGCTGGACATGCACCAGGACTCCCATTTTGGTGTCGAGTCGGACGACGTGGACAACACCGAGGAGTTATCGGTGAAGGTGGCTGCGTCCATCGTTGCCCGCCTCATGGACCAGTCGATGCCGGTTGGTCTGGCGGCCAATGGCGACAAAGACCACATTTACCGGCCAGACGGCAGTCCAGAGCAACGTGGACGGCTGATGGAAGCCCTTTCTGAAGTTCGAGCCCAGGGTCAACGCCCGCTCCAAGAATTCCTCTACGACATCCGCACCCACCTGGACCAGTTCAATGCGTTGACCGTGGTAACTTCGTCTGTCGACACCCAATGGGTCGGAGCGCTCAACGACCTGCGCCACCAGGGTGTGGAAGTCGCGGTGGTGTTGGTGGACCGGTTCAGTTTCGGTTCGCTCGAGACAATGGAGGGCCCATTGGAGGCCCTCAGCGCCAACTTGATTCCGTCATATATCGTGCGCCGTGGCGACAAGCTGAACGACGCCCTAAGATCTCCAGCCCGAGATATACCTCGGAACTGGATTTCCGGCGATTCTCGGGGGCTCGAATGACCTCCGAAGTTTTGACCAATCGCGCTGCGTTTCGCGATCGGGTAAATACCGATTCAATTGGTGAGGGATTTATCTCTCTAGACCGCACCCTGCGACCGACTGAAGGCTGGCTGGCCGCAGCGCTTTTGGCGCTCAATCTGGTGGTGGTTGTTTTGTCGGTGGAGCAGGCTGATTGGGCGCCGTCCCCCAATTTGGTCTTGTTACTCTTCCTGGCGATGTTGACTGGGCTGGCGTTATACCGGGTCCCGGTTTGGTCGGCGGCCCTTTTGCCGGCGGGATTTGCGGTGGGCTTCGGCGTCATCCTGTGGCAACTCTCGTCCTTCAGAATTGACGGCGTTAGCGTGGGCGGTGCTGGACAGGTCATAGAACGGTTGGATTTGTGGCTGGATGCCGCGCGCTCCGGTTCGATAAACATCGACCGGCTGCCGTTTACATTCGGGTTGATGGTGGCGACCTGGCTGACCGGATTTCTCGGCGCGTGGTTGTTCCTGCGCCACAGCAACTTCTGGGGAGTATTTGTATTGGGTGGGATTGGACTGCTGTCCAACCTCACATTTCTCCCGCCTAACGCTGCGTTCCACCTGGGGTTTTACCTATTCACCGCCTTGCTCTTGGTCGCGCGGGTTCAGGCCATTAGACGAAAACAAGAATGGGAATCGCGTGCGGTCAAAGTGGATGACCACCTCGGCGGGTTATCTTTGTCGGACAGTTTCATGGTTGCTGTTGTGGTGATTCTGGTGGCGTTTTTGCTTCCGGTGGCCCCCAAATGGGGAGTGGCCAACGACGCCTATGAAACCATGCGCAGTCCGTTGGAGTCGTTCGAGGATGATTTTAACCGGCTGTTTGCTGGGCTACCCGCCCGCCGCCCGATCGGCTTCCGAATTTGGGACGACGTGATGGCCCTGCAAGGGAGCATTTATCCCACCACGAATCGGGTGTTGTGGGTTGATTCGCCCGCCGAACTCTATTGGAAGGCGCGGACTTACAGCACCTACAACGGCAAAGGATGGCTCTCCGAAGACACGGTGAAGGAGCCGATTGGGTACACCCCCGAATTTTCAACGGGGACTAGAGACCGCCTACGGGCCGACGTCACTTATACCGTGACACCCCTTTACGCCTCAAAAACACTTTTCTCCGGAGACTTGGTATTGGACGTAGACCAAGATGTCATGATTGAGACCCAGGCTCCGCCAGTGTTCAACATTGATATAGCGGGGTTACAGCAGGGAGCAGCGCTTCCCCATTATTTGAACGATGTTGGTGACGCACTGCTTCAGGCGGTTGAGGACGGTGGAATAGCCGTAAACGACCGGGCTTTAGCCGAATCTTTGCCACCACAATTTAAGCTGGATGAGGTGTACCGGGAAGAGGGCCGGGTAGCGCGGGTGCAGATAACGGAAGCGCTGCCGCCAGTTCCGGAGGTTTTGTCAATTAGCCACCCTGACGGCAAGTTTAGGATTGGAGAACCGTACGAGGTGACATCGGCAATCTCGCTGGCCGCTCCGGCCCAGTTGCGCTTCGCTGGCACAGAATACCCGGCCTGGGTGTGGGAACGCTATACACAGTTGCCTGCCGACCTGCCGCAGCGGGTACGGGATTTGGCCCAAGCCGTGACCGGCAAAGAAACGACGCCTTACGGCAAAGCCAAGGCCGTGGAGCAATATCTACAGACTACATTCCCCTACAACCTCAGAGTGAATCCTCCGCCGTTTAAGGCCGATGGCGTGGACCATTTCTTGTTCACCCTCAAAGAAGGCTACAGCGAGTATTTCGGCTCCACCATGTCCGTAATGCTGCGCTCGGTGGGCGTTCCGGCCAGGTTAGCGGTGGGCTACACCACTGGAGACCAGGTCGAAGGGCGGGATATCTACTCGGTAACCGACAGTAATAACCATGCCTGGGTGGAGGTCTATTTCCCCGGATTCGGCTGGATTCCCTTCGAGCCGACGCCGGGTGAGGCCTTGCCTGGCGCCTATCAGCCGGACTCCGAACGCCAGACGTTACTTAATTCGACTTTGTCCGATATATCCGCGCTCGAAGACCTCTGCTATGACGATTTCGATGATTTCTATGACTGCGAAGACGAACAACTTACTTCCACTGGGATAGGGAGTGGCTCCCGGAATGATTCGGGCAGTTCCATTATTGGCCTGTGGCCTCGGTTGTTGAGTGTGCTGGGAGCGCTTATCGTGGCGGGTGGAGTCATCCGTTGGTTCTGGAGCAGGTTCTTGGCCGTCTCGGTGATTCCAAGCGTGGCGTTCCAGCGTATGAGCGCCCTGGCATCCTTGGCAGCGGCTGGCCCGTTAGAGTTCCAGACCCCCTATCAGTTTGGATATCAGCTACAACAGGTGCTTCCGAGTCAGGAACCGGCAGTATCGGTAATAGTGGGCGCTTACGTGCGTAGTCGGTACGGGAACAAGTCGCCAACGGCCAGCGAACGGCGTCTGTTGAGCGTGGCGTGGCGAAGTTTGCGGCTGCGAATGCTATGGGCAGCTATGAAAAGAAGAGTTAAATGATGAGAATGGCGCGATGAGGGGCGACAAATATCACTTGGTTGAGTTGCCGATGGGCTGGATAGCTCTTTTAGCCGGGGCAGATGGCCTGAAGCGGGCGTCGTTGAAGCCATCTCCGCAAGAAACCATTGAAGACCTAGGCGCAGACTTGGATGGCGCGGTGGACGAACCGGACTCCTTCACCCAGGTGGAGGCGTGTCTGCGCCGTTACGCTGACGGAGACATGACAGCCCTGAACCAGATAGATTTGGATCTTTCTGGGGTAACACCCTTTTTCAGAGCAGCTTGGAACGCCTGCCGTAGTATTCCAGCGGGAGAAACCAGGAGCTACGCTTGGTTGGCGGCTGAGGCAGGTAGTCCGTTGGCGATGCGGGCGGCGGGGCAGGCCATGGCCCGGAACCGGTTCTCGTTAGTAATTCCCTGTCACCGGGTAATCGCCAGCGATGGCGGTCTCGGTGGGTACGGTGGCGGAGGCTTGGGAGTTAAAGCCCGGTTGCTGCAGATGGAATTGGGCGGGCTTAAGTAAAAGCCAAGCATCTTGTCTGATGGGCCTTGATATACTAAAGCCCAATTGCGGGAGATTGGAGGGAATAGATTGGTGGACGGCCACACAGACGGATTTAAACCCAGCGAACATTGGGCTGATATTGGAGATTTGAAGGTCCGTTATCTGGACTGGGGTGGCGACGGCCAGCCCCTATTGGCCCTCCACGGATTGGCGTCCACGGCCCATTGGTACGACATCGTGGCGCCATTGCTCCGAGACCGCTACCGCATCATCGCTCCGGACCAACGCGGCCACGGCCAGACCACCAGCGCGCCCAGCGGCTACGACTGGCTAACCCTGTCCCAAGACTTGGCAGGCCTCCTTGACCATGTTGGCTTGGGCGAAGTAGCGGTGATGGGGCATTCATGGGGTGGCAACGTGGCCACCAATTTTGCGGCCAATTTCCCTGACCGCGTGAAACGTCTGATTATGATTGACGGTGGTTTTCTGGATGGCAGGCTCTTTCCAGGAGCGACTTGGGAGGCATTTTCCCATCGTGTGCGGCCCAGGGACGTTACGGGGAACCGGCAGGAATTCTTGGACCGGCTTCGGAATCAACTCGGAGTGATTTGGAACGGGGAGATTGAGCGCATCGTCCAGACCATGGTCTATGAGGATGAGGACGGGAAGATTCAAGACATACTACAGCCGGAGAACCACGCTCAGGTAATCCGGGCTATGTGGGATGAACCGGCGTCAATGACTATGCCGAGGATTGAATGCCCAACCTTGGTGGTGCCTGCTGGACCCACCCCCGAACGTGCCGGAACCGAATTCGCCGAGACCCGCCGCCGGATGGTTGAAGCAGCGGAACAGAAACTCAAGAATGGTCGGGTGCACTGGGTGCCGGAGACCATCCACGACATTGGCTATCACAAGCCCCAGGAGTTGGCGCAGGTAATCGGCAGCTTCTTAGCAGATGGGTAGTTGGTTGTTAAGACCGCCTAATTGATTTTGTAGGCCCAGATTCGGTGCCAGACCTCGGGCTCCCCTTTGGGCAGCGGCTGGAACGGCTCAGTCATCTCGGCAAGCTGCCAGACACCGGATTCTTCCATGCGCGTTTGCTGTTCTTTGAAACCTTTAGATTCATAGGTGTCTACCCGAAGGCTAAACACGATTAGTCCACTGGGTTTGGTGATGCGGGCCAACTCGTCGAATGAATTGGCTGGAGCGTGCCCCAAGGTGAAGACCCCAACACTAATTACGGAGTCGAATTCATCTGTGACGAAATCCAGGGTCACGCCCAACGCCATCTGGCGGAACTCGTTGTAGACGTTCTTGCGCTTGGCTTCTTCGAGCATGCCATTGGACAGATCCATGGCCACCAGGTTTTTATATCCGACCGCAGCAAGACACTCTCCCACCAGACCAGTTCCAGCCCCGGCGTCTAATATTCGTCCGGAACGGTCGACGTACTTGGCAAAAACGTTAGTGGCGTTCTGAGGAGAATTCCAAGAGAATTCTTTGGCTAGGTCTTGGTCGTAGTCCGACGCCCATTGGTCGTACCGTTCCTCCAGCTCTTTGTTGCTGGTTGACTCATAGACCCACTGGACTCTTTTGTGGCTTTCTTGCATAGTGAGTCGCTCCAAAACGAGTTTGCGAAAAGGCCACCAGAAATGGCCCGGCCAAGCCGGGCCATTTCTGGTCTGTTACTAAATCTGAGCGTTTAATGGCCTACTTTTGGCAGACAAACAAGCCCCAGCCCAATTCCTGGTTGTCCACAGCCCGGGCGGTCTCCCGGTAAGCCGTGGTCAACTCGGTGTAGTGTTCGGCCTGCTCACTGTCGAACTTGGGCGTTCCGTCAGCCAGCCGCAGGTAGCTGTTCTTCAGATGAGACGATAGGTCGTGATCCTCGAGAATCTTGAACCCCTGTTTTTTTAAGGGCGTCTTGGTAAGACTCGAAGCTGAAAGGCGTGTCATAGAGCAGGCGGTCATAGACGAACTTCTGAGCGGCGTCGCTGATATTGGGTTGGGGCTTTAGTAGGTCGTCGAAGACCATGATGCCACCCTCTTCCAAGACCCTGTAAGCATCTTTAAGCACGGATTCCTTTCCGGTACGTGGTAGAGACTGCCTGACTCCAAAGACGCGTGAAAGAGGCGTCGTCAAAGGGTAGGTCGGCTGCCGAAGCTTCCTCAAAGGCCAGTTTTTCCTGGGCGGCCTGATCGAGGCGGGCCCGTGCATTTTGGGCATTCTGTACACGGACGCCGCTGAGATCGACGCCGGTCACATGCCAATTCCGGTTACCGCTGAGCCAGATAGCTGTGGTGCCGTTGCCGCAACCCAAATTCAATACATTGGCAGAGGCATCGATTTGCCCCTTGGTTACCATCATGTTGTTTAGATTCGAACAGGCCTTAAGGAAATCGTCGCCTGTGCTGTCGTCGAACACGCCCAGTGGACGCTGCCATCCTCGTCCCAGAAGGAACGGTAGATGGCGTCTTCAGAGTCGTAATAGCTGTCGGTTTCTTGTTCAGTGAATCTGCTAGACATGTTTGGCTCCTTTTTTATCCGATCAGTTCAAGATAATTTCAGGTTATGACATGCATGTGGTGCAGTGTTAATGCCTTCATTTTGGTCGCAGGATTTTAGTGGAGTAACGGCCATAGAAAATGGCCGAATCGCCTAAGTACCGGCGGTGGCTCGGGAAAAGGAAAGCGCGGAGTTATGCGATTGGTGGTGACAGCTACGGCTCACAGGGGGTGTAGTGTTTTTTCCGGGAGCGGATTACCGCTGTAGTGGCAGGGGATAAAGCTGAGTGATGGCCAGTAACAAACATAGTTCGGGACTATATCAGTGGGCCAAAGACTGGTCAAATCCCCACGTCATAAAAATCCGGCAAAACAGAGGTGTTGCCAGCGGAACCTGGAGATGGTAGCCACGCAGGGCTAAGAACGGCTAGAAGGGCGGTTCGTCTCCTGCGGCTTCCGCTCCCACAGGTACGGGCACATTAGCGGCAGCGTGTACTGGGGTCTCAGCGACCGCGACTGAAGTTGGCTCAGGAGCCATCGTCGGCGTTGGATTAAAAGGGGCTGGTGGTGCGGCTTCTAGGGGCATGTTGATGGGCACTTCGACCGAAGGCTCTACACCCAAGCCTAGCTCTTGTTGGACCGTCACCGTGTCTGGCCCTAGTAATTCTTCCAGACGGGAGTGCAGGCCCTCGCAATAGCCGGTGCTGACCACTGGTAAGTCCATTCGGACCCGTTTTTCACCGGTGCGAATGTCCAGGTTCACCCGGTCTCGTCCAGGGTATTCCAATAGAACGCCAATGACCTCCCGCAACAGGTGGGCATCGTGGCTAGGATCATCGGACTCTGTTACGGCTAGGCAGACCACCTTTTGTGGTTCTGCGGGAGTGTAATTGCCTATGGTCATTTGCGCCTTCTTTTCACTTATGTTTGGAGTTGCTGCTTTGCGGCTATTTGCGTTTCCGTTATAGCCGTTCCCGTTATTCCCGTTTTTGGTATTCCCGTTTCCGTTCCCATTGCCATTTTTGTAACCGCCATTCTTATAGCCGTCGTAGGCTTTGACTGGCGGCGGAGCTGGCGGTGGGTTCTCTGGGTCGTATTCCACTGCGCTATCGCATGCTAGCGACATCTGCTCTCCGCGCAGACGCAACCTGCCGGTAATTCGCACCAGGCGACCATCCTGCCACACGTCTGCCGTCCGCTGCAGGGTATCTGGCCAGACCATGACCTCTAGGAAGCCACCCAAGACTTCTAGGTTCACGATGAAGAACCGCTTACCTTCCTTGGTGGAGCGCTCGGTGATGCTGGAGATGTAACCCAACAAGTTGATGATCTGTCCGGACATTTCATCGTCCAGTTGTTCCAGCGAAGTTAGGTTGTCGCCGGTATCCATGGCAGCCAGAGCGCGGAGCGCATTGTGGGACAGAGCAATTCCCAGCAGTTCCCTTTCCCAGGCGGCTTTTTCTTGTTCTGAGACGTCGGGGGCAGTCAGGGTGATGCCGCTCATTCCCTCAAGTTTGGAAGCCTCTTCGTTGCCATCGAACATGCTGCTCTGGGCTGAGTTGCGGTTTTTGGCTTCACGTTGGGCTGTGGCTACAATCTGGTCTAGTGCGCCCATTACCGCGCCTCGTGAGGCCAGGCTGTCAAAAGCCCCAGCCTTGGTCAGACTTTCCAGAGTGCGGCGGTTCAGTCCAGATGCGTCGGCCCGGCGGCAGAAATCGTCGATGGACTTGTAAGGCCCGTTTTCTTTGCGCTCTTCCACAATGGGGCGAACCGCAGCCTCACCCACTGTCTTGATGGCAGCCAGTCCAATTCGCAAACCAGGGCCACTGGGAGTTTCCTCTAATTCTGTATCTGTTGCATACCGGTTAGTGTCATCACCGGCGGTCTCAGGACCCCCCGTCTGATGGTCAATACAAAAGAACTCGTCTGAGCGGTTGATGTCTGGCAAGAGAATCGGAATTTGCAGGCGGAAACATTCGTGCATTGAGCCCAGAGTCTTCTCTGGGTTATCCAGTCTGGAATTGAGCACGGCGGCCATGTACTCCACCGGAAAATGGCTTTTGAAGTAGGCCGTCCAGTAGGAAATCATGGCGTAGCTAACGCTATGGGCCTTATTAAACGCATAGCCAGCGAACGGCTCAATGAGGTCGAATATCTCGATGGCGGTTTGCTCTTCGTAGCCCTTTGACTTGGCGCCGGCGACGAAGTTAACTCTCTCTTCGGCCATTAGCGAGGCAATCTTCTTGCCCATGGCTTTGCGCACTATGTCGGCTGCTCCAAGTGAGTAGCCAGCAAATTGCTGCAGGATTAACAGCACCTGGTCCTGATAAACGATGACGCCGTAGGTTTCGTCCAGCAACTCTTTGAAGCTGGGATGCGGGTAGGCGATGGGCGTGCGACCGTGTTTCGCCTCAATGAACGTCTCGATGTTTTCCATGGGGCCAGGACGGTAGAGGGCAATCATCGCCGCGATATCGCCCAGGTTAGACGGTTTCAAGGCCTTGATGTACCGCTGCATCCCCGCGCTTTCAAGCTGGAACAGGTCGGTTGTGTCGCCCGATGACAGCAGCTCGAAAGAAGCCGCATCGTCCAGGGGGAGAGTTTGCAGGTCTATTTCCACTCCCTGGCTTTGGCGCACCAGCTTGACGGCCCGGTCAAGGATTGTCAGGTTGGTCAGCCCAAGGAAGTCCATTTTTAGCAGGCCGAGGTGGGCTACCGGCTCCATGGAGAATTGAGTCATTAAGACCGGGCTGCTTTCGTCGCCTCGGGCTGGCCGCTGCAATGGCACGGTATCGGTGAGCGGTTCGTCGGCGATGAGCACACCAGCGGCGTGGGTGCTCACGTGGTGGACGATGCCTTCCAGGCCTTGGGCGTTGTTGACCAGCTTGGTAACTTCGGGTTCCTGCTCGTAGGCAGTCTTAAGCTCTGGACTAACGCGGAGGGCGTCTTCCAGGGTTCGTGCCTTGAGCGGGACCATACGGGCGATGCGGTCAACATCGCCGTAACCCATTCCCAAAGCGCGGCCGACGTCTCTGAGCGCTGCCTTGGCGCCCATGGTTCCGAAGGTGATTATCTGGGCTACTCGGTCATTGCCGTAGCGTTCTATGACGTAGTGCAGCACCTCGTCCCGGCGGTCGTCTTGGAAGTCCAGGTCAATGTCGGGCATTTCTTTGCGTTCCAGGTTGAGGAACCGCTCGAAGACCAGCCGGTATTCCATGGGGTCTATGTCGGTGATTCCGAGACAATAGAGGGCCACGCTGGCGGCGGCGCTGTCACGAACCCCGTAGAGTATGTTGCTGCGACGCACAAAGTTGATGATGTCCCAGACCACCAGGAAATAATTGGCGAATTGGGTGTGGCGTATTACATCTAACTCGTACCGGAGCCGTTCTACAGATTCGGGTGTCGGGTGGGGATAACGGCGTCGAAAGCCCTCTTCGCATAACTGGGCTAGGTACTCATCGGCGTCCATGTCGTTTGGTGTTGGGTATTTGGGCAGGTGGGTCTGGCCGAATTCCAGTTCCACATTGCACATGTCGGCAACCAACTGAGTGTTCTCCAATGCGGGGAGAAAGTCTGGGAACAGTTGGGCCATTTCGCTGGGACTCTTGATGTAATAGGAATCGTCCTCCATCCGGAGGCGTTTTTCATCCTGAATCGTAGTGCTGGTCTGGATGCAGATGTAGATGTCCTGTAGCGGAGACTGCACCTGATCTACGTAATGGGCGTCGTTGGTGACCACCAGTGGGATGTCTAGCTTCTTTCCCAGCGCGACCAACCCATCGTTAATCTGGGGCAGATTGGGAACGTGTTCGTGGCGCTGAATCTCCAAGAAGTAGCCGTCGCCGAACACATCCTTGTACCAACTGGCGGCACGGACAGCCTCGTCTTGATTACCGTCGGCAATTAGGCGCGGGATTTCGGCAGATGGGCAGGCGGAAAGGGCGATTAGGCCTTGGCCGTATTCTTCAAGCAGGCCCTTGTCGATGCGGGGACGGTAGTGGAAACCATCGACATGGGCCTTGGTGACCAATTGCATCAGGTTCTGATACCCGGTGTTGTTCCGGGCCAGCAAGACCAGGTGATTAGGGCTACGCTCGGAGGGATTTTTGTCGAGGCGGCTGTTGTGGGCTACGTAAACTTCACAGCCGATGATGGGTTTAATACCGACTTCTTTGCATGCCGAGTAGAAGTCGATTACCCCGTAGAAGGTGCCGTGGTCGGTGATGGCCAGCGATTCCATCCCCAGTTCCTTGGTGCGTGCCACCAGGTTGGGAATGCGGCTGATGCCGTCTAGCATGCTGTACTCGGTGTGAACGTGCAGGTGCGTAAACACTAAACCCGTCTGCCTCCCCACATAATGCAACCGTTTGGCCCACAATTTGCCTTAGTACGGGTGCCCAAATGCAGGGGATGTCCGTTCTCCGGCAGTGGTTATTATAAACCCTGTTCGCCCGGTAGAGTTCAAGGGAAACTGCTGATTAATTGAATTGGAAAGTGATTTTTAAGACCTGCGCCCTGCGGAATGACGCAGCCTAGGACAATAATAATCGGCCTGCCACGTCTCATTGAATTCCAGTGGGACGTGACCGGCCGATTAAAGCGACCCAAATATTGTCAGCGGATTGCTAGGGTGGCGTTTTAGTCTACGGCCTCTGTTTCAGCGTCGTCTTCAATAACTAACTCAGCGGCTATGTCTGCGTCTGGTTCGTCGTCGTCTTCTGGCAGGTCGGGTTCGTCAGGTTCATCATCCGAGGTCGTTTCGACGCTAGCAGATGCTGAGGTTCCTTTTCCGGTCGTGCGGCTGTCGCCCCAGGTGGCCGACTCGACGTAGTTTTTGAACTCGCGGGTTTCTCCGCAAACCTGGCATAAACCGTTACTGACCGGGCCGTCGGCGGGTTGAATAACCCAGTGATGACGGCATACTTCGGCGGTTGCTTCGGCAGTGATTTCTACTTCGGGAGTTGTTGCGATTGTGCGTTGAGCCATGATTCCTTATCCTATACTTAATAGAGATTAATGATAGCAATGGGTGATTGAATTCGTCAATTAAATTTTGTATCAGTGCTGTATCGGTTTTGTTTGATAAACGTGATACTAATAGGTGTGAGAAAAGTGTGAACGATTCCGTAAATCTATGGATGTAATAAGAATCTTAGGTATCGTGATTAGTCCCTTTAATATTTCTTACGTGTGTGAAGGCGTTTTGGACGTATCGAAAGAGCTGTTCGTCGGTACTTTGCCCTTTAACTTCGCAGACACTTGCCGCTACTTATTCAGATGATTACTGCTTTCAGGAGGATTCATCAATTGAATCCATTGGAATGCTTCTGGGGAATGCTTCTGGGGAATGCTACGGAATGCTACCGGAATGCTACCGGAAGTTATTTTGCCAACCTAAAGTCTCCGATAAGATGACATAAGGGTCAAGCCGCAGCCATCTTCAGGGCCGTGAATTGATGGGAACACGAAACATATTGGGGCTTCCAGTTGAAAAACAAACGAAAAACAACCAATTTGGGGAAAATGTAGCGGTGAAGGGGCAGCGTGGAGAAGGACTACCGTAATTAGGCGTGTTTTACAATCTCTTCCGTCTTCATTCTAGTCACGCCCCAGCCAGCTAACCAGGCAGAATGGCGGCCGTCACCGCCTGCAACGATGACAGCAACGTCCTCGGCGGCACTGACGATGGGAACCTGGGTTTCTGGGTTGCTCTCGTCCACCCAGCTTGGCCAGTTGCGGTTACCGTAGTGGGCCCGACCGGTCAGCATGTGCATGGGCATCCGGGCGTTTTGGAAAATGTACTCTTGAACGTCAGACTTGGACAGGCCAGCCGCGGCGATTTCGTCGGCATGCTCAGGACAAATCACCATGATGATCTGAGCTCCGGTGCCAATCTGGTAATAGTTCGATATCCCAACCGCCTTCATGTTGCCGACAAATGTCTCGAGAATTTCTAGTCCGGTGGGAACTGTCGTTTCCATGATGGTGTAGACGCCTCTAATTCCGGCCACGGTCACCGTGCTGGACCCTGCGGCGTAGCCAAGCTGAACGTTTCGGGGTTCCCAGGGGCTGCGTTCTTCGTTCTCGGAGAAGCAGAAACTGTAACGGCCTGGCGTGGCAAGGGTCGCTTTGTCCATATCCCCAGGTATCAGGCCAGCCACATTACGGATAATCAGCCGCAATGCCCTGCCAATGGCCGCGTTTGCTCTGAAACCAGGGCCAAAACAGGCGGCGTCACCATTGATGCCCAATTCTTTGGCGATGGGGCCGTTGACGATTACCACCTGGGCAGCTCCGCCGGTGGTGGCTGCGTTTCCGCCCAGGTTGAAGTCTTTGTCTAGGGCTGCTTTGACCGCCGCAACGACCACTGGGAAGTACTCTGGTCGGCAGCCGGCCATCACGGCGTTGATTGCCAGCTTCTCCAGTGTTGCTTGGGCGTTTCGAGGCTGCAGAGTGCCTAAAGAGAGCGACGGCGCCCCGCCGTAGGACGCCAGCATATCCCTTACCAAGGGTTCGGTTGGCGGCACCACCGGCAGTCCGTCGGTCCAACCCTGTTCCCAGCAATAGTCCTGGATGGCCTGGAAGGAATCGGCTACTTCTACTCGCCTGGCGTTTAGTGGAACGGAACTCACGGCGTTGAACCTCGTTGGTAATTATTCAGGTGAGGATTCTCCGGCGGTACAGCCGCCAAGTCAATAGGAATAAAAAATAGGGGCCGATTTGGCCCCTATGCAGTTTCAACTTGTTGCCCCGACGGGGATGATTATTTTCCGGTGAGCAGTCCAACAATCTCCGGTGCGAAATCACGGGCCATCTGTTGCACTTCTGGAATGCTACGGGGAGCTAATGGACTGGGTAGCACCACGATGCGGGTTCCCGGCATTCCCAATGCGGTGGCTCTGGCATGGGCTGCCCTGGTGAACGTGCTGGTTATTACGCTCACTGATGGCACTCCCTTGGACTCCGTGATTACTGTGTCGTGGAGACCCCACGCTGTGCAGGAGCCTCAATCGGCGATGGCGTGTATCACCACGTCGCATTCATCGACAAGGGATTGCAGAGTATCTTCGGCACAGGGGGCGCTGTAGGTAAATTTGGTTGCGTAGACCACTTTGGCCGCGCCGTAGTCCTTGAGCAGGACTTCTTTTAGCTCGCCTAGAAAGGCGTCGGCGTGGTATTTGCGGTTCTCTAGGAGACCAACAACCTTACCCTTGAGGTCGGGCAGTGTCTTGCTCAGGCCAAGTTCTTCGGGAACGTCCTCGGCGCTAGGGTCTAGGATCTCAATCGTGCCAGTTGTCCTAACCATGTTTGTCCCCCAAGCAGCAGATAATCCGGGTTAGCGGCTCATCTGGAAGAATTTTCCTTCTGTCTTAATAGACGGTGCGACAATCATCTCGGCCTTGTGTAGGTCTCGAATGGTGTAGGCGCCACACATGCCCATGGCCACTTTCAGCGCTCCGACGAAGTTCTGGGTGCCGTCGGTCCGTGAAGTCGGTCCGTAGAGAATCTGCTTCAAAGTTCCCTTAGTTCCCACGGAGATGCGGGTTCCTCGGGGCAGTTCAGGGTGGGGGTTGGCCATACCCCAGTTGAAGCCACGGCCAGGCGCTTCTTCTGCCTGAGCGAACGGGGTTCCCAGCATTACCGCGTCGGCCCCGCTGACTATAGCTTTACAGATATCGCCGCCAGTGCGGAACCCACCGTCGGTAATCACAGTGACGTAACGACCGGTCCGGCGGAAGTAGTCTTCGCGGGCTGCGGCGCACTGGAGGGTTGCGGTAACTTGGGGCACTCCGACTCCCACAACTTCGCGGGTGGTGCAGGCTGCGCCAGGTCCGACGCCGACCAGAATGCCATCAATGCCACTTTCCATTAGTTCCATCGCCACTTCATAGGTAACGCAGTTGCCGACGATTACAGGAACCTTTAACGAGTCGATAAGTTCTGAGAAGACTAAGCCACGGTAGCTGTTGGACATGTGGCGGGCGGTGGTGACGGTGGATTGCACGACGATGATGTCGGCCCCGGCCTCGACGGCGATGGGGGACATACGTTTGGTGTTTTGGGGAGTGAAGGAGACGGCGCAGGTGGCACCGGAGTTCTTAATTTCTCGAACCCGCTGGCCGATTAGTTCTTCGCGGATGGGTTCGGAGTAAACTTTCTGGAGGAATTCGGTTACCCCTTCTTGCGGCGCTGAGATAATCTCTTCCAGAATTGAATAGGGGTCTTCGTATCTGCTGTATAGACCCTCGGCGTTAAGGACTCCAAGGCCGCCCATGTCATGCATGTGCGAAGCAAAGCCGGGGGAAACGGCCCCGTCCATTGCGGAGGCCATGATGGGAATCTCAAATTCCTGGTTACCCACGTTCATCTTAGTAGAGGTCAACTCGGGGTTGATGGTGACCTGGCCGGGTACGATTGCTACTTCGTCGAAACCGTATGCACGCTCGAGTTCTTTAAAGAGCCTTCTACCCATCCCTGCATACCTCTTTAATTACCAACTTATTCAGGTGATTTAATCAGTTGTGTGAGTTAAAAGTCAACCGAAATTCAAGCGTGAGAGACCCAACTCAGTGGCGGGTAAAAGGCTACCGCCTTCTAATAAGAAGATACTGGACCCTAGGATGGTGAAAAATTGATAGTCGACTTAACCAAATTTGCTCTTGCGGGGTTGCAACAATTGGTGCATACTATCGAGGCTGATGTATCTCCTGGTGATTCCAGCGAGGCGGCCCCACCCGTTCCCATCCCGAACACGGTAGTGAAACGCCTCAGCGCCGACGATACTGCTCTGGCGACGGAGTGGGAAAATAGGTCATCGCCGGGAGGTATATCCATCAAAAACCCTCCACAATTGCTGCACTTTCCCAGTCTACGGCCCCGGTGCACCCAGCTAATGGGACTCCCCCTCAATCCGGTTTAGACCGGCCCACCCGTAATCTCTTGTCCACGTTGGGTACACGCATCCGGCAGATAAACTGCGTTGGTGTGCCTTTACACTGGGGTATGCCTCTAATATAATTGTTTGCACGAGGGCCAAGAGGGTATTATCCCTGCCTGGTCCCTGTCCCTAGCCACGAATGGGACAGCCCTGCAGGTTACTCCCCCCAACTACTGGGTGATTTCAACGCCGTGGTGGCCGACATCGTCTAAGTGGTAAACCTCTTCCAAAGGACTCCGAACACGAGTCCTCACCTTACTCCCATCAGGAGCGATAACATGGGCAGTAGATTCGAGAAATTCTCCGAACGCGCACGACGGGTATTATCGTTGGCCCAAGAAGAGGCCCAGCGGTTTAACCATAACTACATCGGCACCGAGCATATTCTGCTAGGTCTGGTGCGTGAAACAGAAGGCGTTGCCGCCCGGGTACTCTCCAGCTTGTCTGTCGACCTAAGTAAGGTTCGTTCAGCGGTGGAGTTCATCATTGGCCGCGGTGAAAAACCGGCTACGGGTGAAATTGGTCTTACCCCACGTGCAAAAAAGGTAGTGGAATTGGCCGTCGACGAAGCTCGCCGGATGAACCACACCTATATCGGAACCGAGCATTTGCTCATCGGTCTGCTGCGTGAAGGCGAAGGCGTGGCCGCAGGCGTATTGGAAAGCCTGGGTGTCACCCTGGACAAAGTACGGGCCGAGACCCACCGCATCCTGAGCCATACCTCCGGCACTGGCGCACAAGGCAGCCGGTCCGCAAGTAAGACTCCGACGCTAGACCAACTTGGCATCGACCTGACCGTCGCCGCTAAAGCAGATAAATTAGACCCGGTTATAGGTCGGGAAAAAGAGATTGAGCGAGTGGTTCAGATTCTGAGCCGCCGCACTAAGAATAACCCGGTCTTAGTGGGTGAGCCGGGCGTTGGTAAGACAGCCATCGTCGAGGCACTGGCCCAAATGATTGGTAGAGGCGATGTTCCCGAAACCCTCCAGGGCAAGCGCTTGGTCACATTGGACATGGGCGCTCTGGTTGCGGGCACCAAATACCGAGGCGAATTTGAAGAGCGGTTGAAGAAGGTCATCGAGGAAATCAAGGCCTCTGGAAATTGCGTCCTCTTTATTGATGAGATACATACGATAGTTGGCGCCGGTGCCGCAGAAGGTGCGGTCGATGCTTCCAACATATTGAAACCCTCCCTCGCCCGTGGTGAGCTCCAATGCATCGGAGCTACCACTCTTGATGACTATCGAAAGTATGTCGAGCGGGATCCGGCTTTGGAGCGTCGCCTTCAGCCCGTGCGGGTTGAAGAGCCTTCAGACGAAGACACCATATCGATTTTGATGGGTATCAGGAGCAAATACGAGGATCATCACAAGGTAGACATCACCGACGAAGCCATCCGCAGCGCGGCCAATTTGGCTCAGCGCTATATCCCGGACCGCTTCTTGCCAGACAAGGCCATTGACCTTATTGACGAGGCAGGCTCTCGGGTAAGGCTGCGTGGTAGTGTCACCCCGGCATCCGTGAAAGATGCCATGCAAGTCTTGGAGCAAGTCCGTAAAGAGAAAGATGAAGCCATCGCCTCTCAGCAATATGTGGCGGCGGCCGAATTAAGGGATCAGGAACTGCAAAAGAACGAAGTCCTGGACACCTTGGAAAAGGAATGGCAAGAGGGCCAGGGCAAAGAGCGCCGGGTCGTCACTGAAGATGATATTGCTGAAGTTGTCAGCATGTGGACCGGAATCCCGGTTACACGGCTGGCCGAAGAAGAAACCGAGCGGCTCATCCACATGGAAGATGACCTGCACAAGCGGATTATTGGACAGGACGAGGCGATTGTAAGCGTCTCCAAGTCGGTCCGTCGCGCCCGGTCCGGTCTCAAGGATGCCCGTCGTCCCATCGGCGTGTTCATGTTCCTTGGCCCCACTGGCGTAGGCAAGACTGAATTGGTTCGCGCCCTTGCTGAGTTCATGTTCGGCGATGAAGACAACATGATTCGCCTGGATATGTCCGAGTTCCAAGAACGTCATACCGTCGCTCGTTTGATTGGCGCCCCTCCTGGATACGTCGGTTACGACGAGGGCGGGCAACTAACCGAAGGCGTGCGCCGCAAGAACTACTGCTGCGTGCTGCTCGACGAGATTGAAAAAGCGCATCCAGAAGTTTTCAACATACTTCTCCAGATTTTCGACGCTGGTCAATTGACCGACGCTCGAGGCAGGAAAGTGGACTTCCGGAACGCGATTCTGGTGATGACCAGCAACCTGGGTTCTGACTTGATTAAACGGGAGACCGCCCTTGGTTTCTCGGCCATGACCAACGATGCCCAGACTGACGAGAAAGCCTACGAACGGATGAAAGAAAAGGTGATGGAAGAAGTAAAGAGGTTCTTCCGTCCTGAATTCCTGAACCGTATTGATTCCACGGTGGTCTTCCACCAACTCACCCAGCCAGAGATTCTGCAAATTGTCGATTTGATGATGAACCAGGTCCGCGGCGAATTGGGTGAAAAGGAAATCGATCTGGAGATTACCGAAGAAGCCAAAGTGTACCTGGGAGAAAAGGGTTTCGACCCGATTCTGGGCGCTAGGCCGCTGCGGAGACTGATTCAGAACGAGATTGAGGACAGCCTGTCTGATGAGGTACTTAGTCGTCGACTGGTTGCCGGTGACGTGGCGCTGATTGGTATGGACAACGGCGCTATCAAGATTACCTCCAAAAAAGCTAAGGCCAAGGCTAAACCCAAGGCCAAAGCAGAGGCAGAGCCGGAAACTGAAGCTGCTACCACCGCTGACTAACATCGGCGATTGGCACCAGTAAAACACGGTACTACTGACAGAAGGCCCCACAATTGTGGGGCCTTCTGTTGTTATAATTGCCGCGTTCCCCATACGGGTTTCCATACGGGTTTCCAAT
>JABMNL010000027.1 GCA_013204585.1 SAR202 cluster bacterium | reverse complement strand
CAGATTGCGCCTGATAATCAGGTGAGGAATCAGGTGCCCTCGCTGGTTCGATGAACCGCAGAGTGTGGACCACCAGAAGATCAATGGCTCCAAGTATCAAGTTATTAGGGAGAACGGTTCTGTTTGCATCAGGGTGGTCTGCATGGTAGTCTCGCGGCATGAATTTACCTGACACCAGTATTGTCTATGTTTTCTTGTTCATCGTGGCGGCTTTTGCTATCGCGCTCATGGCTAAGTGTTACGTTTCGATTTATTAATAACCGTTGGATTACCAACGGCGGGCCGATACCTACAGCAGCCACGATTAATAAGTACCACCACAAAAAGGGTGGATTGATGGCGACAAGGCCCATCTGTAATAACATCCCTGCACCAACATAACGGAGGTAAATCACAACCCTCTCCTGCGCGTAATCATCCGCGTCTTAAACATTGTCTGCCGTGCCGGTGATTCCGATGTCCGTTCTCGTAGATGAGCCACCTCCACCCAATCATGGAACACGAAATGGAATCCCACCTTGCTTGCTGGTGTCTTATTCCCAATCCCGCTGTGCGGCTTGATGTGGTTGTAATGGAGCCTGAAGCCGTCTATCAGTAGTTTCGCTGTTCCTTCCGTCTCCATGCCCCGCATCACCTTGGTGCGCACCCGTATCGTGCCCTGCAACCGTTCGGACATGTTGTTGTTAATCTCAGAGCGGATACCTTGAGAGACAACGTGCTTGGTGTCTCCGCCAAACGTGCGCTCAATCCCCTCTTGATAGGCAGCCAGTCCATCTGTGGTGATGCTCGTGGGGCGGATGAGTGGAACGGTTCTTAGCCTTACGGAACAGCGTCTCAGCGTCGCGTATGGTCCTGGTCTTGGATATGTGGGTAGATAGAAGATAACGGCTGTCCGCGTCCATCACGTTCCAGAGCCAGACGTTATGGCCGTCCACCTTGACCATCATTTCATCGGCTACCCACTTGTCGCCGGTTTCCGCCTTGAAGCTATCGACAAATTCCCGGCCCCTGCGCGAGTAATCCCGCACCCATTCATAGAGTGTTGCCGTTGACGGTGTGAAGCCGTAACGGGTCTGCATCCGGCGCTGGATGTCTCGGTAGGACAAACCATCGTAGAACATACCGATGGCGTCACCAACTTGATCCGGCGGGATGCGCCTGCCGGGCATGGCCCCGTTGGCCGTGAATTTCTTATCACACGGTTTGCACTTGTAGACCTGAGTGCCCTTCCGAGTCCCATACTTGATGATGTCCGATGCGGAACACTCAGGGCAGATTGGTTGGGCTTGGTTGATAACGTTTTCAGGTATTTGTGACATCGCGATTAGTGTCCATTCGGGTATCTGAGTATGAGTGTCTGGGGTTCATATGGAAGTATTGGACTGTCGTTAATTTCTTTTTGATGTTTCTAATCGGCCCAACCATTTCAAAATTTAAGTAAAGTGTCATAGTGTCCATATATGACAGCATCCATGCGGGTATCGATGCAACAACCCTATTCGTTCTTGGAGAATCCAGAGGGTCTAATAATATCTCGTGAACCCTGTTGTTGCCCTCTGCGTCAAACATCTGAGCCGGAACATCTTCAACGAGCCGTTGCCGCTTACCATGAACGCTGATACCGCACCCCAAGATGCGTTCCTTCCTCTCAGTGTTGTGGTTTATGAGCCGTAGATAAATATCAACCAAAACAAATACGGCATTCCGGTCGCCTCTATCGGAGCCTGGCTCATGTGAAAGATAAATCGGGCGAGGTAGTGGTAGTGGTAGTACGCTGATATCCATTTTCCGCTCTAAAGCCCAGCGAAGGACGCCGCGAAAAATGGAAACCGATTCAAGTAGTGCGAATATCCATTCAGGCATGTGGCCAGTTTAATCATGGCCCCACCCCGATGCAAACAGAACCGCGACAGCGGGTTCATTGACAACATGGTCGATCCGAGCCAGATGTTCTTAGGGTCATTGCCTCTACCCTGGTGGATGGCCACTTTTGTGGTTGTGGCGGGGCGCCTCCTTTTTCGGACCGATTTCAAAAAAGTGCGCCCGGTCCAGGTGGTGGACAGCATGGACCAGCCCATATTTTTCATTCATGGTGAGGACGATCCCGTAATTCGGTCAGGGGAGACCCGCGAATTATATGATGCAAGTAACAACGAAGAAGACCGAATTTGGGTTGTGCCCGGCGTTGGACATGTGAGCGTATACCCAAGGATGCCGGAAGCTTACGTTAGGCGCGTCACATCGTTTTTTAGGCGGCATATTGGCTTGATCTCGTAGCAATAATTAATCGCATGCTTCATCGAATGTCCGCTCTGACTACAGAGCAGACATTTGCAATTATTCGACGGCATGAGGCCAAATCGGCATATTATTTGCCGATAAGTCCGGCACCGAATTCCATTTAGGCAGTGGCTTCATCTCTCACCATGGCTGTTTTCCGGTTGTGAAATGCCAGGTTACATTGACGTCGGAGCAGCAAGACTCCAAATCAGATGACTTCGATTACAAAGGGTGACTACCCATCGCAGAACTTTCGACGGAGCGTTTACGGGATTGTCGAGCCAGGTTTTTGAAAAAGCTGACGCCATGCGAGTTTTATGTTCTCTAATTTCTTCCACAGCATCAATTGTTCCGAGGAGGAAGTGTGCCCATAATCTTGGTGGCCGCCGAAGAGGCGGCAGAATTCTCTCTGGTCCAAGACTTTGCCATCATCATGGTCGTGGCTGGGGCGGTCATCGTCCTCTTTCACAAGCTAAAACAGCCGCCCATACTCGGCTATCTTCTCGCCGGGCTAATCATAGGCCCCTTCACCCTGCCCAGCCCTCCGGTAAAGGACGTGGAGACCATTCGGCTCCTGGCCGACCTGGGATTGGTCCTACTGTTGTTCGCTTTGGGTCTGGAATTCGGTTGGCGGCGCATACGAGAGGTCGGCCCAGGGGTGCTGTTCATCGGACTCCTGGAAATCACGAGCATGATTTCACTCGGATACCTGCTGGGCCGGATATTGGGGTGGTCGGCCCAAGAGTCGCTGTTTTTGGGCTCAGCCATGTCCATCAGCAGTTCGGCCATCTTGGTCAAGGTGTTGCGCGATTCGGGCCAGCTTACATCCGCGGCTGGCCGGGTGATCGTGGGCATTCTGGTGGTGGAGGACTTCGCGGCGGTCATACTGCTCACCCTCCTGTCCGGACTGGCGGCCACCGGCACCGCGGGAGCGGGCGAAGTTGGCGCTCTGGTCATGAAACTGGCGGTATTCTCTGTGGCAGCCTTGGCCCTTGGGACTTTGATTGTGCCTCCGTTGATTCGGTTCGTGGCCCAGTTCGCTTCCAAGGAAACCATGCTTCTGGCCAGTTTGGGCCTGTGTTTTTCTTTGGCCCTGTTGGGTCAAACTTTGGAGATGTCGGCGGCGGCGGGCGCGTTTCTGATTGGCGCGGTGGTGGGCGACACCGACGAAGCCCACGAGATTTCCAGAATCATTGAGCCGGTGCGAGACATGTTCGGGGCTCTTTTCTTCGTATCCATCGGCATGCTGATCGACGTGAATCTGATCAAAGACCACTGGGTACCGGCTTTGGTGGTTTCCGTTGTTTTCATGGCCGGCAAAATAGTGGCGAACATGGTGGGAGTCTTCGTATCCGGCCAGGCCGATCGGGTGCCCATTCGAGTTGGAATGGGGATGCCGCAGATCGGGGAATTTTCCCTAGCTATGATGAAGATTGGCGTGGAACAACAAGCCATCGGCGCCTTCATGTATCAAGTGATTGCGGGTGTTACGGCAATCACCTCTTTGGCCTACCCATACGTCGCCCGCTCTGCCGATGGTGTCGCGAACTTTTTGGAAAAGCATTCACCGGGGTTTCTTAACAATTCTGTTACCGCCATATCGGACGGTCTGCGGGCCGTGCGGTCGGGCTTGGCCTTCGACAGTGAGTTCGCGGACACGGTGCGGAAAGCGTCCATTCCGATCGCAATCAATCTACTAATCATCATCGTGCTATTGGCGGTGGGCGCCTTCGCCGCCCGGTACGCAGACGACATCGCCGAGTACATGCCCATCTCTCGGCAAATGGTGGGAAACGTGATTGGTTTTGGCACTCTTATGTTTTGCGCGCCGTCAGCGGTGGCCTTATGGCGTGGACTGCGGAATCTGGCTGACGAAGTTGCCGAATATCTGTCTTCTCGGAACCGACGGTTCCGCTCTTGGGTGCCACAGGTGTTGCAACAAATAGTCAGAGACTTCACCCTGATCCTGGCGGTCCTGTTCATCGGACTGTGGTCTTTGCCGCTAGCAACCGAGTTGCTGTCATTGGGGTCTTTGGCCACTCCTCTGCCACTGGCGGTTCTGGGAATTCTGGCCTTGGTGGCATTGGGCACGTTAGCTCGGATGCAGCGCCAGTTGGTGGGGGCGTTCGGCCGGACTTTCCTCGGACCTGAGGCCGCCACTGTTTTGCCGGAGCGTCTGGGGGGAGGAAGGATCCTCGGCGACAGCATGGGCGGCGTCTCCGAAGGAGCAAAGACCAAACGCGCCTTAATCCTGAAGGTGGGGATATACTCGGCGGTATTGGGCCTGCTGGCGGCCGGTTGGGCGGCTGGCTACATCCTAACCTCCGGCACGGTGTGGTGGTTTGTGTAGCGGCGAATCGGAACAGGAACAGACCTCTCAAGGAGATAGGAAATGCCTAGGACTATCTATTACATTGACCCCGACGGCGACCTGAAACGAGACCTCGGCGACGCGGAGCTACGTTCGGTGTTGCAATCCGGGCATGGACTATTGTGGGTCGATATCAACGAAATATCTGAGGAGGACGCCCATTGGCTGCACGACTTCTTTGGCTTCCACCCGCTGACCGTGGAAACATGCCTCAGCCCGCAGCTCCACTCCCCGAGCGTGCGGGCCCATGACGAGTATCTCTTCTTAGTCCTCCACGGCATAGATTACACGGCCGAATCCGCGTTGGTGGAGACCTCTGAGTTGGACCTGTTTATCGGTCGCGGCTACGTGGTCAGTTCCCATAACGTTTTTTTGTACAGCGTTGCCGCAGTGGCCCGTCAGGTTGAGGAAGGGCAAGGGAGGCTCTTGAATAGAGGCCCTGATTTTCTCGCACATGCCTTAATTGAGGCCTTGGTCCATAACATTCAGCCCACAGTGGAAGGCTTAGCTGACCGATCTGATGAGATTGAAGAGGACATTTTTCAAAAGCCCCACCCTTCCACCCTAGAGGCCATCCTGCAGGTAAAACGGTCTGCCCTGAGACTGCGCCGGGCCTTTGTACCCCAAGGAGCCGTGTTGAGTAGCCTGCGGAGGGAAGAATTCGACCAAATCACGGAGGAAGCCGGAGTTTTTTACCGGGACGCCTATGACCGCCAGGCCCGGCTCCAAGGCGCCGTGGAAATCCTTCGGGAACGGTCCGACACCATGCTCGCCACCTATCTATCGGCCATCGCCCATCAACAGAACGAGACAATGAAAACGCTTTCTGTGTTCGCGGCGATTTTCCTGCCATTGAGCCTGCTGGCCGGCATCTACGGCATGAATTTCGACAACATGCCCGAGCTCCACTATCGATGGGCCTACCCCGCCGTGTTGGGGGGGATGGGCACGGTAGCGGCTTCGACGATATGGTGGTTCTGGGCCAGGAGATGGTTCACCGGAGGCCGCCGGCGCTTGGCGCGGTTCGTCCCGGCGGCAATCGACCCTGAACGGCTGATTAGTCACGTGAGCCGCTTCGCCCGTTTTCCTCACAGTAATCCAATGCCCCCTGACCCCGGAGAGTAAGAACGATGCCACGGTTACCCCATCTTCGGCGGCTGGACCAAGCCCAAAGGGAGGAGGTGCTCCAGAGGCTGGAGCGCCTCACCGAGTTGCCACTGCTGGTTTTGGCGTTCGTCATGATTCCGCTATTGGTCGGCCCGTTCGTATGGGACCTTTCTGCGCGAGAGGAAGCGGCGTTCGCGGCGGTTGATATATTTATCTGGGCGGTCTTCGCCGTTGACCTTGGCTTGAAGGTGGCTATTGCCCCCCACAGTAAGGAATACCTGCGTCGGCACTGGCTGGAGGTCCTGATAGTGGTGGTGCCGTTCTTCCGGCCACTCCGGCTTTTGCGGCTGCTGCTTTTCGGCTCACGGTTCTTTGTGGGGTTCCGACAGGCAGTCCGGGTAGACTTCCTGGTGGTCTACGCTGTGGGAATGGTAATGATTAGTTCCACGGTGGTCCTAACGATTGAGCAGGACCAGCCGGGGGCAACCATCACCACGTTCCCCAACGCACTCTGGTGGGCGGTGGTCACGGTGACGACGGTCGGCTACGGTGATATTGTTCCCGTGTCCGCGGCAGGCCGGGGTATCGCTTTCTTGCTGATGTTGGGCGGCATCGCGTTCTTCTCGGGAATAACAGCCAATCTGGCTTCGGTCTTGGTGGGAGCCGGCCAATCGCAAAATTCCGCACTCAATCAGTTGAGCCAGGAGATTCAGAGCTTAAGACAAGAGATTGCCGGTCTCCGTGGCGACCATCCGGATAATGCGCATGAAGACACGACATGAATTTGTTTGCTTTTCTTACACCCAGACCGACCCTCAATGATGATGAGGTTGCCCATGGCCTAAGGATGATGACCTGGGAACACGTCGCTTCCCTCTCCATGTTCAGCGTCACCACCAGCGGCTTGCTGGCGGCCTTCGCATTAGCCTTGGGGGCCTCAAATCTGCAGATTGGGATACTGGCGGGAATCCCTTTCATCACACAGCCCTTGCAGATTCCTGCCATTTTACTGGTCGAGCGACTGCGAAGGAGAAAGGCTATATCTCTCCTAACCTGGGTTCCAGCCCAATTTATCTGGATACCAATTGCGCTGATTCCATTTTTCATCGATACCCCCAGCAGCCTGGCAATCGTCTTGCTTCTGGTACTGATGTCCTTTCGCGGTGTGTTGACCTCGATGACAAGCTGCGCCTTCAATGGATGGATCAGAGACCTGGTCCCGCAGCATATTTTAGGGAGCTTCTTTGGCAGGCGGTTGGCGCTGGCCACGGCGGCTTCGATGATTTTTGGCTTGGCCGGCGCGTTCTTCGTCGATCTCTGGCAGGACCAATCATCCGCAGCCGATTCGATATTCGCCTACAGCTACGTTTTGATCGCTGGAGCGGTCTTTCTGGGGTTGTCCGCTCCATTGTTTATGGCCCGGATGCCGGAGCCGCTGATGCCTCCGGTTGCCGGACCTCAGCCGTCCCTGTTCGAGCTGTTAAAAGTACCGCTGCGGGACAAGAATTTCCGCCAGTTGGTCAACTTTCTATTTTTCTGGGGATTCGCGGCGAATCTTGCCATCCCATTCTTCACCATCTTCATGCTCCAGCGATTGGATTTCCCGCTTTCGGCGGTGATAGCGCTTAATACACTAGCCCAGCTAACAAATGTTCTGTTCGTGAGGGTGTGGGGGCCTTTTGCCGACCGGTTTGGCAGTAAGCCCGTGCTTTCAGCGTGCGCTTCTTTATACGTGTTGGTCATTGCAGGCTGGGCTTTTACCACGCTTCCCGAGAAATATTTCATGACGGTTCCATTGGTTATCGCACTGCAATTGTTTTCTGGTGTGGCCGCTTCCGGCGTGTCACTCACGGTTAGCACCATCGGCTTGAAGCTGGCTCCCCAAGGTGGAGCCACTTCCTACATGGCGGTGGCCTCTCTAGCGACCAACCTGGGCGCCGGATTGGGACCGCTGGCCGGCGGGGTTTTCGCCGACTTCTTCAGTGTGCGTAAATTGAGCCTGACCTTCGAATGGTTGAGCCCGGCTCGGACCGTCGAATTCAATGCAATCAACCTAGCTGGGATGGATTTTTTGTTCGGGATAGCTGCCCTATTGGGGTTGATCGCGTTGAATACCCTTACCACCATCAGGGAAGAGGGTGAGGTCGGCCGAGAGGTTCTTTTGGAAGAGCTGATGGCACCCACCCGCTATATGAGCAGGACCATCGGCTCGGTGCCCGGCGTGCGGTGGCTCAGCGGCTATCCCTACAGCTATCTTAGGCGCGTACCGGGCATTGAAGTAGCGGTGGGGGCAACTGCGTACCAAGTGGCTTCCTCTACTAGGACCGCTGTTTCGGCGATGACCCAAAGCGGCGTGACCGCAGCCCAGATCGCTCGCCAAGTAGGCCGAAGCGTTACCAAGATTGTCGCGGGAGCTGATGACTTGGGCGAGTTCGGCATCGATATCGCCCTACACGCCACCCGCGGGGCGATGCACGCGGTCGATGGTATTACCGCTGATGTGGGACGGGTGGCTAGGGGCACGGTTTCGGGTGTCCTGGAGGCTTTGGGAGAATATTCGTTGGACCCGTTCGACCTGGCCTACGGTGCAGGCTATGGGACAATACAGGGTTCGGGTGAGGCAGAAGAAGATCTGGCCACGACTGCGATTGAGGCAGTTGCCGGGGCCCTAGAAGCTGCCGCAGGATTGGGACTGTCGCCCGAAGACGCCGCCGCCCAAACTGCCCTCGGTGCCCTCGCCGCTGCTCAGTCTTTGGGGCCGGAAGCCGAAACTGAGGTGAGAGAAGCATTTAAGCAAGAAGGGATTCCAGTGGATGAGCCAGCGACCGGTGATTGAGAAAGTCGTGGAAGACATGCTGGATGGGCTTCGGCGAGCGGGCTGATGACGTTCCGGTGACAAAGACCGGTTGAGCTACTAGATGACGGATACATAGAAGGGTGCTAGAGGGGCAACACACGGAGAGCCCTAGCTTACTGACGAACAAGTCCGATCGGCGGCTTTTTACGTAATCAGCCCACCGGCCCGAAGATACCTAATCACCGCAGCCACTGCGCTCCCCGAGGCCCCGCCGGCTCCCCACCAGTGGCCCCCATACGACGGTTCCGAACGATGACGCTCAAGGGAATTGGAGATGGCTCTCCAACAGGTTGATAATCCTAAATTCCTAGATACTGTGTCCAATCTTCCACAGTGGTCTTTGCTCTTTCGCAGCATCTTCTCCGGTGGTCTCGCTGGCGTTCTAGCCGGGGTCTTATTTCTCGGCATCGGTTCCCGTCTTGCCATGCGGTTTGTTGCGCTGCTTAACCCAGAGGCCAATGGAACGCTGACCGACGCGGAGCAGATCGTGGGCGCATTCACCTTTGAAGGCACCGTTGAACTCGTAATCTTTGGCGGCGTGTTCGGTGGGATATTCGCAGGAGCGGTCTGGGTCATGGTAAAGGACAGGCTGCCCGAACGCTTCTGTCTCCGGGTACCACTAGCGGGGGTAATCGCAACTCTCGTCGGAAGTTTCGCCCTCATTGACGCCGACAACTTCGACTTCAGCGTGTTCGGTTCGGTCGGACTGAACGTTGCGATGTTTATGATGCTAGTTGGGCTTACCGGGTCCGCCACCGCCTACGGGAACCGGGTTCTGCAACGTCGTTTGCCGAGCAGTGCGGGCGCGGGCGTCCTCTACGCATCCCTGGTTGGGTTCGGCGCCCTTTTAGCCTTGCCGATGATCGTGAGCTTCTTTTTCGTTGCCGGTGCAGCGGTCCAGGAACCGCCGAGAATGGCAGTTATCGCTGGCACGACCTAGCTGATCAGGTTGGAGTATCCGCTCGCACCGTGGCAACTAGCCTTGAGTCCGCAAATTGGATGGGAGCCAGAGTAGGGTATAACTCGACCCTAAACACCGGTTGGTGATGCTTAATTTAGATTTCACCGTGGAGAAGCGCGATGGGTAGGTGTTGCAGTACGTTGGCCGCCCGCAGTTCTTGCTCCGAGTCTGTCAGATGAATCTTCGCACCCGAAAAAACATCCAGCCACTCGGTGGGCGCGCCGTCGGGGAGCCGGAGTTGGGTGTCCATCCAAGTGTCTTCTCCGGTAGGTGCCACTCCGTCAGGATTTAACTCGGTTACCAGTCGGGGAACCACTGTAATTGACCAATCGCGATCATGCTGGCGGACAAATGCGCAGATATTCTCTGACTTGGTGCCTTGGGTATTGATTGGCGTGTAACTACCCTGGCTAAACAGAGTGCGGTGTTCATTTCGAAATGCCAACGCCTTGGACGTGACAAATAGCTTGATGAGCCCGTCTTGCCAGCCTGCCAATAGGCCTCGGAGAGTATTGTGTCCCGGCGATTCTTGCGCGTAGAGGTCCGCTAACAGCCTCTTCTTGTATTCAAAATCCACTGCCCGGCGATTGTCGGGGTCAACCAGGCTGAAATCCCAGGTCTCAGTTCCCTGGTAGATGTCGGGCACGCCCGGCGCCGTTAGCTTCAGTACCACTTGGGAAAGGGAATTAAGAAATCCCCAGAACACCACTCGGCGCTGCAAGTCTAGGAAATCGGGTAAAAACCGGTTGTCATTGGTCTCGCTAAGAATGGAATCCACAAACGCGTGCAACGCCGCTTCGTGTTCGGCGTCTGGTTCCAACCAACTTGTGCCAGTATTGGACTCCCTGGCCGCCTTCACCGTGTACTCTTTGATTCGAGTTTTGAATTCTGGTAAATCCCCATCGTTCAAAGGCCAGACGCCCAACAAAGTCTGATAAAGAAGCCATTCCTCACGTACGGTAGGTACTAGGAGACTCTGAACCCGCTCCTTCTTCCCTAGGTTGAATCCGGTCCAGCGCTGGAAGTGTTGCCGCCACAAATCGGGGACTTCAGAAAGCGGGTTCAATCTGGCCCGGACGTCCTCACTACGCTTGGTGTCGTGGGTAGAGGTGGCGCTCATCGACATTGGCCAGCTGGCTTGGCGTTCTTGGCAGAATCCGTGGAATCCTTCGAGCGGCGTAAGGCAGTGACCTGGGTCGCTACCCACTTCATTGACAGAGCTGAGCGGAGTGTGGACGTACAACGCTGTATCTTCCACTCCTTTGGCCGTCAATGGTCCGGTAAATTGCTGCCATCGTGAAACGAACTCCGATAACGCGTCCTGGGATTTAACGGGCACTTCTTGGCCATTTGGCGCCAGCACACGACGCAGGAAATCCATGGCCGGCGGATCGAGGTCTGGTGACCTGCGGACCGCTTCACCCAACGCTGCTCTGGTCCATTTCAAATCTTCCGGAGTTCGACGTACCCCGGCGAAATACGTGCGGTATACGGGTAGGCAGGAGGTCACTTCGAGGAGCACTTGTTCGAATTGTTGGACCGTAGGGTGCTCCACCGAATCGGTATCGTCACTCAACTTTACAAGGGCTTTCGCCAGTCGGTTAAGCTCACCGGGAAATAACCGACGGGCGGCCGATTTCTTTCCTTCGTAAGCAACGTCGTGGAACGATTTTTCCGAGCCCACCACCTCTCGGTAGTGGCAGGTCAATTTTTCCAGTCCACCTGGGTCCACGAACAGGCCGTTCGTGCGATTCATAAACTCATAGCCGGTAGTACCCTGGATCGGCCATCCTTCCGTTAACCGCTCGTCATGGGCCAGAATCTTTTCCACCGAGGCATAGAATTCGGCCCCCAGGTGGCGTCTCAACCGCCTTAAATAGGCCGCAGGGTGTTTCAAGCCGTCGATATGGTCTATCCGTATCCCGGAAATCTGCCCCTGAGCCGCCATCTCAAAGATCAGAGAGTGAGTCTCTTCAAAGACGACGGGATCTTCGACTCTGATACCGGCCAAGTCGTTGATGTCAAAGAAGCGCCGGTAGTTGAGCGTCCGGCTACCGTCCCTCCAGTAGGTCAACTGGTAGGGCTGCTGGGCCAACAGACGGTCCAATAAGCCGCCCGTCGTTAGTCCGCCAGTGTCTGAATTGAATACATGGGCCGCCTCCCGGAAGGCAGAATCCACGGATAGAGATGACGCCACGAGCACGAGGATGTCTTCCTTGATTCGGCTTGCCGCACTGCGCCTGCCATGAGAACCTCGGGGACCTGTCGTTTGCCATGGAGACAATCTGCGGGTACGCGAGACCAACCGTCGCAGACCGGCTGTTTCTTCGGGACTGAGTCCGGCTGAGTGACTTGATAGACATTGTTCAAAGATCAGCCCATGGGCCCTTGCTTCGACCGGTAGCTGCCGATCCAAGTAGGAAATATGAAAACCGTCGTTATCCAGATCCAGGCTAAATTCGTGTGAGGCCAAAGCGTCTTCATAAGTCCGACCCAAGATGGGCAAGATTAACGGGGATGCCTCCGTCCGTTCCGCTTCTTGCCAATGGATATCGAAGAAAGATGCATATCTGGATGTGGGTCCGTTCTCCAAAACATCGCGCCACCAAGGGTTCTCTAGGCTCGCCGCCATATGGTTGGGCACAATGTCGATTATCAGTCCCATGCCCCGGGATTTAAGTGCGCCAACCAATTCGAGGAAGTCGGAGGTTGTACCCAACTCCGGGTTCAACTGGGTTGGGTCAATTACATCGTAACCGTGAGTGCTGCCCTTCCGGGCCTTGAAAATGGGGGAGGCGTAGACGTGCGAAACTCCCAATTGATGCAGATAAGGAACCAGAACCCTGGCGTCCCTAAAGGTGAACCCGGAATTGAACTGCAGCCGATAGGTGGCGGACGGCTTGCCCGAAAGATCCATTAAATCGAGATCCATCTATTCTATGTTGACTGAGAGGTGGTTACCCAACGCTGTGAACTGGCGCAGCCAGGAGAGAGAATGTGAATCGCCCCGGTCAGCCTTCTTCCGGAACTGGGGATATGAATTATGAGTCAGGCTGTGGAACAAGTTCTGAACCCGCCAAAGGTCCACTGCGAATGGCATCGAGCGGGCAAGTTTGGCCACAGCGATTGCCGCTTCCAGATTTGGCAGTTCTTGAGGTTTGTCAGTGACCTGCTTCAGCACCCGGCTCAAGTTGCGCTCAATCCGCACGGCTAGTCCCTCAGTGTCTAACGTAACGCTGAACAAACGTGCATCTTCCAGCAAACCCTGGATGCGCTCTATGTCCAATGAGTCTTGGTCCAAACACATCATAAGATCCGCGCCGATGATGAGTTCGGCGGCCGAATGGAGCGCCGGTGGCACCGGGTTTCCCGAGTCCACCAGGAACCGCATCAGAGGGTAATTTGCCTCGTATTGCTGGCGTTGGACTGCTTCCACCCCGGTCATGGTTGATTCCAGAACTTGATTCAGGATTTTCCTTTGTTCATCTTTAAACAAGGACCTGAGAGAGTAATTCGGTTCACCGAAATGGCGGTCCATGGCCCGGATAACCTCAGGGAACTCGGCGGCATTGAAGGTCTCCGTCAATTCAGTGACCATCGCCTGGTAAGCCGCATCCCCTTGATATTCCCGGACGCCAGCATTGACGTTGTGGTCGCCCAGATGCAACACACCAAAGCTCACCACAGCCGATTCGGTGGTGATGGAATTTGTCACCTTGGACCGGCCTAGGGAAAGTCGCGCTCGACCGGCCTCCACCAATTGCCGGTCTTCTAGGTCCACCGCGTAGCCGAATATTTCCGAGCGCTCCGGGTATTCCTCGAAGAGCGAACTGACAGCATAATGGGCGGCGACCTTAACGAGGTCTACCATGCCGGGCAACACCAGGTTATCGTAGATCCAAAGGCCGTCCTCGTTGCTCGGTATGTTGCTTTTAGCTTCTGCGAGCAGGTCTCGGAATTTCGCCCCCCAGTGCTCGCCGAACAACTCGCGGCCCAACTGGACCACTCGTCCCGCATATTGGATCACCTGTACCGTCTCCAGTCCAGAGAGTTCCTCGAAGAACCACCCACAACTCGTGTACATCAACATCGAGTTTCTTTGCATCTCAAGAAGCTTCAAGGCACGGGCTGTTTCGTCTTGAGAAAGGGCCTTGGCGTTGTGCGCTTCGAAAAATCTGGAAACCACGGGTTCTGAGCGGTCCAGGACGACCTGGATGTATTCGTTTCGTGCGCCCCACGGGTCGGCTAGCAACTCCCCTGCGCTCTCCTCGAAAGACGCCGCCGCATCATCGCGAAGCCAGTCGAGAGCCGCCCTAAGGGGAGCCCGCCACGCCTGGTTCCAAAACTGGTGTTCGCCGGAGTTACACCCGCAATCGCTTCGCCATCGTTCGATTCCGTGAACACATGTCCAGGAAGAGCCCTCTCGGATTTCCACTTCCCGAGTCGGCGGGTTGATTGACAGATATTCGCCGTAGTTGGTGATTCGGGCCAGATTATTGGACTCGATATGGTGTAAGGCGAAAGCGAGGGCCATGTCGCCGTTGCCGTGATGGTGGCCATAGCTTTCACCGTCGGCTGCCATATGGACCAGTTGACCTGATTGTTTTTCGCCAGAAAATTTCTCCACGAGACGGCGGGAGAACTCGTGCCCGCCACGGCTGAGAAGAAACTCAGATGTCACGGCTTGGTGGATGGAATCATCGTAGAAGAAAAGGTCGATGGTCCGGCCAGACGGCAGATTGAGGGTGTAGGCCGAGGTTGGGTCAATCCGCCCACCGGTTACGTCCTGCCAGTTTTCTGATTCCTTGGCCCGAACCCGTTGCGCTTGAAAAGGCGATAGGACCGTGAATCGAATTCCCAATTCCGCCAGAGTTTCCAGGGTCTCCGTATCGACGGCTGTCTCCGGCAACCACATTCCCTCTGGAAATCGATGAAAACGATGCTCGAAGTCCCGAATACCCCATAGGACTTGAGTGTACTTATCCCGTTCGTTGGCAAGAGGCAGAATCATGTGGTTGTAGGCCTGAGCGATTGCCGATCCATGGCCGGAGAATTGCCGCTGGCTTTCCTCGTCCGCCTGCAAGATGACGTCGTAGGTCTCGGAAGCGTTTTTTTCCATCCAACTGAGGAGAGTGGGCCCAAAATTGAAACTGATCCTGGCGTAGTTGTTGATGATATTGGCGACTCTCTCCCGTTCGTCCAACAGCCTGGACGCTCCGTTGGGAGCGTAACATTCAGCGTTCACCCGCTCGTTCCAATCGTGGTACGGATACGCTGAATCTTGCAACTCAATCGTCTCGAGCCAAGGATTCTCCCGAGGGGGTTGGTAAAAATGGCCATGGATGCAGACGTAGCGCTCAGGCATTGTGGGAATTTCCAGCCTCAGTTAATAATATGAATGAATGTGGAGTAAGGTCCACGGTCAACTCCCTTGAGGAGAATACCGTGCCCCCGGCCACGGGCCCAGGCCCGCCCCATTGCTGATCGGCGGAGTCTATGAGTTTGGACCAACGGCCTGGCGTTGCAGGTACCACAGCAGTGGATTTTTGCGGCGACAGGTTGAACATTACCACTGCCTGCCCCCGACTGCTCGTGCGTGTCATGCTAATGGTGTTGGACTTACAGTCGGACGAAACCACCAAGCCGGATTTAGTTGGCCGGGACAATGCGGGAACCTCTCTGCGCAACCGGAGCAACTCTTTGTAAAACCCATATAATGCGCCGTGGGCTCCTTGGCTCCGGAGGCCGTGTTGGAGCTTGGCTGCATTGAACGTGGCGCAGGACTGGGGGTCCGGTGGCTCTCCCGCCCATTCGAAGGCCTCGAATTCCCGCTTGCGGCCCATTCGAACCGCCTCGATCAACTCAGGGTCGGAGTGGCTGATGAAGTAGGGAAACGGCGCCACTTCACCGTATTCTTCTCCCATGAAAAGCATCGGCAAGTAGGGCGAAAGCAAAACCAAGCCGGCGGCCAGTTTTTGCGCCTCGAAAGAGACCAGGCTTCCCAAGCGCTCACCCAGCATCCGGTTGCCGACCTGGTCATGGTTCTGGGCGAAGACAACGAATTTTTCGGCGGCAAATTCGGTGGACGGCATGCCGTGACGCCGCTTGCGGTAGTGGGAATATCCGCCCGTTTGAACGAATCCTTCCCGCAAGGCCTTGGCCAAGTTCGATAGCTCCCCAAAATCGATGTAATACCCGCCGCGCTCTCCGGTCAAGATGGAATGGACACTATGATGAAAATCGTCGTTCCATTGGGCGTCGATTCCGTGCCCCCCAAGGTCCGGCTTGCGCATGAATCGAGCGTCGTTGGCCGAACTTTCGGCTATCAGGTAGGCTGTGCGGCCCAAAGCCCGGGCGCGGGCGTGGACCTCTTCGGCCAGTTCGCGAAGTAGGTGGGTGACTGAATTGTCGAGTATGGCGTGGGCTGCGTCCAATCGGAGGGCATCGATATGGCAATCAATGGTCCAATAGAGGGAGTTGTTGATGAAGAACCGGCGTACCGCATCGCTATGAGCACCGTCGAGATTCAGTCCTTGTCCCCAACTGGACTGGTGCCTATCGGTGAAGTATGGCCCGAACTCCGGCAGATAATTGCCTTCAGGTCCAAGGTGGTTGTAGACCACGTCTAGGACAACTGCAATGCCCCGGTTATGGCAGGCGTTCACCAGCCGCTTCAGGCCCTCCGGGCCACCGTACGAGTTTTGCGCCGCGAACAGATTGACGCCGTCGTAGCCCCAATTTCGTTCGCCCGGGAACTGGGCTACCGGCATCAACTCAATGGCGGTGATTCCCAGTTCGGCCAACTCATCGAGATGGGGAATCACGGCGTCGAAGGTGCCCTCATGGGTGAAGGCGCCGACGTGGAGTTCGTAGATCACGAAATCTCTGAGGCGTACGCCGCGCCATCCAGAATCCTCCCATGGAAAATCCAGAACAATCACCTGAGATGGCCCATGGATCCCTTGGGGCTGGGACTTTGATGCAGGATCAGGCAGGTCCCGGCCTCCGTCAAGGCTGTAGAAATAGAGGGCGCCGGGGGCGACTTCGCCCAGTTCTATCTGGTGATAGCCCCAATCATCGCGGACAGCGGCTTCCAAACGCTCGTTATCACCGACGATGTGCACTTCGACAAGTTCGGCGAACGGGGCCCAGACTCGAAAGAGACATCGGCCGTTCTCCTGGAAAGTTGCGCCTAAGGGGCCTTCTTTGTATCCATCCATAGACCTCAATCCCGGTCACCAGGCTGATCAAAGATCAATATGGACAGCGGCGGAAGGGTTAGTGTTACGGAATGCTGGCGGCCATGACAGGGAACGGGCTCTGCATCCACCCCACCCAAATTTCCCAGGCCGCTCCCGCCATAGTCGGACGCGTCACTGTTTAGCAACTCCCGCCACTGCCCAGCTCCCGGAACCCCGGTCCGGTAGTTGTGATGCGTCATTGGAGAAAAATTGCATATTACCAAGGCGGTGTCCGTGGAATCTCGTCCCTGACGAAGAAAAGTGACCACACTCTTCTCGGCGTCGTCCGAATGGATCCACTCAAAGCCCGCTGGCTCAAAATCCAGTTGGTGGAAGGCCGGGTTCGAATTGTGGAGCCGGTTCAAGTCTTTGACAAACTGCTGGATGCCCAGATGGCCTGGTTCGTTCAGGAGACTCCAATCCAACGATTCGTCATGCTGCCACTCACCGCTTTGCCCAAATTCGCCTCCCATGAAGAGTAGTTTCTTGCCGGGTTGGACGTACATGGACCCAATCAGGAGCCGGACACCAGCCCGCTTTTCCCAGTCGTCACCGGGCAATTTGCCATACAGGGACCCCATTCCCGGTTTGACTTCGTCGTGGGAAAGGGGAATCAGAAAATTTTGTTCAAATGCGTAGGAAGCGCGAAATGTCAACTTCCGGTGCTGACCCGGTCTTTCGTCCGGCTTAGTTACCATATAATCGTAGAGGTCATGGGTCCAACCGAGGTCCCATTTCATATCGAATCCCAGACCACCCTGGTCGACGGGCAAAGAAACATTTTTGGTATCCGTGGAATCTTCTGCGATGATTACAGCACCTGGGAAGCTTTTGTGGACCAGACCATTCAAATCCTTCAAGAAACCGATGGCGTTTAGGTTCTCCCGCCCTCCAAATTCGTTGGGCAGCCACTCGCCCTGTTTTCGCAGATAGTCGAAGTACATCATCGATGCCACCGCGTCTAGGCGCAGTCCGTCGGCATGGTATTCCTCCAACCAGAACATGGCGCAGCTGAGCAGAAAGCTGCGGACTTCCGGGCAGTCGAAGTTGAAAACAATGGTATTCCATTCGGGATAGAATCCCCTTTTGAGGTCAGGGTGCTCGAAGAGGTGAGTCCCGTCGAATCTCGCTAATCCGTGTTCATCATCCGGAAAATGGAATGGCGCCCAATCAAGGATGACACCGATACCGCGTTGGTGCATGTGATTTAGCAGGAACATGAAGTCTTGCGGCGTTCCATACCTGCTGGTTGGGGCGAAATTCCCAGTGGCCTGGTAGCCCCAAGAACCGTAGAACGGGTGCTCCATAATCGGCAGGAATTCCACGTGCGTAAACCCCATCTCTTCGACATACTCGGCCAGCTTGGGGGCTAATTCCCGGTACGTGAGGAACTGATCGGCCTTTTCAGACGCTCTCATCCAGGATCCAAGGTGTACTTCGTATATGGAAAGCGGCCCATCAAGGGTGAGGCCTTTCTCCCGTTCCCGCATCCATTCGCCGTCTTCCCACTCATAGGCGAGGTCCCAGACGATGGAGGCGGTATTTGGAGAGGTTTCATGATAGAAACCAAACGGGTCAGCCTTGTCCGACTGCCGGCCCGTGTTCTGGGCCGTAATGCGGAATTTGTACTTCGAGCCGGCTCCCACTCCGGGAACCAGGCCCTCCCAGACGCCCGACTCCGAGTTAAGCCGCAGCGGGTGAGCGCCACCATCCCAACCGTTGAAGTCACCAATCGCTCCGACCTGTGCGGCGTTGGGGGCCCAAACGGCAAAGCGCGTGGCCTCCGCCTCCCCGGCCTTCGCTAGATGAGCGCCCAATCTCCGGTGTAGGCACGCATCCGTACCCGCTTTGAATCTTTGCAAGTCGTCAGCGGTGAAAATCGGTGAGCCGCGTTGAATGGAGGATTCAGCCGAGCCTGAAGGATCAGCGCCGTGTTGGTCGCCATTTGAAGCTAGATGGTCGGTCATGATTCGCCGTCTTGACCTTTTCGGGCCCGGTCCACTAGCGCCAACGCTTCCAGCACCTGCGGCATACGGCTGAATTGCTCGAAGGAATATTGGGATCTGCGCCGCCAATTGGGGTACTCCATCTCAGTTCCCGGAACGTTTTGAGGTTGCGTTTCAAGCCACAAGTCTTCGAGACCCACCAATACCGTGGGCGCCGCGCTTTGGCCTAGGTAGCCAAGAAGTGCCCGGAGAAGTTCCTCCGAACTAGCCCACGGGCCCTGGGTTAAGCCCAAATCCGACAGGAACCGACGTAACGATTTGGTCATCTTAACCCTTGACTGAAGCGCCTCTTCGCCCTGTTCCGGCTCAAGAAGGCCCTTGTCGATGCGGAAGTTCAGATCTGAGCCCTTCAAGAAGGCCGCAAACGGGGCCATGTCGTGGGTATTTACGCTCGCCATCGAGTTGGATGGCACTTTCCGCAGGCCTGATGCGCCTTTCATTTCCAGATATGAAACGTACAGCCCCTTGATGCCATGCCGTTTCATGGCCGGCCTTACATATCGTGGTACCGCTCCCAAATCTTCGCCGACGATTACCGTGTTGTGCCTCTTGGACTCCAAGGTCAAAATCGCATACAACTCATCGGCAGGGTAGCGCGCGTATACGCCTTGCCGGGCATCCATTCCTTGGGGCACCCAAAACAAGCGGTGTAACCCCATCACATGATCAACGCGCAGCACATCGGCGTGCCTCAGATGGTGACGCATGTATTGGATGACATAGTCGTAACGGTCTTCCCTCATCTTTTGAGGATGGATCGGTGGGAACCCCCACATCTGTCCTTTGGTGGAGAATAGGTCCGGCGGGGCCCCGGCTTGAATACCTTGGGTAAATTGGTCTGGCCAACGCCAAGTATCAAACCCCGCAGGATGGACCCCAAGGGGGAGATCTAGGTACATAGCCACGCCATTTTGACTGGCACGGCTGGTCATCCCATCGATTTGCTTTTCGGCCAGCCACTGAGCGTATTGGTGATACCGACAGGCGTCAGGATCGAAGTCGTTGGGTTGAATGGCGCCGCTTCGAAGCCGTGCTGGCCAATGCTGCCACGCCTCCCGCCGCCGCTCCATGACGGCCCTGAACTCGGCGTAACGCTCAATCTCGGGATTTTCGGCCAGGAATCGAAGGAAGCCCTTCTTCGTCCGGCTATCTCCCGAGTAGAAATCGGTCGCCTGCGACTCCAGCACGCGACGCTTTAATGCCGCAGTCTCTTGGTAGTCAACCAAGGGGCCGTTCGCCGTGGCCTTGGTTCGGTCAAGAACATCGGAAGATGGAGACGACTGAGAAATAGAGTCACCCAGGCCCACATCCAAATACAACTCATTCCACATTAAACGGCTGACTGGGGAGTAGGGACTCGGGTCAAAGGGTTCATCCAGGTAGGTCGCTAGCAAGGGCAAAGTCCCCACCATGTTTCCGCCTAACCCCGACACCCATTCGGCCAACTCCGCCAGCGAGGTAAAGTCCCCCGTGCCCAGCGTTCGATCTGAATGCAGGGCATACAAGGGCAAGAACACACCCCACCCACGTACGTTCGGTTTATCACCCCAAGATAGGGCCTTGGAAGGAGCAGAGATAACGAGAGACTCGGCGGTCCCGATGCCTGGAATCGTTAGATGGAAGCGGTGATATCCCAAAGGAAGGCTGGAAGGAAGTTCCACCGATTTGAGAAAGTATTCCTCACCGTCCAGCCGGAGACGTTCAAGGTCTGCGAGGTCTGAGGGATCCACCAGCCATTCTTGGACCTCCCCGTTTTCCAACTCCAGACGAGCCTCCCACCGGCCAGCGCTAATCTTGCCCGAGACCCGAACTAAAACCGGATCTGACTCGCCATCCCATGCCACAACAACGGGTTCGGTAACGCAGCGCCACAACTCTTGCTGGCGCTGGCGAACTGCGTCTGGTGCCGAATTTAGGCCCTGCACCGGAGCTCCCAGGGATATCAACACCGCCAGCAATGCTTCCGCTGATGCCGGACGGCGTTTGTGATCCACACCATAGTAGGCGGTCTGCACTCCGTACAACGAAGCCAATTCTTGAAGGGAGTTGGTGGCGGAGCCAGGCACTAGGGACTTTCCAATAGTTGAATAATTCCTTGCAGTGGCACAGACAGCCAGTCGGGACGGTTGTTCAATTCGTAGCCTACCTCGTACACCGCCTTTTCCAACAGAAAAACGTCCAGCAACAATTGCAGTGGCTCGCGCTCTGTGGGTATCAACGGCGTCCCGGCCAGAACCTCACGATAGCTTTCCAGGAACTCCGAGGCCGACCAAACGTACCAGAGGCGGGACCATTCCTCTAATTCGGCCAGGTCTTCAGGACGCACAACTGTGGGGGCGTGACCCAAAAGGGCGGCATGGGTCGCATAATGGAACGACCGAATCATTCCGGCCACGTCTCGTAGTGGGCTGCGCTTGATTCTTCGTTCGGTCAATGGCCGCGCCGGTTCGCCTTCGAAGTCGATGATGATGAAATTGTTTCCCGTGTACAACACCTGTCCCAGATGATAGTCGCCATGGCAACGGATCCTGAGTGTAGAAATTGGCTGAGTCAGGATTCGCCCGAACCGGTCGATAACCTCCTGTTGGGAGTCGAGCACCCGCTGGCATTCGATTCTCATCTCTGGGGAGAGTTTCGGCATTCGGCTTCGCAGGAGAGCGAAGGTTTCCAGGGTTAGATTCCGCATTGACTGGTACCGGGATCTCCGGTATTGGTCGCTAAATGGTTGAGGAGCGAACGCCTGGTCGGCGCGGTTCGTGGCCATGGCCAAGTGAAATTCGGCAGTGCGTGTCCCCAGGAGCCGGGCTGATTCTAGATAACTTCCGATGGTGTCCGACACCCCAGCCGGTACGCCTCCTTCTCCAAGCAAGCTTAATGGGGCGGAGGGTATCGCCGGTTTTACTTCGGGATGGGCCAGAGCTTGCTCGAAAAAATGGCCAAGGGAATCTAACGTATATTGCCAGGCATCGCCTTGGCTGGGGACGTAGCTCTGGAGGACGCCGAGGGTGACCGGTTCTGCGGTCCGGCTCTTGCGGTATTCCAAGGACCCAGCGACCAGAGGCGTGTGTGGGAAACGAGCCTGGTCGGTGAGGAACCGGCCAATTTCCAAGTCGGGGTTCATTCCTTCACCCGGACGGCGAAACATTTTGAAGATGAGCCGGTCACCATAAGCCACCGATGTGTTGCTCTGCTCCACGGCCAGTGGCGTTGGCGTCAGGCTTTCAGATAATGGTCCTCTCAACAGCCTAAATGAATCAGACGGAACTGCGAAAGCCTCGCCTACCTCGCCGCGAAATTGCCGGCGGTTTGAAACGGCCTGGAGCAGGCCGGAATTGAACGCATCGTCAAATAATGCATCGTATATCAGTCCGTCGGGTACATCACCATGTCCCAGGTGACGGACTCTGGCCACGATCGCATTAGGGTTCTCTTCAGCGAACGCTGCCCCAATGTCAGTCCGCACGTAGGCCAACGGAAGAGCGTAAATCTCTGGTTCACCTTCGGCATACTCGACCTCGGCTAACAATAAGCAGGCGTCTGGTGCGTCTTGGTTTAACTTCATGTGGATAACATCTTGGATTGCCAAGGAGCGAATCGTTCGCGCCTTCCCGCCGAACCATCGACGCCCCCGTAGGTAACTGATGAGCACGCCACTTGTGGCAGAGCGTGCCTCCCGACGGAACAACGTTAGCCAGTCGCCCCGGACGTCTAACGTAGGCACGGCCGAGTCGGCGGAACCCACTGCCGGTGCATCGATATCGCCGGTTGCAACTTGGAGGGAGAACCAGTAAAACCCATAGGGTCCTATCGTGACGAAATACGGCTCTTCGGTCACCTGCGGGAATTCGGCTTGACCAAAAAGTTCGCTGGGAACAAATCCCGCAAATTGGCTAAGGTCTAAGAATGCGTGTTGTGCCTGCCGCGAAAGGTTGGCAACGATGAGGACCACTTCATCCTCGTATCGGCGCACGAAAGCCAGAATCTTGGAGTTTTCGGGAAACAGAAATTCTAGCGTTCCCCGTCCGAAAGCCGCATGCCGTTTTCGAAGCGCGATGAGTCGCTTCATCCACCACAGCATCGAATCTGGATTGTTCTGCTGTATCTCTACATTCACGGCTTCGTAGTGGTATTCGGGGTCGGTAATCACGGGTAGGTACAAGCGCTGGGTATTGGCGCCGGAAAACCCCGCATTACGATCGGAGTTCCATTGCATGGGCGTCCGGACGCCGTTACGGTCTCCCAAGTAGAAGTTGTCGCCCATGCCAATCTCATCGCCGTAATACAGGACCGGGGTGCCGGGAAGCGAGAACAATAGAGCGTTCAGCAACTCAATCTTTCTTCGGTCATTGTTGAGCAACGGGGCCAGGCGCCGACGGATTCCGACGTTCACCCGCATCTGCCGATCCCGAGCGTAGATGCGGTACATGTAATCGCGTTCTTCGTCGGTTACCATTTCCAACGTAAGCTCGTCGTGATTGCGCAGAAAAAGGGCCCACTGGCAGGTTTCGGGTATTGCCGGGGTCTCTTGGAGTATGTCCACGATAGGAAAGCGGTCTTCTCGACGCAGCGCCATGAACAATCGCGGCATGACGGGAAAGTGGAAGGCCATGTGTGCCTCATCCCCGTCACCAAAATAGGAGGCCGCATCCTCGGGCCATTGGTTGGCTTCCGCCAGCAGCATCCGGTCGGGAAACCGCTCCGCCGTATGCCGGCGGAGTTCCTTGAGAAATCCGTGGGTCTCGGGCAGGTTCTCACAATTAGTGCCGTCTCGTTCGTGGAGATATGGTACCGCATCCAGCCGGAGCCCTGAAACCCCTAAGTTGAAGTAAAGATCAAGGATTCGCAGTATCTCGCGCCTCACCTCAGGGTTGTCGAAATTCAGGTCGGGTTGATGTCTGTAGAACCGATGCCAATAGTAGGCTCCGGCCACGGGATCCCATTCCCAATTCGACGACTCGAAATCTTGAAATATGATCCGGGCGTCTTGGTACTTTTCCGAGGAATCGCTCCAGACGTAGAAATCCCGGGCTTTGTCCCCTGGGGGCGCGTTTCTAGCCCGTTGGAACCAGGGGTGCTGGTCCGATGTGTGATTGATGACTAGTTCGGTGATTACCCTCAAACCGCGCTGCTCGGCTGCGCGCAGAAACGCCCGAAAATCCCGCATGGTCCCATAACTGGGATTGATATGTGCGTAATCGGCGATATCGTAGCCGTCGTCTTTCAGGGGCGAAGGGTAAAAGGGCAGCAACCAGATGGCGGTAACACCCAAGTCTTGGAGGTAATCAAGCTTCTGCGTGAGCCCCCGGAAATCGCCAATCCCATCGGCGTCACTGTCATGAAATCCACGAACGTGAAGCTCGTAGATGATGGCGTCCTTGTACCAGAGAGTGTCTTGTTCGCTCGGCGCTACCTGGGTGCGGGTTTGAACCATTTAGTGCTCCAAGGGTTAAAGTTGGTCATCGAAGTTCCACTCGCTGTGCAAGCGGCTGAGGATTCGAAAGACCCTGGCAGGCGAAACCTGCGGGTCCAATTCGATGAAATTATGTTGCCCCCCCCAAAGGAACCGTGTATCAGTCAACAGATCGTGAACCTGGAAGGATTCATCAGCCTCCAATCCCAGATCATCCAACGATAGATCGACCACTCCAGAATGAGGGCGATGGGGGTCTAGGTTTACTACCACCAATACAACGTTGGAACCGTCGTCGGTGCGTTTGCTGTAGCAAATCAATTGGTCGTTGTCCGTCGTGTGAAAACTCAGTCTCGCATCTCGGTGCAAGGCAAGATTGTCTCGCCGGATTTGGTTCACTCTGCCAATCAACTCGGCCAGGTTGTCCGGCCGGCCCATTTCCCAGTGACGCAGTTGGTATTTCTCGGAATCCAGATATTCCTCACTCCCCGGCTCCCTGGGAGTCCGTTCCATAAGCTCGAAAGAGGGGCCATAGATACCGTAATTGGCGCCGAGTGTGGCCGCGAGAACCAACCGGGCAACGAAAGCTGGCCGCCCGCCCACCTGAAGATATTCCGAAAGAATGTCTGGAGTATTAGGCCAAAGGTTGGGCCGGAAAAAATCTCGTATTGATGGCTGAACAATTTCGGTGAAATATTGTTCCAGTTCCCACTTGGCGTTCTTCCAAGTGAAATAGGTGTATGACTGACTGAAGCCCACTTTGGCTAGGCGGTACATCACCTTGGGACGGGTAAATGCCTCGGCTAGAAAAAACACATCCGGGTGCTCGTTCTTGATTTCACCGATTACCCACTCCCAAAACGGGAATGACTTGGTATGCGGATTGTCGACTCGAAATATCCGTACACCTTGGTTGGCCCAATGAAGAATGACTGCCTTCAGTTCCTCCCAGATTTCCGGCCAAAGCGGGCTCTCAAAATCAAAGGGGTAGATGTCTTCATATCGTTTCGGAGGGTTTTCCGCGAATTGGATGGACCCGTCGGGACGATGTCGGAACCAATCTGGATGCGAAGCAACGTAAGGGTGATCTGGAGAACACTGGAAAGCCAGGTCCAGCGCGATTTCCATACCGTGCTCAGTCGCTTTGGCCACCAACTCACGGAAGTCCTCCATCGTGCCGAGCTCGGGGTGGATGTCCATATGCCCACCGTCGGCGCCGCCGATGCCCCAAGGGCTTCCGATGTCATGCGCCATGGCTTGGGTTGAATTGTTCTTCCCCTTGCGTCCGGTCGAACCGATGGGGTGGATCGGTGGAAGATAAAGAACGTCAAAGCCCATTTCGGCGATGTAGGGCAACCGGTTCACACAGTCTTCAAAAGTGGCGTGGACGCCGTCCTTGGGAGAACAGGACCGGGGAAACATCTCGTACCACGTGGAGAAGCGGGCTTTTTCGCGGTCAACCACTACTTCGAGTTCTCTGGAGTAGGTGGTGGCCAAGCTCCGGTCAGGGTAGGCGTCCATTAGCTGGCTGAGTTTTGGGTCTAAGCCGAGTTCCCAGTTATTCTTATGCCCGGCAGCATCGGCGGTCAGGCGGTCGGACCATTGCAGGAGATCCGTTGCATCTCCGCCAGTCGCCCTGCTCGCGGTCTCGGCCAGAATTTCGGCGCCCCTAATCAGGTCCTGGGACAGATCCTGGCCTGCCCGTCCGTTGATTTCCAGGGCGTTAGCCCATGTCTTGAACCGATCGACCGAGGCCAGAATGGTGTATTTGTACCGGCCTAACTCCTCGACAGAAAACGCTCCTCGCCACCGATCGTTGCCCAGGGGCTCCATCGGCTTCTCGCGCCAGATGGCTTCTTCTTGTTTTCGGTAAAGGAGCGCAACGGAGAGTGTGTCGTGGCCGTCCGCGAAGACATCGGCCTCCACCACCACCTCTTCGCCAATGGTCTGCTTGACGGGAAACCTGCCGGAATCTATCTCTGGCTCAACTGACTCTATAACCGCTCTACGCCGGCCATTTTGACTGAGATTGCCGGAGTCAACGTTTGTCTGTCGCGTGCTTTGGATCATGCAAAAGTTCCTGGAGCGAGAACCTCGAAAACGGTGGACTTGCCAGAATTCATCGTAATTAACTTAATAGTCCGAGTCAGATTGATCAGCGCCTAAAGTTCTCGTGAGTTTCGTCCGCTTCCGGGGCGACCATTGTTCTTCAAGCCCTAGGTACGAGCCGAGTGGAATTATTTTAGCACTCTGGGCGTTCGGCGAGTCTCGATATGGATTGAAAATCCTGTGCATGGGCACTTCCCACGCGCACCATGACAGAATTAACCAGTGAAATCTTCACGGCTAATAGGAGGAAAACTGTGGCTGCGGCGTTTTTGGGCGTCAAAAATGCAAATGCCTAAGAAACAATCAGCGGCGGGGTTTCAGACTGAGTTCGCCTCTAGTCCGCATCGAAAAATCACAACTCCCCAGCGGCCCCCAAAACGGTCCCCTTTTTTGGCGGCTGGATTGAGGCCGGGTGCTCAGTCACGATTAATTGACACCCATTGTTTGCTAACTCAATCCCATCGTTTGTAACGGTTCGTCACGTCTGGGCTGAACCTATTACCCAAAATACAAAGATTCGGTGAAGACGGTCCAAGATACCAACGAATCTGTGATTGAGATTTTTTCGGCTAAAAAAGAAGCCGCCAAAGCTGGCGGCTTCCGTGCCTGGTTCGTGATTGTAGTGGTGGGCGGTAGAGGACTCGAACCTCTGACCCCCTGCGTGTAAAACAGACACTCTAACCAACATCTTTT
>JABMNL010000026.1 GCA_013204585.1 SAR202 cluster bacterium | reverse complement strand
GGTCTTGGTTTAACTCGAGATTCGATCCCTTCAGGTAAATCTTGGATTTTTTTATTGCCTAGAACATATGATGAATCAATACAAGTCAGCGAAATTAATAATTATTTTTCACAAAATGTTGTATCTGCAACAGCTAACCCAGAATTAGTTGGTATGTTAGATGTAACCTTAAGTAACGGCGATGTTCTTATGATTTCGAATGATTTGAAAAGTAGCTTTAGACAAACTAATCTTGCGTATGCAGAAGCTGTTTTTAATTGGATTGAAGATCAAAGTGATGGATGGTCTGTGGCAGGTTATGATGATATAACAAAAGGTGGAATTTTGGACCAGCCAGGTATTTTCATTGAGCCAGAGATTGGTATTGATTTTGGTTTGGTTTTTACTCCTGATATTGGAGCAGAGATGTTGACAGATATTATTAATAATCTTGACGTTGTAGGAGATTTAGGTACTGGAATTTATATGGACCTTAGTTTTATTGCTGTTAGTGCAGGTTACTTTGACGTTTATAGTCCGGATGTAGGAGGAGTAGGTTCTGGAGGTTTTAGTGAAGGTAGTTATTTTGGTAACGAACACTGTGGTGGTACTTCTGGTACAGCAATGACAGTTAATGGCGAATTAGTAGGTTATAATTGTGATGTAAATGGTGATTCTGATAAGAGTGGAGAAACTTATTCAGTAAATACTGATGGTCAAGATGTTTTAATTCATAATGACGACATTGATGATGATGGTCAAGCTGATGGGTCTCCAGGAGAACAAATAGGATTTGATGATGATAACGACGGTGATGGTATCCCTAATTCCGATGATAGTTATAGCACCGGGCCAACCGACGGCGATGATGGGTATGTACAGTATGATGATGAAGGTAACGTAGTAAGTAACTATGACATGGATAATGATGGTCAGCCAGCTGGACAAGATGATGATAATGATGGCGATGGTATACCTGATACTGAAGACCCTGACGATGATAATGACGGTGTAGATGATCAGTATGACGAAGATCCTAAGAATCCATACAATTCTGATTCAAACGAACCTGAAGAGCCAGAAACTGATGACGACGATGATGGCGATGATGATGACGACGAAGATGAGCCTGTAAAGGCCAAGCCGAAGAAAATAAAAGGCGACAAGAAGAAGGCCTCGAAGAAGTCAGATGACGACGATGACGAAGATAACGAATCGGACGATGATTCGGATGATGATTCGGATGAAGAAGAACCAGTAAGGCGTTCACGCATCGCTGCCGCTTTAGATGGGAACCCCGACGCAAAAGATTCTGCGAAGGCTGAATCGGATGATGGGGATGGAGCGGGTACTGACGGGGAGGGCGTTCTTGGCGGAATGGACTTTGGCGCGTTATTCCAAGAAGATGTTGTGATAAATCTTACCTTGAAAGACCTGGCGGAATCGATGGATCATGTCTCAGCGGTGGAATTGGCTGCCGACCTTAGGACGTTCTTGGCCGATATTCAGTAATCGGTTACAAGACGTCGGCTAGAACCAAGAAAACGGCGGCCACATGGCCGCCGTTTTCTTTTTGAGCGTCAATTAACCCAGGTGACCCAGACCTGTCTCACCTAAGGGCAACGCGTGTCTGGTCGGCCGCAGGAAGGGTATTGTCATCTAGGCGAAAATCAACCGACACGCTTTCCCCGGAAATATTGGTGGTCGGTACGTTAGCGAATAGGTCAATCTCAATGTAGTCGGTGGCATCTACGACGGTATATTCGCTAAACGCATATGTGGCTGTTAAAGTCTGCCACGTTGCGCTGGTAATGTTGGCGCTACTGGCCACGTCAGTGGCCAAAGTGGCCCTCACAGTGCCCGCAGCGTCTCTGATTAGTATGTCTATGTCAGCATGGACATCAATGCGCACCAGCCTTGTGTAGCCTGCCACGGACACGTTGATGGCCGCGTGCTCAATGAACTCGTCCCAGACGTTGGCAGTGGTAAGGCCCACGGCAGCTTGAAGGTGGGTATCACGCTGTATATCGCCGTTCCAGTCGTCGGTGGAATCGCCGTCTCGGAAGCTTGCCCTGTAATCGACTGCAGCGTCAGTATTTTCCGCCCAGAATAGCAGTCCCACGGCATCGGACGACACCGCCGGAGCAACATTAATATCAGCGTCTAGTTGCTGCCATGAACCCAAGGTTGGGTCGGTCACGGCAACATCGTCGGTATAGTAGACGACCGACCCTTTAGTTTGGCCCACCAGGTAGACCTTAACGTTGCTATTTTCAATGTAGGCGTCAAATTGGTTCGAACCGTCTATTCCCACCATGTACATGGTGTTTTCATAGGGGCCACTTTTCCTAGTAGTGGTCGAAAATGAGCTACCGACTTCGCGGATGCCGTAGTTTCGTGCGGTATTTTCGATGTTGTCGATGAGCAATATTACTCCGTCGGCGTCGGCGTCCACGTAGGCAGATACATCCACAGTTGTCCATGCTGCGGTGGTGCCTGGCGTGATGTCGGACGGCACGGTGAAATAAGCTGGGTCAGACCCGATGGTATAGCCCAACAGCTTAAAGTCGATGTCCGCGTTCTCTATATACCCTTGAATTGTCCGGTTGCTGTCGATGGCAACCACCTGCCAGCGGTGGGAAGACGGGTACACCAACCCGTTTAGTGGGTCTGCCATATAGTTGTTGGTGTCGTTCTTGCCGCGTACCATTCCGCTGTAGGTGCCAACAGTCCCAGCATTGACCACCTCGACTATCGCGCCCGCTGCTCCCGCTGGAACCGCCGCAGACAGGTCAATATCCTGCCAACTGCCAGTGGTGACCAAGCTAATATCGGTGGCGTTTTCCGACCATACGAATCCCAGGTCTTCTTTATCCCGTTTGACTCGGTAGGTCGCGGTCCAGGTAGAGGCCGGAATTGTGTCGGACTCGGTGAGTAGGAACGTTGATTTTCCGTTGTTGCTGGTGGGCCTAATTCGCCCGATGGTCTCGGCTGCAAATGCGGATGAGATGGTCGAACCCGATACCTCTGCCGTAACGCCGCTGGTCAACTTGTAGTAGTCGGTTCCTGCGATATTGGTTGTCTCGGAATGTAAATAGAGGAATTCTGGACATTGGAAATACCCAACGTCGTCAGCGCCAATAGGTGAGTTGATTAACAGCGGTCCGTAGGCGTCGGCCTTCATGGATGAGGGGATGGAATATTTAAGGGTCGCCGTTTCCTGGGGGTTCCACAGGTTTGGCTGACGGGTATCAGGGGAGAACGAAGTTACAGTCCAGCGGCTGCCGGTCACGGCTGTGGTGGCGTAATCCAGATAGCTGGTGACCTTGGTGCCAGCGGTGTTTGTGTACTCGGCCAGTACGTCGCTATTCTCGACGGGTACAATGTCCAACGACCCGGTGTTAACCACGGTGGCGGTGAAATTATTGCAATCCAGGTCGGTAGCGGTGGGCCCAGCCGACGTTATAGAAAGAGAGGAATTTATTCGGTCCACATGGTGTTCTTGCAGCGTAGAGAAATTGCCAGACTGAGTGTGCCAAGAACTTAACAGGGAACTGAAGGTAACGGCCGAAAGAAGAAAGAATATCGAGAATATTACGGCGGCGGGGATTGGTACTGTCATGACTGATGTTCAGGGGCTAATCGGCAGGTTATGTGCATCTACCCGCCGCTAGGTTCCGTTGAATCGTCTTACTAGCTCTGAAAGCTCGTCTTGTTGTTGTCCGATGCTTTGAAAGCTTCCTTCAATAGGGTCAACCTGCGTCGCCCGTCGGAAACCATCTCCGTATGCAGGTCTCCAGTGCGGTATGCCGCCAGCCAGATTGCTTGTGTAAACCAAGACAGCTGAGTATCAATTTCTTGGCTACAATTGGACGCATACGAAGCGTAATTGCCTGCTGTCTGCCAACCTTCCCTGGCAGTACCAGCGTGGCGTCGAATCAAACGCTCTACTTCCTTGTAGAGCTTTTTCATCTCGCGGCGTCCGTCTCCGGGGATTACCCCATACGGCAACATGCTCGCGCCAGGGCCGGTCTGCCGCCGACGGGAATTGGAAGTGAACCACCGTCCAACTAAGATCAAAACGATGATGGCCGGACCAATACTCCATAAGAGAGGACCAGGCACAGAGTTAATTAGCGTTCGGAACGCGTCCTGGGGGCCCTCTTTCAGCGTTGCGTAGATGTTTTCTCCAGCCCCGGACTGGAACAACCTGGCAATGCCATCCACTGGCCGCTCACCAAAGTAAGTGTCTTTTCTGGGAGCGCCGTCAAATGGCACCCAGCCGCTTTCGACGAATTCCACTTCTGCCCAGGCGTGGCGGTCGCTCTCGCGCACCCGGTAGGTGCCGGTAAGTGGGTCTCTGGTGCCAGGAAGATAGCCAACCGCCATCCGTGCCGGCATGTTTGCGGCCCGCACTAGCAACACGGTTGCAGCTGCGTAGTCGGTGATACTGCCTTGGACTCCCTGAAATAAGAACTCATCTAGAGTCGCAATGGATGCCAAGCTGCTTGATTCCCTTGGAGCCAAATTTGTTGTGTCATTTACGTAGGAGATAATTCGCGCCACTTTCTCTAGATCACTAGACGCCCCGGCCACAATCTTGTCAGCCAACTCTACGAGAGGCTTTTCCATGGGTCCTGGTAGATAGGCCAGCACCGGGTCAAAACCCGATGATGTGTCCCTCCGCAATTGGTCGGGAGAATGTTTGGGCAGAGAAGAAATGACCCGGTACGATGCCCCCGAACCCAGCAGAGATTGGTCGTTTTGCTCGTCGTTGGACACAACCTGCAGAGCCCGGTAGCCAGTTATCAACGGCAATTGGTCGGTTCCCCTCAGGAAGAATGTCTGCTGGTAATTGATGGTGTCAACGGAATAATCATTCTCTTTGTTGTACCAGGTGCCATCGTTGCGGGGACTCTCAATCATCTTGTTGTTGTAGTCGTTAATGAACCACCGGGTCCCGTCATAGTCTTCCATAATCAACCCACGCCAGTAGGAGGCGACGTTGCTGCGGACGTGGAACACGATGGGGTCATCGCGGTTTTCGATGTTATTTACTTGCGCCGGTTGCTGGGGTTGGCCAGTGCCTCCCTGGCGCCTATTTGTCGACGATGAATCGGTTTCGCCGTCGGGCGTGTATACGGAGGCAGCGTTATCTGCTTGACTGGCAAGTTGTTGACTTCCTTGCCCGTCCGCTCCTGAGCCAGACGCTTCGTTGATGCTAGACCCGTCAGCTTCGTCTCCGGTTTGGGTGGAGGTTCGCGGTGTGGTTTCGTTCTCCGGCCCGCTGCCGTCGAGACCGCCGTTGCCACCCGAACCTTGAGGCCCGTCGGGCAAAGCGCCTTCGATACCGGTATCTGATTGGGCCCCTCCCGATGGATTGGATAAGTCCGCGGCATCTTGCAGTGACCATTGGGTATCGATATCGGTTTCTGAATAGGGAAGCACTGCCAGTTGGGGTGGGCCAACCAAGTTGTTCTCTCCGCGGGGAAGAATCCAGAAGACCAAGCCGGCCAGCATAAACATGGCGCAGATGGCCCCGGTCCAATAAAGTCCTGTCTCCACATGGTTCTTGGTCCAGTAGACCTTGGCCGCCCGAATCATGTCTTCTAAGAAGGACATCACCATGAAAGCCATTAAGACGGCTAGGAAGCCGACCACGAATACGCCAAAGCTATAATCGAACGCCTGCTGGCTGGCGAAAAACAGCACCATTCCACTCAAGACCAAACCCGTGTAAAGCCCGCCGCGGGTACGCACATCGTAGGCCGCTAGACCGCAGACCAAAATGAGATATTGGCCGATGGGTATCCAGTCGCCGTTGAAAGTCTTGACCATGTCGTTGCGCATGAAAATCGATATGGCAATAATCGAGCCAGAAATCAAGAACGGCAGTAGGCGCGAAGAACGGGTGCGCATCTTGAAGCTGAACAGATGGCCAACGGTGCCAAAAACGCCACCTGTAATGCAATATTTGAGGTCTCCCCCTACCCAGGACAGTCCGATTGCGGCAACCCACAACCCGGCCAATGTTAGTCCGCGTAGTCTAAATGAGTCTTCGACGCGGGATGAGAAGAATGAGCTGATTCCGGAACGGAGCCGGTGAGTTATCCGGGCAATCATTGCTGGCCAACTTCAGAAAGCGTCTCACTCTCTGGCCCAGTCGACTTTGTTGGCGCAGCGGACACTCTAGGGGTATAGGTCTGGCCCAATCCTTCGATCTCAGATAACGTCTGTGTCAGGCCACCAGGTTTGCAGGTTACGACGTGCCCACTTGTGTTAATAAGAGGCTTGCCATTATTCTCGCCGCTGGGTTGCTGGTCGAAGCCTTCTAGCTGCACAACTACCGATTTTCCTGACCAGGCAAGCGTGCGCCATAGGTTCTCGTGAGTCTGCGCATCGTCGTCGGCGGATACCACCACGAATATGTTGGCACCAAGGGGTAGGCTATTTAGTCCCTCTGTCATGGCCTCTGGCCCGGCGGGGACTGCTACGGCCAGCGACTCTAGAAGCTCGGGCCAGGTTAGCGTAACGCCTTTGTTTTGTTGTGGGCACCCCGCAGCCGCAACATTCGCGCCACGGATATGGCTGCCCCACACCTGTACTGGCACTCTATTCTTTAGCGCATAGTCAGCCACTGTGGCCGCCAGCTTAATGGCGTACTCAAAGTTTGTTTCTTTGCCTACCCCCCGAACGTCGCCGGAGTCGAAAAGTATGTGAAGGGTCTGATCGGCCTCGTCCTCAGTTTCCTTCACCATCGGCCGTCCGGCTCGCGCGGTATTGCGCCAATGGATCATTCGCCGGGCATCGCCTGGTACGTAGGGCCTTGAGCCGGCGAGGTCCAATCCGTTCCTAGAGGAGCGGGCTTTGTTTGAGCGGCCGTCTTGTCCGTCGACCAACATCAGCCGGTTCAATGGGTAAACCCAAGGCAGCACCGTCACCGAATGAGAGTCAGATAGCGTGCGCCGTTTGTTAAATAGTCCAAATGGCGCGGAAGACTCTATCGCCACGGGTCCAAGATGGTGAAGGCCCCGCTTGTACGCTTCAACCGTTGACTCGAGATGGGTTGTGCCCGATCCGGGCAGTTGGGCCACAAAGAACCTAAGCTCATCTTCGTTGGGGCCAATCAGGGGGCAATCGAACTTGATGGAATGGAAGAACCGAGGGTAGAACAGCCGGTTTTTTAAGGAGATGTCTATCTTGACTTGGTCTCCCTCGGAAATCCGGCCCGCAGGCGTGGCTTTGTTTGGGGCTGTGTTGTTTAAGGGTGAGACTCTACGGTGAGCGCTAATCAGTGCCACGGTGAACCACGGCATTAAAAAGGACAATAACAATGCCCCCCAAATTGCGGAGTCGACTAGATATAGCCATCCGACCTGTGAGAGGCGTGCAAGAAGATATATGGCGATTGCGGCCACTAGGGCGCCCGCCCCTTTCGCGGTAATCAAAACGCCAGTTGGTCCTTATTGGTCCTTAGAAATTGAATATGGGCAGGGATTGCAGGAGCAGTGACACCGTTTTCGGCCCGGAGAGCATTCCCTCATCTGGGCCAACCATGATGTATGCAGCGATTGCGGCTGCTAGGAAACCGCTAACGGACAATGACCTGAATGTCATCGAGTTATGCATGTTTGGGCTCCTTTAGAGGGGCACTGGGACGGATTTGAGTATGCGAGTGATGGCTTCCGATCCACTGGAGAACTCTGCCTCGGGTCTTGCGGTAATACGGTGTCCCCAAATGTATGGAGCCAGCTCTTGCACGTCTTCCGGGACCACGAAGTCCCTACCTGAAATGGCCGCCCAGGCTTGGCAACCACGGACCAATGCTGCCGAGCCACGGGGGCTTACACCAACTATGAAGTCCTCGTTTTCTCTGGTGGCAGTGGCCAGGTTCACTATGTATTCTTTGATTGGATGGGAGACTTCTACGTTCAGGGCGGTCTCCTGCATCGCAACGATTTCGTCTGCAGTGGCTACTGGACTGACTCTGATGGCCCCGTGTTGCGAGCGGTAAAGAATTTCGAGCTCTTGCTCGCGATTGGGTAGGCCCAAGCTCATCGAAATCAAGAACCGGTCGAGTTGAGAATTGGGCAGTGGATAAGTACCGTGGCTTTCAACAAGATTCTGAGTAGCCACAATCAAGAAGGGCCTGGGTAGTTCCCAGCGTTTGCCGTCGGCGCTAATTTGACTCTCTGCCATGGCTTCTAAAAGGGCTCCCTGTGTGCGCGGGCCAGCCCGGTTTAATTCATCAGCCACGACGACATTGGCAAATATGGGACCCGGCACAAACTCAAAGGTCTGGTTCTGCATGTCGAAAACCGACGTGCCTGTGATGTCGGTCGGCAGCAGGTCCGACGTGAACTGAATCCGGGAGAACTTTCCTTCAATGGAATCAGCGATTGTCTTGGCCAGAAGTGTTTTGCCCACTCCAGGAAGGTCTTCCAACAGGACGTGCCCTTGGGCAAAAAGCCCTAAGAGAGCCAGGTGGATGTTCTTCTCAGAGGTGACGACAACGCCGGACACGTTATTCGCAATCTTGTTGAATCGGTCTTGAAATCCTTCAACATTGGCGCGTCCGTTGGTCTGCGTTACTGTGCGTTGGGCTAGTGCCATTGCGGTAATCCTTTACGCCCGATATGGCCCAGGCATGAGTTCAACAAGCCTAGGCCATACGCGGTTCGATTTTGCGGATTTCTATTGTTCTAACTTGCTAATGTCTGGACTGCGGATCCGTTAAGACTTCTGTAGGTGTGCCGTCCCCCGTGGGACAATCGGCGGCGGATT
>JABMNL010000025.1 GCA_013204585.1 SAR202 cluster bacterium | reverse complement strand
GATGTGTGCAGGGCGTGCAAAGAGTTCGAGCCTACCTGGCTGACCGGCGGAAGAAAGTTGCCTGTTGCAATCGGCGGCGTGCATGTAACCCATGATCTGCAAGACATCATGAACGATATTCCGGAGGCTGACATCGCTTTCTTGAATGAAGCGGAGAAGGCTTTTATTCGTTTTATTGAATTTGTGAACGGCGAAATAAAGATAGATCAGGTCGGGCAGGTGCTCGTCCGGCTGCCTTCCGGCGACAACGGCGTTCGATTTGGAAAACAGTTCGTTCCTGAAGGTGATGACCTGGACGTCATCCCACCTTACGAAATTATGGACATTGGCACGCATTCACGGGTGGGAACGTTGGGATCGTGGTACGGCTTCCGCTATGAAGATACTCAGATAGCCACGGTGCTGTCTAACCGCGGTTGTCGCGCGGCCTGCACTTTTTGCAATGTGCGGTCGTTCAATGGTAAAGGCGTACGCCAACGCTCGGTTGAATCTGTTCTTGATGAATTGACCCTTCTAAGAGAGCAGCACGAAATCGGTCATATACTATGGCTCGATGATGATTTGCTCAAGAACGAGACGCGAGCCATAGAACTATTCAACGGCATGGCAAAACGCAATCTGAATATGACCTGGGACGCGACCAACGGCGTTATCGCCGCCTCTCTAAGCGATGAAGTGCTGGAAGCTGCTACTGCCAGCGGCTGTATTGGCCTCAATATCGGCATTGAATCCGGTAATGCCGATATTCTTCGGGCCATCAAAAAACCCGGTACACTCAGGATTTTCCGAAGGGCTGCCGAGGTTCTTCGAAAGTATCCTCAAATTAACACTAGGGCGCTTCTCATCATTGGGTTCCCTAACGAAACAATGAGGATGATATTCGATACCATCAAGCTTTGCGAAGAGATGGACTTAGATTGGAATAATTTAAACGTTCTTCAGCCTTGGAAAAACACGCCTATCTACGACGCCATGGTTGAACAGGACCTTTTGGGCGAGCGAGAAGGTTCCCTGAAAGGTGACAATGGGGCTGACGTGTCTCCTTACCAAACAGGACCTTACTCACGGCAGCGGGCAATAGAGCAAGGAAAAATCCAACAATCGCACTTCGGAGAAAAAACCGGTCAGGCTATGGGCTTTTTAAATGCTCCGGATTTCTATCAACTCGATCAGGTTCCGAAAGCAAATAGCTTGGATGACATCTGGTTCTACATGAACATCCGGCTTAATTTCAGCCGACTATTGCGCGAAATGCGGCCCGTTAAGTTAAAGCAACAGTTGACGTGGCTGAGATATGTAGCCACCAAGTCAGCACCTGACAATGCAATAATCCTGTACTTCTACGCCTATCTCCAACATCGCGTGCTCGGGGTGATCGAGGAAGCACTCATCGAACGACTTAAATCTCGAGTGGAGCAATCCGGCTACTGGCAAGAGCGGTTCATGATTTTTGGACTTTCAGTCGACGACGTAATCAGGCGCGAGTTTCCAACAACGCTTGATTGTGGGCAGATACCCGTCACCCTGCCTGAAGAAGATGCGGCGTTGTTTAAATTTCCATCGGAATTGATTTACTAATCATGTTTATGCCCACCATTGAGTCAAGTCTCTGCGGCAAGGCCATCATTCTCGCCTCGCTCACCGCCACTAATGCTGGCACCACGGGGCGGGGAGAAGGCGTTAAGCTTCCCACTGGCGAGCGGCTTATTCTACGAAGCCAGACAGACTCGGTGCGCACGGCCAGAGGCGTAGGGATCGAACTGTAGCCCGTGATACACGATTACCCCAACGGACCCAATGAATCCACCACCCGATAACCTCGGCCTGCCAACCCCGATAGCAGTCCTGGGCCTGGGCTATGTCGGCCTTCCTCTGGCTTTGGCCTTCGGCCAACATTTGCCCACCGTTGCGTTCGACGTCGACCAGGGCCGGGTGCGCGAACTGCAGTCCGGCAGCGACCGCAATGGCGATTACGCCCCGGAGGCCCTGCGCCCGCCTCATCTCACTTACACTAGCAATCCCGAGGACCTCGCCGGTGCCCGCTTCCACATCGTGGCCGTGCCCACACCGGTGGACGGCACCCGGCGTCCCGACACGTCGTTCCTGGTTAAGGCCAGTAAGATCGTGGGCCGGGCGCTCCGCAGCCTCGACGGCAACGGCCCGGCCTATGTGGTATTCGAGTCCACCGTCTACCCGGGCTGCACCGAGCAGGTCTGCCTCCCCATCTTGGAAGCCGAGTCGGGCTTGCGCAGCGGGCAAGACTTCCATCTTGGTTACTCCCCGGAGCGTATCAACACCGGTGACCCCGAGCACACCTTGGACAAGGTGGTGAAGATCGTAGCGACGCGGGATCCCGAAGCCTTGGACACCGTGGCCGGAATGTACCGCCTGGTGGCCCACGCGGGTGTCTACTGCGCGCCGGACATCCCCACGGCCGAAGCGGCCAAGGTGATTGAGAACGTCCAGCGCGACCTGAATATAGCCCTGATGAACGAGTTGGCGATGCTCTTTCACCGGATGGGGCTAGACACCCACGAAGTGCTACGGGCGGCTCGGACCAAATGGAACTTCTTGCCCTTCGAACCGGGGTTTGTGGGAGGGCATTGCATTCCGGTGGACCCTTACTACCTGACCTACCGGGCCCAGGAAGTTGGGTACCATCCGGAGGTCATTCTGGCCGGTCGTCGAATCAACGACCAAATGAACAACTACGTTGCCCAGCAGACCGTGAAGCTTCTCGTTAAGTCCGGGAAACGCGTTCGTGGCGCTAGAGTGCTGGTGCTGGGTGTGACCTTTAAGGAAAACGTGCGGGACGTGCGTAACTCCAGAGCAATCGATCTGGTGCGAGAGTTGGAGAGTTACGAATGCGCGGTTTTTGTCCATGACCCCATGTTAGGCACCACTACCGTTGAACAACTGAAATTGAGGCCGGTGGACAATCCCTTCACCGGGAACGCGGTCTACGATGCCATCATTCTGGCAGTGCCTCACAAAGTATTCCCGCAGAATGGGCTGGATGCCTATCTTGACCTTCTCGAGAATTCGGATGGGCCGGGCGTTATTATCGATATAAAAGGTGCTCTACCCAAACCCATCGAACCTACGCAAGTCCTTTATTGGAGACTTTAAGAAGTTCGTGCACGATCGGATATATCACCCCCACCAAATTCGCTTCTGGCGCCAGCAGGTCTATAAGATCAAAAATGGTGGACTGTTAGTCCTGCTCCAAAAGTGCCTGTTTGCCCTGCGGTTGGCTTCCGCGATTCCCATCGTATTGCTACTGCGTGCCTTAAGACCTTTGGTATTGGTGCGTTTTGGGGTGCTGATTAGTCACCATATCGGCCACTTTTCCAGCAACACGGAATTATACCTTTGTGAGCGCGACGCAGGCTTGCAGCCCAAGCGGACCATCGATATCTTTCACCAGAGCTATCGAATCTCCAATCAGCAGCTAAAGACAATGTGGGAGCGCACGCTACGTGTTTCACCTTTAGTAAAGTGGTTGTACTTGGCTAACAACCTTTTGCCGGGTGGGACGGCCCATGTGGTACCTCTCCTGACCGATATTGACTTCCAAGGCGCGCTTCCCCTAGCAAGAGTACATCTCTTTTTTACGCCTGAAGAAGAGGTTCTGGGTCAAGCAGGTCTCCGGGATTTGGGCTTGCCGGAGGGCGCTCCCTTCGTGTGCGTCTACGGGCGCGACACGGCTTACAAAGGGAGGTTGTTCCCAAACCAGGACGATCGCCGCAACGATTATCGAAATATGTCTATCCAGAACTTTGTGCCCGCGGCGGAGGAATTGGCGCGGCGCGGTTATTTCGTCATCAGGATGGGCGCCGAGGTGAACGAGGCTCTGCGAACAACCAACCCGATGATCATCGATTACGCTACAAAAGCCCGAGACGACTTTTTGGACATATTCCTGTGCGCGAAATGCCGCTTCTTCATGGGCGGCACCGGCGGTCTCAACTCAGTCCCGAGGCTCTTCCATCGGCCGGTGGTTATCGAAAACCTTGTTCCTTTTTTAACGGACCAACCGTTACGTCTTCCCCCTAAGTGCCTGATCCTTCCCAAGAAGCTGTGGCTCCTTGAGGATCAGCGGTTCATGACCTTTCGAGAGTTTCTAGAGACGGGTCCAGATTTTCTGGAGTTGGGGCCTATTAAATTTCCCGGGTTTATACACTTCGAACGCATCGGTGTTGAAGTCGTTGAGAACACTCCGGAAGAGATTATTGCCGTGGCGATGGAGATGGATGAGCGGCTAAATGGGACGTGGCAGATTACTGATGAAGACAGGGAGTTACAGCAGCGCTTTTGGTCGATACTCGAGGTGACTGGGCCAAATGAGGACTTTCGGCCGAGGATGGGGGCAGAGTTCCTGCGCCAGAACCGGGAACTCCTAGACTAGGGTAATGGTACCCCATGCGAATGGGTCGGAGTGAGTTGAAATGGGAGATTTAGGTTGGCGCCGGTTGGCGTTTAAATAGTCAGTATCGCCCCCTGGTCTGGTGGGCTTGATTGATAGACAAGCTGAATCCGTCGCAAAGGCTTAATCACTCAAAATTTGTCGGCATATCGCCCGGCAAATGATGGTGTTTAGATTCTGATTTCGGTCGGTTGTTGACAAATCTTATACCACGTGAGGATGAACAGAACATGAATAACGAAACTTTTAGCCAAAACCTGATCGAGAACGGATATGTTGTTTTGAAGCAATGTATCTCTAGCTCATTAATTAACGAGCATAAACAAGCGATCACGTTCAGGTTGGGACAGCTTTTGGAGGAAATTAACATACCTCCCAAAGGAGACATTCATCTAGATTTCCTTGAAGCGATAAAACATATTCGACAATTTACGGTTCAAGGTGAACTATCCAGATACTTAACATATAAAGATTTACATAGAAAGAAATATCTCGAGCCTCAGGTGCTCGAAAAACTTATGTTCGCCCTGGGCCCCGATTTAGAATGTAATTTGGAACCGGAAGTTTTGGTCAACGTCAAAGATGTAACCGACGGTTACTTAGTCAAAAAACTCCACCAAGAATTTTGGTCTGGTTGTGGGTTAAACACCTTGCAAACATGGACACCGATTGTCATGGAGGAAGGCATGGGGGGTATTGAAGTCATTGTAGGCTCCCATGCGTGGGGTCACATTCCCCACAGAAATAGAGAGCCGATTGGGATACCGGGCGATGCGGAATACCAGTTGTTGGACACACAAGAGGGCGACATGGTGATCTTTCATAGTTTGTTGTTGCATCAAACGGTGCCTAACAGACACGAGTACCCTCGTTTTGCGATGCCGCAGGGTGTCCGAAATTTTCACGATAAGGATACCGGCTTCGAGGACTTAAAGAAATGGGATGCCTTCCACTATTCACCCTTGAGCCAGATAAGAAAAAAGTTGGGTAACCCACACCTCTCACCTTTCAGGACCTATAACTCAGAAAGGAACTAGCGATTCAGACAACAGCCGAAGCGGTCGTAATTTGCCATTTGTTGGAGAAAAATACCTATGGGTCAGGATGAAATTCGGGCTGCCCTGGAGCAAACTGAGCTGCTGCCCCTTGGCGTTCATGCCTCTCTAACCTTCGCGAATGATCCCAAGCATCTAGTTTTCTCGCTGGCCCGCTACAAATTTGTTTCGAAGATGTTTGAAGGCTACGAGTCGGTTTTAGAGGTTGGCTGTGGGGATGCCTTCGGCTCAACTCTGGTGGCACAGACGGTCCAAAAGTTGGTGTGTATCGACTCGGAACCGTATGCGATAGAGCACACTGCAAAGAATCCCCAGTTGACCCGCAATGCCACTCTCAAGGTCCACGACATCTTACAGTCACCAATCCCAGACCCCGTTAAAGCGGTATTTGCATTGGACGTTATCGAGCACATCCCTATCGAGTTGGAAGACCGTTTCATGGAAAATATCGTGGCTTCGACCATGGGAAGTGGCGTTTTAATCATGGGAACTCCGAACATCACATCAGCCCAGTACGCCTCTCGGTTCAGCCAGATTGGTCACATCAATCTCAAGAGCTACGAGTCGCTTAAAGAGACACTAAGCCGTTTCTATCGTCACGTGTTCATGTTCGGAATGAACGATGAGGTAGTCCACACGGGCTACGCGCCGATGTGCCATTATCTAATCGGCCTTGCTGTTGAGGCCAAATAAGTTAGTTATGCTAGTTGAGAATAATTTTAGGTGAAGCGCCAGCGTATGATTTCAATGAATCTGACATGAGATTCCTTTGGGCCTTAAATCCAAATAGAATACTGCCACCAGAAATCCGGGATCTCCTCCGGGAGGATTCGAAATGGGCGTGGATACTTTTCGGAATCGCGGGCGTGTCCGCTTTGGTGGAAGCAGCCACGCTGGCTAATTTTCTTTTCCTGGGAAACGCTGTTTTTGACCAGGGTATTTCCAGTAAGCTAGGTGGTCTGATAGGCGAGCGCGTCTTTGCAGGACACTCCCGACAAGTGTTATTGGCAACACTGAGCAGTACTTTTATTGCGCTCGTTATACTCCGCTTTACTCTAGGCTTGGCGTACAGTTACCTGGGCAGCATGTGGTCTAGCAGGATAACCCGTAGGTTGCACAAAAAGATTATGCAAAAAATCGTCTCATCTCCGATGGAGATGTTTGACGAACACCAACTGGGCGAGATTGTTTATGGTCTGCTAAGTGCGCCCACTGGAGCGTTTGCGGCGCTCGGCAGCGTCACCGGCTTGATGTCGGCTATCATCTTAATCTCCACGTTGGGGGTTATGTTATTGATCATCTCGCCATGGTTATTATTGACTGCTTTTTTGATTGCTGTTCTGTGGTTCGTGACCATAGTTCGGTCATTGCAAAAACGGGTGCAACTTCACTCATTCCAGAGATACACGCAGCAGTCGATTGGAATGAACATCGCTACGGACACAATCAATGGCATTCGCGATATTCGATCGTTAGCCGCAGAGGATAAATGGGTCGGCGAGTTCTCCAGCGTGGTGGACCTCTGGGAAACAGCGAGAGTGCGCATGGGGATCCTAGGTTCCTTGCCTACGTCTGCTCTCCAAGCATTGCTTCAAATCGCCTTCGCAGGCGGCATCATCTTTGCAGCGTTCGTGCTGTCATCGGGGGATTTGGAGGCGCAGTTGCCCGTCATCGGTGTTTTTGCTTATGGCCTATTCCGCATGTATCCTGCCATCGGCCAAGTCTCAGGAGCTTGGATAGGTATCAGCCAAGCAATACCGAGCCTGAAGGCTGCGGCGGAATGGACAGGACTTCCCGAAGATCCCCTTGGGGGCGGTACGCAGGAGGCTCCCAGTCAGCTGAGCGCAATTCGGTTTCAGGGGGTCTCTTTCTCGTATGACGAGACATCACCCGTTCTTATCGACGCGGACTTCTGTATTAAGGCCAACGAGATAACGGCCATCGTCGGTACATCAGGGGCAGGCAAGTCAACCATCGTTGACTTGTTACTCAAGTTCCGCTCTCCCAAACAGGGCACCGTATGGCTGGGAGATCAGGATTTGAATGACGTAGTGCGCAGTAGCTGGCTTGGTCAGGTGGCCCTGGTTCGGCAGGACGTTTTTCTCTTCGCAGGCACCGTCAGGGATAATCTCCTTGCGTACAAGCCAGACGCCACCGATGAGGAGTTGACTTTGGCATGCCGTCGGGCCGGGGCTCTCGAATTCATCGATGCCATGCCAGAGCGGATGGAAACAAGGGTCAGTGAGCGCGGCGCGTCACTGTCAGGAGGGCAGCGCCAACGGATTGCCATTGCCAGAGCACTGCTTCGGAATTCCGAAGTGCTGATATTGGACGAGGCCATGAGCGCCGTCGACGGGGAGACCGAGGCACAGCTCCTCCAATCACTCGTATCAGGCTCTGCTAACCAGACAATAGTGCTTATTTCGCACCGGCTCACCACCGTTCAATATGCCGACTACATCATCGTGCTCGATGGAGGCCGGGTTGTTGAGCAAGGTACTCATGCGGACCTGATAGCAGGCCACGGCAGGTATCGGGAGTTGTTCTCAACGCAGGCGGGCGAAGAGCCTGTCGTTTTGTCTGACGTCGGGCGTGGTTAGGTCCAGTTTCCTTTCGACGGGTTCAGCGCATGTTAGAGATACCGAAAAGGAATCTGGCCGAACCACGATATGTTCCGTTTAATCCATAAGGGCTTCGGCAACATAGGTAGGAGATGCCCAATCCTAATTCAAACACCTCGGTCCACAGTCTTCGGAAACTGCGCGGAAGAATCTATTTTATCGGTTACTTGGGATGATTAATCTGACAATGAATAACGAAGATGTAATGCAGAGGTATACGGGCTAATGAACGAATTAAAAGACATTCTAGCTGAGTCAAAAAGATGTCTCCGGCACGCTCGTTCGGCCAGTTACCCGAACAATTTCTCGGTCAGTTCCCATTGGAATAGCGTCCTGGAAAAGGACGTTGAGGCGATTGAACAATTTGAGACCGATGAGCAAGCTATTAGCTATTCCCTCCGTTCCGTAACTGGCTTTGATAATCGCCTGGAGGGGGCGAGGTCAGTGATTGAATTTAAACTGCGCGAACTGGCGCGCCTCTTCCCCGGCTTTTCGATGAATGCGCACCCGGAATTGCGCGAATACGATTATTACGACAAATCGACACTGGAAGAGGTTGCCGGTGTCCCGTACAGCAATATCTTTTTGTATCATGTGAATTTGTTTCTTAGGAGCACCTCCGCGTTTTCTCCGGTAGGCACAATTAGTAAAGTAATTGAAATTGGGAGTGGCTACGGTGGGTTGGCTCGCATATTCAAGATAATGAAACCAGCGGTCTCCTACACTTTGGTCGACCTGCCAGAATCATTGTTTTTCGCTCAAATATTTCTGTCGCGCAGTTTTCCAGACGCAAAAATCCTTTATTTGGATGAAGAAAATAAACACAAACTTGGAGAACAATTCGACTTTATCCTAGTACCTGTTCAAATGACTCATTTGCTCGCTGACCAAGGCTTTGATATTGCAATCAATACCGGCAGCCTTCAGGAAATGACCGGCGACGCGGTGGCGTTCTGGATGCATTTTATTGAACACCAAATCCAAGTGAAGGCGTTCTACAGCTGCAATTATTTTCTGAAGCTACAGTGGGGAGAGACGGGCGGTGCTGGCTCAAATCTTATGTGCCCAGTCTTAGATCCATTCTGGAGGGTTCGATATTTTAGAATCAACCCGGAAGTTGTCACCGTAGACGCGGGTAGCAGGAATTTTCTGGAACTCTATGTGGAACGCATCCCTGTGGAAGAACGTGGCACTGATACGCTGCAGGTTGATGCTTCAGTCATGTTGGCGCAAGCCAAGCGCCAACCGAAGAGGAGCGATGGCTGGTTCGAGAATTTATGGATGGCGATTTGGCGCTTCCCAACCCAAGAATCGATATCTGAGATGTTGGATGGAATTCGCCTCTTCAGGCTGGGTTTAGGTGCAACAAATCTTATTTGGCTTAACCAGATTCCTCGTTCCGGTGACTTAAGTAAAACTAGGTTCCCCATGCTTTTGAACGTCCTAAAAACGAACAAAGCCTATGTAGGTTATTACCGGCGGCGGGTTCTAGAGGTATTACGGAACTTTGCTCGAAGGAAGCCCTCGACAACGCTCCGAGAATTTAATGAAGAAAAATTCTATCGCAGAATGCTGTCTGGGTTAGGAAGTCAACTGACTTTGGGCAATAAAATTGACGCTGAGTGAGCTTGGAGCCCTTTTATTTTCCTCCTTGTCCCCGCGTCCCTGTATCAGGTGGACGGGTTCAGCGCATGTTAGAGATACCGAAAAGGAATCTGGCCGAACCACGATATGTTCCGTTTAATCCATAAGGGATTCGGCTACATAGGTAGGAGATGCCCAATCCTAATTCAAACACCTCGGTCCACAGTCTTCGGAAACTGCGCGGAAGAGATGCTTTATGGATTATTGAAGGCAAAACGAGAAAACAAAAAGATCTTATTTCTCTTCCCCAAATTTCTTTGGCCTAAACGTCAGCAATTCTTATCAATCACTTTGCCATCGGTGGCCAATCAAGAGTTACTGCGCGTTCAGTCTGAATATTCTATTTCGAATGCAAATGTGTTTGTCTGGTTTATAGGATGGCTGCTCGGTGTGGCATTCACGGTTACTTGGGCAACCCACATCCTTTGGGGTAACCTACGAAGAATTTTGCAGCGCATTTGGCCCAAGATTCCTGGAGACGGGTTTTTTGACCCCAGATATTCAATACTAGCCATCGGTAGATCCGCGTTATGGCAGCCAGACGGAGTCGACAATTTCTCTTGGGATATCGTCGAGAAGCAAAACTGGAAGCAACAATACCATGAATATACGCCACCAAGGTTGAGGAAGGATAAGCAACTTTCCGCCGAGCAATTAATGGTCCAGATGGGCATTCCCTCAACAGATTGGTTTGCCTGCCTACACGTCCGAGAAAGTGGGTACCATCTAGATACATACAATAACCGTAATGCTTCAGTTCAAAACTACCTTGAAGGGATTAAGTCTATTACCGCTGCAGGCGGGTGGGTGGTGCGTCTGGGTGACCCGTCCATGACGCCACTTCCGCATATGGAGCGTGTGATTGACTACCCACATACGCGGTTTAAGTCTGAGTTGATGGATATCTACCTAACGAGTCAGTGCCGTTTTTATGTCGCGGCTACTTCCGGAGCTACCGATGTTGCCAGTCTTTTTTGGAAGCCGATGATACGGGTTAATTTCAGCGGTTGGGCAATAAGCTATCCATTGCGTAAAACCGATATAGGTCTCATTAAACATATTTACTCCCTCTCTCGTAATCGATTTTTGTCCTTACAGGAAATTCTAGAGGGACCCTTCGGATATGAGGAGTTCAATTACTCTTCGGACGGATACATCCTTGTTGAGAATACTGCGGAAGAGATTCGTGAGGTAATTGAAGAGTTTCTGACGAGGCCTGTAAACTACGAATATTCTGAGTTGCAGAAATCCTTTAATGAAGGTCGGGTCCGTCAGATGCGACGGTGGTTTGACGAGCAAGACCATTCCGGAGGTACCGCTAACTTATACCGGATTGCCTCTCGTGTAGATTCAGTCACTGGCGCGCTGGGGCAAAAATATTTGGAGCAAAACTGGCTTGTGGATAATCTCGAGAGGTCTGGAGTTAGGCCACCCATTGCGGCGGCGACGGTTGGCAGAAAGTGAGACGGCGAAATAGCATTAGACTCAGATGCCGACTAGAGCAAGCAAAGTGGGACGAATCATGACGGACAAGTGGCGGAAAACCTGGCTCGACGATCTAGAATGTGAACGATATGGTAGCCTGCTTTATTCCCGGGCCATCGGTGAACTGCCTGAAATGGAGAGTAGCAAGGCCGTGGCCGCACGTTTGCGGAGTGTCGCCAAGCCAGGGGACCAAATACTCGATGCGGGGTGTGGAGCCGGGCATTACCTAAGGAGCCTGAGCAACAATTTGCCTTTCGAGTTTCAATACACCGGCGTAGATGCCACACCACGATTCATCGAGCTGGCGCGCCAGGCGTTTGCCTCATTCTCAGACGCGGACTTCGAGATAGGAGACATCAACGCACTGCCCTTTGCGGATGCCTCCTACGACCTCGTGATGTCAAACAATGTTCTACTCCATCTGCCGTCCATCCAAAAACCCCTGCAAGAGCTTTGCCGTGTAGCCCGACGGTACGTGTTGGTACGTACATTAGTGGGTGAGCGGTCTTTCCGAATCCAAGACGTACATGGATCCGGAGATGAGTTTGATGAGACCGGCGAGCCAATCGAGTTCCACTACTACAACATCTATAGCAAACCATACATAGAATATCTACTCGCCAACATACCATTCGTTAAGTCGTGGCAAATCGTGCCTGACCAAGCCTTTGACGAGACCCGAATAGCGGAGGCAGCGACAGAACAGTCCGACGCCCCCGATGTAACCACTATGTTGGGGGGGTGGCAGCTCAACGGTTACATATTGCAACCATGGTCATTCATTGAAGTGGAAATAGCTCGATGACAAAATGCCTATGGTGACCCGGAGCAACAGCTAGGAGAAGCACGCATGGATTTTCTATACTCACTTGGTGCCAAGCATTGGATGTATTAGCGCTGATTACTGCCCGTGGCGGTTCTAAAGGACTGCCAAGAAAGAATGTACTTCCACTTGCCGGGAAGCCCGTGATTGCATGGACAATCTCTGCCGCATTACAAAGTCCAAGTTTAAGCCGGGTTGTCGTTTCCACCGACGATGAAGAAATAGCCCAGGTGTCTCGAGACTGGGGAGCAGAAGTGCCGTTCATGCGTTCCTCAGAATTGGCCCAAGACGATTCGCCTCACATGTCAGTTATCATCCATGCCATTCGCTGGCTGGAAGCGCACCAAGAGGTGAGACCAGAGTACGTCATGCTACTCCAGCCAACCTCCCCGCTGCGCACCGCTGAAGATATCGAAGCGGCCACCCAATTGGCCCACGAGAAACTAGCCGACAGCGTAGTTAGTGTCTGTTTAACGCATCACCATCCCTATTTGACCAAGAAAATTGCCAAAGATGGCACGATGGCGGACTTTATGAGCAATACAGAATCGGACTTACGTCGTCAGGTTCTGCCGCCTGCCTATATTTTGAATGGGGCAATATATCTCGCGCGACGTGAAGTATTGCTAAATGAACAGACGTTCCATCCGGCTCGCACTTTCCCATACGTGATGCCGCCAGAGCGTTCATTGCAAATCGATGACCCTTGGGATCTTCACCTGGTTAATTTAATCTTGGAGAACCAGCATGGCTCGCCAACTGATTGACATCGCTGGCCGCAAAGTTGGGCCCGGCCAGCCATGCTTCATTATCGCCGAGGCTGGCGTCAACCATAACGGCAGCTTGGAGTTGGCCCACCAATTGGTAGACGCCGCCGTACAGGCTGGGGCAGATGCGGTTAAGTTCCAGTCCTTTAATGCAGAATTGCTGGTGTCGCCAGATGCTCCCAAGGCCGATTATCAACTCGAAACCACTGATGCTGCAGAGAGCCAATTAGAGATGATTCGCCGACTGGAGCTCTCGCCCGAGGCACATGGCGAGTTGATGCGGTATTGCCAGGATAAAGGGATTCTCTTCATGTCCAGCCCTTTCGATGAGTTGAGCGCCGACCTGCTAGGGGAGATGGATGTAGCCGTGTACAAAATACCATCGGGAGAGATTACCAATCTGCCTTTCCTGGCTTACGTGGCCCGCAAGGCCAAGCCAATGATTGTCTCCACAGGCATGACGTACCTGAGCGAGGTAGAGGCAGCGGTCCGGGCTATTCAGGAAGCTGGCAACCATCAGTATGTACTATTGCATTGTGTGAGCAATTATCCGGCCGACCCTGCCGACGTAAACCTGCGGGCAATGGCGACCATCAGGGCCGCCTTTGGAGTCCCGGTCGGGTACTCTGACCACACCATGGGGACCGAAATTCCCATCGCCGCTGTAGCCATGGGCGCAAGCATGATTGAAAAGCACGTGACCCTGGACCGTAACCTACCCGGACCGGATCATCGAGCGTCGCTGGAACCCTGGGAGTTCGCGGCCATGGTAAGGGGAATTCGAAATGTGGAATCAGCACTGGGTCACGGACGCAAGGAGCCGGCTTCCAGCGAGGCCAACACAGCTTCCGTGGCCCGCAAGAGCTTGGTGGCCGCCAAGGACATCCCAGCAGGAGCAACTCTAACGGAAGGAATGATTGCCATAAAACGACCCGGTACGGGTTTACCACCGGTCATGCTTACTCACCTGACGGGGCGCACAGTTCGAGCGAAAATTCCTAAAGGGGCACTGATTACGTTGGAGCTGCTAGCGTGAGGACGATTGGCGTCATCACTACTAGCCGTGCCGATTACGGCATCTACCTGCCCATTTTGCGCAAAATCCAGGCAGACCCAGAACTAGAGCTGCATTTGATGGTGACCGGCATGCATCTTTCCCCGGAGTTCGGTTCGACGGTTACCACCATCGAAGGCGACGGGTTTGAAATCGGCGAGCGGGTGGAGATGCTGCTCTCGTCAGATACACCGGAAGGAATCGCTAAGTCTATGGGGCTGGGAACCATCGGCTTTGCCCAGGCTTATGCCCGCTTTCGGCCAGACATACTGGTAGTGCTAGGGGACCGTTTCGAGATGCACGCCGCGGCTCTGGCGGCCCTACCCTTCAAAATACCAGTGGCGCACATCCACGGAGGTGAACTAACACAAGGAGCAATGGACGATGCCCTAAGGCATTCCATTACCAAGCTGAGCCATCTGCATTTTGCAGCGACCGAAGACTCTCGGACACGGCTATTGCAGATGGGTGAAGAACCCTGGCGGGTCGTCGTCTCCGGGGCGCCCAGCCTGGACAACCTGCACAGCATCAAACTGCTGGACCGCCGGGACCTAGAAGACAAGTTTGACTTGCATCTGGACAGCAATCCTCTCTTGGTGACCTATCACCCGGTGACTTTGGAGCACGCGGATACCGCCTGGCAGGTCAAGGAGCTGCTGGAAGCGCTGCCGGAATTCAACCTCCCGGTCGTGTTCACCGCGCCCAATGCAGATACCAATGGACGGGTAATCACTCGCATGATTGAGGAGTTCCTCGGTAGCAACCCCACGGCTCAGATGGTGAAGAACTTTGGAACCCAGGGTTACTTTAGCCTGATGGAATATGCGGCAGCTATGGTGGGCAACTCCTCCAGCGGAATCATCGAAGCACCCTCCTTGAGACTACCCGTGGTTAACATCGGCACCCGCCAGCAGGGGCGCATGCGGGGAAAAAACGTGATTGACGTGGGCTACGGTCGTAACGAGATTATTGAGGGAATAAAGAAGGCCATCGCCCCGGAATTTCGGGAGAACTTTTGTGGGCTACCCAATCCTTATGGTGACGGGCACGCTTCTGCACGGATTGTGAATCACTTCAAAGGGGTGTCATTGGACCATAGCCTAATCAACAAACGTTTCGTTGATATGCCAGTCCAATCGGCGCAGATTGCCTGAGAATATACGATATGTCAATTGACGACCAAACCGGGTGCATTATCCTTGGGGGAGGGGGCCACGCCAGTGTTATCATAGACGCCTTGCGGGCCGGTGGGACAACCGAGTGCTACGGCATCTTGGACCGGAACTGCTCTCTATGGGGCAAAGAGGTGTTGGGTGTGCCAGTCCTGGGCGGAGACGAGTTGCTGCCCCAATTGATGCGCCGGGGGGCTACCCAATTTGTAGTAGGACTGGGAGGAGTGGGTGATAATCGCCCTCGACGGCGGCTCTTCCAGTTGGGTCTGCAACATGGCCTAAAGCCTCTGACGGTCTGCCATCCAGCGGCCATCCTCTCACCGTTCGCCACCTTGGGCGATGGTTCGGTTGTCTTGCCCGCCGCAGTGGTCAACGCAGGCGCAGTTCTAGGTGCCAACGTCATCGTCAATACTGGCGCGATTGTAGAACACGACTGTGTGGTAGGTGACCACGCGCATATTGCCACCGGCAGCCGTTTGTGCAGTGCGGCGCGGGTCGGCATAGGTGCCCATATCGGCGCAGGCGCAACGGTACGGCAGAGTATCGCGATTGGTGAAGGTGCCATTGTGGGCGCGGGCGCTGCGGTGGTGAAGGACGTTGACCCCTGGACAGTGGTAGCGGGTGTACCTGCCCGTCGCTTGGAAGGTCGACAAGTAGATATGCGAAACTCCTCGGGCTGAGGCCGTGATTCCATGCCACGAAAGGCGAACTCGTGACAATCCGCCTCATTCCTCATCGATTTGGTCAAATGAGCGAGGGCAAAACTATGACTATAAATGTACAGCGAACACACGATCATAAGATTTACCTCAACGAAGACAGGTACGCTGAACCCGTCGTCAAAGAGATTCACAAGATATTGGCGAGCGACGCAATCGAGAGCGGAGTTTTGCAAGATGGTAGCATCGTGTGCGATTTCGGTTGCGCCACCGGTGAATTCGAATACCATCTCGCAGGTCGGTTTCCCGGTGCGAAATATCATGGGTACGATGTCGTTCCAGAACTTGTAAAGAAGGCACGGCAGATGGTCCCAAATGCGGTTTTTGAGGAGGGTTCAGTTCTCAATAAAGAGCTTCTGGCTCCCAACTTCGCCGATATTTCGTTCATGATTGGCGTTCATGCTGGATTCGACGATTTCGTACCGTCCTTTTCGAACCTGATTAACTGGACGAAGAAGGGTGGGCGAATCTATGTCTTTGGGCCATTTAATCCCAACCCTGTCGATGTTTGGGCAGTGTGCCGGCGAGCAGATGATTCAGACCCAACCCACCGAGAGCCTGGCTGGAATATTTTTTCTAAGGCTACCGTTGGCCAATTTCTTGATGAAGCGGTGGGGAAAGGAAACTATGAATTCAGAGCATTTGAGATGCCTTTTGACCTGCCACCTCACGCGGATGACCCATTGAGGTCATGGACATTCCTTGACCAGCAAGGACGGCGGCAGCTTACCAGCGGCCTTGGCCTGACGTTCCCCATGGAATTTCTTGAGATTCGGCCCTAATTCGACTCCGGCGCTTGATCACCAGGACGTCAACACGGTTGAAGTTATGAAATATCCAACAACATCGGCCCATGGGATTATGTTCCATCACCTCCATGGAGGGCAGCATCAATCGGTACAGGGTTCCATCTCACAGGAAGATCTCGAAGCCATTCTGCAATTCGTTGGTGTTCAGCGGTTTCTCACCCCAATGCAATGGCTTGAGAAGTTGGATAGTGATCGATTAGACCCAGAGGATTTGTGCCTGACCTTTGACGACGGTCTGCTTTGCCAGTTCGATATCGCTTTGCCCTTACTCGAAAAATACCGGCTGAATGCTTTTTGGTTTGTATATTCTGGTGTATTCGAGGGGCAGGTACAGTTAGGTAAATTGGAAATTTACCGGGCATTTCGGTGCCAATACTTCCCCACCATCGACGACTTCTATACCGTGTTCTTCGGGCGCGTGTTCGACGCAGGGTTTGGTGAAACGACTTCGGAAGTGGTGACGGAAGCACGTATCCGCCAAATGATAAGTGTTTTCCCATTTTACTCCGTGAACGACGTCAGGTTTCGTCTTGTTCGCGATCTGATTCTGGGCAGGCGAGAGTACGAACTGATAATGGACGGTCTTATCCATGACCGCGGCCCTAGTTTGAATGAACTCGCCAAAGGCCTGTGGATGTCGGATGAACATCTCAAGTATCTGACGGACCAAGGGCATGTGGTTGGGCTCCACTCCTATTCCCATCCAACGGCCCTTGCCGATTTGCCATATGCAGAGCAGAGAGAGGAGTACCAAAAGAATTACCAACACATTCTTCGCGTGTGTGGTCGGCCTCCCGTGGCGGTGGCTCACCCCACCAACTCCTACAATCAAGAGACCATCGAGATTTTGGCGGGTTTAGGTATCCGCTTTGGTTTCCGATCAAACATGGCTGCTGCCAATGCGATTGGGCAGAGCAATCCCAACCCGTACGAGATGGCCCGGGAAGACAATGCTAATATCCAACGAATGGTGGGGGCCAGTAAATGAAGGTCAACAGTCACAACGAGTGGGACAAACTCAGAGAAGTCATTGTCGGCAAGGCGGAAGGACAGGCATGTTTGAATTTCTCCACAGTCCGTCCCCCATCCGAAGAGGTCATAGAGAAGGCAGAAGCGCTGGCGCGTAAAGCCTACCCACAATGGTTAGTGGACGAAATCGCTGAGGATCTGGAGGGACTGTGCGATGTTCTTAGTTCCTTTGGTGCCAAGGTTCTTCGGCCTAACTCATCTCATGTTAACCGTCCCTTCGCTACACCTTATTTCAGCGGAGTCGGCGACCACATTTACAACATGCGCGATTTGCACTTGGTAGTGGGAAATACTGTCGTCGAGTCACCTTCCCAAGAAAAACATCGATACTTCGAAACGATGGGACTATACGATATCTGGTACGACTACCTCAACGAAGGGTTTCGTTGGATTTGCGGGCCGAAACCTAGATTGTCTGGCGAGCACATGATTACCTACTCCGAGGACGGCAAGTCAGAGTATGAGGACGGCCAAAAATTCATCAAACTCACTGAGAAGGAGATTCTCTTTGAAGCAGCGAATACGGTCCGAATGGGCCGGGATTTGCTTTACCTGGTGTCTCGGTCCGGAAACCAATTAGGGGCCAAGTGGCTACAGAGCGTGCTGGGCGATGATTATCGAGTGCACACCACATCTACCATCTACCGGTCCAGCCATATAGATTCCACGGTGCTATGCCTACGGCCGGGCTTGGTTCTCCTGAACACCGACCGGGTTAACTCCTCTAACTGTCCTGAAATTTTTGATAAGTGGGAGAAGCTATATTTCAGTGATATCTCGCCTACGCCTGAATTCACCGTCAAATTCCACGATGATGTCAGGAAACCCATACACGACGAACTTGCTAGCCTTGGTATTCAGTCCGGTTTGGACTCAATCGCTTCGCCGTATATCGGTATGAATATTCTCTCCGTGGACCCACAAACTGTGATTGTTGATGAGCGGCAGTCCGCCTTGATTCGATTGTTGGAAGAACACAATATCACCCCTGTGCCAATCCGGTTCAGGCACTCGTATTATATGGGTGGGATTCATTGCAGCACTTTAGATACGGTGCGCGACACCGTATTTGAGAGTTACTTCGACTAATACAACGTAAATGAGGGAGTTTTAATGGAAGTCCATCAGGATCAGGATACCAACAAACAAACGTACGAAGACCTCTATACCAGACAGACGGCGTTCCTGCGGTATCCCGCTGACTGGATTGTCCGCTTCCATAATATGTACCTTAAGGACAACCTTCCCTCTGGGCGAGTCCTTGATTACGGCTGTGGAAGCGGCAACAACAGCATGTTCTTGATCCGCAATGGCTATGAAGTGAACGGAGTAGAGGTGACTGATTCGGCTACAGACCTCATTAAATTGAATCTGGAGAGCAATAATCTCGATCCCTCACTCCTAGATCGGTTCCAAATCACTCCTCTACCTTGGGATCGGCTACCATTCGAGGACAACTACTTTGACTTCGTCCTATGCAACCAAGTCCTGTACTTTCTTGCCTCAGAGGAAGAAATCAAGCGTGTGTGCCGGGAGTTCTCCAGATGCCTAAAGCCGGGAGGCATTGTCTTTTTTACGATGTATGGCCCGGACAATTATTACATTCGTTACCATGTGAAGAAGATTCATGACGGTCAGGTGTACGAGATTAAGGTCGATGACCCTACTCACCGGCTCAACGGACTTCACGAGATGGTTTACCTGGTGCGAGACGAGGAAGAACTGAAGTCGCTCTTCTCGGATTTTGAGTGCATTACTACAGGGCACTTCGACCAGGGAATGTTCGATTTGAAAAGCAACTTCCATTGGATTTTCGCTGGTCGCAAGAAATAACCGCAACGAGTCCCAAATGGTAGATGGCCTAAACCCTAAACTGTCCAAGTTGTGCCTGTCTTCCACCGATTGCATTGTCGATGCTATCGCGCTTATTGACCGGAACGCCCAAGGCGTTGCCCTGGTGGTGGATCAGGGACGACGTCTGTTGGGTGTCGTAACTGACGGAGACATCCGGAGGGCTATTCTGGCTGGCCTGGACCTAAACTTGCCGGTACAGCGGCTCCTAGAGAAAAAGCCGCCCACCACAGAGACACCTGGCTTGACACCCCCACACGGCCCCATTACGGCGCCAATCGGCACACCTGATGCTGAGTTGTTGCGATTAATGAATCGACACGAGGTGCGCCATATTCCTTTGGTAGATTTAGACGGCAAGGTAGCCGACGTGGCCCTGCTGGCCGAAATGGCCAAAGAAATTGAATTGCCATTGACGGCGATGATTATGGCCGGGGGATACGGGAAGCGTTTGCAACCGTTGACCGATAACTTACCCAAGCCAATGTTGCCGGTAGGTGACAAGCCGCTGATGGAGCGGGTCATTGAGCAGCTAAGGGCCGCCGGTATCCGACGTGTGAACGTGGCGACCCACTACCGGCGGGAAGCGATAACCAGCCACTTTGGTGACGGGCGGCGGTTCGGCGTGGAAATCCGCTATATGGAAGAGGCGCATCCTCTGGGAACCGCTGGTGCGATTGGTCAGTTGAAAGCAAGCGATGAACCATTATTGGTCATCAACGGCGACATTCTGACCAGCGTGGACTTCCGCGCGATGCTGGATTTCCATCGCGAGCTGGGGGCAGATATGACTGTGGCGGTTCGCCAACACGCGTTTAATGTACCGTATGGCGTGGTGGAGACTGACGGCGTTGAGATTACCGGTATATCCGAGAAGCCGGTGTTACGCCATTTCATCAATGCCGGAATCTACCTGCTGGGTCCAGAGGCCTGCCAGCACATCCCGAATGACCAACCATTTGATATGCCGGATCTTATCACCTGGCTGCTAGCTGAGGGCCGCCGCGTGGTAAGTTTCCCAATCCACGAATACTGGTTAGACATCGGCCAGCCCGCCGACTACCAGCAGGCCCAAGCCGATGCCCAGAAAGGAGACGTCTGATAGCCGCAGTGACTGGTTCGACAGGTCCAAGGGTTGACTGGAGTCAGAAGACTGTGCTGGTTACCGGTGCCGGTGGATTCATCGGCAGCCACCTCACTGAACGGTTAGTTGCGCTCGGTGCCACCACCCGGGCACTAGTTCAATACAACTCCACAGGTACGTGGGGATGGTTAGATACTTCGCCAGCTAAAGAGCATGTTGAGGTGTTCTTGGGCGACGTTCAAGACCGCGACAGCCTACGAGCGGCGCTCAAGGGTGTAGATATCGTTTTCCATCTGGCAGCCCTTATTGCCATCCCCTATTCCTACAATGCACCGATTTCCTACGTGCGGACCAATGTAGAAGGGACATTGAACGTGCTTCAGGCATCTCTTGATGCCGGAGCGCAACTTGCGGTCCACACGTCGACCAGCGAAGTCTACGGAACAGCCCGCCAAGTTCCCATCAGCGAAGACCACCCATTACAAGGCCAATCGCCTTATGCAGCCAGCAAAATTGGGGCGGATCAAATGGCTCAGGCGTTCCATCTGTCCTTTGGACTACCGGTTGCCACAATCCGACCCTTCAATACATACGGGCCTCGCCAATCAGCCCGCGCCGTAATCCCTACCATTATCACCCAAGCGCTGACGCAGCCTACAGTGCGCCTGGGGAACCTGGCACCAACTCGTGATTTCAGCTACGTGGCAGATACCGTGGAGGGTTTCATCCGAATCGCCGAGTGTCCCGAAGCTATTGGCCAAGTAGTCAACATCGGTTCCGGACAAGAGATTTCCGTTGGCGAGTTGGCCAAGCGTATCTTGGAGGTCGTCGGGAGGGACATCCCGGTTATCTGCGAATCGGAGCGATTGCGCCCGGAGAACAGCGAAGTCGACCGCCTCTGTGCCGATAATAACAAGGCGAAGGATATCCTGGGCTGGGTGCCACAATACACATTAAAGGACGGGCTGGCACAGACCATCAAGTGGATGGAGAAAAACATTGACCGGTACCGGCTTGGGGCCTACATCGTCTGAACTTTTTACCACCAGCGGTCAGACTCCACCAGCAATCCCTACTCTAAACAGAGCTGAATTATTAACGCACCACGTCAAGACATAATCCCCCTGAGCGTGCCTGAGATACGCGGCAACGAATGGAAGTACATCAAGGAGTGCCTGGACACCAACTGGGTCTCCTCGGTGGGCTCCTTCGTAGACCGCTTTGAGCAGATTGTGGCGGACTACGTGGATGTGAAACACGCAGTGGCCACCGTTAATGGCACTGCGGCTTTACACGTCGCACTTTTGGTGGCTGGGGTCCAGCCGGATGACGAGGTGCTGGTATCCACGCTCACCTTCATCGCCCCAGCCAACGCCATTCGTTACGTTGGAGCTTGGCCGGTGTTTATCGACGCCGAGCCGGACTATTGGCAAATGGACCCGCAAAAAGTGGTTGACTTCCTGGAACAGGATTGCCGTTGGGCCGGGGGCGAATTGCGCAACAAGGCCACCGGGCAGCGGGTAAAGGCGATTATACCAGTGCATATTCTGGGTCATCCGGTAGACCTTGATCCGATTCTAACTGTGGCCAGAAAATACGACTTAGTGGTTATCGAAGATGCCACCGAAAGTCTGGGGGCCAAATACAAAGCCCAGATGGTTGGCCATCTTGGCGACATCGCCTGTTTCAGTTTCAATGGCAATAAGCTGATTAGCACGGGCGGCGGCGGTATGGTGGTAACGGACAACGAAGAGTGGGCACAACGAGCACGTCATATCTCTACTCAAGCCAAAGACGACCCGGTGGAATACATACACAACGAAATTGGCTACAACTACCGGCTTAGCAATATCCAAGCAGCAATGGGCGTGGCCCAAATGGAGCAGATTGACGATTACATCGTAGCCAAGCACCGTATCGCCGCAGCCTACGGCGAAGGACTGAAAGGTATCCCGGGCCTACAGCCTATGCGTCAGGCGTCCTGGGCCGAAAGTGTCTTCTGGCTATTCACGGTGATGGTAGATGAGGCGGAATTTGGCTCAGACAGTCGCGCATTGTTGAAGAAGTTGGCTGAGGTTGGCATTCAAACCAGGCCCTTATGGCAACCCATGCACCTCAGCCCTGCGTACGCTGACCTGAACCCCAACGATTGCCCCGTGGCCAATCAACTATACCGAGAGGGGTTGAGTTTGCCCTGCTCTGTTGGCCTGGGAGAGTCACAGCACCGCGTGGTAGATGCCCTCAGGCTGCGGTCGTCCTCCGGAAAACCGCGAGCGTGAAAAAGAAAGAGGTGGTTCTTTTTGTCCCTTTCGGCGTTTATGCGTTCGACCAGCAGTTGGCCACGGCTCTCTATTTAGCTTCACAAAGTGAATTCAGACCCCACTTCCTGTTAATTTCTAAGGAGGATCATACCTTTGTCGACCAGCTGGAATCTGTTGGAATCTCCTACGACACCCTCCAGCCGCTCCAAAGAGTAAGTGGGAAACCGGGTAACTCATCCAGTTATGATAGCCGCCAGACGCTAACCCAAAGAATCAGAAGCCTTCTAAAATGGATCCACCGAATTACCCGCCAGCTACCTGGCATCTCTCTACTTCGATTGTTCTTTTTATGTTGGCGATTATGGCATGGGAAACGGGTGGCCAAAAAACTGGTACAGCATTTAAACCCGCGCTGTGCGGTGGTTTCTCAGGAACGCCTGCACCCGTTTTTCCCCATTCTAAAACCGCTACGGGAATTAAGAGTACCCATAATTCTCATGCTGGCCGCAGAATCGTCCCCAGATGGAGCTGCACGGTCACGCCGAGAGAACTATTTGCTAAAAGCGGGGTTGAATAAATCTTCAGCGTCGCTCGAGAACTCTCCATACCCCCCCTTCGTAAGTGGTGGTATCGCTGTACTCAACCGTATGGTGCAGCGCTGGTTGCCATCCCAAGTCTACGACTCGAGATGGGGAAAGCTGTTATTTTATCCCGCAGTGCAGATATTCTTGATGAGAATAATGGGAATGTTGCCGCAGAACCCCTGGTATCAGGGCACCACTTTTGCTGATTACATCATGATTTCCGGCATCGATGAAGCAGCCATGTATGCTGAAGCTGGGGTAAATTCCGCCAACCTGCTGTATTTGGGCAGTCATGAACTCGATTTGCTGTATGAGGGGTGGCTTGGCCGCACAGAACTAAGGTACAAACTAATCGACGATTACCAACTGGACCACAGCAAAAGCATACTAATCGTCGCCTTTCCCCAACTGTGGGAGCAAGGCATGACTTCGGAAGAAGTGCAGTGGCAATCATTCAGCGACATCTTGGGGGAACTGTCTCATCAAGACTTGAACGTTCTAATATCTCTTCACCCGGGCTCCGATCGGAGCCAATACATCTGGATTGAAGAGAAGTACCGAGTCAAGATATGCAGAGAACCGCTCAAGGATATTCTGGCAATAGCCGACATATTCGTGGCCTCATACTCGTCCACCATCAGATGGGCAATCGGTTTGGGCATCCCGGTGATTAATCTTGATCTCTGGCAGCTTGATATGACGCAGTATAGGAATTTGACCGGTTATCAAACAGTTACCACGATTCTGGAATTCGATAACCGAGTCAGAGAGTTGGCATCAGCTCCCAAAAATAATGGAATTAACGGTGGGCCAGGTCCAATTAGCGATGGAACAGGTCTACTCGTTGACGGAAGAGCGAAAGAGCGCCTGATGCGCTTCATAGAATCGCTGGATTCTAATGCTGCCATTGCCACGGTTGCTTCCGGGCACAAATCAGCAGTTCTGTAGGAACATCGGTAAGCGAGCATCACGCAACGCTGGAGGATATAACGGGAATGCAGACCGATAGAACTTTCATTATCGCCGAAGTAGGCTCAACTCATGACGGCAGTTACGGTAACGCCAAATGCGCTATCGACGTAGTAGCAGAGTGCGGCGCCGACGCAGTAAAGTTCCAGACTCACATAGCCGAGGCGGAAACGCTGCGCAATGCTCCCATGCCGTCTTACTTCAAAGGAGAGCCGCGATTTGAGTACTTCCAGCGCACCAGCTTCAGCCACGATCAGTGGATCGAGTTGAAGGCTTACGCCGAAGAAAAAGGTTTGTCTCTCCTGTCATCTGCTTTCTCTGTAGAGGCTGTAGAAATGCTGGAATCCATCGGCATGGAGCGGTACAAGATACCCTCGGGCGAGGTGACCAATCTCCCTTACCTAGAGCGCATCGCGCAAACGGGAAAGCCAATCATCCTGTCCTCTGGGATGAGTTGTTGGGAAGAGCTCGATGACGCGGTAGCTACGATAACCAACTACCATAAAAACCTAACGATTCTTCAGTGCACCACCGAGTATCCATGTCCGCCGGAGCGTTTGGGCCTCAACGTAATGCTGGAAATGAAGGATCGCTACCGACTACCTGTAGGCTTGTCCGACCATTCGTTATCAAACGCAGCGGCACTGGCCGCCACGACGTTAGGCGCGTCCATCCTTGAGAAACATTTCACCCTCAGCAAACGAATGTATGGCAGCGATGCCCGCCACTCGGCCGAGCCAGACCAATTCGCAGAACTAGTGAGCCAAGTCCGGGAGATAGAGAGCATCATGTCCCACCCGGTGGACAAGTCCGACGACTCGCAGTTCGCCGAATTCAAGGAAATTTTCCAAAAGAGCGTAGTTTCCCAGTTGGATATACCGGAAGGTGCAATCATCACTAAAGAGATGGTTGCTATTAGAAAGCCAGGGACTGGCTTGGCACCCAAACGGCTTGGCGAGGTGATTGGTAGCCGCGCTCTCCGTTTCCTGTCAGCCGACACCGTAATCACCGAAGCCGATGTGTCATTTAGCAACAATAACCCTTAGGACAACGAGATTGTCTTAAGGGTTGTCAGCCATAACCAGAGATTCTTATTTGATTTTGATTTTTAATGAAGGAAGCACGGAGAGTATTGGTACGTAAAATCTGTGTAGTAGTCGGAAGCCGAGCTAATTACAGCAGCATCAAAAGCGTGATGCAGGCGATAAAGGACCATCCAGACCTAGAGTTGCAGGTTGTAGCCGGGGCGTCCGCGTTGCTGGACCGGTACGGCATGGTATCCGAAGTCCTGGAAACGGACGGGTTCAAGATAAACGCCCGGGTCTACATGATTATCGAGGGAGAAACCCCCGCAACGATGGCCAAATCTACCGGTTTGGGACTGGTGGAATTGCCTACGGTCTTTGAAATTCTGAAGCCCGATGTTGTAATAACGGTTGGCGACCGATTTGAGACCATGGCCACCGCCATTGCGGCGGCTTACATGAACATTCCGCTGGCCCACACTATGGGCGGGGAAGTTTCCGGCACCATCGATGAAAGCGTACGCCACGCTGTGACCAAGCTGGCTCACATCCATTTTCCCGCCAGCGATGAAGCCCGAGAACGCATCATCCGTTTGGGCGAAGACCCGTCAACGGTGTACATGGTAGGCTGTCCGCGTATTGATCTTGTGGGTGAAATAGCTCGAAACAATGAAAAGTTATCTGAGCAGACGTGGCTTGAGGCCGAAGGGGTCGGCGGTGACTTTAATTTGGATGATCCATTCCTGGTGGTTTCTCAACATCCGGTGACGAGCGAGTACGGTCAAGGGGAACGTCAGATTACTGAAACCCTGATTGCCATTAACGAATTGAAAATGCCCACTATCATGCTCTGGCCCAACGCCGACGCGGGCTCCGAAGATGTGGCGCGAGGCATGCGTAAATTTCGAGAACACCACACTCATGACTACATTCGATTTTACAAGAACTTCCCGGTGGAAATATTCGTGCGGCTGATGATGGACTGTGCTTGTATGATTGGAAATTCCAGTGCCGCTATACGTGAGAGCGCATATTTAGGTGTTCCTGCGGTCAACGTAGGAACACGCCAAAAGGGGCGACAGCGCGGCAGTAACGTCATAGATGTTGGCTACGACAACGAAGAAATCTTGGGTGCGATTCAAACGCAGATTAGCCACGGGCGGTATCCATCCGAGGAAACCTACGGAGACGGCCACACTGGCAGCCGCATCGCCCAGATTTTGGCCTCCTGCAAGCTGACAACCCAAAAGATGTTGACCTATTGAACTCCATAAGGAAACACGGGGTACCCGGCCTAAATATTGGGCAGTAAATTTAGGTTCTGTGCGACCCTGAGACCAACCCTAATTAGGGGGTGACAGAACCCGCGCTAAATTTGTCCCCCGTTCTATTGCACTGGGGTTCAGGCCGAATATACAGTAGGCTACGACAACGGTTTGGTGTTAGGTGCGACAGTCGAGGTCAGAATAGCAAATCCAGAACAGAAGCGAGAAGCTTTGTCTTACTTCAAATCGATGACGTTCGGTTATTGGTTCACCAAAAGAGTAGAGGCCTCATCGTGTCTGTAGCTCATGGTTGAGACTCCTATGCAAAGCCAGAATAGCTAGTTCTGAACAATCGCCCTAAGTACCATAGAAACAAAACACCACTGTTGTGTCCGGTTGGCCAATAAATAATTGTTAGCATCTCGCGAATTACCAATGGATATTCTGGGCCTTATCCTCGCCAGAGGCGGCTCCAAGGGCATTCCCCACAAGAACATCGTTCCCTTGTTGGGTCGTCCTCTGCTCGCGTACAGCTGTGAAGCTGCGCTGGCCAGCTGCCAATTGAGCCGAGTAATCATTAGCACCGATGACCCCAGTATCGCCAAGGTAGCCAAGGAACATGGGGTAGAAGTGCCCTTTATGCGGCCGGACGAATTGGCCCAAGACAATACACTCGCGCTACCGGTGGTACAGCATGCCATTCGATGGTTGCGCGAGAAAGAAGGATACAATCCCGACGCCGTGATGATACTGCAACCTACCTCACCTTTGCGGCGAGCCGAGCATATAACTGGCGCTATCGAGATTATGAACCGCACCGGAGCCGATACAGTGGTCAGCGTTGTCGAGGTGCCTCATAATTTCGGTCCCGCTTCGCTCATGTCAGTTGACGCCAATGGAAGCCTAGAACCCTACCAGGCAGGGTCGATGGTTCTAAGGCGACAAGACAAACCCATCCTATATGCCCGCAACGGCCCCGCCGTATTATTGGTGAAAACTACGACTTTAATGAACCACGACACATTGTACGGCGCCAATACCCAGCCATACGTGATGGACCAGATTGACTCCTTCGATGTGGATACTAAAAACGACCTCATCATTATTGAAGCCCTACTGAAGCAACGTCGCCAATGAAAACTATCTTCGTGACTCTGCCGGTTGGGCTCTCGGTCCGGAATATACTCTTTACGGGAGTTTTGGAAAAACTGACCGCCAGCGGCCACGTACGGGTGGTAGCATTCACTCCCATACCTGACATGGCTGAGAGGTACCAAGGTCTGAACGACAACCTAGTATTTGAGCCGCTGCCTGCGGTGCCACGGTACACTCCGAGCAGGATAATTAACCGTATGCTGAGCCTTAGGTTTCAGCAGATCAACAGCGATCCGGCTTTGACGTCGAACAAAGTGAAGCGAAAATCTTTGCGGGCGACCAACCCAAAGCAGTACCTGCTCGACACCGTTCTTAGTCAACCGCTGCCGAAAAGCAAAATCCTCCAACGATTGTTGACCGCCTTTCACAACCGAAGCGCTAACATCCCTCTCACCTATCAATCACTTTTCGACCGGTACAAGCCTTCCCTTGTGTTTGCCACCAACCCCCATGGAATGCGCGAATACTATTTTCTCAAGTATGCAAAGTTAAACGGAATTACTACTGTTGGAATGATTCATAGCTGGGATGCCCTCACCACCGAAGGATGCTTAGTGGCACCTTTGGACTCCTACTTCGTGTGGAACCAAGTAATGAAAAGCGAGCTCATCAGCATTTACGGTGCCCACGCTGCGCAAATAAGGCTTACTGGCATTCCTCAGTTTGACGTTTACGCCGAGCCAATCCCAGACGAGCGGAGAGAAGAATTTTTCCACCAACACGGCCTAGATCCAGCAAAATTAACAGTCCTCTTTGCTACATCGCCTGGTGGTCTCACTCCTGAGGAGCCGGAAATTTTGGCTGGTCTGGTTGATGCCCTTAATCGGGAATACGCAGGTAACGTCCAAGTATTAGTGCGGATTCATCAACAAGACGACGTCCAACGGTATGCCTCAATCAAAGATTCAAACGTGGTATTCCAAATTCCAGGTATTCAAAGACAAAATTTGGACGATAGCCGCCTGATGGATCAAACCGACATACGCCTGTTGCGCGATGCGCTGGCCTACTCGGACCTGGTAATCAACACCGCCTCCACCATTACCATCGATGCAGTCGCCCTTGACCGGCCAGTAATCAACATTGCTTTCGACCTCCACGAAAGGAATTATCATGAATCCGTGCGACGCTACTTCGACTGGGTTCACGTCCAGCTCATTGTTAAGTCAGGGGCTACTAGACTCGCAGGTAGTTTCGATGAACTGGTCAACCTAACCTCACGCTACTTAGCTGGTCCCGCGTTGGAGCGGGAGGAAAGGGCCCGTTTCGCCGAATCCATGTGCTACAAGATGGATGGTAAATCCGCAGATCGGATTTCGTCATTCCTGCTCGCGGCTTTAAATGCCGAACTCGTAACAAATGAGACTGCGGCTGCCGACCGATGATTAAGTGGAAATACTGGTTAACCATTGCCGGTTGGAAAACCAACTCTTGGTTCCAGTCCACTGGTATGTCCCGAATTCCCCTATTCGGAAGCATCTGGTTTGGTTTTAAGCGACTAACCGCCCGATGGCTTTCTTCTGGCCGAGGTGTGCCGGTTCTTCTGGATGGAGAGCCAATCAATATCCATCCCTTTGCCATTGCATACGGCATTAAAAGTTGGGAGCCCTATACCACTAAACTTTTCAAAAATGCTCTAAAACCCGGTTCTACAGTTCTCGATATCGGTGCCCATCACGGTTACTTTTCATTACTGGCGGCCCAATGCGTTGGAAAAGAAGGTATGGTTTACGCCTTTGAGCCCGCTCCGAAAAATTTCGATATCTTGAAAAAAAATGCTGAGCTCAATAACTTCAATAATCTTATCTCCGTCAACAAAGCCGTCAGCAACAATTGCACCACTGTGCCGTTTTATTTCCGTCAAGTCACTGGAGTGGTCGGGTCCTTATTTCCTACCCAAAAATCCAATGAAATGACAATCCCGGTAGAGTGCATAACCATAGATTCGTTCCCGTGCCGCAAGCCGGTTGATGTGGTAAAAATGGATATAGAGGGTAGTGAACCCCTCGCACTGGAAGGGATGGCAGAAACCCTGGCCCAGAGTAAAAACATGGTACTTTTTGTTGAATTTAACGGCTACTGCCTTCGCCAAGCCGGGGTGAATCAAGAAACTTATCTGGCTCAACTAGATAAAGCCGGATTTGACTGTCAGGTCATCAACGAAGAAATGGGTTGCCTGGAACCAATCGAACCGGACTTGGCGTCCTGTAATTTGTACTGCACTAAAAAAGACACCACAAAATGAGCAACGCTTATTCGGTGATTGAACATTCCAAGGCTCACTGCGAAACCCCACGGCTAATTACGCATGCAACAGCCTAAGATAGCCATCATCCATCCACGGCTTGGCTGGGGAGGCTCCGAGGCGGTTGCCTTGTGGGCACTGGCAGCTCTAAAAGATGACTACGATGTCTCCCTAATCACCAGCGGCACGGTGGACATCAATGGCATCAACCGATTCTACGGTACGAAGCTCAACCCTTCTGATTTTTCGATACTTCAAGTCCAACTCCCTTTAGGCCTTAGAAAGACCACAAAATTCGCGGCTCTCAGGTGGCGTTTCATACAACGGTACTGCCAACGAATCGCACCTAACTTTGACTTGATGGTCAGCGGCTATAACCCGTGCGCCTTTGGCGTTAAGGGGATTCAATTGGTGGCCGACTTAGAGGCACTGCCGACTATTCTACCGCTGCGGAATTGGGAAAGATGGTGGTACGGAAAAACACCTTTGCGATCGGCCTATCTTAAACTTTGCGACTGGATTTCTCCCGCCGATCCGGCTGCCTGGAAGAACAATATCTCCCTGGCAAATTCTAAATGGACAGCCGAATTGATGCGCCGCGACTACGGCGTTCAGGCGGGTGTGCTCTACCCCCCCGTAACCAGTGCCTTTTCTAATGTTCCGCACCAAAATCGAGAAAATGGCTTTGTCTGTATCGGCAGGATAATACCTGAAAAACAGATTGAGACTATTCTAGAGATTCTGGAAGGAGTCCGTGGTAAAGGCCACGACGTCCATCTCCATGTCGTAGGCGACGCAGATAGCAGCCCCTACGCCCGAAACCTACGGGAGAACTGTCTACTGCATCACCCGGGTTGGGTCTCATTCGAAGGCAGACTTGACGAACATAGCAAGAATGCACTAATTGAAAGCCATAGCTTTGGCATCAGTGGTCGCAAGGACGAACCTTTCGGAATTGCCGTTGCTGAGATGGTAGAAGCGGGCGGTATCGTATTCGCACCGGATAATGGGGGCCAGGTCGAAATCGTAAATCACGATAACCTTGTTTACAGTAGCGTGCCAGACGCAATTGATAAGATTGACATGGTATTGGGCCGTCAGGACATCCAGAATAGGTTGCGGGAGCACCTAGCAAAAGGCGCTCAGCAGTTCTCGGTGGACCATTTTCAGACCGGAATCAAAAGCGTAGTCTCTGAATTTTTTCAAGAAAATTATTCAGGGGGAACGACATGAATATCCACAAATTCGCTGACATGTCTTACGGATCCGCCCGCAAGATTGTCGGCGCTTTGGGGCTAATGGGGCTTGCTCGTAGGTTTCTAGGCCCGGTCATCGGACGAATTCTATACAAGCTATCACCGGGGGGATCCGGCCCTATTCAACTCAATGGCAACTCCATGTACCTTGCTCCCTCCGGTTCATATCCCCCCTTAGCCATGGCAAACGGCCGATATGAACCGGCAACAACGCTGTTGTTCCAAGAGACTTTGCAATCTGGAATGGTAGTCATCGACATCGGAGCCCACGTGGGTTACTACACGTTGCTCGCCGCCAAACTAGTTGGGCCCACTGGAAAGGTCTACGCGTTTGAACCTGCACCAGGCAACCACGATACGTTGCTAAAAAATATCGCATTGAATAATTACAGCAACATTACGGCGACCAAAATGGCAATATCAGACCAGAAGGGGAATGCAACAATATATCTTTCTGGACTAGACACGGGTAGGCACAGCCTGTATCAGCATGGCCTACCCGAACAAGGCAACGCCTCGGTTGAAACGACGACTCTGGATTATTTTTTGGAATCCCAAGGCTGGCCTCAGATTGACCTGATAAAGATTGATGTAGAGGGAGCCGAGATAGCTGTTTTAGACGGGATGTCCCAGTTGTTGTTGCGTTCCCCTAAACTGAATTTAATCATCGAATTCAATCCAGCCTTACTCCAAAGCGCAGGAGTGACCCCCATCAGCTTCTTAGAAAAGTTGAGATCTCTCGGATTTCAGCTATCTAATGTTGACGATTCAAATGGCCTCTCCCCAGTATTTGAAACGGATTATTCGTCGTTGACGAACCGTTTGTTGGTGTCAAACAGCTCGGTTAATCTCCTTTGCGCGAAGGAATGACACGACGCCGGATATTGGCCAGTGCCTTTACCTGTTCCCCTCCTGGATCGGCAGGTTTCACCGGCGGCGAAGACATCCTCGGTTGGAACCTGCTAATACAGATTGCCAAGAACCATGATGTTTGGGCCCTTACTCAAGAAGAAGACCGAGGAAGTATCGAAGACGCTATTGCGACTCAGCCGATACCGGGCCTTCACTTTGAATTTGTTAGCTTCCCAGGCTGGCTGAAACCTCTTCTGAAATTTCAAGGCGGACACCAAATTTACTACTATTTCTGGCAGATGAATGTCTACCTTGCTGCCCGCCGGTTACATCGCGAACTAAATTTTGACCTTTTCCATCACATCACGTATGCCAACGACTGGATGGCCAGTTTTGTTGGTGCTTTATTGCCCATACCCTACGTGCGGGGCCCCGGTGGCGGAGCCCATCGTGCGCCTAAAGAGATTGAACAGGAGTACGCCTTAAGTGGTCGGCTGTGGGAGAAAGTCCGTAGGGTTGGTCAGTGGATTTTTCGCCACGACCCCATTTTCATAAAAGGCCAAAGTAAGGCCGGCGCAATTATGGTCTGCAACAAGGACTCAATGGCCCAGCTACCTAAGAAATGGACGCAGAAAGCCCACTTCTTTCCAGTCAGCGGTGTTTCTACAGAGGACTTGTCCCTTCAAGCTTCTCCCAGATCAGAAGATGGGGTGTTCGACGTACTTTCTGCGGGATCCCTTATCAGGGTCAAAGGTTTCGGCTTGGCGATCAGGGCTTTCAAGCTATTCTCAGACAAGTATCCAAACTCCAAGTTGACCATCGCGGGCAGTGGTCCCGAAGAACACCGGTTACGAGCCCTGATAAGCGAGTCCGGCTTAGAAGATAAGGTCAATCTTCCTGGGGCAATACCCAGGGACGCGCTCATGTCTAAAATGGCATCCAGCGACGTCTTGCTATTCCCTAGTATGCGGGATGGCGGCGGGACTGTGGTCATAGAGGCCATGGCTGCCGCAAAGCCGGTAGTGTGCCTAGATATCGGCGGACCTGGTCTCCACATCGACGACGAGTGCGGGATCAAGCTAAAGCCTGCGTCTCCTGCGGAAACTGTTCAGAATCTGGCAGACGCTCTCGAACGGCTGTACCTCGACGAGGGATTGCGGCTAAGGTTAGGAAAAGCAGCCCGTGAGCGCGCCGAGCAAGAATACCACTGGGACAAGTTGGGAGAAAGACTGATGGCGGTATATCAGCCAGTTTTCCAAAAAGAGTCAGATAACTGACCGGGAATGCAATATCTAATAGAAACTAAAGCCCGGTTGGGGCCCACTCTGGCAGGTTTGCTATCCAAAGACCAACTTGGGGCAAAACTGTACATTTTATTACCCGCTGGGCTCTGGCTGATGCTCTGGTTAAGTATCAGCCCGGGTAATCTGAAGGATATCTTAAGTCCAGGAAGTCCGGCGGCCTTCGCGCACGGTCTTCGCGCGGTGTTTCCTCTGATTGCGGCAGGCCTGGCCGCCAGTATCATTGGACTCAATGTGATTAAACGAAGCCCACGGCCATTTCGTTTCTTTGGCCCTCTTGGACTGACAGCAGCATACGGTCTGACCGGCCTCGTCGCTTCTTTGAATTCTCCAGATACTTCTTCGGCGCTGTGGTGGTCCGCTCTTTACCTATCGGTTCCCGTAGTCCTTTGGAGCTCGACTTGGCGAGCCGACCCCCTCGAGCAACTTCGCCGCATAATCAATGTAACTTGGTTTGGTTTGATATTGGTCAGCATCGGCCTATTCTTGATGGCCGTTTTTTACCTGGACCTCGTGGACAAATTAATCGACCCCTCCCGATATTTGGAATGCCGTGCTTCAGGGTGGATCGATGTTACAGGCGGCCGACTTCGCGAAACCGGTGTAGGCCGATACGCTGCCATCGCGGGAATCATCGCCATCGGCAGGCTATGTCACGGAAAATGGCGGCCCATGTGGAGCGTGGTGTTGCTTATTTCAATTCCGTTGCTTTTGTCCACTGGCGCACGAGGCTCTCTCGTTGGGTTTGCTGCGGGAGCAAGCATGATCTTATTGACCTACTCTCTCCATGCAACAAGAAAAACGTTGTTAGCAGGTCTATTAATTACGATGGTTCTTGCTTCCGCTCTCTGGAGCACCGGTACCATAAACACTTTCGCAAAAAATTGTTTATCAGCTGGCCATGCAGATGCGCCAGCAGATGTACCAGCAGATGTACCAGCAGATGTACCAGCAGATGTACCAGCAGATG
>JABMNL010000024.1 GCA_013204585.1 SAR202 cluster bacterium | reverse complement strand
GTTCTACTCGGTGGCCCTGGTAAACAACTATCAGCAGGCCGACACCGGCACCAAGATGATTCACAAGGGCAAGAACACCAAAAGCACCATCGTGGCCAAGGGCATCTCCGCCGGACATGGCAACGCGACTTACCGCGGCCTGGTTAAAATTCTGCCCTCTGCCCACGGAGCCAAGAATTTCACCCAATGCGACTCTCTGTTGGTCGGCGACAAGTGCGGGGCCCACACGGTGCCTTACATAGAAGTAAAGAACACCACCGCCCAGTTGGAGCACGAAGCTTCCACCTCTAAGGTCAGTGACGACCAACTCTTTTACTGCCAACAACGGGGCATGTCCGTCGAGGACGCCCACTTTATGATTATTAACGGCTTCTGCCGGGGTATCTTCCAGGAACTTCCCTTTGAGTTCGCCATGGAAGCATCCCAGCTATTGAAAGTTAGCCTGGAAGGAGCAGTCGGCTAAATGACGACTACTGGAAAAAGTTCCGCACCCCTATTGTCCATCAAGGGTCTGACCGCCTCTGCTGGCGACCTCGAGATACTCAAGGGTATCAATCTAGAGGTCTTCGCCGGTGAGGTTCACGCCATCATGGGGCCCAACGGCTCTGGGAAAAGCACCTTGGCCAACGTACTGGCCGGTCGGCCCGACTACACAGTCACCGGCGGAGAAGCCCTTTTCGAAGGAAAGAACCTCCTTGTCCTGGAACCAGAGATTCGGGCCCGCATGGGACTGTTCTTAGCCTTCCAGTACCCCTTAGAACTTCCTGGTGTCCGGGCTTGGCAATTCCTTAAAGCCGGGGTTGACGCCCGCCGGATTCACCGTGGTGAAGAAGAAATGAGCGCCCGCGAATTTGACCAAATGCTCAAGGCCAAGGTCGCGCAGGTGGAGATTGACCCCGAACTGGTAAAAAGGGCGGTCAACGAAGGCTTCTCAGGCGGCGAGAAAAAGCGCAACGAAATTTTACAGATGGCCGTGCTTGAGCCCAAACTTGCCCTGCTCGACGAGACCGATTCCGGCCTCGACATCGACGCTCTACGCATCGTCTCCGAGGGCGTCAATAAACTGCGCTCTCCTGAGAACGCGGTTATTTTGGTGACTCACTACCAACGCATCCTAAACTACATCACACCCGATCACGTTCACGTACTATTCGACGGACGCATCGTACGGTCCGGTGGCCCTGAACTAGCCCACGAGCTAGAGGAAAAGGGTTACGACTGGATTAAAGACGCCGTCGATGTGGGCGTGTAGCGGCCCCGCCAGCTACGAGACCGCATGACAACTGCACCAACTAAATACGCCCACTACTTTGCTGATTTCCAGTCCCTGACCCAGGGGCCCGGATCCGGAGCCCCCGCTTGGCTGCGGGACATCCGGGATAACGCCTGGTCAAACTTTGCCGCCAATGGCTTCCCAACTGCCCGCCGAGGCAACGAACGGTGGAAGTACACCAACGTTGGCCCCATCGCCAGGGCCGATTTCGGTTTTCCGCTCATTCCCTCTCCCGCCAACGGGTCAAAGGCCTTGGTGCCTTCGTACCAGATCGACGGGCCAGCAGTTTACGATTTGGTCTATGTTGACGGCATTTATTCTGCAGAACTATCGTCTCCCTCTACTGGCGTCAGTGGCATCACCGCCACCAGCCTTGCTTCAGCAACCGCTAATGGCAGCGAAGGCTTGGAAGGTCATATTGGGCACTATGCGCCACTGGATGAAGATGGGTTTGCCGCGCTGAACACCGCTTTCCTTCACGACGGCGCCTACATCCATATAGCCGACGGTCAATCGGAAAAGGTCTTCGTCCGGATTTCCTATATCACGACCAAGGGCACCAGCCCCAAGGTTACCTATCCCAGAACTCTGGTGGTCGCCGGGCGTAACGCCGACGTAACCGTGGTAGAAAGCTATGCGGGTCCCGCAGAGAGCGTCTACTTCACCAACGCGGTCACTGAGATTTCAGTTGGCGATGGGGCGCGGGTCGACCACTACCGGCTCTTGATGGAAGGCTCGGAAGCGTTCCACATCGGCACCAGCCGGGTCAAGCAAGAAAAAGACAGCAGCTTCAGTTCCGCTTCCTTTATCTTGGGGACGACCCTGGCCCGGAACGACATGGAAGTACTACTCGATGCCCCTGGAGCTTATTGCTCGCTGAACGGGCTGTATCTGACCAACGACAACCAGCACATCGACAACCTAATTAGCATCGACCATGCCAAGCCCAACTGCACCAGCCGCTTAAACTACAAGGGAATTCTGGACGGTAAGTCGCGGGCGGTGTTTGGCGGCACGGTGATGGTGCGGCCCGACGCCCAAAAGAGCGACGCCGAGCAGACTGACAAAAACCTGATTCTCTCCCAGTCGGCTGAAGTTGACAGCAAACCCAGCCTGCTTATCTATGCCGACGACGTGAAGTGCAGCCACGGCGCGACCGCCGGCCACATAGATGCCGATACCCTGTTTTACCTGCGCAGCCGAGGCCTGGATTTGGGCGCGGCCAGCAGAATGCTGATTCACGCCTTTGCTGGCGAGATTATCTCCACTGTGAAGCCTGAGCCGCTGCGGGAATACTTGGACACCATTTTCGCCGCAGCCATACCGGATAAAAGCCTTCCCTTCGGACTCACTAAATGACGACTGGGGCAGCATTCGACGTGAACAAAGTCCGTGGCGATTTCCCACTGTTGAAGCAGCAGGTCAACGGCAATCCCCTGATTTATCTGGATAACGGGGCCACATCCCAAAAACCCCAGTCGGTGATTGACGCCATCGTGCGCTATTACACAACCACCAACTCCAACGTGCACCGTGGCGTTCACACCCTGAGCCAACTGGCCACTGAAGACTACGAGGGCGCGCGAGCCAAGATACGGAAGTTCATCAACGCCGGTGAAGACCGCGAAATCATCTTCACCAGGAACACCACGGAGGGCATCAACCTGGTAGCCCACTCCTACGCCAGGCACAACGTTGGCCCCGGCGACGACATCATTGTCTCCAATATGGAGCACCACTCCAACATCGTTCCCTGGCAAATGCTTTGTGAAGAGAAGGGGGCCAACCTCCGCGTTGTGCCCATCGACGACACCGGCGAATTGCTGATGGACGAGTACGAGAAGATGCTCGGCCCCCGCACCAAACTAGTCTCCATCACCCATGTGTCCAACGCGCTGGGAACCATCCTACCTGCAGCGAAGATAGTCCAGATGGCCCACGCCCACGGCGCTGCAGTGTTGCTCGACGGTGCCCAAGCAGTTCCCCACATGCCGGTGGACATGAAGGAACTGGACTGCGACTTCTACGCCTTCTCAGGGCACAAGTTGTTCGGCCCCACTGGCATCGGAATACTCTACGGAAAAGCGGAGTTCCTAGAAGCCATGCCGCCATTCATGGGCGGCGGGGACATGATTAAGTCGGTCACCTTTGAGAAGACCATTTACAACGACCTGCCCTATAAGTTCGAAGCTGGCACGCCGGACATTGCCGGGGCCATCGCTCTAGGCGCAGCCGTGGACTACGTGAGCAACCTGGGCTTCGACCAGATTACCGCCCACGAAGAAGAACTGCTCCGGTACGGCACCGAAGCCCTGTCCTCCATCGCCGGAGTAAAATTGATTGGCACAGCCGCTCACAAGGCAGGCATCCTGTCCTTCGTCATGGACAAAGCCCATCCCCACGACATTGGCACCATCCTAGACGAGCAGGGCATCGCCATTCGCACCGGTCATCACTGCGCCCAGCCGGTGATGCAGCGGTTCCAAATTCCAGCTACCGCCCGGGCCTCGCTGGCCTTCTACAACACAAAGGAAGATATCGACGCCCTGGTCAAAGGCATCGACCGAGTGCTTGAGGTCTTTAGTTAGCCATGTCGGGCCTTAGCGAGCTTTACCAGGAGATTCTCCTGGAACACAACAGCAAGCCCCATAATTTCCGCAAAGTCGAGGAAGCAAGCCAGACGGCAGAGGGCTTCAATCCCCTATGCGGCGACCAAATCACCCTTTATCTCAAGATCGTGGATGGAGTCATCGACGACGTTGGATTCCAGGGCGTCGGCTGCGCCATCTCCAGAGCGTCGGCTTCGATGATGACCCAGAGTATCAAGGGTCAGAGCATTGAGCGGGCCCATGAGATTTTTGGAGCCTTCCACCACATGATTACCGAGCCCGGCGGTGAGTTGGACCTCGACACTTTGGGCGACTTGGAAACCCTATCCGGCGTTAACGAATACCCCACTCGCATCAAGTGTGCCATCCTAGCCTGGCACACCATGAAGTCCGCCCTAACCGGCGAAGCCGACCAAATAACCACCGAATAACCGGCCCAGCCGGGTTTTCATGCGGGTTTTCATGCGGGTTTTCATGAATGTCATTTACCCGGTGTTTGGATGGTTTGGTTGGGCTACTTTCCCTAGATTGTCTGCGCGGTCTTCCTGATACGCTGTGTTAACCTAATTGCGATTCTTTTTCTTGGCTAGTTAACACCAAATGCCTCAACAACCCGACGTCCCCCTCGACGGCCTCTACGGCGACCTAATCATGGCCCACTACCGCAGCCCCCATAACAACACGCCCCTTGATGACGCGGATGTGGAGGCTGAGGAGTTCAATCCTTTTTGCGGCGACCGTGCCACCCTGCAACTCAAGCTCGACGCCCACGGCAAAGTGTGCGGCGTAAGCGCCCGATCAGAAGGATGCTCCATCATCCGCGCTGCCACCTCCATCCTGTCCGACCTGCTTAACGACAAATCTCTAAGCGAAGTGGAAGAAATGGGGCAGAAGTTCCGGACGTTGATGCAGAGTGGGCTGGGAGAAGAAGCTGACGGCCTTGGCGACCTATTGGCCCTCCAGGTAGTCCGCCGGTACCCAGTGCGCATAAAGTGCGCCCTACTGCCAATGGTGGCCCTGGAAGAAGGCATCAAGGCCTACCGGGCTAAAACCCACTAGCTATTGGGCTAAGAAGGCTAGTCTGGCGGGCACTGAACAGGCAGAGGTTCTTCAGCAAGCACATCGTTGGCCGAAGGCATAATACCTTTTCTACCGGTAATGGCCCAGGTGGCAAAGACCATGATGGTAATCAAGATTGGGGGCAGGAAAAGGATTACGTGAATTACCAGCGCGAACCCCAACGCTTCACCGTCCCCCACACCAATGGTGGTAAGCAGATAGAAGACCGCAAACTCAAAGGTGCCAACCGAGGCTGGCAGAGAAGGCACCAGGGCCACGAAGGTTAGCGTGCCAATGACCAGCAGCGTAGCTACCAGCAGGGATATATCGATATCCATGCCGTAGGCCAACACCCAGGCCGAAAGCCCCAGCAATATCCAGTATCCCAACGTCAGGAAGAAGGACCAACTCAGCCGTACCCACGCTCGAATTAGTTCCTTGAGCGACGATGATGTCGACGCCAGCAAATGCAGGTGGGTTAGTCCGGGCCTGGAGCCAAACCAGATGACCACCGGAACCGCCAAAACGCTGACTAAAGCCAGCACCGCGGCGCCAATGACGTAGGGAGTGAACCCTTTTAGACTGGGCAGTACCATCAGCCCCACACCCAGCAATATGGCGCCAATCACGAAATCCAACACCCGCTGGATACCTAGAGTGGCTGCCACTTGTTCGCTACGAACCCGGTAACGAAGGGTGAGCAAAAGAAATTGGGTGGCTTCGCTGACGATGCGAATGGGGGAAATGCTGTTTAGGCCGATTCCAGCGTTCTGCACCAGCAGCAGGCGGTGCAGAGGAACTTTGTCGCCGATGAATAATACCTGCCATCGGTAGGCGCGGAGAGCAGTGGCCGCCGCGAACACGGCCAAAGAGAGCAGGCCGTAGGCAATGGGAAAATCCTCAAAGGCAGTTGATAAGGAATTCCACTCGACGTCCCGGATTACGGCAAATCCGATGACCAAGCTAACGGCCATGCCCAAGAACATCCTGAGCTTTGGCTGAAGTAAGAAACGTTGGAGGATTCTGGCCGCTGTTTTCAATTTACAATTCAAGCGCCAGGTGCGTCGGTGAGGAACTGGGACCCGGCCTATGCGTGGCCAACTGAAGAGGCAAATGCCTGATTCAGACTCCCGCTAGTCTGAATATCAACCTACGCGCAGGGGTATCCGTTGTCAAGGAATTTCAAGATGCCCTTGGACCGGAATAACCCCGCTACTTGCCGTCTCTAATCAGTCCCTTTAAATATGCGATGTGCCCCTGGTGCTGGTAAATTTCGCCGATAACCTGCCGAAAGATTTTACCCACCGACATTTCTGGCCGGGCCTCTCGGGGAACCACGTCCATCTGCTCGGGTGAAACCGTCTTCAAGTAGCTCAAAGTAGCGGCCCGCACGGCTTCTCCATACTTCAACATTCCGGGCAAGTCGTAGGCCGGGAAGTTGGCCACCTGCTCCAACGTGTGACTAAAGCCGTTGTCCCTGGTGGGCAGTCCGAATTTCTCATTCCAGCCGCCTTCTTCCCATATCTCGGTCTTGCGCTGAATGAAGAACTGGAACCACATATCTTCAATCCTGGTCATGTGCCATAGAATCCAACCGATTGGGTTGGCTTCCGGCCCGGCGCGCCACATCATATCTTCAGGGGTCAGGTCTCCGACGGCGTCCATCAGATACTCGTGCTCGGTATTAAAAGCGTCTTCAATAAACTCGTTCAGAGTCATCCCATTTTCTCCTGTCTAATTCCTGAATTATGGGCCGTCCCTAGCTTTTTTGCAGACCCGTATAATACACCCGGCCACCGAGACTGGGGTATGCTAAACTGCACTCGGCGCACGCCTGGCGATTTTTAACTAACAATTAAACCGGGAGCACGTTACATGGCAGACACATTGATAACTGCAGAGGTTCGCAGTCTCATCGGCGAAGAAACCTCACCCGAGAAGAACCGGTTCCCCCTCAGTGACGAGATGGCCTACGACTTGGCCGACGCCACGGAAGACCCCAACCCGCTTTACATCGACCAAGCCCATGCCGAAGCCAGCCGGTTCAAGGGTCTGCTCTGTCCGCCTTTGGCCACCTGGAAAGACATTGCACCGTCCATCGGCTATTTCGGCGCCGGCCAGGAGTCTCATTTTGATGTGCCGTTGCCCTTCAACAGTTACGGGTTGAACGGCGGGAGCGATTGGCAATTCCTGCGCCCGCCTTACGTCGGAGACTGGGTTACCCGTCAATTCAAAATCAAAGACATCTTCGAGAAACAAGGACGCTCCGGGCCATTAATCTTTGTGGTGCGCCGCGAGACCCAGACCAACCAACACGGGGACGCCATCAGCGTGGCCGACCGTGTCAGCATCCACCGGGGACGACCCCCAGGCGATGAAATCAAGGCAGCCGCAGAGGCCGGGCAAGGGCTGGAAACCGTTGTCGTGTCCCCGCCAGCCCCCGACCACACCGTTCCCCGATCAATACATACAGCAGGAACCCAAAAACACTTTGAAGATATCTCAGTCGGAATGGAGTTGGAGAAAGTGGTTAAAGGACCGCTAACCACCACTCACCTGGTGCGCTGGGCCGCCGCCAACGGGAATTACGCCCGCATCCACTGGGATCTGCCCTTCGCCCAGATCCATCAGGGCCTGTCCAACGTGGTGGTGAACGGTTCGTTAAAGAACCAATACCTTGGCCAATTGATGGTCAAGTTCGCCGGACAAGAAGGCTGGTTCAAACGGTTCTATGTCGAACACCGGGGGATGGACTACCCCGGAGACGTTATCACCGCCTCTGGAACCGTCACTGCCGTCCGCGAAGTCGGCGCTTATGGCTACGTGGACTGCGACGTCAACCTGACCAACAGCCGCGGTGAACAGACCGCCTCGGGCAAGGGCACCGTGGTGCTTCCCAAGAAGGGACAGAGCCTGCCGTTAGTCTGGGAGTTGGAAGACTAATGCCCGCCGGGCTCCTATCGGGAATCCGCGTCTTGGACCTTGGCTCTGGTATATCGGGGCCTTGGTGCGCCAAGATTCTTGCCGACTACGGGGCGGAGGTAATCAAGGTTGAACACCCCGGTTCCGGTGATGACGCCCGCCGAATCGGCCCGTTCGCCGCCGACGACCCTAACCCAGAGAAAAGCCTGACATTTCTCTACCTGAACACCAACAAGAAGGGCATAACCCTAGACCCTTCCACCCCAACCGGTCGCAAACTCTTGAACCAATTATTGGCTGACGCCGATGTCTTGGTCGAAAACTACCCCCCCGCCCAATCCAAAGAACTTGGCTTGGACTACGACACTTTGTCCGCCATAAATCCCCAACTGGTGGTGACATCCATCACTCCCTTCGGTCAGACCGGGCCATACCGGGACTACCAGGCCACCGACATCGTGACCTACGCCCTTAGCGGGCTTATGTACCACTCTGGCGATTCGGACAAAGAACCCCTGCGCAACGTCCTCGACCAGTCATTCTACGTGGCCGGGGCCAACGCTGCCGCCGCGACTCAGGTAGCCCTATTTGCCCGGCTCACCTCTGGCGAGGGTCAATATGTAGACGTTTCGGCCTCCGAATGTCTGGGCGGCCACCTGGTGCAACCCCTGCCCTACTACAACTACATGGGCGCGATAAAAGGGCGTCGTCCCGTCCGCGGCGCTGGCTTTGATGAACTGATGCCAGCCCGCGACGGCTACGTTGCGCCATCGGTGCAGGGTTCCCAACCATGGTCAACGGTCGCCGGTCTTATTGGCGTGCCGGAAATGCTAGATGAAAAGTTCTCCACCGGCGCAGGCCGGATAGCCAACGGCGAAGAACTAAAAGAATTGTTGATTAAAGGGCTGTCCCAATGGGACCGGATGCCTCTGTTCTTGGCATCCGGTGAGCAGCGGTTGGTGTTCGGCATGGCCCAAGACGCCGGAGACCTGGTCAACTGTCCCCACCTGCAAGCCAGGGATTTCTTTGTCGAAGTTAACCATCCAGTGGTGGGCAGCGCCCAATATCCGGGTATGGCCGTTCGGTTGCCAGGTGAGACCATCACCGACTCCCAACCAGCCCCACTGTTGGGTCAGCACAACTCAGAAGTATACGGACAACAACTGGGTTACTCGCCCGAAAATTTGGTCGCTCTCCGCAACAACAACGTCATCTAGTAAGTAAATAAGCGAGCAATCAGACCCATGCCCTCAGCCCCACTGAAAAACATCCGCGTTCTGGACCTAAGCCGCGTTTTCGCCATGCCCTTCGCTGGGGCCAACCTGGCGGACCTTGGCGCTGAAGTCATCAAGATAGACACCTGCCAGGCCCAGTTCATGGACACCACCCGCACCATAACGGGGCCGTTCCCCGACAACCAACCCGGAGAACTTTGGTGGGAACAGGGCGGCACATTCCAGAATCTCAACCGAGGCAAACGAAGCCTGACGCTGGATTTACGTTCCGATGAAGCGAAGGCCATCCTGAAAGATTTAGTTCGGGTGTCCGATGTGGTGCTAGAGAACTTCACGCCCCGGGTGATGGCCCGGTTTGGGTTGGACTTCAAAAGTCTCCGGGCTGAAAAGCCAGACCTGATTATGGTGTCCAATACTGGTTACGGTCATAGCGGCCCCTGGAGTAACTTTGGCGCGATGGCGTCGGCCCTGGAACCCACCCATGGCACCGGGGCATTTATGGGGTACATGGAAGCAGGGCCGGACGGTCGCCTGACCGAAGGACAAGTCCCCAACAAGATGGGCAACTCCTACTCCGATTTCCTTGCTAGCTGGACCGCCCTTGGCGCTCTGATGGCGGCATTACTGCGAAGGGCTAGAACCGGCGAAGGCCAGTGGATAGACCTGGCGATGTACCAGACCGGAACCAGTGTCATCGGCACAGGCCTATTGGACTTCACCTTCAACGGACGGCGGACGCTGCGCATTGGCAACCGGCATCCCGTTTGGTCACCCCACGGCGTTTACCCCTGTCAGGGGCATGACCAATGGGCAGCCATTGCGGTTCGCAACCAAGACGACTGGCTGGCCCTGTGCCAAACCATGGGCAACCCAATGCTGGCCGCAGACGCCCGGTTCGCCGACCCGATAGACCGCCGCCAGCACCAGGAGGAACTGGACGAAATCATTGCGGCTTGGACGTCCGTCCGCACTTCATACCAGGTCACTACCTTGTTGCAAGAAGCGGGAGTGCCCGCCGGGGCGGTACTGACCGCCAAACAAGTGTTGACCGACCCACAACACCTGGAACGCGGGTACTTCGAAACAGTTCATAACCCGCCCGAGGTCGGCCTAAGACCCAAGGGATACGTTGGGCGGGGCTGGAAGTTTTCCAAGAGCGAGGCGTCAATTAAAGGCCCGGCCCCGCAATTGGGAGAAGCCAACGACTATGTGCTGGGAGAGATTCTGGGCATCGAACCAGCCCGATTGCTAGCCCTCGCCGCCGATTGGACCATCGGCAACACACCCGAGGGAGGGAAAGCACCGGGCTCTGTTCCGTTGGATGAACAGGTAGAATTGGGTTCAATTACGGCGTACGACACCAATTACTTGGCAGAACTGCCACAGGTGTAAAGCAAGCTAGGTATTTAATGTGGATTAATGTGGACCGAACAAGAATCGCAGATATCTTGAAGATTTGCGCCTGCGCGCTTGACACTTGGAAAATGAGGCTAATATAATTGTTAGTGGATTCCCCGCTTCTAACCTCGTTTTTTTAGCGCCCCGCTTCAAGACCCTGTTACCACTGTATGCAGTGGTGTGCACACTTATAGAAGCGGCCCAACCATCAAACAGGTTCTTTCCCCAACACCAATTTTTTTTGCGTAGGCAAATGCCGACAAAGTTTATCTTCGTAACCGGGGGAGTTGTCAGCTCATTAGGCAAAGGGATTAGCGTCGCATCAATCGGACGCATCCTAAAGAGCCGAGGACTCACCGTCTCCGTTCTCAAACTGGACCCTTACCTCAACGTTGACCCCGGAACCATGTCCCCTTATCAGCACGGCGAAGTCTTTGTAACCCATGATGGCGGCGAGACCGACCTGGACTTGGGCCACTACGAAAGATTCATCGACGTTGAATTAACCCGGACCTCCAACCTCACAGCCGGAGAAGTTTATCTCAACCTTATAGCCAAAGAGCGCCGTGGCGATTTCCTTGGCGGCACCATTCAGACCATTCCCCACGTTACCAACGCCATCAAAGACCGGGTGCTCGGCCTAGCCGCCGAGTCCGGTGCCGAAGTAATCATCGTTGAGGTCGGCGGAACGGTCGGCGACATTGAAGGCCTGCCCTTCTTAGAGGCCATTCGGCAGATTAGAAACGATGTGGGACGGGACAACGTTTACTACATCCACCTCACTCTGCTTCCTTATATAAAGGCAGCGCAAGAACTTAAGACCAAACCAACACAACATAGCGTGAAAGAACTTCGTTCCATAGGAATTCAACCCGACGCCATTCTCTGCAGAAGCGACGAACCAGTATCCCAGTCCATCTGCGAAAAGATAGCGTCCTTCTGTGACGTGCCCATCAAGTCTGTAATTCCGCTGCTTACAGTTAACAATGTCTATGAAGTGCCCTTGATGCTCGAAGAAGCGGGCCTTGGGGACATTATTCTTGATTCCCTAAACATTTCCAGCGATTACCGCGACATGACCGAATGGTCCGCAATGGTCAACCGGATGAACGAACCCAAAGAAAGTATTTCCATCGCCCTGGTCGGCAAATATGTTGAATACCCAGACTCATACCTTTCAGTCCGCGAGGCTCTACGGCATGCAGGCCTGGACCACAATAGAGATATCGAATTGCAATGGATCCATTCCGAGGACATCGAACGCGACGGGGCAGAAGCGCTCTTGGGCAGCGTCTGCGGAATCGTGGTGCCCGGCGGCTTCGGACCCCGAGGCGTTGAGGGCATGATTGAGACCGTCCGTTACGCCAGGGAGCATAAAGTCCCTTACTTGGGACTATGCCTTGGTTTGCAGGTGATGGTCATTGAGTGGGCCAGAAATGTCCTGGGCATCAAGGACGCCAACTCATCCGAATTGGCCCCGGATACCGATAATCCGGTAGTACACATAATGCCCGACCAAGAAGGTGTTTCCAGTAAGGGCGGTACGATGCGTCTGGGAGACTATCCCTGCCATCCCCAGGAACATTCTCGCACTAACTCCGCCTACAACGGCGCCACAATCATGGAACGACACCGTCACCGATTTGAACTTAACAACTCCTACCGGGAGTCCTTGGAGAATTCTGGCCTCGTAATTGGCGGGCTGTCTCCCGACGGTAACTTGGTGGAGACCGGCGAGGTCAAAGACCATCCATTCATGGTCGGCACCCAATACCACCCCGAGTTCAAGTCCCGGCCCAACCGGCCCCATCCATTGTTCTCCCAATTCGTGGGGGCTGCCAAAGAGACCATCCGAGAAGGCGTTCAAAGGCCCCTTCCCCTAGACCTAACCCGTTAGTCCACTCGATTAGATGTATTTGTCTCCCGTTTATTTAATGAAAAACCCCCAAACCGGCAACCCGCTAATTCCGAATAGAATCCTCCCTTTGACGGTGTAGATGTGCAGCTCTTTTTAGATACAGCCAACATTCAAGAGATTCGAGACGGCGCTCGGCTCGGGGTGATTAGCGGTGTGACCACCAATCCCTCCTTGGCGTCCGCCGAGGGCATCGGCAGCACCGAGAGCTACAAGGCCGCCGTGCGGGAAATATCCCTCATCGTAGACGGGCCCATTTCAGTAGAAGTGGTGTCTCTAGATGCACAAGGCATGATAGCCGAAGGCCGCGACATCGCTGGCTGGATACCCAATCCTTGGGTCAAAATCCCCAGCACCATCGAAGGATTTGAAGCGATTTCCGTCCTGTCCAGTGAAGGAATCAAAGTAAACCAGACCCTTTGCTTCTCGGTAAACCAGGCCCTATTGGGCGCTCAGGCCGGCTCAACTGCAGTTAGCCCGTTTATCGGCCGCTTGGACGATATCGGCCTGCAAGGCATCGACCTGATCGCCGACATCGTCTCTGTCTACCGACAACATGATATTAAGACCAAAGTACTGGCGGCCAGCATCCGGCACACACTGCACTGCACATTGGCGGCGCAGGCCGGGGCGCACATTGCCACCATTCCTTATAAAATTCTGGTCCAAATGGCCCAGCACCCCTTGACCGACTCCGGTGTCGCGCGGTTCAAGGCAGACTGGGAGAAAACAGCCAACTCATAGCCAACGGTCGGCAGCCCAACAAAATTTTAATCGACCCACTACCCGCCCACTATTAAATATCCCACCACTAAATAGTCCACCGCACCGGCATGGCCCATCCGCAAAGTATCCCTTCCATATATTCTGGAACGTTAACTTTGCCGGGCCACCGGTTCGGTGCATAACCCAAAGCACGTACAAAGATACAAAGCCCCCCGTAAGAGGTAAACATGGCGACCACGCAACAAATGCTTGATGTGTCGGAGTTGGGTGCCAAGTCCAAAGAAGAACTTTTGGACCTGGCCAGCGACGTCGGATTAAATGATACGACCGCGCTAGCAAACCTTCATAAAGAAGACCTGCTTAGCCGGCTGTTTCAAGTCGTATCCGCCCAGCAAGCCCTGGTCTCCACCGGCATCTTGGAAATCATGGACGAAGGATACGGATTCCTTCGCCAAATCACCTCTTACCGGTCTTCGGGAGACGTCTACATCTCCCAGTCCCAAATCCGAAGGTTCGGACTACGGACTGGCGACACCGTCACCGGACAGGTTCGACCACCCAAAGAGGGAGAGCGTTACTTTGGACTGGTCCGGGTTGAGCTGATTAACAGTCAGGAAACCGACCAGATTCAAAGCCGCTACCGCCCGGTCTTTGAACATATGACACCCATCTTCCCCCTGAAGCAGGTCATTCTTGAAACCACCAGCTCCGAGTTGTCCACTAGAATGGTTGACCTGTTCGCACCCATTGGTCTGGGCCAGCGCGGTCTGATTGTCTCGCCGCCCAAAGCGGGCAAGACCACCATGTTGAAACAGATTGCCCATGGAGTGCTGGAAAACTGTCCGGATGCCAAATTAATGGTGGCCCTCATTGGAGAACGCCCCGAAGAAGTAACTGACATGCGGCGGGCGGTGGACGGCGATGTGTTTGCTTCTACGTTCGACGAATCGGTCGAGGAACAATGCCGGATTGCGGAACTTTGCCTGGAGCGGGCCAAACGGCTCGTGGAGATGGGCCAAGACGTAATCATTCTATTAGACAGCATTACCCGCCTCACCCGGGCCTATAACCTGGCAGTGCCCACCAGCGGCCGCACCCTCTCCGGCGGCATCGACCCCGCTGCCCTCTATCCGCCCAAGAAATTCTTTGGCGGCGCTCGCAACATCGAAGAAGGCGGCAGCCTGACAATTATCGCCACCTGCCTGGTGGATACCGGTAGCCGAATGGACGAAGTCATCTACGAGGAGTTCAAGGGTACCGGCAACATGGAACTCCACCTCGACCGGAAGATGGCCGAGCGCCGTTACTTCCCCGCCATCGACATCGTCCGCAGCGGCACCCGCCGCGAAGAGCTATTGTTCAGCGAAGAAACCCTAAAGCAAATTGGGCTGCTTCGCCGCATGATTAGCCTCATCTCCAACGATGGCGCAGTAAACGCCACCGAGCGGGTGTTGGAGCGTCTGGCCAAGTCAGAAAACAACGAAGAATTCCTGGCTAACCTGAACAAAGACGCCTAAACCCTGCCTGCCTTGGCCGCCAAATTTAGAAATTATTCGGGTAAGGCCAATATTGATTAAATATTGCCCTCTCACACGGCTTGCGTTTTTGTAGCGTCCCTTTCACAATAGGCACTGCACGGGCTACGGGTTGGGTTTAAGAAATCCTACCGAAATGGCGGTTTCTTATCGGTGCGGGGTGCCCACCACTGCATGAACACCCCTCCTTAATTTGGGAACCCTTGACCGTAGAGACGCAGATACACGCGGAAAATTCGGCATAGCGGCTGATAAAGTCTCTTAAAAAGCACTCACAGTGAACCGCCCTAGGTTGTAAGATCCAGGGGCGTTTTTGCTGTACAGGGCCTATTTATACGCCTTGACAAGCTAAAGATTAAGGTGCTAAATATTAGAGAATTTAGCTTCAGTCTATCTATTTAACTTAGGAGGCAAGGGGTAATCATGTCTTTTTGTGGCCTTATATTTATTTTCCCGGACGTCGATCCCTCAAACATACCCAAGCCTCTACGGGGGTTAAATATGTGACTAGAGGCTCGATTCGCCAGGAGGACTCGTAGATTAAACACCATACGAACGTAAGCGAAGTCCAAACGGAAAGGATCACCCAGGCATTCTTCGCTTCAAGCACATTGTTGAAGGCAGTTAGAACAAAGGCATATAGAACAAGGAGATAGGAGTAGATGAACACTAAAATCGGAACATCATTTGGGCTAGCACTGCTCGTAGCCATGGCCGCAATCGCGACCATGTTCGCTTTGGGCATGTTCTCAGCCACACCCGCAAGGGCGGCCGTTGCCATCCCCGTTGCGCCAGTGGTAACACCCACTACGGCTGGGGCCTTGGCACAGTACACCTTCACCGTAACCGGTGGTGGAACCGCGACTAGCGCACTTGCGGTCGGCGAGACCATCACCATCACGTTCGACAGCAAAGTAGGAGTCCCGACATCCATTGCGACTTCTGCCGTTAAGCTGAAGGCTTCAGCGGTCGGACCGGCCGGCGCACAAGGCGTTGCCAATCAATTGGTTTCCGCCGGTGCCGTCACCGTCTCGGGCAACGCCGTGACCATTACGGTTCCCGACATGGATCCCGGTACGTCTGGCAACAGCATTGGTGATAACGGCATCCTAGCGACTGCCGGAACTACCATCACCTTCACCCAGGCTGCTGGTCTTACTAACCCAGTTGCAGCTAGTACGTTCACCGTAGAGAATACTGCGGTTACTGGCTACGACATCGACGTCGTAACCACCAACGACACTACCTCTGCTACCAGTACTGATTACGAAACCACGGCCACAGCTAAGTTCACCCCGACCACCGCCGCACGCGGCGCTACCGTAACGGTAACTGGTGTCGGCTTCGGGGCCAGTTGTGCCGACTGTAAGATTCGGTTGAATCCCCAGAACACAGTCGCCCCGACGACGGGCGCAGGCGGCACCGACTTTAACGGGTCTGGTTCCACTGACGCCAGCGGTGTGTTCTCCGGCACAATCACAGTGGATTCCAACACCTCTACCGGCGGCTACGTTTGGATAACCGACTTAGCCGGTAACTCCCAGGTCAGCACCACCACCTTCGTCCAGAAGGCTGGCGCGACGCCACGTTCAACTTCGACGTCACCTGGCTCGACTGTAACCGTCGACCTCGTTGACTACACAGCAACAGCGACTTTCGATGCCACCAGCGTTGACGTTGGAGCGACTTCGGTCGCCTTGGCCAGTCTCACCGGCATAACGACCGTCCCGACCGGCGGTGACTCCGCTGCTCTGACTCCATTCAAATTCGTTGTGCCCTCCACGGTTGGAGTGGGTACCCACAAGGTAAAAATCGCCGAAATCGGTGCTGGAACCAAGAGCGCGACCTTTAACCTTGATGTTAGCTTGCGCGCCCTGACCGTGACGCCAAACACCGCGTCCCCAGGCCAGTCCATCACCGTCAGTGGTACCGGCTTCGACAAGACGTCGGGCACCATCGCGATTGGTGCTTTGACTGCTCGAGCCGGCGGCACCACCACGGATGCTTCATTAAACCATGCTACCGGAGCGACGATTACGATCGACGCTACTGGAGCATGGAGCTACGCAACTCGAATGCCCACATTAGAAGCATTCGCAGTCGCTACCAGCAATGCAGTAGTCATCACCGCCACGGACAGCCAGGGTTTGGTTGGTAAGTCGACGAGCGCCTTCTCGCGCACGCCGCGGACCATCACACTGTCTCCCACCACGGCGAGCCCAGGCACTTCAATAACCGTAACCGTCACCGGCTTCACCGTTGACATTGGCGAAGTAGCGGCCTACAACGCTGAATTCACAGTAAGCTCCAGTGGCGTGGCCTTAACCGGCACCGTTGCCTTCCCCATCGGTTCCGATGGTTCGGGCACCGGCACTGTCACAATTCCCGTCAGTGAAACTGCGGGGACCAAGACAATCACAGTCACTGACAACGCTAATAACCTGAACACTGGCACAGTGGCAACTGATGCCACAGCCGACCGGTCGACCACTGCCAACCTAACGGTTCCCGCTGGCACCGTATCGGTAACCCCAGCCTCGGCTTCAACTGGTAACGCGGTAACGGTCTCCGGTACTGGGTTCCCGCCGAATACCACTGGGTCTACCCTGACCTTCGGTTCCTCCAGCGGCGTTCCTTCCGGCGGATTCATAACCGACGGCACTGGAGCCTTCTCAGTAGTAACTGAGGTTCCTGCGGCAACCACCGGTGGATCATTAAGCCCAGGCACCAAGATTGTGACCGCCACGATTGGCACAATCACCGGCAACACGACTGGTTTCTCGGTCCCCAGCCCCTCGATTACTATCACTCCTGCGCAAGCAGCAGTGGAAGAAATCGTAGTGGTAACAGGATCGGGCTTCAACTCCCTAGGCACAGTGACCGCTCTAACCATTGGTTCAGCGTCCGCTCTGCCTAGCCCAGCGCCTAGAGCCGCCCGAAATGGTGACATCACTGCCACCATCACCGTGCCGCTGCTCAACCCAGGCACTTACACCGTAGTCATGACCAACGCGACCGGCTTCTCAGCCGCTGGAACGTTCAAGGCCCTAGCGGCCAAGGCGACCCCAGCAGCGTCAACCGACCTCACTGAGACCGTATTCGCAGACGTCATCGCAGCTGATGACAACCTGGTTCGGGTCTGGCGGTTCAGCAATGCCAACCAGTCATGGGACTTCTATGACCCACGACCGGCATTTGCCACTGCTAACACCTTGGCCAAGACCGGCGCCGGTGACATCGTTTGGGTAAACGTAAACACCGAGCAAACATTCCAAGGACAGACCTTGTTCCCAGGTTGGAACCTAATCTCCCTTAAGTAAAAATTAAGGACAGAATCAGGCCAACGCGAGGCCGCCTCCGTAAGGCGGGCGGCCTCGCAATACCAACCAACAAAGAAACAAGGAGGACCGAATGACCAAAACTAGATTCCTGGCCTTAATCACGGCCCTGGCATTATTACTGACTATTCCAACCGCCGTGTTCGCCCAGCGTGTTCCTCCCCACGTATTCGTAGGGTCGGCCACTCTGGACAACGTAACGGTCGTTGACGGCACTGCCGTCACCGCGTGGGTAGAAGGCGTTCAGGCTGCCGCCACCAACGCATCTGGCGGTTCCTACACTCTTCTCATTGACCAAGGCGACTCCTCATTCTCCGGCAAGACGGTAACATTCCGGGTTGGCTCGGCTAATGCTGACCAGACTGCTACTTGGGCGCAGGGAGGCGGCGACGAGCTGAACCTCACTGCATCCAGCAGTAACAGCACTGCTCCTCCCGTTGCTGGTGGATCTGGCGCAAAAGGTGACACCGGCGCTGCTGGCGCAACCGGCGCTGCTGGCTCCGCTGGCGCCGCTGGCCCCGCCGGCTCTGCTGGCCCCGCCGGCTCTGCTGGCCCCGCCGGCGCTGACGGCGCTGATGGTGGTGGTGGAGTCATTGGAATCATCGCTCTCATCGTAGCCATCGTTGCCCTATTGGGTGCTGGTGGAGCCTACATGATGGGACGACGAGTCTAACCCACTCCATTCCATAATTGCACTTTAAAGAGGGCGTCCCGATTAATCGGGACGCCCTCTTTTTTATTCGTCAATTTCCCAGACCAACAAGCGGCCAATACTTACTGCGGCAACCGCTAACACCGACGTTATCCAAGCCCAAAAATAGTTGCCCTATTTCAGATACTTCGAATTCTACGGCGAGCTCCCTAGCTTGGTAGACACTCTACCCCTCCGGGATTACCCCCCTAGACTAACTCCCACCACTCCATTGCCGGTCGCTTGCGACTCCCTAGCACTTGGTAGCCACAAACAACGTTTATGGCTGGTGGAACGGCTGTGGAGGCCGAAACTGGCCTTCTAATATCAGCATGGTTACAGTGGCCTAGAGGTTCCTGCCAATAGTCAGCGACAGCATCCGTTCCTAGAGGTTCCTGCCAATAGTCAGCGACAGCATCCGTTCCTGAGGTTCCTGCCAATAATCAGCGATAGCATCCGTTCCTGAGGTTCCTGCCAATAGTCAGCGACAGCATCCGTTCCTG
>JABMNL010000002.1 GCA_013204585.1 SAR202 cluster bacterium | reverse complement strand
TCGTTGACGTGCCCGGCCACGAGCGGTTCATCAAGAACATGCTGGCTGGCGTGGGCGCCATCGACCTGGCCCTTTTAATTGTCTCCGCTGAAGAAAGCGTGATGCCCCAGACCAGGGAGCATCTGGCCATCCTAGACATCCTCCAAATCACCCGTGGCCTGGTGGTCATCACCAAGACCGACTTGGTGGACGCCGAGTTGGTGGAGCTAGTAAAGGCCGAAGTCGAAGACACCCTGGAGGGCACATCGTTCGAAGGCTGCACCATGGTCGGCGTCTCTGCCTACACCGGCGACGGCATTGACGAACTCAGAGCCACCATCGACGGCATCCTAGACCACACTCAAGCCCGGCAGGACTTGGGCCGTCCACGTCTGCCCATCGACCGCTGCTTCACCATCTCCGGTTTCGGCACGGTGGTCACCGGCACCCTGATTGACGGCACGTTGACCGTGGGCCAAGAGGTCGAGCTAGCCGGTTCGGGACAGCGGGCCAGGGTTCGGGGCCTACAGACCCACAAGACCAAGGTGGACTCCACCGACCCCGGCGTGCGTTTGGCAGTAAACCTTTCCGGCCTATCGCGCGACGAAGTTGAACGCGGCGAAATCCTGACCATACCGGGCTGGCTCAAGCCCACTTACCGGCTGGACGTCCGCCTGCGCATGGTCAAGAACGCCCCCCATACCCTGAAACACAATGAGGGTGTGACCTTCCACCTGTTCACCAGCGAGTCCCCGGCGCGGGTCAGACTTTTAGACGCCGAACGGCTAAGCGCAGGCGAAGAAGGCTGGGTGCAACTTTTGTTGTCCAATCCGCTGCCGGTCGTAAAAGGCGACTTCTTCGTTATCCGGTCCTCCGAGGACACCCTGGGCGGCGGACAGGTGATAGACCCCAACCCAAGGCGGCGTTACCGACGGTTCGACAACGATGTTCTGGAACGGATGATGACACTGGACCAAGGCACCGGCGGAGACATCATCATCAGCATTGCCGAACAATGGGCCCCCTGCGACCTGACTGTCCTCTCCCAACGGAGCAACTTATCTCGGGAAGAAGTGACGGAAAGGGTCGCCCAGCTAACTGAGGAGGGACACCTGGTAACCCTCGGCGATTTTGGCAACGATGCCGACGCCGTGGTCTACACTTCCCAAGGTTGGGACGTGCTCAAAAGTAAGGTTGCCTCGGCCCTTCAGCTCTTCCACACCCAGTACCCGTTGCGTCCCGGTATACCGGCCCAAGAGATTCGCAGCCGTCTTAGTCTGTCGCAGCCGGTCTACCAGCGCGCGCTGGCCAGACTAACCGCAGACAAGGTGGTGGTTGACGAACGACAATCCCTGCGCCTGCCAGACCACGAAGTTACCATGACCCCAAAGATGGAAGAAGCAGCGGCCGCCTACTTGCAATCGCTCCGAAAGGCCCCCTATTCTCCCCTCAGCGACCAGCAGCTGGACTCAGAACTCCTTAGCGTCTTAATTGACCAAGGAAAGGTAGTCAGGGTCGCCGATTCCGTTATCTTCGACGCATCGGCCTACTGTGAGATGACCGAGCGCATCGTCCAGCACTTGAAAGACCAAGGCAGTATCACCGTGGCCGACGCCAGGACGATGTTCGACTCGAGCCGCAAATACATGCTCCCGCTATTGGAATACATGGACCAACAACAAATTACCCGCCGCAACGGCGACGAACGCGTGCTGAGGTAAACAGCTATGGGACTGGACATGGGACAAACGGTCCTCCAACTGGACCAGTTCACCCAGTCGGTTCGCGGGGATAGCGACGCCCGGGAGCAACGCCTTACCGCCCTGCTTAACTCCGCTGCCGGTATCGACCCTGATACCGCCGCAAGCAAGACCTCGGACACCAAAGAACGCCCGTATCTGGCCGCAGAAGTCGAAGAAGGCCTGCTCGGAGCCTACCCGCCGCCTGGGCCGCTCACCGACTGGGTTGTGGCCGGAGTGGACGGCTCCCACATCGACGTTGACCGGCACCTGCCCGTTGCCTGCTACCTGCTCAACTTCGGCGGCTGCGTCTTAACCTACGGCTCCCGACCTGACGCCACGCTCTTCAGCCACCCCCATCTGGCCACCACGCCTGAGGAACTCTACATATCCGACCCCAAGAGTTCGACCGGGGAAGAGATGATTAGCGGCGCGCTCTTGGGCCTGGTACGCACCGTCAAAGAACTGGAGACCCTGGCTAACACAGTGGAGCAATGCCCACCAGACTTGCCGGTGCTGGGCCTGGTGGACGGATCGTTGGTGCTGTGGGGGCTGTCCGGGCAGGCCTTCCGCCCTTATGTGAGCGACGCTATCATCCGCGACGGCCTGCTTCCCGCCATGAAACGCCTGGAGAAGTTGTCGGAGACCCGGCCCGTTGCCTTGGCTGCCTACGTGTCCTATCCGCGCAGCACCGAGGCATTGAACGCCGTGCGCTGCTCCCTGTGCCCCCACGACCTCAGCGTCTGCTCCCAGTCGTGCAATAACCGCCGCTCCACCCAACAGCCCTGCTCCGGGGCCAACGATTTCCTGGACCGGGACATATTCCATCGGTTACTTGAACCTGGTTGGCGCTCTCCCGTGTATAAGACCAACTCGTCGGTGTCCAGAGAGTCCTACGACGAGGAAAACAAGGTCTACTTCTTCTACGTGAACGCTGGACAGGAGATTGGGCGGGTTGAGGTGCCGAAATGGGTGGCTAAGAACGAGAGCCTGCTCTCCCTAGCCCATGGCTTGGTCTGGGACCAATGCCAACGCGGCCAAGGCTACCCGGTGGTCATCTCCGAATCCCACGAGCAGGCTGTGATTAACGCCGGAGACCGCCGAGTATTTCGGCGCATGCTGACCGACTCCCTCGAACGCCAAGGCCTCTCCGCCGCCACCTCAGAAAAAGACCGCTCCAAACGCTCCCCCTGGGTGTAGGCTATTCCCTTGCAGTTGAATAATCCCTTCCCTCGCGCCGGGGCTTGGCCTCAAAACTGTCATTCTGAGGAGTGAAGTCCCGATGCATCGGGAAAGAATCTTCCAAGCAGCGCCTTGGCAGGCCCTTCGCTACGCTCAGGGTGACATGTGGATAGGGTTATTCGAACCAAAAACAGGTTCTTTCGCTACTTTTGAGGCAGTGCCTCGCGCCGGGGGAAGGTTAGGATGGGGGCGAAAGCTCTCCGCAACCAAACTTTTTATTTCAATGCGAACCCTCACTATCCCATAGGAGTCCCAACATGCTGACCACCCGCATCTGCTCACTGCTGGGAATAGACTTCCCAATCATCAACGCACCGATGGCCGGAACCGCCGCCGCCGAGCTGGCAATCGCAGTGTCCAAAGCTGGCGCCTTCGGCATGATTGGCTCTGGATTGAATCCAGACCCGTCGTGGCTAAAGGAGCAGATACAAGCCGTCAGAGATAAAACTGCTTTGCCCTTTGGCGTGGGGTTCATATCATCAGCCACCGGAATCGACAAAGTCATCGAAGCCGCATTGGATGCCAAAGTGGCGGCTGTCAGCCATTCGTTCGCCGACCCGACTCCTTTTATCCGCCAGGCCCAAGGCAGCGGCGTTAAAGTCTTCGCCCAAGTCCAGACCATGTCCGATGCCAGAAAGGCAATCGAGTCTGGCGCCGACATAATCATTGCCCAAGGCAGCGAGGCCGGTGGGCATACCAGCCAGTTGGGAACTCTTTCCTTTGTCCGCGCCGTGGTCAAGATTGCCGGGGATATACCGGTGGTGGCCGCCGGTGGCATCGCCGACGGGGCCGGTCTTGCCGCCGCCCTAATGTTGGGGGCCGAGGGCGCTTGGATGGGGACTCGCTTCGTTGCGAGTATGGAATGGGCTGGGCCGGAATGGGCCAAGGGCCAGGTGGTCATCGCCGACGCCGACGACACCATACTCACCAAGGTCTACGACTTAGTTACGAACGCGCCGTTTCCCATGGAGGTCGGCGACCGTGTAATTTCAAATTCCTTCACCGACACCTGGCACGGACGGGAAACCGAAATGATGGCCCGCAAGGGCGAACTCAGTGAAGTTATCGCCACCGCCAACGCCGCCGGAGACGCCACAACCGCTCCGGTCCGGGCCGGGACCGCGTCTGGACTAATCCGCTCCATCGAACCGGCGTCTTATATCCTCCGTGAAATCATGTCGCAAGCAGAAGAAATACTCAGAAACCGCCCGTCGGCTCTGCTGGGGGGCTAGGACTTGGTTGCAATACTGCGTCGGTGCCCTTTCGAACTCCACTCAAGGGAAGCAACGCGGTGACCCCGCTAACCCGGGGCTTCGGACGGCCAAGGATGGACCGGTCTGACTCGTTCAAGTTTTTAGGTACTTTTTAGATACAAGGATGAGGGTGAATAATGCCTGACCGCTGGGAATGTGCGTTCGTTGATAGAATCGAATCAGACGCGAAAATCGTGCTGAGCAAAGGGCGGCAGTTTGGTTTAATGTGGCCCCGGACCGAAAGTTTGCCTGATGCTTTAATAAAAGTGAGAAAGACGCTGCCGTTAGAATGCGGTCAACTAACAGGTCGCGCCAATGACAACGAAATATTGAAAGCGGCAGCGATTGCGACTGCGTTTAACCGACCAGCAATAAATCAATCGTCTGGCCTGGTCGTGAAAGTTTTTCGTGGCCTACCTGCAGGGTCCGGAAGACAAACGGCATTGTTGAAAACTCAGGGCAGGAGTCTAAGGAATCGAGGAACAACTGAATGGCTGATTTATATTTCTCCCGAGGGCCAATATTTTAACATCCGAAATAAACGATTCATGGGGAGCGAATTGCCCCAGGAAGATGTCCAAGCTATCAGTTCCTGTGTTCGCGAAATCGTTGGTGCTCGCACCTAGATGAATTGGCGCAGCCTGCCTGTGCACTCTTTTCAGGGCGCTGCATCATCTCAATCCGGGGACGCCCCTGTCTCTCTGAGTTTGCAAAGGGTCTCGTTATTTCGCACTCGGCAAGTTCGGAGTAACGGGATTCTTCGTTGCTTCGCTCTTCAGAATGACATATTTGAGGCAACGCCCTGCGGCACCGAAAGCTTAGGATGGGGGCACGCCCAGATAGTCCTCCAAGTCCTCAACACGGGCGAACCGCCCCACCGTCTTGATAAACTCTTCCGGCGAATCAACCGCAGCCTGCAGTTCCTCTAGCTGGCCGCCAATGGGACTAACTGATGCTGCGCCGGTGGCGTAGGAGCCGTGGAAGGCGAAGAATGCCTGGTTGATTTTGCGGATGAAGTACCCGTTGTCATCCATAAATTGGCGGCGTTCATTCATATACGACTCAGCCTCTTCGATTTTGCCCTCAGCCAACATTGCTTCGGCTGTCAGCCGCGTCTCCCGCATCTCTGTGGTGAAGTCGAACTCATCAGGGTCAGGCGGCTCGTCAGTGGACGGCTCACGGTTGACCGTTTCTCCAGTCATAGCGGTAAAAGCGCGGTCGCCGATAATCTCTCCGCCAATGGACGCCGCCGTCTCATTGAGGGTGGTCATATCCGCGTTGTCCCAAAAGTGCTGGCCCAAGGGCTGGAAGAAAAACCAGTGGTGCAGCCATTCGTGGGCGGTAATAATTAGGGCGTTGTGGAGCGAGCCCGAGTCCGATACCACGCTGGGATAGGTGGCCACGCCGCCGGTACTTACTACCAGAGCCGACACACTTTCTTCTCGGAATACCAGGTCTTCCAATCGCTCCCGCTCTGGGTCTGCGATTCCGGGTTTCAGCAGGGTTGAACTGACTTGGGCGATGCGGTCGCGGGGCGAGCGTATCAACACCCCTGGGGATTTGGAGTACACCGTATCCACCGGCGGGAAAATAACACCAATACGTGAAGAAAACCCCTCCTCGGCCAGAATCGCGCTTATCTCCGATTCCAGCGTCTCTTCCACGCCGGGCTGCATCTCTCTTCGCCGTTGTTCCAACTCCCCGATTCGCTCGGTGGTTGCGGCAAAGTCGCCCGCAGTCAAGATTTCTCTTTCTAAGTCCTTAATTTGGACGCCCAAACTAAAAAATTCCTGGGCTTGGGCAATGCGTTCATCACGGGTTGGTTCGGAATTCCAAGGCAAAATATCTTGGAACTTGTTCACCCACTTGTCGGCGATGTGGTCGACTTCCCAGCGCAACAGGCTGTACTTATGGGGCGCAATTGCCACATCGCTGGCCGAAGGGCTGTCACCGCTTTGCACCGCGCCCAGCAGCACCAAGGTCACAACGGAGAGCAGAAGGAACCGTTTCGCTATCTTGAACACAGGCTTTTCAAACCCAGCTTTACCAGCGGCTAAGCCAGCACCCGGTAGCGGTAGCTGGACTCCAACAAGTCGCCTTCTTCGAAGCGGGTGAACCGGAGTGGCGAGATGTCCACGGTGCTGGAAATGCCCTCAACGATAAGTTCGGACATGGTGACCCCAACCATGGGCGCTAGCTTGAAGCCGTGGCCGCTAAACCCGACCGCACAGTACAAACCCTCAATCCCCGGCACCGCGTCCAATATGGGATGCCAATCAGGCGTGGTCGTGAACAGCCCAGACCAGCCGCGCCGAAATTCAGCCTCGGCCATCGCCGGAATCCTGCGTGTCAGGCGGCCTAGAGCATCGGCCATTACGTCCATGTCCACACCCTGGTTATAGGTCTCTAATTCCACTTCTTCTTCCGGTCCAAACCCCATCAAGGTCAACGAACTGCCATCGGGCCGGAACGAAAAAGACTGGGCGATATCTCCCACTGTGGGATGCAGGGGCAGTTTGTCCATGGGGCGGCTTAGCGAGGCCACCTGATGACGCACCGGCACCAGCGGCACGTCCACGCCGACCTGCGCCAGTACACCCTTCGACCACGGGCCCGACGCAACCACCGCCACCGGGGTTTCCACTCGGCCCTCAGCGGTGACCACGGCTCTTACCCGCCCACCCGAGACTACTATTTCCGTGGCCGGATTTTTGAGGGCAATCTCGGCCCCCATCTCCCTGGCCCGGATTCCATATGAGCTGGTGACCATATGGGCGTCGGCGTAACCCGACTGCGGCTCCCAAGCCATGACTTCGTCTTCACCCACCGAGACCATGGGAGCGATGTCGCGCAGGTCATCGGCGGTAATCTGCATGGTGTCGATGCCCAGGTCGTACTGCATGCCCACATTGCGTTCCAAGCCGTTGCGGTCTTCCTCGTTCACTACCACCAGATAGCCGGTCTCGACGAATCCGGACTCGCCGCCCACCACTTCACCAAAGTGGACGAAGATGCCCAGACTCTCCCAGGCCATCGTGGCAGTCACGGGATTGGAGTAGTGCATTCGGCAAATTGTCTGTGAGCGACCCGTAGAGCCAGAGCCCAGCAAATCTTTCTCAACCAACAGAGTGTCGGTCACGCCCAAACGGCCCAGATTAAACAGGATGCTGGCACCAATCACCCCGCCGCCAATAATTACTACGTCAGCCGTCGATTTCATGGCTCTTTTCCTCTAATCCAAACTATCTATCATTAATTTCCATCATCCACCAGTGAAATCTCCTTTACAAGAACTGCCAACTAATCTGAGTTGTCTTGAAGTAATGGCCGATAAATCCGGGAGCGGGTTTTGCCTTCAGCGGATAACATTTTTTTGCCAACCATGTCTGCCAAATCACGTGAGGCGGTAACTGGAGAAACTCCCGTAATCTCTAGATATTGGCCGCGCGTAATCTGGCCTGTGCGAGACGCAAACACAAATCCGTCTACCTGACGGGGCAACAAATCAGCCTCTTCTCCGAATTCATGCATTCGCTCCATCATTCGACGCCAATCAGTCATCTCAGATACAAGAAAGTTAGACCCTGTTTCTAAAACAGACGCTGAAAACTCGAGCCAGGGCGTGCAGTCGTAGTCTGTAGAAAATTTTGGCCCTAGAGATTGACGAATAGCATTGAAATATTCATCTCTTATGTTGAACAGGCCCATCTCAGTATTCAACAATTTTCTGAATCCAAATTCAGACCGTTGGAGCATTAGCGTCTCCAAGCCCCGTGCCGTTCTCCCATTTCCATCCCAAAACGGATGAATCGCTACCAGGTGCAGGTGCGCCACCCCGGCTTTTAATATCGGATTTATGTCTTGAGCTTCTTCCCTCAACCACAAAGCGAAGGACCTCATTAGGTCCGGCACATCTCCCTGATCTGGAGGTCTAAAATTTCCAACGGCATTAGACCCTTTGCGATATACACCTGGGGTCAAAGGGGCTGCAGCATGTGCGATAAAATAGCGATTGAGCTGACGAATTACGAGTTCATCGATTGGTATGTCTTGCTGATCACTGAGAAAATCGATGAATTCGTATGCTTGTAATGCGTTAATGTTGTCTTGTTCGTCCGCGCTGTCAGAACGATTGACAGATTTACTGTCTAATTGAGTAACCGCAGCCTCATCTAGGTTAGCACCCTCGATTTTGGTGGTTCCCACCGCACGTTTTACGCGTACTTCTCGGTGCATCCACGCTTCGTGCTTCGGCATAAGCAACATGTTCTCAATCAACCATCGGTTGCGTTCGATATTATCGAGGGAAAGTTGAATCGCGGGAGTGATGGTATAATTTGGCTGGAAGATAGTATCATTCATATCTTTATGATCGATTTAATATATACATTATGGTATAATTGATACTATCTTCAGATGCTGTTCATGTCAAATAAATACAAAATCTATCAGCGATTCTGCCTTACGTTCATGACTGTTGACAGTTGTCTAGCACGCGAGTAGACTTTATCGAAATGTTAAAGGTGAACGGCAACCCCTGCGCTTCCTGTTGTACCTGTACCCTGACATAGGGAACAGGTAACCTAACGCGTTAAACACAGACACCACTAGGAACCCCTGAGCCCACCGATACGAAATTGGTGGGTTTTTTATTTGCCAAAATTTTGGAGGACAAGTTGACTAGCCAGACCTCAACCGGACAAGGAAAGACCCTGGAAACCATCTACGAAGAGAGCTTGGAACTAGCCAAGAATACTCAGAGCATTATTCCCTTCATGGAAGATGAGATTGTGCGGTTGGAGGAGGAGTCGGCAGCGTTTGTGGCCGGTGAAAGGGAAAACACGGTGTTCACGCCCTTCCGCTTGAAGCAAGGCGTCTACGGCCAACGGCAGGCCGACGTGCAAATGATTCGGGTTAAGATTCCCGGCGGTATCATCACCCCCGAGGCTATGGATGCCCTGGGCGAGCTGACCACAAAGTACGCCCCCCTGGGTAAGGGCCACATCACCACCCGCGAGAATTTCCAGTTCCACCACATTCCCCTAGACCAGTGCCCGGATGCGCTACGGCTGCTCGGCACGGCCGGTCTAAGCACCCGCGAGGCCTGCGGCAACGTGGTGCGTAACGTGGTTGGAGCCCCAACCGCTGGTGTCTGCACCGCAGAGGTCTTTGACCCGACACCGTACCTGGCCGCGTTCGTTCGCTTTGCGGTCCGCCATCCGCTGACCCAGGCTTTCCCTAGAAAGTTCAAGGCTGCCTTCACCGGCTGCGACGACCACGACCACGTCGCCGCCGCCATCCAAGACCTAACCTACGTGTCGCAGATACGGGTCGAGAACGGCGTTGAGAAGCGTGGTTTCAAGGTATTCGTCGGCGGCGGCACGTCCATTATGCCCCGACTGGCCAAGCCCCTCTACGACTTCCTGCCCGAAGAAGACTATCTCCGCTTGGCCATCGCCTTGTTCACGGTTTTCAACAACGCCGACATGCTGCGAAAAAACCGCATGATGGCCCGCCTAAAGGTACTAATCGACCGAATTGGCTTGGACGAATTCAAGGCCTTAGTTGACGCCGAACTGAAAAACGTCGGACCCATCGACCCCACGCCTTGGATGAACGTTGAAGAAATGATGCGGGAGACTCCTCCTGAGTTGGCCGCCAAATCGACTAACGGCCGCGACGTCAGCGGAGACTACACCAACTGGCGCGACACCAACGTTGAAGCGCAGAAGCAAGAGGGCTACTTCGCCGTCCACGTAAAGCCGGAACGCGGCAACATCACCGCAAGCCAGTTCCACAGCCTAGCCGACATCATGCGCAAATACACCGGTGGCCGGGCCCGCACCAGCCAAGAGCAAAACTTGGTCTTGCGGTTCATTCCAGAACACCTGCTCCACGACGTTTGGGACGGCCTAACTGAGATTGGCTTGGCCGAGGCCAACGCCAACTCCATCACCAACGTGGTCTCATGCCCCGGCACCGATAGCTGTAAGCTCGGTATCACGGCCTCCATGGGCCTGGCTGGCGCCATAAAACAGGAAATGACCGGGTGGAACGGCCTGCTCCAGGATCAAGGCGTAAACGACATTCGCATCAAGATGAGCGGCTGCCCCAACGGTTGCGGACTCCACCACATCGCCAACATCGGCTTCCACGGCGCGGCTGTGAAGGGTCCCGACGGCCAGCAGATACCCGCTTACGAAATGTTCTTGGGCGGAAGTTACGGCGACAGCAAGGTAACGGATTCCCGAATCGGCACTCGCATACCCTTGGTCAAGATTCCGGCCAAGTCTGTGCCCGGAGTCCTAAAAGACGTGGTCTCCTACTACAAGGACAACCGCTCCGACGGCGAGAGCTTCAACCAGTTCCTCGACCGGGTTGGCGTGGAAGAGCTGACCACCGTTGCCGCTACGGCCCAGAAGGCCGCCGCCGACGCGGCTCCTGGTTCTGACCTGTATATCGACTGGGAACGCACGAACCAGTACAAAGTAGAACGGGGCGAGGGCGAGTGCGCCGTCTAGAGCGCCACTAATTTGGCTGCTTCTCTAAAAGGTAAAACCATCGCTTACGTCGAGGCCCGCATGCTCTCTGAGATGGGGGCCTTGATTGAGCGTCACGGCGGGATTCCATACCCGGCTCCGGTACTCCAGGAAGTCCATTTGGGCGACACTCCTGAGGTGATTGGGTTGGTTGACGACATCTGCAACGGAAAAGTGCAGGTAATGGTCTTCCAGACCGGGGTGGGATCCAAGGCGCTCTTTGATAGCGCGGCATCCTTGGGCAAAGAGTCTCAGGTTCTGGACGCACTGGCCGGTATCACGGTCATCGCGCGCAGCCCCAAGCCCGCCGCCATACTGCGCCGTCAAAAAGTGCGTATCGACCACATGCCTCCGGAGCCGTTCACTTCGCCCGACCTGATTGCCGCCATCGAAGGGCTCGATTTGACCGGCAAGAATGTTGCGGTGCAAGCCTACGGCGGTCCCAACAGCCTGCTTACCCAGACCCTGCAAAAACGCGGCGCAACCGTTCGCGAGGTGTCAACTTACACCTGGGGCCTGCCTGAAGACGTGACGCCGGTGTTGGGCATGATTGACGACCTGGAGAAGGGGAATATCGACGCCCTAGCCTTCACCAGCCAACCACAGATCGGCAATCTGATGACGATAGCCGCTCAAGCGGGCAAAGAGGATTCACTGCGCGACCTACTGGCCCAGGAGCCAGTGGATGCGAAGCCGTTGGTCGTGGCATCGATAGGCCCGGTCTGCACCAAACGCATGATAGCGGCTGGCATCCGGATTGATGTTGAACCGGAGCACCCACACATGGGTAATCTTATTTTGGCTTTGGCAGAACGCCTGAATCCAGACCAATAACCCCAATTGGGTAGAAACGGGACACTCACGGTGCAAATAAAAAACGGGCGGCTATAAGCCGCCCGTTTTGTTTTTCCCGATTAGTTAAGAGAGACTAGTTCAGCTCTTTATCCAGAGTTTAAACCGGTCCCAAGGAGACCCTGCCGGGTCTTCCAAAGATTCTCCTCGCCACCTTTTTTCCACCGAAATATTTCTAGGAGTTACGAAGAAAAGAAGGTACCCCACCACCAACAGGGCCAATCCAACCCATATCAACACCCAGATTTGGAGCAAGGCTGTGATGATAAAAACAAACAGGCCCGTCATCAAAATCTTGCCCGGTGTTATAGAAGGCCAACGACCCCTAGGGGTATACAGCGGAGCCTTGTTCAGGCTAAAAGTCCGGCGCGCCGCCTTAGGGCGGTCTTCCAACGGCCTTTCCATCTCCCCCACGGTCTCGTCAGGGGCGACTTCTCCGGCGTTTTTTAGAATCTCTTCTATCTCTTGTTGGTATTTATCAAACATATCTGCTGGGTGCTGCAGTATTAGACCCTAATTCAAATATCCGAGTATTTATCACGGTATTATAGTCGTCTGCGGCCATTACGTCGCCCGCGCCTACTTGCACGCTCGATTATCAATCACAATTATACAATACATAACACTTAGCGGGAAGGGAGGTAGATAAGCTTGTCCGGTCACGGATTTTAGCCCGCATGCGGGCAGAGCAAAGGATTACTGTGTTTCCCTATGGTGCTTGCCCGAGCCGCCGGATCGACCGGTAACCAGGAATATCACCCGCTCGGCGATATTGGTCGCCCGATCAGCAATACGCTCCAAATCATGGGCCACCCAGAGGAAATGGGTGGCTGCCTCAATCGTGTGGGGATGCTGTCCCATGTCCAAGAAAATCTGCCGGCAAACGCCGTCGTAGAGGACGTCTACTTCGTCATCCGAATCCCAAACATCGTTGGCCAACACTGTGTCTCGGTCCACCAGCGACTTCAGGCTCCTTCTCAACATGGTGATACCCATCTTGGCCATTTGGGGAAGTTGCTTGGGAATCTCCACCGGAACATCGTCTCCGATAATCATACATATCTTGCCTATGCCCTCGGCGTAATCACCCATACGCTCTAGCTCGACGGCGATATGTAGCACCGACAACAAAGTCCGCAGGTCGATTGCTAGTGGCTGCTGAGTAGCGATTAGGTCGATGCTTTTCTCTTCCAACTCAAATCGCTTTTCATCAATCAGGTCGTCCCCAGCTACCACCTCGTAAGCCATTGCCATGTCTCGCCGCTCGAGGGCATCCATGGCTTTAAGGATGGCCGCTTCCACCATCTCACCCAAGACAACCAACTCGGCTTGAAGCTCTTCTAGGCTTCTGTCGAAATCCGCTCTGACCATAAGACCTCCCCCGCCTATCCAAACCTGCCGGTTATGTAGGCCTCAGTACGCTCGTCCACGGGGTTGGTAAATATCCGGCGGCTCTCGCCGAACTCCACCAAGAATCCCACCCTGGACTCTTCAACCATCAAGAACGCGGTGTAGTTAGAGACCCGGGCCGCCTGCTGCATATTGTGAGTCACAATGATTATCGAATAGTCTTCGGACAACTCACGCATAAGTTCTTCGATGGCCAATGTGGCAATCGGGTCCAAGGCCGAACAGGGCTCGTCCATCAAAATTACGCTGGGCTCCACCGCCAGGGCGCGGGCGATGCACAGACGTTGCTGCTGGCCACCGGATAACGCCAGCGCGCTCGCCTTGAGCCGGTCTTTTACTTCATCCCAAAGGGCCGCGCGGCGTAGCGAACGTTCGACAACTTCTTCCATATCGCCCTTAAACCCGTTTATTCGGGGACCAAAGGCTACGTTGTCGTAGATGGACTTGGGAAACGGGTTGGGCCGCTGGAACACCATGCCGATTAGGTAGCGAATTTCGGTCGGGTCAATATCTGGGCCGTAGAGGTCCCGGCCATCAAACAACACCTGCCCTTCCACTCGGGCGGTGGGTATCAGGTCGTTCATCCGGTTGAAGCAACGCAGCAGGGTGCTCTTGCCGCAGCCCGACGGGCCGATAATGGCCGTGATACGGTTACGAGCAACGTCGAGATTCACATCTGTGACTACCTTTTTGGTGTCGTAGTAGACGCTCAGCCCGCGAGTCTGAAGGATGTAGTCCATTTCTTGCAATCTAATATCCTTACAGCTTGTTGACGATAAAATTCATCTCTTACTGACTGCTAGCCTTCCCACTTGTTTTGGAACCGGCTGCGCAGTATCACTGCGCCCGCGTTCATGAATAGCAGTATAACGAGCAACACGATTATACCGGCCGCCGCAGCCTCCTGGAATCCTTGCTGCGGACGAGAGGTCCAGTTGAATATCTGAATCGGCAGCACCGTAAACCGACTGAGCGGACTGGTCGGTGTGAAGGGCACAAAGGTGAGGGCTCCCATGGCGATTAACGGCGCGGTTTCGCCCATGGCCCTGCTGACGGCCAGAATCACTCCTGTCATGATTCCAGGAAAGGCCTGCGGGATTACCATGTTCCACACGACCTGCCACCGGGTAGCGCCCAACGCGTAAGCCCCTTCACGAAGCGATGGCGGCACGGCGCGTATCGCCTCGCTGGCCGCAACGATGATTATCGGCAGAACTAGCAACCCCAGAGTGAACCCTCCGGCCAGCACACTCTTGCCCAATCCCATGGTGCGTACAAAAATCTCCAGGCCCAAGATTCCGTACACAATCGACGGCACCCCAGCCAGATTGGCAATGTTTATCTTGGCAATTCGGGCAAACTTGCTACGGGCCGCGTATTCCTCAAGGTATAACGCCGAGGCCACGCCCAGGGTAAACGCCACCACCCCGGCAATAATCACCACGTAGACGCTGCCCACTATTGCCGCCTTTATCCCAGCCTGCTCAGGGTGCCGGGACGGGAAGCTGGTCAGGAAGCTCCAGTCGATGCGAGTAACGCCTTGTACCAGCAGGTACACCAACAGCACGGCGAGCATGCCCAAGGCAATTGCCACCGACAACAGACACAGGGCGTGGAACGCCCGGCCCATCCATCGGCGGCGTCCCCTAACTCTCTCAAAATCGGACCGGGAGATTACTGCCACTACTCGTACTCCTCTCGGAACCGGCTGACCACGTATTGGCTGAGCAGGTTCATAACCAGGGTGATGGCAAACAGTAGCAGCGCCACGGCGAAGATGGTCTTGAACTCGATGGAACCGGCGGGTGTGTCACCCATACTGACCTGAACGATGTAAGCAGTCATGGTCTCGATGGGAACAAAGGGATTAAGCGTAAAGTTTGGGTTCTGACCGGCGGCAATGGTGACAATCATGGTCTCGCCGATGGCCCGGGATACTGCCAAGATGAAGGCGGAGACGATTCCGGAGAGGGCTGCCGGGACAACCACCAGTGTCGAGACCTCCAGCTTGGTGGAACCCAGGGCATAAGCGCCTTCGCGTAGTGTCCTCGGCACCGCTCGCATGGCGTCTTCGCTGAGGCTGGATACCATGGGCAGAATCATCAGTCCCATGACAATCGCAGCGCTCAGGGCGTTGAACACCGATATATCCTCGGATATTCCCCGCAGGAGGGGGGTCACGAACAACAGCGCAAAATATCCGTAGACCACGGTTGGGATGCCAGCCAAGATTTCCAAAATAGGTTTGACTGTGTTGCGCACTCGGCTCGGGGCGTACTCGCTCAAGTAGATTGCGCTGAGCAGGCCCAGGGGTAGCGCGACCATCATGGCGAGGACCGCAGTTAGGGTGGTGCCAGCCACCAGGGCCAGAACACCAAATTGCTTGGAGGAGAACAGGGGAGTCCACCGGGTGCCGGTGATGAACTCTAAGAATGAGACCTCAGTAAAAAAGCTTATCGCTTCAAAAAGGAGAACGGCTACGATACCGACGGTGGTCAGAATCGACAAGAAGCTGCAAAGGAACAGGAAAACGGCGATGGCCCGTTCCGGAAGCATCTTTCTCCACTTGGCCTTAGATCCTTTTCCCAAGGGAGGGCTTAACACGTTCCTAGCCAATACTTATTGTGCTCCTCATGGCGTTGCTGCTACGTTCGGCTTGGCGTTTCGTCCACGCCGGCCGGAAAATTTCCTCTACTTTGCGGTGCATAGAAATAATGCCACAAAAAAAGCCGTTCCCAGGGCTTTCCTGCCCGGAGAACGGCTTTAATTCAATTTCCTAGCCTTCATCCGAGGCAGATTATAGGCCGGTATGTTGGGCCGCGCAATAGGTTCTCCGGGCGGATTACCGCCCCATATTCGATGGTTGCTTGTATACTTGTAGCCAACTGGCTACCCGTGCTACCCGTGCTACCAAGGGCAACAGGGAAAAGGACGCGAACAGCGCGGCACGCCATTCTGAGGTATTAATTTGAACCAGAAACTTGAACTAAGCGTCGTGGACCAAACGCCGGTGCCTTCGGGTGCGACGGCGGGCCAGGCGCTGCGCAACACGATTGCGCTGGCGGTAGCAGTAGAGAAACTTGGCTACCAACGGTATTGGCTGGCCGAGCACCATAGCGCCCCCAACTATGCGGGCACCAGCCCCGAGATACTTATCGGCCAGGTGGCTGCCCACACCAATAGCATCAGAGTTGGCAGCGGTGGGGTAATGCTTTCCCACTACAGCGCTCTCAAAGTCGCCGAGAATTTCCGCTTGCTGTGCGCGTTATACCCAGACCGCATTGACCTTGGTATTGGCCGTGCCCCCGGTAGCGACCAAATCACGGCGGCAGCCCTATCTTTTCCAGGGCAACCCAAAGAGATTCGCCACTTTCCACGGCAGGTAGTCGACCTGCTCGGTTTCTTGAACGACAACCTCGAAGAAAACCACTTCTTCTCTGGAATCAGCGCCGGCCCCGGCGAGCCAGAGGTGCCCGACGTCTGGCTCTTGGGCTCCCGCTACGAAAGCGCCAACATGGCCGCCCAGCTAGGACTACCCTTTGCCTACGCCCATTTCTTTGGCATATCGGTAGAAGAAGGGCCGGCAGTGGTCGAAAATTACAAGAAGCATTATCAGCCGTCGGAGCGTTTCCCCAAGCCTAAAGTGAACGTCGGGGTCCATGTCGTCTGCGCCGAAACCGAGAAAGAAGCCCTTAGGCAGTCAGCCAGCCGCAACCTGGGCCGGTTGTTCAATCTCACCGGGCGGGCCAAAGGAATACCGACGCCAGAAGAGGCGGCCAGCTACGTGTACCAGGCCGGTGAGCAAGCGTTCGTGAACCAGTACCAGAGTTCCTGCGTCGACGGCGAACCCCAGCAGGTCAAAGAAGGCCTAGATGCAATCGCCGAGATGTACCAGACCCCCGACCTGAGCATCGTCACCATCACCCACGGCCTGCCCGAGCGTATCCGCTCCTACGAGTTGGTGGCCGAAGTCTGCGGACTAACACCTCTGGAGTAGGCTGTTAGCCCCTCTCGCAGGTGTTGCTGGAGGCTGGCGGTGCGCTCAACTGTCATTCTTCGTACGTAATTAGAGGGCGAGGCTTATACCAACACCAGAGAGGGTGCGTTCAGCCTGTTCAAGCGTCAGATAATTGAGGCGCATCATCACCTAAGCCTCGAACACCCAGGCCATTATTGGGATGAATTTTCGTGGAACTACGACCGGCTCACTTCTACCGAAGGAGAAAAGATGGAGATGGACATCAGGGCCACCGAGGGAAAGCGGCTCCGGTATTAATGATTAGTCAGTCCAGTGATTGACTAACATCTTTTTGAGCGTCAGCGTCGTCTTTAGGGCAGGGTTTTAGGAGTGCAGCTAGCACGTCCTTCGGGTCATAAGGATGCAACGAAATAGAACCCTTTTTCTTCTCGTTACGCTTAGCCATCAAGCCTCCTGGATATCTATCAGCATGATTTTCCCCTCAGGAGCTCCATCTGGAGCGAACGTTTCAATTTCAATCGAATAGAGAATTGTGCAGTATGGGTTGATCGGGATTGTCCACGCCCAAACTGATGTACCAGGAACACGTTCACCTACATGTGGGTCTCGAGCAATATAGATGTCGATGAATGATTTAATTTCGTCCCAGAGTTCAATCGACCCAAGCACACGTATTGCGGCATCTCCGAACTCCGGCCATTCCGCTACATCGAAGGGAACTCTATGCCCGTAGTCCATGCTCTTCCGCGAACCTTTGACCGTAACGTAGTTGCTCTTGAGTCAACGGCTCAGGGGAAAAGAAGGCTGAGGAATAAGGTATAGATTCACCCGGTTCAGTTAAACGCCACCCGTAATCTTCATGGGAAAGTCGACTTGCTTGCCTAGCAGTCATATCCCACAGGGTTTCAATGACCTCATCAATAATCCGGCGTTCATCGGGGGTAAAGACATCTTTGGCAGGTCGCATCGCAATTAACCGTTGTTGGGTCATGCTAAACACGATGCGATGCTCAATATTGGCTTCTTCTTGTTCAATGAGAGAATCCTTAATCCGTAGAAACTCTCTTGGAGCAGGCCCCTCATTTAGATGCTGGTAATCAGCCCCGGTGATTGAACTACCCAGTTCACGGTAGGCATTAAAATCCGAGAAATATAGAATCTTGTTGAGTTTGACCGCGCCAAAATGCTGGTCGTTTACCGAACGCCCCGCAATATACAAGATAAGTTCTCTAAATTTGCCTTCATTAAATTTCTGTTCCATTGGTTGTCCCTCCCTCACCAGAGGTCTAACACTTCCCCACTCGCACACACTTCTAACTTGGTAAAGCAATTGTTGCAAATATGCAACGTATACATTATACCCGAATTGGCAACTTCCGCCTTGACCAACAGTCAGTTGGTATGCTAAAGCGTGAGGGTGAACAGAAAACCCCAGGCGTAAGGGTCTGCCAAGTATACAATCACCTTTCGTAAAGGGGGATTTAGGGGGATTTCGTGTTGGGAGCCAGTGCGTCAATCACATGCCGGTGGGAGGCCATATTGTCCCCCACGGCGAAGGGCGCGATGACCGGCAGTTGTAGACCGGCAGCCCGGCGTTTTTCCAGGGCGGCCCGGCATTCTGCAACCGTTCCGACAATCGCCACCTGGTCTTGCATTTCTTGAGTAATTGACTCGGCAGCCTTGTCCAGGTTGCCGTCGGCCAATGCGGCAGCGGCGGCGGACATTTCTTTGTCGAACCCCGTCTGTGCGAAGAAATTACGGTAAAAAGGATTGCTGGCGTAGCGGGCAACCTGTCGCCGTAGCGAGTCCCTGGACGCTGAGACATCGTCGCCCACTGCCACTCGAACATAACCGGCAATGTCGATGTCTTTGGGATCGCGGCCAGCATTCTCCGCGCCCCGCTTGATGTGCCCAATTGCCTCTTGCAGGTAGTCCACCGCCGTCCAGTTCATCAACACGCCGTCGGCCAACTCGCCGACCATTTCCAGCATCTGCGGGCCGAGGGCCGCAACGTATATCGGCACCTTGGTCTTGGGCGTGGCCGCCCCCATGGATGCGCCGGTAACATTGAACAGCTTGCCCGCGAAATTAACCTCTGCGCCAGACAGCAGACCCTGCACAATTTGAATGGTCTCTCGCATGCGAGTCATTGGCTGCTTGAAGGGGATGCCGTCCCGGCTTTCAACCGTCGGAGCGTGTCCAACACCCAGGCCCAACATGAACCGACCGCCAGACACGGCAGCCATACCCGCTGCGCCCATGGCTGTGTTGGTGGGAGTACGGGCGAAGAGGGGCAGTATTCCAGTGCCCAACTGCACGGTTTCGGTCTTCATAGCAATGGTGGCCAACGAGGTCAGCGAGTCCCTTCCACCGCCCTCGGGCACCCACACGGCCTCAAATCCATTCTTCTCCGCCAGAGCGCCCAATTCCTGGTAGTCCTGGGGGCTCAGGGTTGGGTCGTTTTCCAGACGCACACCGAAACGGGCCATGACTGCTCCTAAAGGATCCTAAAGTTTGGGTTTAGACGCCCAGTTGTGTTGCCAAGTCCCGGAAGTCGTCGCAAACGAAATCGAATGACGGGTCTGGCGTCGTGTCTACCTTGCCATTGATCCCGCGTTCCAGGGGCCGCTTCACGAAAGCAGTCCTAAGACCCTGCTTTGCAGCGGCCAGCAAGTCGCCTTGGTGCGCGGCCACCATCATCACCTGCTCTGGATTGAGGTGCAGCAGTTCCACGCCGGTCAGGTAGGTCTTGGAATCGGGCTTGTAGGCGTGGGCCAACTCTGCGCCCAAAATGGTGTCCCAGGGCAGTCCGGCGTATTTGGCCATATCAACCATCAGCGCAATATTGCCATTGGACATGGTGGCCAGGATGAACTTGGCCTTGAGTCTTGTCAGTCCCGGCGGTGAATCGGGCCAGGGATCCAGCCGGTGCCAGGCCAGGTTCAGGTCAGCTTTGGCTTCTTCGCTGATGCCGGTGATTTTGAAGTCGTTCAGCAGCTCTTCCAAACCCATACGGTGCAGCGTGTCGAGCTCGGTCCAGGGCAGTTCTCCGGTGCGTACTTTGTCCATGAAGGGACGATACTTGGCCCGCCAGCTCTCGGCAAAGTCTACCCAGTCGGCGGTTATGCCGTTGGCTTTGCCAAAGTTCTCACCATGGCGGGTGACCGAGCTATGCCAGTCAACCACCGTGCCAAATACGTCGAAGACCAAAGCCTTGATGTTGGATGAGTCCATGCTGCCTACTCCTTAGTTCCCCGCCTAATAAATTACTCGTTTGCAATCTTGATTAGAATATCCGCCAGTTCACCGGCGTGGGTAATCATGGTGTCGTGACCCGAGTCCACGGGATACACTCCCCAGCCAGTCTGCCTGGCACGCTCGGCTACCGAGTCGAACCCTGACTCACCACCGCCGACAAAGTTCTTGGGAATCGCCTTGGCCTTGGGGTTTCCCATGTGTACCGGGCTGGCCATGGCCGCCGCCGGTTGCGGGCACACGTTAGTGCCAACCCAGGCCAGGTCGTCGGGGTCGGTAATGCCCCAGCGGCGGCCTACTTCCTTAGCCGAGGATGGGGCAGGCAAGAACCCATCGCCATTTTCGATTTGGTCTCGCACCCACCCGGCAAACTCTTCCCCGCGCACCGGGATTAGTTGGTCGGCCATGGACTCGCCGTCAGCGGGGATTACCCCGTTCACATACACCATGTGGGCGATACGTTCCGGGCAGACTTCGGCCACGCCGGTGATGACCATTCCGGCGTAGGCATGGCCCACCAGCACCACATCCTCCAGACCTTCGTAGCGCATCATCTGAACAATGTCCTGGATGTGGACATCCAGTGTGATATCGGCTGGGTTGAGCTTCGAGTTCAGGTGGGCCCGTTCTCCCATGCCGGTGAGCGTGGGCGTAAAGACCTCGGCTCCGGTCTGCCTGAGTAACGGGACCAATTTTTTCCAGCACCAGCCGCCGTGCCAAGCGCCGTGGACGAGTACATAGGTTGCCATGTATGGGCCTCCGACGCCTGGCGGATAAGTTGCCTAAGGGGAGCTACTTGCCTAGTTGGTCTACCTGTTTTTGAACTTCGTCGTAGTCGGGCTCTACGCCTGGGTTCTCGCCCACCCACTTGAAGCGAATTACGCCCTCTTTGTCGATTACAAACACGGCTCGCTCCGATGCGGTATAGCCGTCCATGCCAGCAAAATTCGGTCGGGAAACCCCGTACGCGCTTCCTACCTCACGTTTGTAGTCGCTCAGCAGGGGGAAATTCAGGCTGTTTGCATCGGAAAACGCTTTCTGGGAGAAAATCGCGTCTACGCTGATGCCAAACACCTGAGCGTTCATGGTATTGAAGGCATCGAATCGGTCACGGAAGGTGCACATCTCGGTGGTGCATACCCCGGTAAACGCTCCAGGGAAAAAGGCCAACACCACATTTTTGCCTTTGGTATCGCTGAGTTTCGTCGGTTGCTTGTCGTGGTCGAATAGGGTGAAGTCTGGGGCTGCTTGTCCTACTTCTGCTGCCATGGGTAATTCCTCCAGAAAAATAAAGGTTTCACCGCTTCAGTCCCACCAAGAATGCCGGTTGAGACGGACGCGGAGATTGGTGAATCATGCCCGAAAACCGGACCGAGGCTATATTACCACAGGCACGTTAAAACGGCCTCTACCATCAGGCACGAGCCGTGCCTATGGTACAATCCCCAAATCGCGAATAATTTAGGCATGGAGAACGCACCACAGATGTATTTCGACTCACGGCGCTCGACCGTTCTGGCATCCAACGGCATGGTGGCCACCAGCCAGCCTCTGGCAGCCGTGACTGGCCTCCGCATCCTGATGGAAGGCGGCAACGCCGTTGATGCGGCCGTCGCTGCGGCGGCGGCCCTAAATGTAGTTGAGCCCATGTCCACCGGAGTTGGCGGCGATATGTTCGCCCTGGTCTGGGACAACAAGAAAAAGTCAGTCACCGCCCTAAACGGCAGCGGTCGAGCGCCAGGCGCAGCATCCATCGACGAACTGCTGAACAAAGGAATTAAGGCAATTCCAGACACCGGACCCTATTCCGTCGCCGTTCCAGGCACGGTCCACGGTTGGGAAACGCTGCTGAAAGCCTCAGGCTCCATGCCCATGAGCAAGGTATTAGCGCCGGCCATCAACTACGCCGAAAACGGGTTTCCCGTTTCAGACATAATTTCCGTCCAGTGGCAACAAAACCTGGCCAAGCTGTCTACCTTCCCATCGGGCAGCGAAATGCTTCCCAACGGCGGCGCACCGTCCCATGGCGATTTTGTGAAGCTACCCACGTTAGCCGCCACCCTCCGGGTCATCGCCGAGGGCGGTTCCGACGCTTTCTACAAAAGCGAAATCGCCCAGAAGTGCGCAGCCTTCGTCCAAGAACATGGCGGCTGGCTAGCCGCAGAAGACATGGCAGCCCACACTTCTGACTGGGACGAGCCAATCTCCACCGATTACCGGGGCGTCACCTGCTGGGAATGTCCGCCCAACGGCCAGGGTATTGCCGCCCTGGAAGCGCTGAACATCGCCGAGGGATTCGACATCAAGGGCATGGGCGCTCAGTCCGCCGACGCCTACCACCACTTGATTGAAGCCATGCGCCTGAGCTTTGCCGACGCCTTCCAGTACGTGGCCGACCCCCGCAAGGCCGACGTGCCAATCAAAGAGCTAACTTCCAAGGAGTTTGCCAATACCCGGAGGCCCTTGATTAACTCATCGAAGGCCATGTCCACCGTCCCCTACGGCAGGGTGCAAGGCGGCTCAGACACGGTTTACATCAGCGTGGTTGACGGTGAAGGCAACGCCTGCTCGCTCATTAACAGCGTGTTCTCCAACTTCGGATCCGGCATGATTGTCCCCGGCACCGGCATCGTCCTACACAACCGAGCCTCGCTATTCTCCTTGGACGCCAATCACGTCAACGCCCTGGCTCCCCACAAGCGGCCGTTCCACACCATCATCCCTGGCATGGCGACCATCGGCGACGAGTTGCATTTGTGTTACGGCATGATGGGCGCGTTCATGCAGCCCCAGGGACACCTACAGTTAATCAGCAACATGGTGGACCACGGCATGGACCCGCAGCAGGCCATCAACGCACTAAGGTTCATGGTCGGCAACGAAAATGTGATTCTGGAAGAGGGTCTGGACCCAAAAATCGCCCAAGACCTTAGGTCCCGCGGCCACAATGTGGGCCAAATCAACGGCTACAGCCGAGTGTCCATCGGCGGAGCCCAGGTCATCCAACGCGACCCGGATACCGGAGTCCTACGCGGCGGTTCAGAGCCCAGAAAAGACGGCTGCGCCATCGGCTACTAGGCGGCGCGCCGCGTTTTCATGGTTTTTTCAGAACTACGCCAGGCACGCTAACGGCGGGTAAGAACGCCTGATAAAGCCATGACTGCGGCGAAGAGGCCATTCGACAAGCTCAGGACGAACGGGGGCGGCAGCGTTGGATACCTTCCAGCCATACGGAAACCGTTCGTGGTGAGCCCCGTCGAACCACAGGTGCGCCACCGACTGGCGCAGATTCAAAGTGGCCGGGGCTAATCTAAGAAGAATCTTCTTCCCAGGGCATGCCTTCTTCCCGTCTTTGTGGCCGACGCGGGCCGTCATTGCCACTGCTCACCAACGACGGCTCGGGGCGCTCGGCCGTTCCGATGCTACCGTCGCTAAAGACCACTCCGTCTTCGCAGTAGGCCTCGATGCGCCCTCCGCCATACTGGTCTTGGTAGAGGTTGGCATACAGCCCGCCCTTGGCTAGAAGCTCGCCATGGGCACCGTGTTCCACTATCCGGCCTCGGTCCACCACGTAGATAACGTCCGCGGCAATAATCGTCGATAGCCGGTGGGCAATGACCATGGTGGTGCGGTCGCGCATCAACGGTAGCAGCGCCGATTGCACGTAACGCTCGCTGGCCGTGTCCAAAGCCGATGTAGCCTCATCGAGAATCAGAACTCTGGGCTGATGCAGAATTACCCTGGCAATGGACAGCCGCTGACGCTCCCCGCCAGACAGGCGGAATCCCCGCTCGCCAACCACCGTGTCGTAGCCGTCGGGCATCTCCATGATTCTATCGTGGATGTAGGCCGCCTTGGCCGCCGCAACCATCTCGTCCTTGGTCGCCTCGGGCCGCGCGTAGAGCAGGTTCTTTTCCATGGTGTCGTGGAATAGATAGCTGTCTTGGGTGACGAACCCAATTATCTCCGCCAAATCCCTTTGCCGAATCTTCCGAACATCGATGCCGTCGATGGACACCGAACCCTCGGTCACGTCGTACAACCGGGGCACCAGGTAGGCCAAAGTCGTCTTTCCCGCGCCGCTCGGCCCGACGAACGCGGCAAGCTGTCCGGCGGGGATGTTCAGACTAACTCCATTCAACGCCCACATGCTGGCATCGGGTTCATTGAGCCCCCCGTCATCGTCAACGATTCCATCGCCCGACTGGGCGTAATTAACGCGCACCGAGTCGAATTTAATCGCTCCAGACACCGTCCGCGCATCAATGGGCTCGGCGTCCGGGGCGTCAACAATCTCCTGCTTCAAGTCCAAATAGCCATAGATACGCTCAAACAAGGCCATGGACGACTGCAACTCGACCGACACCTGCAGCAGTCGGCCCACCGGGAAGTACAGGCGACTCTGGAGCGTGGTAAAGGCAATGATGGTGCCAGCAGAGACCGGCGAGGAGCCGGTGTCCGACATCATGTATCCCGCCAGTAGGTAGATAAACGCTGGCGTGATGGACAGAAAGGTCATGACCACGGCAAAGAAGGAGTGCCCAATCATCTGTTGGCGCACCGCCAAGTCGGACAACTCTTGATTGTGGTGATGGAAGTTGGCCATCTCTTGAGTCTGACGGCCAAACAGCTTAGCCAACATGATGCCAGAGACCGAGAGCGTCTCCTGGGTGATGGCGGTAACCTCAGCCATTGACCGCTGGGTTTCGGCGGTGACCGCTCGCCGTCGCTTCCCGACAAACCGGGTCAGCAGAAAAAAGAAGGGAACGGTAGCCACGGCAACTGCGGTCAACTGCCACGACAAAATCAACATCGCGACCAGGGTGCTCAGGAATATTACGGTGTTGGAGAGCGTGTCGGTTAGGGTGCTGGTCACCACCGACTGGATGCCGCCCACGTCGTTTGAAACCCGTGACTGAATCTCGCCAGTGCGGGTGCTGGTGAAGAAACCCAGGGACATGCCTTGCAGATGGGCGTACACCGAGTCGCGCAGGTCGCGCATGACGCTCTGGCCTACTTTGTTGGTCGAGTAAGTCTGGAGCACGCCCATCAGGCCGTTGGCGACAGCGATGGCGGACATGATGGCGGCCAATATCCAGAGCAAGTGCATGTCTGGGCCACCGATTTCGGGGAAAAGCGCCGAGTCGAAGACCACCTTGATGAGCACGGGGTTGACCACACCGATACTGGCTGTGACCAGTATCAAGACGGCCACCGATATTACCTGAAATCGATAGGGCTTAAAGAGCCCAATCGTTCGTGGCACCGGGGGACTTGATGGAGGAGGAAGACCGGGAATGTCCCGTCTGTTTACTGGAGGTTCCCGCATGGAACGTTGCATATGAGAATCCAGTCTGCGGTATGCAGTCTGCGCTATGAATTAAGCGGCCCAGCAATCGAAAAACGGACAGCTACGCCGCGTGAATTTCCAAAACCCTATCCGCGCTTTTCAGTCGCGCCCAATGGCTAGACCCATCTTATCATCCAGGCACAGTTTGGTTCCCGTCCGAGCATTCGCTGGCGGCGGGGGTACGCAATCCCCTACCAGTTTTTGATAACTGGCAGCACCTCTTTGCCGAACAGGCCAATATTGGACATGGTGGCTTCGTGGTCCATTTTGGACTCTTGGCCGTACATGATCAGATGTTCCATGCCCAGCCGCCCGTGGAGGTACTCCAACTTCTCCAACACCGTGTCGGGCGTGCCGCAGACGATGTGGTAATTCTCTTTTAGTTCCTCGAAGCTCTGGTTGGCCAGGGGATTCGCTGTCCGGCGCACTGCCACCGCCTGACCGGCCGCCGAACGGTAGCCCACCGGGTTCATGTACTCCCTGGGGCCACGGGTCGTCGCGCCCATGCGCCACATAAAGTGCTTGGCCTGCTCGTCGGCTTTTTCCTGGGTCTCAGCCACGTAGCAGCACAGCAGATAGCCAAAGTTATCTTTAGTAGGCGTGTGACCGTTCTCGACTGCCGATTCCCTGAAGATGGCAAACAGTTCCTCGGTGACATCCAAGGCAGTCAAGAATGCGACGTAGGTGTAGCCGTGCGCGCCAGCCCACTGGGCGGTCTCGGGACTGGCCGTACCCGGCACCCAGACTGGCGGATGGGGCTTCTGGATTGGCACCATCCACGGGTTCACCACCCGGTAGTTATAGTACTTGCCTTCCCAGCGGAAGGGGCCGGGCGTGGTCCAGGTCTTAATCAGCAGGTCGTGGCATTCCTCGAACCGGTCCCGGTTCTCAGTCGGGTTGATGTTCGTCGATACCGTCTCCACGCCCGTGCCACGCACCATGCCCGATATGACGCGGCCACCGGAGATAACGTCGATCATGGCGATTTCTTCCGCCAGGCGCACCGGATTCTCGTGGATGGGCAGAATGTTGCCCAAGAGCAATATTTTGACGTTCTTAGTGATGCGGGCGAGCACGGCAGCGGTAAGGTTGCAGGAGGCGTTCATGCACGATGGTGTAGTGTGATGCTCATTGACCATGATGCCGTCGTAGCCCAACTCGTCCACATACTGGGACTCGTCGAAGTACCGTTTAAACAGTTCGTTGGCTTTATTCGGGTCAAAAAGATTGTTGGGAAACGTAAGCCGTAGTGACGGGTACTTGTCCGCCTCTTCCTCAGGGTATTCGTGGTACGGAAACTCGCTGAAGTAGTAGACCTTCATGTGGTTCGGTTTGTCTCCTCAGTTTGGTTGGGGATGGCGGGGTACGAAATCCCCCCAACCCCCCTTTATAAAAGTGGGGCTATCACCTCCCCCTTTCGTAAAGGGGGACAGAGGGGGATTTCCTCGGCTTGGGGTCGAACCCCTGGGTCAGACGCCTACGGGCCGTATCTCACGTAACTCTGATTCCTCGGACCTTCTTGCTTGGTAAAGGTCCCACCGCAACTGGAGATACATCCACAACTCTTCCGAGTTGCCGAAATATTTGGCAAGACGCAGGGCGGTGCTGGCGGTAATGCCCCGGCGGCCATTGATGATTTCGTTGACCCGCTGATACGGTACACGAATCCCGTTCGCCAGGTCACGCTGAGTAAGTTCTTTCGGCTCCAAAAATTCTCTTATCAGCACCTCGCCGGGGTGGCTTGGTTCTGTGTAGACCGGTTCGCTAGTCATGGTTTCGCTCCTGATTATCGTTACTCACCAATAATCATCAGCGTAGCACGGTAGCATAACTACCGAGCTACTGTGTTAATTCGGATTGGAGCGGGTTTGAGATGCGGCCCTGGTTGACGAGGGGGATTTCACTCCTCCAGGGTCGTTATATCCCCTGGGTCTAGGCCCAGCTCGTTGGCTTTCAGTAGGCGGCGCATGATCTTGCCAGAGCGGGTCTTGGGCAGCGTGGGCATGAACTCGAGTTCGGTTGGGACGGCGATGGGACCAAGTTCGTGGCGGACGTGTAGTTTCAGGGCTTCGACCATTTCGTCGGACGGCTCATGGCCCATGCGTAGGGTGACGAAGCCCTTGATGGTCTCGCCACGCAGTTCATCGGGCTTGCCGATGACCGCGGCCTCGGCGACCGCCGGGTGTGACACCAGGGCGCTTTCAACCTCGGCGGAACCAATGCGGTGTCCGGCGACGTTCAGCACGTCATCGGCCCGACCCACCACCATGTAATAGCCGTCAGCGTCGCGCAGGGCCACATCGCCGGTGAGGTAAACACCGGGGATGGTGTTCCAGTCCTTGGCGTAGCGTTCCGGGTCGCCGAACACCGTGCGGAAGAAATGGGGGAAGGGGCGCTTGATGACCAGCAGGCCGCCTTTCTCAGGCTCGGTGATTGGTTGGCCTTCCCGGTCGACAATGTCCATTGACGCTCCAGGCAGGGGACGGCCCACTCGGCCCGGCTTCACCGGCATGGTGGCCGACGTGCCCAAGCAGGGGCCACCGGTCTCGGTCTGCCACCAGTTATCCACGATGTGGCCCCACTCGCCGTTGCCGCAAATAAACTCGTAGGTCCACTTCAAGGCTTCCGGATTTAGGGGTTCGCCAGCGCAGGTGATGAACCGCAGCGATTTCAGGTCGTACTTCTGTGCGTATTCCTCGCCGTAGCGCATCAGCATGCGCAGGGCGGTGGGAGCGGTGAACAGTACGTTTACACCGTACTTCTCGACGGTCTCGTAAAAAACGCCGGGGTGGGGATAGTCGATTGCTCCCTCGCGGAAGACCGTGGTTGCCCCAGCGACCAGCGGTGCGTAGACAATGTAGCTGTGACCCACTACCCAGCCAATGTCCGACATGCACCAGAAGACATCGTCGTCTTTCACGTCCCAGAAGGTCTTGAAGTGGTAGTAGGTGCCCACCATGTAGCCGCCGTGGACGTGGAGTACGCCCTTGGGCTTGCCGGTGGTGCCGCTGGTGTAGAG
>JABMNL010000023.1 GCA_013204585.1 SAR202 cluster bacterium | reverse complement strand
TTGGGCATCCCTGGGCCGTTCGCCGCCGTCTTTTATTTGGCCTACGGTCTCGTGGGCAGCTCCTTCATCGGCACATCTTCAATGGCGATGGGGATAATACAAATACCCAAGCTAATAATCTACGGTAACAACGAGCTACTAACCCTTAAGGTTGTGCTGATGGGCATCGGCCTGGGCGCAATTGGCGCAGTCACCGCCGTTATTGGCAGATGGATACTACGGCGAGTGCCGGAACGGGTGTTCCCCTGGATTGTCACCACCATGCTATTAATCGCTGGAATCGTTTTCTTAATCAGGGGCTAATTCCGGTTCTAGAAATTGCCGTAACTCTTCGGTAATTCTCCCCGCAGTACAATTTCCTCAACGGACTACTTAATCATCCGATATTGTCCGCACGAGGAAGCATGACTCTAGCCGTAGAACGCCCCATCAACGGTCTCGCCGCAGTCGCAACGCCAGAGCCGGTCACCAAGCGCCGCAGCCGCGACCGCCAGCCCTTTACTCCTGAGCCCGTTGAGGCGACCATCTTTTGGTGGTGGACCGAAGAAGGACGTTCGGCCTGCATGGAGAACCAATTCTCTACCTTGCCTGCAACTCCGATTCGCTTCCGCTGTCTCGGCACTTCCAGTTCCAAGTTCCCTAAGCGTTACCGAGTTGACCTAGCCCAGGCGATGGACTGGATGCCCCAGCTTGACCGCCGTGAGCTGAAGTCTTTGGGGAAATCCCTGGCCGAGGCATTGAGCCGGAAGCTGGGCGTGGAAGTCGCGGCCATCTCCCCTGACGTTATCGACACTGAGTTGGTCGGCGCCTAACCAACCACTAATTTGACCCAACAAAAAGACCCTGGTCGGTAATACCGGCCAGGGTCTTTTTTTATATATTCACGGGAACAGCCATTCCGTTATTTTCCGGCAGCTAGCACCCGCTTAAACACTTTCCCCAAAGTCTCGGCTTCCTCGTCGTCTATGTGGTCCAAGAAGACCTCCCAGGCGTCCTTGGAATGATCTGGGCCCACCTTTTCGATGGTGTCCCGGCCTTGCCGGGTGATAACGGCGTAATACCCGCGCCGGTCTCCAGGACACGGCTCGCGAAGCACCAGACCAGCCTCAATCATGCGGTCCACCAGCCGGGTGATGCCACTACGGGTCAGAAGAACCGAGTCCGCCAATTCGCCCAAACGCAGCTTGCCGTCCGGGCCATCGGCCAATTGTTGCAAAACGTCCCACCACGAAAGGGGCAAGCCGTGCTGCTCGTGCATCCGGCGCTCCAGGTACTTCATAACGGTCGAGTGAGTCTCCAAAAACGACCGCCACATCTCCAGATGCTTCTGTTTGTTCCGAGTATTCTCGGTCTTCTGTATAGCCACGCTTAGATTATAGGCTTATTTATTTTTAGACTCAATTATTGACGATACAATATCATTGAGTTGCCTAATAGTGAATCGCCCGGCCCACACCGCCACCGGCGGCGATGGTGTCGCCGTTGATGGCGATGGACTTGGGGGACGCTAGGAAGGCCACCACGTAAGCCACTTCCTTGGCGTCGACTATCTTATGGATAGAGTTGCGCTCGGCCATGCGTTGCTCGGCTTCCTCGACGGTAATCCCTTGGGCCTTCGCCTGGTCTGCCAGCAACCCCGGTATGCGCTCCGTGTAGGTCATTCCAGGGTGCACTACCGTCGCGTTGATGCCCTGGGGGCCAAGTTCGTCGGCCAGGTTCTTGGTGAGTGCGGTAACGGACACGTTGCGCATGCTGCCGACAGAGTAACCGGAATTGCGGGCAGCCATACCGCTGATGTTAATAATCCGGCCCCAGCCCTGTTCAATCATGTAGGGGGCCACGGCTTGGGCGCACCTTAAATAACCCATGACCTTAACGTTCATGTCGCCCCAGAAATCGTCCTCGGTAATGTCTTTCAACTTGGGGGAGTAGGCGCCACTGACGCGGGCTGCTGAGTTCACCAAGATGTCGATTCGACCCAGCTTTTCTGCCGCTTCCTTGACCATCGCCTTTACCGACTCGGGGTCTCCGGTGTCGGCCACAATGGTGATGAATTTGCCGCCGGTCTCCTCGGCCAATTCCCTGGCGGTTTCTTCCAGAGCTTCTTGACCGCGGGATACCAGGGCCACAGCTACACCCTCTAGCCCAAATTCCCGGCCGATTGCCTTGCCGATACCGCGGCTACCGCCAGTGACTATTGCTGTTTTACCTTTTAGTTCCAAATCCATCGGTTCGCTCCTAGGCCCAACTTGGCCCCCATTTGGGATTTAATTCAGGGGTGCAGTGTAGGCGCAGCATTGACGGTAGGCAAGACTTACAGAATTTTACAGACAACAAAGAAGGGGCGGTCTCGATTCATCGAGACCGCCCCTTATATTACGACCGGCGGGAGCACTTGGTTATCTGCCCCCGCCGGAATTACTCCAGATGTGTGTGGTGTTTAGTTGGAACCAAACAGGTTGCCGCCGAAGAAGTTGGCTACGCCGTCTTGTAAGACAAAGGAGCCATCTTGTGCCAGCGCAGCTTCGAAGTTGACCAGCCCCGCCAGTTCGTCGAAGTCGGTTCTCGCACCAGCAATGCTGTTGAAGTCACCAAGGCCACCAAGCAGGTTGGCGCCGGCAGCTTCCAGGGCTGCTGCCATGATTTCACGGTCAAATTCGCCAATCTGTTCAAAGTCCAGACCGGCGAACATGCCGCCCACCACGGAAGGATCGAACTCCCGGAAGGAGCCCGCCCCAATGTGCCCAACCATGGTTTGAATCTGGCCGGGGTCTAGCCCGACGATTCCGTCACCACCGGTGGTGCTGGTCAGGTTCACCAATTGCTCCAATCCCAGGCTCTCGAACTCCTCGGGAGTCAGGACTGTCAGGGTGTCAAAGGAGAAGTCCTTTAGGACCGCGCCTTTGTTCTGGAAGTCCAGGCTTCCCAACAGGTCGCCCAGACCCGCGCCCAGTTGTTGAATCTGCTCGGCATCAAATCTGCCAACCATGCCTTCCAACTGGTCTAATCCACGGGCCTCATCGAAGCCTAAGGTCGAGAATACCTCGAAGGCCTTGCCGCCCTCCCATGCGCCCATAGCTTTGTCGTCCAGGTGCTGGAGAGCGCCCCTGATGCCTTCGTTGCCCAGTGTGGCCAGGTGCTGCCCGTCCATGGCGGCCATCATCCCGGCAATATCGTTCTTATCCATGCCTGACGTAGCCAGGTCGAAACCAGGGCCACCAAAGGCAAATGAGTCGAACAGGCCGATTAGTTGGTCGCCGTCTATGTTGCGGAACTCGTCAGGGCCCATTGCACCAACCAGACCGCCCATATGCTCCAGTCCTTTAGATTGCTCGAAATCTATGTTTTCGAACACACCGAAGGCTGCGGCAGGATCCCAGCCTTTGAAGTCCTTGGCCTTTAGTCCGCCGATGGCGCCCATAATTTGGTCTTTGCCCATTGCGGCCAATGACTCACGCCCAAGGGAACGGAAGATGCCGCCCAGGTCGTCCCCGGCCAATACGGTACGGTCGAAGTCCGGCGCGCTAAAGTCGATGCGGCCGAGCATGTCGATCAATTGACCGTCTTCAATCTTGTCGAAGTTTTCCGAGCCCATTGAACCCAAGAATCCGCTAAGTTGGCCTTGGAACTCGTCTAAGCGTTGTCCAAAGAAATCGGGGTCGAATACGGGTCCACCCGCGAGTCCGCCTGCGGGGCCGCCAAAGAACGTGGTCTCAAACATGGCGAAGGCCTGATCATCGGGAATGCCCAAAAAGTCCGCAGGTGCGAAGTCGTGGACTGCACCGGCGATGAAATCTTGGTCAAAGCCGCGGATGTCTTCCACATCAAATCGGCTGAACGCCCCGGCCCATTGGTCACCTTTTAGGTCAAACTCTTGGCCGGCCAGTCCATCATTGAACAGGTCGAATACTACGTCCTTGTCCATATCCCGGAAACCTTGATAATCCAGGTCATGAACTTGGCCTAGAAGTTCATCAGGAGCGAATCCTTTGAAGTCTCCAGGATTGAATCCGCCGAAGAAATCTGTGGCTGCTTTGGCTTGGTCGCCCCGTTCACCCCAGAACTGGTCGAAGTGACCACCAAAGTCAACGAAGGTGTCGCCCACGGCGGCAAATTTGCCAAAGTCTCCGGGCTTGAACTCTTCAAAGGTGAAGAAGCTGCCAAACTCGTCGGGTCGGTACTCGTCCGGGTTGAATAGATTGTCGAACTCTCCGGGCTGGAAATCCCCGCCCAAGAAGAAGTCGCCGAAGTCGCCGGCGAACTTGTCGGGCCTGAAGGTGTCTACAAACAGGTCCGGCGCGAAGTCGCCGGGATTAAAGAAGTCATGGAAATCCCCATCCGGGAAGAACCCTGGCCCGCCTGGGCCACCAGGGCCACCAGGGCCGGGCGAAAACCCGGCATCAAACGTGGGAACACCTTCAAATACGAAGTCACCCCGCGCGTCAAAGGCAAATGACCCTTCGAACCCTTGGTTTGGGGCAAATTCCCCGAAGTCTCCTTTGTCTTGGCCCGAATTGCCATCAAAGAAGAACTCACCGGTAGGCGGCTCGAAGAAGAACCCGCCGTCAGGCGGCGCAAAGAACTCGGTGCCGTCGGAAGGCGCAAAGAAGTTACCGTCTGGGGGCGGTTGATCAAAACAACAGTCACCAGGAGGCGGTGCGTCGTCAGGTGGGGGCGCGTCACAGCAAGGAGGAGCATCGTCAGGGGGTGGCGCATCGTCCGGTGGGGGCGCGTCGCAGCAGAATCCGCCATCGTCGGGCGGTGGGGCATCTTGGGCAAATGCCAAGTCGACCATGCGGGCGCTGCCGAACATGGCGAACGCACCAAATACAGCGATTACAACAGCGAGAGCCGACGCTGATTGAAGTATCTTAATCATTAAATATTTACCTCATTTGGGGTTGAAGCTTGCCTGCTTAGGATGATGAGCAGGCGAAGTTTTCGAGCAGCCGGTCAAACCGCAGTTGGACCACGGTGGCGTCCTCGCCAGTTAGGGTCATGCGAAATGCGGTCTCGTTGTCTCCGCAAATCCAAGCGCCAATCAGGCCTCCGCCAACGGCAGAGCCATTGGAATCCACAGCCTTGAATCCACCATAGACGCCTGGCTGTTCATTGACTGAAATTTCGCCGTCACTGATTGAATCAAAGGTGACGGCAGGCTGACTGGCCCGCAGGATGTTGTAGGTGTCGGCCAGAAAAGTCAGGGCTGTGCGCTCTTGGGGAGGGCCCCAGACCAGATTGGTGTTCACTCCGCCGTAGGTGAACGCTACGATGCCCTGCGCCATGGTGGGCTCGGGCTCGGTCCATCCAGCGGTTTGCACTTCAGCCCCCCGGTCCAGCTTCAGCGAGAAGCCGTAGTCGGCATATGAAGTCAGCAAAGTCGCCTTCGCCGTCTCAGTCTCAGTCTCAACCACAGGCTCAGCTTGGAGAGCAGAAATGGTGCCTGGGTCATCGACGGGTTTCAGCTCAACGCTGGCCACTTCATCTTTCTCAGTTTTCTCGATTGACACCGCCGGAACCGACGCTTGGGTGTCTTCAGATTGGGGGACGTCGGCAGGAGCCACAACGGCGGTATTGTTGGAACCGCAAGCTGACAAAACAGCAGCAGCAACAACAACAAATAGGAATGCCACCAAAGTATTAAATGGGTTAATTCTCAATTTCTCAGTACTTCCCTTTAACCGCGGATACCGGCAGGACTCCCCCAGTTAAATACTGGAGCCCGCCTTATAGGCACCCGGGTAAAACGTTTGGTCCAAACGCGACCCAAAATCCGCCTTTCAATTAATCCGAGGCGCAATTCGAGTAAGCATCCCTATTGTTTCAGGGAAGTCCGTTAGCACTAAGACAATGCTAGACCGGCTCTCGTGTACCAACGTGGCCGAAAAATGTGTGCCTAAAGGTTCAAAGTAGGGGCCTGCAAGGGCCAACGGTTGAGACCATGGTGGCCAAGAGCCAAAGGGATAGCGAAGCACAAAAAGAAAAGGGGCAGACATTCCGCCTGCCCCTTTTTAGGCAATCGGTAGAAGCCCTGACAGGGCACCCACGGGTCCGGTTTTAATTACCGAACAGGTTCCTTCCGAAGAAGTCGACGGCTCCGCCAGAGAACCCTTCTAGCGCATTGTCGAAACCTTGAGCGTTAGCCAGCAAGTCGAAAGCGGTATCACCGCCCGCGATGCCGTCAAACCGTCCGAACCCGCCTAGGAAGTTGGCCTCGGCAGCTTCGATTACCGCTCGCATCTTCTCGAAATCAAAGCCAGCAATCTGGTCTTGGTCCATACCAGCGAACATCCCACTCAAGGCTGTCGGAGAGAATTTAGTGAAATCGTTAGGATTCACGTTAACCACCAATTCTTGCAGCTTGTCAGGATGGAGATGGAATATCTGGTCGCCGCCCACAGAGTTCGCCAGGTCCGCCAGGACATCTGGAGTCTCCAAATCCCCTGCTCCAAATAGTCCGGCCCCAAATAACCCATCCAGCGCATCGAAGGAGAACTCGCCCAACACGGCTCCATTGGTCTTGAAATCCACGTTCTTGAGAATATCGCCGAACTGGTCGCCAAACTCTTGAATCTGTTCTGCCCTAAAATTGGCCACCAAACCTTCAAATTGATCGAGGTCTTTGAGGTCGGCCAGCCCAACCACAGCAAACACATCGAAGGCAGCGTCACCGCCCATCACTCCCAGGTCTTCGAGTTTTCCAACGCGCTGCATGGCGTCTATGATTCCCTGCCCGCCTAGCGCATTTAGATGGTCGCGGTCCATGTTGCCCATCAGACCGGCGATGTCTTTGCCATCCAGCCCGGCCTCTCGTGTCTCAAACTCTTGACTGCCAAAGTTGAATCCCTCGAACAGTGCCAACAGCTTGTCGTCGTCTACCTGTGCCATGAACTCGTTGCCCATCGCGCCGACTAGACCGCCAATTTGACCCAAGCCTTTCACTTGGTCAAAGTCGCCGGAGTTGAAGACATTGAACGCCGCTTCCGGGTCCCATTTACTGATGTCGCCAGACTCAAACCTACCTATCGCTTCGAAGACCTTGTCCCCAAGACCTTGAATATCGTCAAAGTCCATGGCGGCAAAGGCGTGCCCAACATCTTCACCGGAAAAGACCGATTTATCGAAGTCGGGCGCTGTAAAGTCAACCTTGCCCATCATTGCGAACACCAGGTCAGTACCCATATGTTCATAATGTTCTTGACCAAATGCCCCCATGAATCCGCCTAGCTGGTCGCCGAAATCGTCCAGCTTACCGGCGAAATCCTCAGGGTTGAAATCGACCGGTGGCCCACCGGGACCAATGCCACTCTTGCCAAAGAATGTGCTCTCAAAAAGAGCGAAAGCTTGGTCGTCCGGGATGCCCAAGAAGTCCTCTTTGGAGAAGTCGTGAACCGCGTCCTCGATGAATCCCTGGTCAAATCCCTTAATTTCTTGAACGTCGAATTTGCTGAACGCGCCAGCCCATTGCTCGCCTTTCAAATCGAACTTCTCTCCGGCCAGTCCTTCGTTGAACAGGCCGAACACCGTGTCTTTGTCCAATTCCTTAAAGCCCTGGTAATCCAAGTCATGGACCTGGCCCAACAGGGCTTCCTTGTCAAACTCCCGAAAGTCGCCGGGATTAAATCCTGCGAAGAACGCAGTAGCAGCTTTGGCTTCGTCGCCCCGTTCACCAAAAAATTCTTCAAAGTGGTCTCCAAAATCCACGAAATCTTCACCCACTGCGGCGAATTTGCCGAAGTCGCCAGGGTTAAATTCCTCTGCCTTAAACAGGCTGCCAAAGTCTTCGGGCTTAAAGTCACCCGGAGAAAACAGCGTGTCTAGCTCACCTTTCCCAAACGCCCCGGAGTTGAAGAACTCGCCAAAGTCTCCTTGGAACTCGCCCGGTTTAAACGTCTCGGAGAAGAAGTCTTTGCTGAACGCCCCAGGATTAAACCCACCCTCAGGTGGTACATCACCTGATTCAAAATCAAAATGGAATTCTCCGCCGTCTCCTTCTTTAAAAAAGCCTCCAACGTCAGGGGAGAATTTTCCTCCCTCAAAGTATCCAGCTACCGCGTCAGTTGGGTTGCCTTGGCCGGTTACTGCTGGGTCGTTCTCACCGAGTAAACCGGCAGCCCTCAAGGCGTCGAAATCCTTGGACGGGTCAATAACTATTCCTTCAAACAAGGCTAAGCCACTGCCATCCGGTAGGTACTCAAAGGTTTGGCCAGAATCGAAGGCCTCTTTGCTGAAGTCGTCTCCTGGCGGCGGCTCGTCATGCGATCCATCATCGGGTGGTGGCCCTTCGTCTGGCGGTGGAGCATCACAGCAGTGTCCTCCACCGTCATCATCATGCTCCTGGGCAAATACCGAGCTTCCAACGTCGCCCAACCGGTATTGGTTGATCACGCCGACCACCCCGATAATCACGGCAAAAGACACCATCAACATCAAAAATTTACTCATGGCCCGGTACCTCTCCGCTTACTTTCGCTGAATCTAATCTCCTCGCGTCTATGGAGAACAGCCCTATTTGGGACAGGAAAAATTCTTGAGCAGCCGGTCAAACCGCAACTGCGCCACAGTGGCGTCCACGCTAGTTACAGTCATGCGAAAGGCGGTGCCATTGCCGCAATTCCAAGTTCCAATCAGTCCTCCGCCAACAGTCGTACTGCTGGCATCCACTGCTTTGAAGCCGCCGAAGGAACCTGACTGTTCAGAAACGGTGATGTTTCCATCACTTATCGACTCGAAGGTTATGTTTGGCTGCGCCGCGCGTAACACGTTGTAGGTAGAGGCCAGAAATTCCAGCGGCACGCGGTTCTCAGATGGCCCCCAGACCAAACTGGTATTCACGCCGCCATAAGCAAAACTGGCCAACCCCTGGGTCAAACTTGCCGCAGACTCGGTCCAGCCGGTGGTCTGGACATCGGCTCCCCGGTCCAGCTTGAGGGTGAAACCGAAGTCCGAGAAAACCGTAGCCAAAGAGGGAGTCACGGTGGGTTCAGCTATCGGCAATGTAGTAGCTTCTGGGATTATTAATGTAGGTGTAGATGAAGACAACGTCGGTACAGTTGTAGCCGTAGCAACGGGAGACACCGAAGTTGTCTCCGGAACCACTGGCGCTCCAGAGTCGGAGCTACATGCTGCCAGCGCCAATGCCGCGCCAGCCACAACAAGTCCAATCACAATTTGCTTGAGCCCTTTATTCATTAATCGCAACGGGCCTCCAAAGAAAAATTTATGCCTAATATAGGCCGAATATAGCCGAGTCTATTTTAGGAATTTTCAATGACTCTATCAAGAGTCGTTTAACCTATCTCTGTCTTTTGATTGTGTGAGGACTCACTAGGTTTCCGTACCTTATGTGGGCCTACTCCGATATCGCTGCCCCTGTGGTAATATTTGGCCTGGCACTGGGCCTGCCTAGAATCAACAGTCCCCAGTCCTTCTTAACAAGGAGATGGCAAAGGTATGAAAGCACTTGAAGGAATCAGAGTCCTCGACCTAACTAGGGCTCTGGCCGGCCCGTTTTGCACACTGATGTTGGGCGACAACGGTGCCGACGTAATTAAGATTGAAATTCCTGGATCGGGCGACGACACCCGTAAATGGGGCCCCCCGTTCATCGGCGGAGAAAGCGCCTATTTCCTATCTATCAACCGCAACAAACGGAGTTTGACTCTCAACTTCAAAGAAGAAAAAGCCCGGAAGATCTTCTTGGAGTTGGTCAAGGATGCCGATGTGGTGGTGGAGAACTTCACGCCTGGGGTAATGGAACGTTTTGGCCTGGGTTACGACGCCGTGAAAGCTGTAAACCCAGGCATCGTCTATTGCTCAATCTCTGGGTTCGGCCAATACGGCCCCTACAGCAGCCGACCCGCCTACGACCAGATTATGCAAGGCATTAGCGGCCTGATGAGCATTACCGGCGAGCCTGACGGCGAGCCGCAGAAGGTTGGCATTGCCGTAGCCGACATTGGCGCCGGAATGTGGGCTGCGTTCGCCGTAATGGCAGCCATCCACAACCGGTCCAAAGAAAGCCTTGCTGGGGGCGAGGGCCAGGGCCAATACATCGACCTCTCCATGATGGACGCCCAGGTGGCCTGGCTTACCTATCAGGCCGGGAATTTCTTCGCCACCGGCGAAACCCCCAAGCGTTTGGGCGCGGCCCACCCCAACCTGGTGCCCTACCAGGCGTTCATGTGCCAAGACAATAAATACCTCAACCTAGCTGTAGGCTCAGAGCGCATCTGGGAGCGGTTCTGCGAAGGCATGGAGATGCCGGAACTGAGGGAGAATCCCGACTACACCACCAATGTTGAGCGAGCACAGAACCGAAGCAAGATTGTGCCCTATCTTCAAGAGATATTCATCAAGCAGCCGGTCAATTACTGGGTGGAGAAATTACAGAAGGTGAGCGTACCCTGCGGCCCGATTAACGACCTGGCGGACGTATTCTCCGACCCTCAAACCCTCGCCAGGGACATGTACCTGGAGATGGCCCATCCGACGCTGGGCAAGATTAAGCAGACCGGCCTGCCCATCAAGTTCTCACGCACGCCAGGTGGTCTGGACCGCCACCCACCGCTCTTGGGAGAGCACAACCAAGAAGTGCTGACGAGCCTGGGCTATTCGTCGGCCGAGATTGAAGAGCTGAAGGCGCAAGAGGTTATCTAGCTGCTCGTATCCATATCGAAGCACAGGCCTCATTTATGATGAATAACAAGGACTTGATTCACCGTTACTACGCCGACCTCTGGAACCGGTGGGATGACGCTGCCGTGGACGAGATTATCGCCCAAGACATCCAATTCCGTGGGTCGTTAGGGGTAACGGTCACCAGCCGGGACGGATTTCGAGGGTACGTGGCCCAGGTGCGTGCCGCCTTCCCAGATTTTCACAACCGGGTTGACCACCTGCTGGCGGAAGGTGACTGCGTGGCGGCCCACCTCACCTACAGCGGGACACACCAAGGCGAGTTGTACGGGGCAGCCCCCACCCTTCATAGGGTTGAGTACGGCGGAATCGCGTCATTCTGGATTTCCGAAGGACAGATAACCAGCGGCTTGGTCTACGGCGACACTATAGGGCTGATGCGGCAGATTGGCACCTTTGGCCCAGAAATTTCTTAAGCCTCAAGTCCAAGCCAGCTTTTGGACCACAATCGCCCAAATCAAGTCCAGTGGGGTAATTGTGTCAAGGAAATCTGCGTGTTAGCCTGGCCGGTAGGTTTAGGTCACAAAATGGACGGCATCGGAGACGTTTAGAAACAATCCGAGGCGTCCGCTAGACCCACAGTCAGGAGATTGAGCGGCTATGGACTTGGGACTTAAAGACAGGGTAGCTATCGTTGGCGGCTCCAGCAGGGGTATGGGCCGGGCTATCGCCTTGGCCTTCGCCCAAGAAGGCGCCAACGTGGCCATCAGCGCCCGCACTGAAGCCGACCTACGCCGGACCGAGATTGAATTGGCCCGCATCGGTTCGCAGCAACATGTGCTGGCTATACCCGCCGACCTATCCGTTGCCAGGGACATCCGGCGCGTGGTTCGCGACACCTTCAACCGGTTCGGCCAAATCAGCATTCTAGTCACCCATATGGGCTATGGCCCTCCCGGTCGTCCCTCTGAATTCAACGACGAGACGATAATGAGCGCACTAGAAGAGAACTTCCTCAGTTCGGTCCGGTTCGCCAGGGAAGTGATTCCCTATATGAAGCAACAGCGTTGGGGACGCATAATCAACCTGCTGCCTGCTTTACCATCTGGGTCGTCCGGCTCCCGCAATTCAACCAACAACATCGCCTTGTCCACCACCAATCAAATGGCTTTGGTGGGATACTCCAAGATGCTGGCCAATGAACTGGCCCCCTTCAATATCACCGTCAATAACCTGGTCTCGGGACCAGTGGAAACCGACTACTTGACTTCAGCTTTGGAGGCTGAGGCAAAAGAGTCTGGAAAACCAATCGAAGAATTGATGAAGGATGCAGTTTCCGGCATCCCCATGAAACGTCTCGGCAAGCCCGAGGAGGTCGGGGATTTAGCCACGTTCTTGGCCTCAGAACGTGCGTCATTTCTCACCGGCGCTAGCGTAGTGCTGGACGGCGGCATGCGCCAGATTGCTAACTAGGCCGCTGGATTAGGCCAGAACCTTACCAGATCGTTAACTAGGCCGCTGAACTAGGCCAGAACCTTAATGAATCAGCAAGAAATCTACCGCACAGCTCAGGAGTACCTCTCCCAAGAGGGAATTCCCGGTTGGCTCGTCTACGACTACCGACATGCAAACCCAGTCTTCTGGCTGGTAATTTCATCGTCGGGGCACGTCACCCGGCCCTGTTACTTCTACCTTCCCGCCCAGGGAACACCGAGTCTGCTGGTGCACCACGTTGACGCCGGAAAGTTTGCCGATTCGGGAGTCGTAGTAACGGTCTATAGCAGCCGGGACTCCATGCTGAAGTCATTGCGTGGCCTGCTGTCGGGCGTGACCAAGGTCGCCATGGAATACTCGCCCGAGAACGCCATGCCCCGCGTGTCCAGGGTGGACGCCGGAACCGTGGAACTGGTGCGTAGCATGGGGCCAGAGGTGGTCTCTTCCGCCGACCTGATGCAATATGCCACCCACCAGTGGACACCAGAGCAACTCGCCGACCACCGCACCACTGCAGGCAAGCTGGGCCGTATCGTGAACGAAGCATTCGCCTACGCCGGAGAACATCTGGCAGAATCAATCACCGAATTTCAGGTGGCCGAGTTCATCCGCAATCGGTTCGCGGCAGAGAGCATCGAATCCCCAGACGGCCCCATCGTGGCGGTTAACGCCAACGCATCGGACCCCCACTATGAACCCGCAGCCAACAAAACCAGCGTCATAAAACAGGGCGACTGGCTGCTAATCGACCTTTGGGCCAAGGGCACCGCGCCGGGCAGCGTTTACGCCGACATCACCTGGGTTGCCTACGTCGGAGACACAGTACCCAAACGTCAGCAAGAGATATTCGACATCGTAATTGGGGCCCGCGACGCCGCGCTGCGTTATTTGGAAGACGCCCACAATCAGGGAACGCCGGTACTGGGCTGGCAGGCCGACCAAGTAGCCCGCGATTTCATCGACAGCCGAGGCTACGGAGAGTACTTCACCCACCGACTGGGCCACAGCATCGGGTTCGAGGTACACAGCGAGGCGGTGAACTTGGACGGCTTCGAGACCCACGACACCCGCCGCATCATCCCCGGTATCTGCTTCTCGATTGAACCAGGCATTTACCTACCCGAATTCGGTGTCCGCTCGGAGATTGATGTCTTCATGTCCGCCGACGGCCCCTTCGCCAGCTCCCCAGTCCAACACGAAGTTGTGCTGATTCAGGGCAGTTAGGGCTACTCACAAACCTCCTCCTGCCGCTCCTGTAGAATACGAACTGATTCAATAAATATTGGATCCGGCGAGGTGGTATGGACACAATAATCCAGAATATTGAAACGCTTGTTAAATCAATTCATTGCAGTTTGAAGAACCGCTGGTTGCTTCCTTGTTTATCTCTCTTATACACGGGCATTGATGTATTAGGTTCATTGGAACGCGGTAAAAGTGGCGGGGTCCGAGATTCATTTGTCCGCTGGAGCAGCACTTACATGCTGCCAGGAAGCGACCTAAATTGCACGGCATTAGAGTTATACGGAGCGCGCTGCGGCATCCTCCACACATTCACGGCAGATTCAGATTTGCACGCCCAAGGTTCGATTCGTAAACTCTTTTACGCTTGGGGATCTGCTAATACAGAAGCTCTCCAGAAAAGTATTGACACACTCGAAAAACCTGCCGGTGCCGTCCACATAACTGACTTGATTAATGCATTTTCTCATGGGGTAGATACCTACTTTGAAGAACTTAAGGGTAACCCATCTCGCTGGAATAACATTGCGACCGGAGCTGGACTCTGGTTTGTGAACATGACACCGGATCAGATTGATAACTACAATGCGCAATGGGACGAAAACAACGCTGGTTAACCATGATATGGAACTGACATCTACCATGTGCAATCAATCGCAGAACCCGTAGAGGACGAAAAGAGGAGCAATTTGAGCTACTTCTTAAACTTGTTCAGCCCGGAGACTTACGAAGCGTTTTCTCGTTCGGGTTGTTATGTATCCGGGGTTTGACTCTAGCTGGATCGCGAATCAGCTTCCGCAATTTCTTTAGCGTGGCCCTAGTCAGGCACCCCGCCTGACCTCCAATCCATCCCCCGGAAACATTTCCTCTAGCGAATAAGCGACGTCGGCTCCGGCAGTTCTGGCCGCCGCCCAGACCATGGCGTCGGTAAAGGACACCTGCCCCGAACGGCACAGTAGCAGCCCTTGCAGCAGCAAGCCTTTGTCTAAGGCGTAAGGGGTGACGTTCCGTTTGCGCAGGAACGCCGAAATGTGGTCGACAACCAAGGCTCGTGGCAGTTGGTAGACCGACGTGAGCATGTAGGCGGCTTCTGCCACGACCTCGCTGGTAATCCAAAGTTCTTCTTCGGCATCGATGACCGCCGATGCACGCTCGGCAAGCACCGGAACGTCCCCAGTTAGGTAACGCACCACCATCGAAGTGTCTAGGAATCCACTCAATAGGTTCTAAAGACCTCGGTCCATTGGCCCAGCCTGGTCGGTGGCTCCCTGCGCCCAGGCCGTCTCCCGCGCCTTGTCCCACTCCGACCCTGGCTCCACCGCAATATGAATGTGCGATGCCAGGCTACCCATCAGGGAATCGTCGTGCTCCGGCGAGACGAAATATATCTCCACATGGTCGTCGACCAGACGTTGCAGTGCCATCCAACCGGGTCCGATTCCAAGCTGGTCACGAATTTCTTTGCTAATCACCACTTGGCCTTTGGTGCCAACTAGATTGGGCATTGGTATAACTCTTTATATTAAGTATGACTTATTACTATTAGTATAACTTTAGTTTTAATGACATGCCAGGTTGTCCTTCGAGTGGAATTGCCATTAAACTTGCCGCGACTCCATCTAACTCTATCCAACTTTATCCATAACTTTGAAGGTAAAACCGTGAGATTCTCTCTAGCCTACGAAATGCAGCGGCCCATGCTCGACGACCACGCAGTCATCGAGGAGACCATTGAACAATGCATCCTGGCAGACGAGATGGGATTCGACGCGGTGTGGTTCGTGGAACACCATTTCCTGACCACCTTTTCCGGGTCGCCCTGTCCCGAGGTTATATTCGGGGCGCTCAGCCGGTTGACCAAGCGCATCCGTTTGGGCTTCGGCGTCTCAGTACTTCCCTACCATCACCCGGTCCGAGTGGCCGAACGGGTTGCGATGGTCGACCAACTCTCCCACGGACGTGTCGAGTTCGGCACTGGCCGCTCCGCTCCCTACGAGCAGCTGGGAATGGGCATTGACCCACGCAACACCCGAGAGATGTGGGACGAGTCGCTAAGCATGATTCCCAAAATCTGGGGATCGGACTATTTCGAACACGAAGGCAAGTTCTGGAACGTGCCGCCGCGACAGGTGCTACCCAAGCCGTACCAGCAGCCCCATCCGCCCATCTGGGTCGCAGCGCTCCAACCGGCAACCTACGAAATCGCCGCCCAAAAGGGAATCGGAGTCATGGCCCTGGGCGTGAACGCTCCCGCAGTCTTAGAGCCGGAAATCAAAAAGTACAAAGAAGCAATCAAGAACGCGGTCCCGGTGGGAGCCTTTACCAACAACCAATGGCTGAGTTCCGTCTTCGGCCTCTGCGGCGAAGACAGCAAGGCGACCCAAGAGCTTTCGGCCCAGTCGTTGAAGACCTTCTTCGGTCCAGGTCGGCCCTACGTCCAAGACCAGAAAGATGTCTACGAAAAGCTGTTGGAGCAATGGGGCGGCGTCCCCGAGCATCTACTCTCTAATTTCGCCCGCTACATCGAAGTTGATAAAGAAGCCACAAACACCAACGGCAACTCGGCCCATTCGCTCGACTTGTCGGGCGGCGCGCTAGCCCAGAAGATCTGGGAGGAGTTCGACTCGGCGACCATGGCCGAGCGTGGCGTCATTGTCGCAGGAGACCCTGAGGCCTGCATCAAGGGAGCCAGGCTTCACGAGTCCACTGGCGTGGACGAGCTACAGTTCCTAATGGCCACCGAGATCGTCGACCATGCTGCAGTAATGAAGTCCATCGAAATGTTCGGGAAGCACGTAATCCCAGAGTTCCGCAAGAACGAAAAAGCGTCAGCAGCGCCCGAGTGCCCCCTCGGCTAACTCGGCTGAGCCGAGACCCAAATACCTACCGGCACCCGTAAAAAATCCCCAGACGTAGGGGCGGGTTTAAAACCCGCCCAAGTACTCAACAACCGATTCAAGTTACCGCCAAGAAACAAAAAGGCCCCGGCGTACGCCGGGGCCTTTTCTTAATTCAGGTTAATCCCCTACGGCAGTGGATTAACCACGACGGTCTAAAACTAAACTAGCCTAAGTCGGCTATGCGCGGGCCAACTTCATTCTTTAGAAGCTCTAGGCACTCGTGTTCCCATTGGTGGTCGTCGGGGTCTTGGGTAACGGCCAACAGGGTCCCGAACCCGCCTACCTCGCCGTAGATACTGCGAATCTGATCGGCGCATTCTTGCGGGTCGCCGACAATCCAGAGATTGTCCATCATGTACTCAACATCGATGGCCTCGTCGGGGATGCTGGGGTCGGTTTTAGCCGAAGCCAGCAGGCCGGGTTGGCGGTTGGGCTGCTGGTGCTGTTGGTAGTTCCGAACCAAAACAGCGTTCGCCCGTTCCTTGGCCTCCTGCGAAGTGGGAGCCACCAATACGTCGCGAGCGATGTGCCACTGGCTCCTGTCGGGGGTGCGTCCAACGCTGGCAGCGCCGTCCGTGAACTCTTCCCAATGGCCAATCAGGTTGGGCACCGACAGGGTTGGGCTGCTCATGGGAATCCAGCCATTGATGCCAGCGTTCCTGATTGAGTCGGAACGCACCGACGTAGCGGCGGCGCTGATGGGCGGGTGGGGAAGCTGGAAGGGCTTCATGTGCAGGCCCCGCTCCTTAACAGGATCCAACTCTGGGGCCGAGATGTCAAAATACTTGCCGTGGTATTCGAACTTGCCCTCGTTTGCCCACATCTTCAGCACCACATCCAACACTTCTTGGGAGCGTTCGCCCACACCCTTCCGGTCGCTGGGGTCGAGGCCGTACAGTTCCAGGTCGGTGGGAATGGCGCGGGTGCCAATACCCCAATAGAACCGGCCACGGCACAGGTGATCCAGCATGGCCAACCGGTGGGCCAGGTCAATCGGGTTGTGGATGGCCAACAGGGTGACGCCGGTGCCGAAGATAAGGTTCTTCGTCATGGCCGACGCCTTGGCGATGAGCAGGTCTGGGCACGGGGCGTTCTCCCACCGCTCGGTGACATGCTCGCCAATCCAGGCCTCGGTGTAGCCCAACTGGTCGGCTTTCACCATCAAATCTAGATCACGGTCATAGGAATCCGCATAGCTGCGGTGCGGTGGATGCAGCGGCATCATGAACAGTCCGAATTGCATGGTTACTCCTCTAGTTGGCTAGCACGATTGAAATGGCGGTTGAATGGGCTGGCGGACCACCATTACGGGGCTCCGCCGAGAAGCTTCGATTTGAGGCTGATACTAAGTCAGCCCCCAATCAGTGTCAAGAAGAAGAATCGGGACTTCAGCAATTACCAGGCACGAAACCAGTGGTTTAACGCCCCCACCAAACGTTAGACCGATAAATGCCATCTTTTATTTAATTAGGCAAAATCCTAATTCCATAGTCGATTACAGACCCGTTCGTAGTGAGCTAGTCGAAGGGCGGTGGCGCACCCATGGTTCGACGGAGCTCACCACGAACGGATCTAATTATGAACGGGTTCTCCATGCAGCATGAGCTCTCCGTGGCGGTATCTCCGTTAGCCGTCGCACCTCCAATTCAGCCCGAGACCTGTGTAGTCCACCAGGCGAATCGATTCGCCAACCCCTTCGTCATTCCAGCTTTCGCTGGAATCCAGATTGGCTGGGGCAATCAACCATTATCCATCAGACAATTCTGGATTCCGGCCTAGGCCGGAATGACTGGATGGACTTGGTCGGGCGCTCCAATAACGTACAATTGAGTTGACTCACCCAAGGAGGGACACCCCATGCCTTTAGGTTTTGGACGGCGCTCCGGCGTTGCGGTAGTTGAGATTCACGGCGTTATCGGCAACCACGTGCGAGTGCCAGCCTACTCGCGGATATTCGAGTCCGTAGCCAAGAACAAGAACCTTCGGGCCATGCTGTTGGACATCGATTCTCCGGGCGGCTCGGCCACCGGGTCAGAGGTGCTCTTCCGGGGCATCCAGCGCGTAGCCGAAGAGAAGCCGGTTTACGCCTACGTTAGTGGGATGGGGGCTTCTGGCGGTTACTATTTGGCCTGTGCCGCCAACAAGGTCTTTGCCCTGCCCACCGCCTTGGTTGGGTCGATTGGCGTCATCTACCTCCGCCCGGTGCTGGAGCAACTGCTATCCAAGGTCGGCGTGGAATTCTCGGTGTTCAAGAGCGGAGAATTCAAGGACATGACCGGCTTCTGGCGCAGTCCCACTGACCGGGAATCGGAGAAATTCCAGGAACTAATCAACGAGATTTTCGACAACTTCGTAGCCGTGGTTGCCAGCGGCCGTTCCCTGGATGAAGGCAAGGTTCGGGAGATTGCCACCGGCGAGGTGATGACCGCCCAACGCAGCGTCGGCCTGGGACTGGTGGACCAGATTGGCGACTTCACCGACGCATTAGAAGCCGTCGCCGCAGCCGGGAATGCCAAGCCGACACCCAAGTGGATACGCCCCGGCCGCAGCTTGTCGCAAAGGATGCTGGGCCGCACCAGCTTCGGTCAAAACACGGGAGGACAGGCCCTAGCCGATGGCCTCCAAAGACTAATGACCGGGGGCATCTATTACCTTGAACCATCCCATCTCGCCGGTGGAGACTACGGCCTAACCGGACCGGATTAATTCCTAACATTCGCTCCAAACAATTACGATTAGTCTATTCAAATTGGTAAGTAGAACGATAGACTGAATCCTGGATGGACTGTGAGGAATATGTTGGGTATGAGACGGGTCATATTTTTGGGATTAGTCCTCTTGGCGCTTACCGCGTTGGCTGCGTGCGGAGGCGGTGAAGACGCTGCCCCCATCTCAGGAGATTCCGACACCGAAGTATCTCTTTTCGAAGAGCTGCTCGGCACTATCCCCGACACTCCAGACACCCGCAAGTACGTAATGATTAACGATTACGCGGCCATCCGGGAGATATTCCAAATTCCATTGCCTGGCCCAGAGGCCGGGCAGCCTGCTCTCCTAGAATATCTCACCGGAATTCTGGGGCCGGGCGCGCATATTTCCCAAGGGCCTTTTATCACCGGTCTACATCGCGACGCAGTCAGCAACCCCAGAGGGGAATACCTCGCCTTCGACGGTAGAAACGTGGACCAGAGCGTGGAAGCGGGCATAGTTCCATACATCTTGGAGATTGCTTGGGGGCGTTTCGACCCCGCCGCAACCGCCCAGGCGTTGGCAGCTTGCTCCGAGTGCCCACCGCCAGAGAATGTGACTTACAACAGTGTCCCATTCTATTCGTGGGGCGGAGATGGACAGGGTGATTTTCAGAACCGGTCTGGACCGCCAGCTTTCGATGAACTGGGACGGGGCGGGCGAATCGCGGTCTCCAGCAAGTTCGTCTACCGAACTGTGGAGACGCCGGGCATGAAGGCGATAATTGATTCCAGCAGCGGGGTCGGACAATCCCTCGCCGATGTGGAAGAATTTCGTCTCTTGGGCCAAGCCATGTCCGGTTTAGGCGCTTATGCCGCGTTCTTCAGTCACGAGACGCACAAAATCAGCACTACACCTGACGAGACGGTTACCTTCGGTACCTTGCCCGGAATCCAAGACAAACTGATAGACGAGATTGGTAAATCCACCTTGCTGCTGCCCTACCTGGCGTTCTCTACAGGAGTAGGAAAAGACGACATTGGTCCGTACATGGCACTGGCATTGGTGCACCTCGACGCAGAATCAGCGGAAGAAAACGAACGGCGGCTGGAGAAACGCGTGACCGAACGCAGCGATTACCCAGAAGTACAGGAGTGGCTGGATGTCCTGGAAGGAATTACGTCCCAAGTGGATGGACGTGTCCTGTCAGCAAAGATTCGGGGAGATAGCCCGGCTTCCATCTGGAAGTCGCTGTCCGTTGCGATTACTCCCCTGATTCCCCACGAGTAGGGAACGCCTAGCCCAACTGCCGCTTGGCTTCCTGCCAGAGTTGTTCTTTTTGATCTAGGGGGAGGGCGTTAAAGTCCTGGCCTCGCTGCTCGGCGATGGCCTCCATTGTGAGGTAGCGCTGCCCGAAGCGCTGGTTGGCCTGACGTAGGACGTCCTCAGCGTGGGCGCCAGACCAACGGGTTAGATTGACCAAGGTAAACATGATGTCGCCCAGCTCATGGACTTTTTCTTCCTGGGTGACGGCTGCTTTGAACTCGGCCACTTCCTCCACAATCTTATCCAGCACCTCCGACACATCGTCCCACTCGAATCCGGCCTTGCCCACCCTTTCCTGCATCAATTGGGCGTAGGCCAGGGCTGGCAGGTCGGCGGGGATGCCCTCAACCGGTGATTTACTTTCCCCTTTGGCCTTGCGTTCCTCTGCCTTAATCTGTTCCCAGTTCCGTTCTACCTCCTGGGCGTCCTCGGCATGACCGTCGGCGAAGACGTGGGGATGGCGGCGCACCAGCTTGCTGTTTATCTTACGCAGCACATCTTCAACTTGGAACTCGCCAGCTTCCTTGGCGATGTCGGCATGGAACGCAATTTGAACCATCAGATCGCCCAATTCATCGGATAGGACATCCGGGTCGCCTCTGTCGATGGCCTCAATCACCTCGTAAGATTCTTCCAAGAGGTTCCGTTTCAAGGTGTTGTGGGTTTGCTCCCGGTCCCAGGGGCATCCACCTGGCGCGCGTAGCCGGGCTACGATGTCGACCAAGGTCTGAAATGCGCCCAGCTCTTGCTGGGAAAATGGCTTGTTATTCGATGTTGTCTCTTCTGGCGGCATGGGCGAATTATAGATTGGCGGCTGGTTGCTTCACAAGCTGGCCGGTGCTAAGTTAAATTCGAACTGGCCCTTGCACAACCTACTTTTTTAGGGGTGCGCTTCCAGCGCTTAGACCAGCCAGATAAATGGAGAAAACATGAGCCGAGTAGGCTGGGCCGTCTGGGCGCTTTTCATCATCGCCGTGCCGCTATTCCTGATTACCGGCAGCGTTGCCTGGGCCTTTAACAGCCCCGGCCTGTATAACAACGGATTCGAGAAGTATTCCATCTCACGCATCTCCGGCATCACCGATAGCGACCTCCGCCAGGTTAGCGCCGAACTCCGCAGTTACTTCAATTCGGGCGACGAACCGCTCAGCGTCCGCACCAGTATCTTTGGCGTGGAACAAGACCTGTTCAACGACCGCGAAGTAGGCCACATGAAAGACGTAAAGCGGCTGGTGTGGGGCATCTATATCCTGGCTTTAGCCTCGGCGGTCTATTTGACGATCGTAGTCGCGGCTGGGTTTGCTATGCAGCGGGGCCGGTTCGTCGGGCCGTTGGCCAAACAGGTTGCCTGGGGTGGTGGGCTGACACTGCTTCTGCTGGTAATATTTGGAGTTGCAGCGTTGGCGGGCTTCGACAGTCTATTTTTGAAGTTCCACCAACTGAGTTTCGCCAACGACCTATGGCAACTGGATCCACGAACCGATTACCTAGTTCGCATATTCCCCCAGAACTTTTGGTTCGATGCCACCGTGTGGGTGGCAGCAAGGGCCATAGTAGGTGCGTTGATATTGACCGTGGCAGGTAGCGCCTACCTAGTGCATCAGCGTTATTCCGGATGGCAACAGGCGTGGAACGCCCTGAAAGGGGTACGCTAGGCCGATTTAACAAATTAGAAGAGCACGGGTTGCGCGAGTACGAGCTAACGGCGGTGGCCCGTTCCGGCAGGAGACAAAAAACAGGGGCAAGTTGCACTTGCCCCTGTTTCATGCGATAGCGACTTTGTAGCGGTCTACGGGCCGCAGCCACATCCGCCGCCGCAGCAGCCACCACCGCCCATTGGAGGCAGTGGGCCCGTGGAATTGGGCATGCCGTCGCCGCTTTTCGATACAGACGCAAACACCGAAATCGCGCGCTTGGCAGGTTGTTCGCAGTTGGGACAGTCAGCGCCAGTGGCGTTCATTGACTGCAACTTGTCGAACTTATGGTTGCAGGTGGGGCAGTGATACTCATATAACGGCATATTGGCAACCTCCCGAAATCCGGTCTTAACTAAAATAATAAGGCTAAATCATCGTAACTGGAAGAACTTAAACTGAATTTAACCGAATCAAATATAAAGCGTCAAGGGCGGCTCCATCGTTAGACCCAGCGAAGAAAAGTCCGCCGAAGAGCAGACCGCACCGCGAAAGCAAGGACGTCGGCTACAGACATTAGACTCGTGGAAAGCCTACCGGGACTTCCGCTTTTTGTGGATTGGAAATTTTTTCGCCAATACCGCCCAATGGCTACAGCTACTATCCGTGGGTTGGCTGGTGCGCGACCTCACCGACTCCTTCGCGACTTCAGGCCTATTGGTCGTTACGGTCGGTGGAATGACAACATTGCCGACGCTAATCGTGGGTCCGTGGGCTGGGGTGCTGGGCGACCGCGTGGACCGCAGAAAACTGGTGATGGCTCTCCAGAGTTTCATGGCCTGCGCCGCCATCACCTTTGCCATCCTAGTCGGTTCGGGCCACGTTGAATGGTGGCACGCCTACATCTATGTCTTGGTGTCGGGGGTATGCTGGTCAACCACCATCACAATGCGCCAAGCCTTGGTGGCTAACACCGTCCCCAGGGAAGCCTTGATTAACGCCTACGCCACCAACACGTTGACCATCACCGGCACCAGGATGGTTGGTCCGTTCATCGGCGGAATTTTAATTACCACACTGGGATTCACCTGGAATTTCGCCCTTGAGGCCTGCCTGTACACGGCCACAGTTTTGGCCTTCCTACCCATGAAGACCCCCTATTTTCTGGAGCGCAAAACCGATTCGAACGGTTCGGGCGGTTCGCCTTGGGCCAACTTCATGGAGGGTATCAACTACGTACGAAAGCAAGAACGGGTGATTCTGAACTTGTTGCTGCTGGGTACCATACCGAACGTTTTGCTCCATCCCGCCTGGTTCATGCTGCCGGTGTTCACTGTTGAGGTCCTGCACAGGAACGCCGACGTCGGCGGCTATATGCTGGCAGTAACCGGGTTCGGTGGACTACTTTCGGCCCTTACCATCGCCTCAATCGGATTAGGCCGACGACGAGGGCTTATCTGCCTTTGGGCCATCTTGCTCAGTTCCATATCGGTGGTGCTATTCGCCCACTCCCACTGGCTGGTTCCGGCCTTAGTCTTGATCGGCCTGATGTCCCTGGGCCAAGCTACCTTCCGCACCTCATCCAGCACGTTGATTCAAACGACGGTGCCCGACCACCTGCGTAGCCGCGTTACCAGTCTCCACTTCTATAGCCAGGGCTTCGTTTTCATGTCGAGCTTGGCCGTGGGTTGGCTGGTCGACCTGACAACGGTGGTGATTGCCCTGACAGTAATCGGCACAGCGGGTCTCATATTGGGTTCTATTTCTTATATGATTCTGCCCAGGGTGCGGCAGGCCCAATAACCCCCCATTTACAAAAACAACCGTCTTATACCCATAGCAAATACCTAAAACGAAGCTCTAACCTCCGCTCAAGATAGCCTAGCCCTGGAGAATTGAAACTGTGTACTGGTTATATCTAGCTTTAGTAGCCGCCGCAGCGTTAATTGCCTTTGTAGCAGTCATATTCTGGTACGTACGCTGGTTAGGAAACCGCGAGCCATATGGAACGTTCCTGAAGCTCAAAACCAGGCGCAAAGTTACTTTCTTTCGACTATTACTCTTTGATAAAAACAAACGCGTGCCACTCTACGTCAAGATTGTTCCGCTGGCGTTGGTGCTATACCTAGCGATGCCATTCGATATCATTCCTGATTTCGTGCCTGTGCTCGGTTATCTGGACGATGTTGCCATTGCTCTTTTGGCGCTAGTTATCGTCATGCGACTCTTGCCACGAACGGTGGCTCTAGAATTACTCGAAGAGGCTGCAGGTGGTGGTAAGTAGGGTGGCTTTACAGGACTGCGACCAACAGATGAACCAGAACCAATGGGTTAACCATACACATTCAATCGGGACGCCCTAACCAGTATTTCATTATTGGAGTAATCTAGCTTAGTGATTTCGGCCATCAAAAGCAGCACAAACTACAAGTGGTGGGTGTTCAGCGCCATCGCCACGGGCACCTTTTTATCGGTGGCCGACCACGGCAGCGTATTGGTGGCGATGCCCAGTATCGAGCGCCATTTCGGTTCGGACCTACCCACCGTGCAGTGGATTGTGGTGGGTTACGCCCTGTCCATCAGCGCGCTGATATTACCCATGGGCCGTTTGGGCGATATCATTGGCCGAAAGCAGGTCTACATTTGGGGTATGGTCATCTTCGTGGTGGCCGCGGCTTTGGCCGGGGCATCGCCCAACCTCGGCTCCCTGATTGGCGCCAAGGTCTTCCAGGGCATGGGGTCAGCGATGGTGCAGAGCGCTGGCATGGCCATGGTGATTGCCACCTTCCCTGGTTCCGAACGAGGCAAGGCCTTGGGCACCCACCTTAGCGTTGTTGGGACCGGAGCAATTGCTGGCCCGGCCATCGGCGGACTCCTAATAAGCGCCTTTGGCTGGCGTTCGGTTTTCTACGCCAACGTGCCCATCGGTATCATCACCATCGTCGCAGCGTTGATAGTGCTCCCCATGATTAATCAGGACGCGCAGACGGAAGGAAAGGAACGGCAGAGCTTTGACTGGGGTGGCGCCGTGCTGTCCGCGATGGCCTTGCTGGGGTTCTTGTTGGTGGTGGGCAACGGCGACCGAGTGGGATGGACTTCTGGAATCCTATTCTCCGGCGTAATCGCCACCATTTTGTCCGTGGCCGCCTTCATCTGGTGGGAGTTGCGCTGTCCGTCTCCCATGCTGGACATGCGACTCTTCAAACGAAAATTGGTGGCCTTTGGTGTCGCGGCTGGCTGGCTGTCTTTCCTCGGCACATCGGCAGCCCGTTTCATGATGCCCTTCTACTTACAGCGAGTGTTGGACTTCAGCCCCAGAGACGTTGGCCTTTTGCTGATTCCGCCGGCCCTCTGCATGGTGATTTTCGGCCCAATCAGCGGGCGTCTGTCAGACCGCTTCGGCTGGCGGGGTCTAACGGTGGGTGGACTCACGTTGTCAGCCACGGCCTGGTTCATTCTGGCCGCCACCCTCACCGAGTCGTCCCCGGTGTTGCTGATTGTCATCATGCTAATGTTCCAAGGAACCGGCACTGCACTGTTCAATTCTCCCAACAACAGTTCCATGTTGAGCGCGGTGGACCGTTCGCAATACGGGGTAGCGTCGGCGTTGACCCAATTGGTCCGCAATTCGGCCAACGTCGCCAGTATCGCCATCGCCACGACAGTTGTAGTCGCAACCATGGGGGCTAGGGGCGTGGAGCCAAGCCTCGACGCCGTGTCGCCCGCCGTTGCCGGAGCTTTCGTGGCGGGCCTTAGGTGGGCCTTCTTCATGCTGGGCGGTCTGCTGGTGGTTGGTATTGCCATTGCGATAATCCGAGGTGAGCGTCCAAAACCGGTGCCAGCGGCCCGGCGCCAATCAGCAGCCGTCGGCTCAAAGCCCGACTAATCTCGGCACGCCTTAGCGCTTCTTTTACCAGCTTGACACCCCAAATATTGAATGGCAGACTTACGTTCGATTCGCGATAGGTAGGCGTCACGTATCGTGCGACCCACCCATCTACCCCAAGCTGCAATTAGACCAAACCAATATCAGAACAACAGAAATAACGGAGGTAATACGATGGCAGACGTCAATATCGAAGTCCGGGAGAACGCTTCCCTGCGTGTCACTGGCCCCATCACCATCAAAGACAAAGATGGCAACGATTTCAGCATCCCTGAGGGTCAGTGGGTAGCCCTATGCCGCTGCGGCCTTTCTAAGAACAAGCCTTTCTGCGACACCGCCCACCGTGAAGGCGGGTTCCAAGCTGAGTCCAAGGCTTTCTAAGACCTCTTAACCAAAACTCGGCAACAAAAAGGGGCGTCCCATTTCATCGGGACGCCCCTTTTTATATTTCCAGATAACCCGTTATTAACTTGCGCGGTAAACCCGCCGTATGCTCCTAACAGCGTTCAGACGGTCTTCGGCTACGCGGTCCGCTGCCTTGGCCGTGGGAATTTCTTCGCGCTTGGCGATGGCAATTACCCTTTCCATGATTTCGTAGATGCGCTCGGTCTTTTCCCTGGCGCGGTCAGGGTTGTATTCGCTGCCAATCTCAGCTTCCACGTTGATGATGCCACCGCTGTTCAATATATAGTCTGGAGCGTACACAATCCCCAGGCGGTCCAGTTCTGCTCCGTCGGCATCGGACAAAAGTTGGTTGTTGGCTCCTCCGGCTACAACCTTGCACTTCAATTGGGGAATGGTTTCCGGGTTGATTACTCCGCCCAGGGCACACGGGGCGAAGATATCGCAGTCCAGACCGTAAATGGCGTCGGGCTTAACCACGGCCAAACCGAACTCGCGGGCGCGGTCCAATGCCCCCTCAAAAACGTCGGTCACCACCAGTTTGGCGTCCTCTTTCATCAGATGGTGGGCAGTGTGGGTGGCAACCTTGCCAAACCCCTGCATCGCCACGGTCTTCCCGGTGAGTGAATCGCTGCCCCAAGCTTCTTTGGCGCAGGCCTTCATGCCCATGTAGATGCCCAGCCCGGTCATTATTGAGGTGTCGCCGCTGCCGCCTGCAGTGGTCGGCAGGCCGACCACATGTTTCGTTTCCTGCTTAACGTACTCAAGGTCTCGGCCGGTGGTACCCACATCGGTGGTAGTCAGATAGCGGCCTCCCAGAGTGTCCACAAACCGCCCGTAGGCCCGCAGCAGGGCCTCAGTTTTGTCCTTGTGGGAATCAGCGATAATAACGCCCTTGCCACCGCCGAGCGGTAGGTCAGCCGCCGCCGATTTATAAGTCATGGCCCGGGACAGACGCAGCGCGTCTTGGATGGCTTCTTGTTCTGTCTTGTAGGGCCAAATGCGGGTGCCTCCGCAAGCTGGCCCCAAAGTGGTGTCGTGGATGGCGATGATGGCCTTCAGTCCTGAACTTTTATCGGAGACCACCACCAGCTGTTCATGGCCCTCGGCCCCCATCCGCTCAAGAATGTCCAACTTCGGCCACCCCCTTTTTCTCTACCAGTGCTATTTAATTATAGCCCAACGTGTGTGCATTTCCGCGCCCCGGCGAGCCTACTTTGGGTGTCGCCAAGGATAGGGGTATAATCCCAGACAATAAGCGGAGGCACCTGGGCCTTCGGCTTATGGTATCCACCAACTCTATTTTCCAACGCAACACATAAAAAGGAGAAGCGACATGGCACAACAAACAATGCATGCGCAGATGGGTGGAGAGACGGGCGGACCTGAAGAGCTAATTCAAGCAGGAGCGGTCACCTTTGGCCTGGAATACCGAACGCTCCACGAAGGCGCTGAAGAGGGCGTCTGCATCCACGTCTACAGCGACCAACTGGCGGGGCAGGACAAGGAATTGTTACGCTTCGACTGCTTCCGGGTGGCACCCCATTACCACTACCGGAACGCGAACGTGAAGAAGAATGAGCGCCTGATGCTAGACTTCACGGCGGAGGGCGACTCGCTCTCCTGGACCCTGGACAAGATCAAGAACCGCCTGCCGATCATGCTAATTCGGTGCCAAGCCGAAGACATTGCAAGGTCGGTGGACCAGCGGGACATTGACGCCGCCCTGCCAAAAATTGTGGCCTGGGCCGAAACCAAAACCCACAACCGGGCCTAGCCGGCGCAGCCGGGGTTTCTTGGACCGGCACAGCCGGGGTTTCTTGGATTGGCACGGTTTACAAAAGAGGCCCGCGTGGTATGCGGGCCTCTTTATTTGCTTAGGCGACTGTCACCATCTTCATTACAGATGCTACAATCCAACCCGGAATAAAAACCTGAAAAATACCTGAGTACACCGGAGGAAATACATGACCCAGCAATACGCCACGCCCCCTGCGATGACAATCGACGAATCCAAAACTTACACCGCCACGGTTAAAACCAACCACGGCGACATGACCTTGGAACTGTTCGCATCTAACGCGCCAGTAACGGTTAATAATTTCGTGTTTTTGGCCAATGAAAAATACTATGACGGTGGGATTTTTCACCGAGTTATCGGAAACTTCATGATCCAGGGTGGAGACCCGACCGGCACCGGAAGAGGCGGACCGGGTTACAAATTTCAGGATGAATTCGACCCATCCCTGGTTTTCGCAAATAAGGGCATCTTAGCCATGGCCAATGCGGGACCCAGCACCAACGGCAGCCAGTTCTTTATTACGGTCGCTCCAACTCCTCATTTAAACGGGGCGCACACGATTTTCGGAAAGGTGACTAGCGGGCAAGATATAGCAGACGCAATCTCCGCGCTTCCTGCGGACGGCGGCGGCCGGCCAGCCAAGGACGTTACCATCACCGCAATCGAGATTCAGGAGTCCTAGTCGCGACAAACCTGTCGGTCGAAGACCCACCCCCTGCCAGGGGGCATTGAAGAAAATTAACCGGCGTTTTAGTCCGCTGTTGCGGGCTCGGACGCCGGTTTTATTTCGGGACGCCTCGCCAGGATGAAGCAGACCGCGCCGACAAAGTTGGCCAGAATCATCACGATGAATCCATCGGTGTAGTTTCCCTGAACGTCACGCATCCAGCCAACCAACGGAGCAGCAATCAGAAGCAGCAGGTTCATGGGCACCGTGGACAGGCCCAGTATCTTCCCGAAAGACGCAGTGCCAAAGTATTCGCCACGGATGGCAACGGTTAGGGGATTACGCCCACCGAAACCCGCGCCGAACACCATCGCAAAGACGTAGAACATGGGCAATGAATCGGCAAAGACCAAAACTATTACGCCCAGGGCCTGCAGACAGGTGAAGCAAGCGAGTGCCAGCCTGATTGGAATTCGACTTCCGACGTACCCCCCGACCAGTTGAAACACCATCGCCACGCCGGTGTAAACGGAGACTACGAAAGCGGTGTCTTGCACCTCGAAGCCCTTATCACTCATCAGCAGTCCCAGGTGGGCCATGATTGCGATGATTACCATGGAAGTGAACCCGTGACCGAAAGCAATTAGCCAGAACGCCGGGGTGCGCACCGCCTGTTTGGCGGTGAAATCAGCATCGCTAAGACTGGCCGCAGCATCCGCTGCCGCGGTTCCAACTGCGGCAGGCTTTTCACCATCGGGCAACAGCCCCATGTCTTGGGGTTGGTTTCGTATTAGTCGGGATATCGGCCCGGCTACCACAATCATGAACACGCCCAATACCGTGGCCGTCATGCGCCAACCCAATCGGTCTTGATCGGGGTCAATCGACCAGGCAATCAGCGGCACCAATATCAAAGCGCCGGCCCGGCTGCCCATGTTGGACCATCCAATGGCCATAGACCTGCGGCGACTGAACCACCGGGTGAGCAGGGTCATCACCGGAATCCAACTGCCCAGTCCTTGACCAACCGCCATCAAGACGTAGGCCAAATAAAACATCCACAGGTTCTGCACCTGGCCGAAAAAGACAAAGGCCCCGCCGAGGATGGTGAGACCGATGAACACCATGCGGCGAGTGCCTACTTTGTCGGTGAGATAGCCCTCTAACGGGCCCATCAACCCACCCTCGACCCTGGTGAATGTAAGGGCAAAGCCAAGCTGGGCCCGGCTCCAACCGAACTCACGCTCCAAGGCCACTGCCCAAAGGCTCATGGCGTGGAACAACGGAACAGTCGAGATGACCATTACGAACCCGCTGATGCCAACCAACCACCAGCCGTAGAAAACGCCGGAGAGCCGGGAAGGGATGCCGGTCATAGATGGGGGTTTAGAGGAAATTTCTTAAAGGCTCCCAAGCCGGACTGTACAGTCTGACCGAATTCAGGCAAGGATAGCACCAAACAGGTTTTTATTTCGGTGCCGCGTTCTGAAAGCTACGGCTACTGGGGCTCCCGGCCCATCTCCACCCAGACCCGGTAAACCCGGTTTTTGGCCAGACCAGTGGAATCGGCCACCTGGGCCACGGCGTCCTTTGCCCTAACCCCTGACTCGCGAAGGTCGGACAATCTCTGACGCAGGTCCAGGTCAATGGCAGCTACGTCGTCGGCATCCACCTCCGAGTCGACACCAACCACAGCAGGCCTTCCAGCTACCACAACCACAACTTCACCCCTGGGCGAACTAAAGTGTTCCAAAGCCTGGGCTGCGGTACCCCGAAATACCTCTTCGTGAAGCTTGGTCAGCTCCCGGCACACCGCCAAAGCCCGGTCGCCCAATACAGCGTCCAAGTCAGCCAATGTAGCCCGTAGCCGATGAGGAGCCTCGAACAGCACCAACGGCACCGCCGACGAAGAAGCCTCACGCAGGCTTGATTGCCGGTCTTTTTTACGCCTGGATAGGAACCCAAGAAACAGAAACCCATCGCCAGGGAATCCAGACAGGGCAAGGGCCGCCGTGACGGCCGATGGGCCAGGCACCACCTCAACCTTGAATCCCGCAGCCGAGGCGGCGACAACCAACTCGCTCCCCGGATCACTGATTCCAGGCATACCGGCGTCGGTGACTAACGCCACATCGCCTAGGGCCAACTCCGCCAAGACCACGCCCAGCTTTTCCCGCCAATTATGTTGGTGAAAACTGGTGGTGCGGGGCCGAATCCCAAGATGGCTCAACAGTCGCCGCGAGACACGGGTGTCCTCGGCAGCCACCAGTGACACTTCACCCAGTATCCTAGCTGCCCGCAACGTCAGGTCCTCAAGGTTTCCAATCGGCGTCCCTACTATATATAAGGTACCCACAAGCTTAGGCCCTAATTCCAATCGAGTTCTTCATTGTGCTACCTATTATATGGCTTATACGCCAGCGGCCCTTGCCGGAAGGGGTGTCCTCAAGTAAGCTCTTTTGGGCGGCGACCCAGGGCGAATCCCTCGCCTAACACGCCTCAAATAGAAACCAAGACAACCCAAAAACCAAATAGCCCAGGAGGGACCATGGCCAAACTAACCGGAGCCCATCTTTTTATCCGTTGTCTCAAGATGGAAGGCATCGAGAAGGTATTCACCATCGTTGGTGACACCATTCTGCCTCTCGTGGACGCCGCCGAAGACGAGGGTATCCAATTCATCGATGCCCGGCACGAAGGAGCCGCCCTACACATGGCCGACGGCTACGCCCGAATTACGGGTCGACCAGCAGTCGGTATTTTCACTGGCGGGCCCGGTTTCTCCAACGCCATCTCCGCCCTCCCAGCAATCTACACATCTGAAAGCCCGGTTATTTTCATTGCCGGGGCCGCCGCGCTGCCCGAACAAGGTATGACTGCTTTTCAGGAGATTGACCAGATTGGCATGACCAAGCCGGTCACCAAGGGTTCCTGGCAGATTCACGACAAGACCCGAATTCCTGAGATGGTGGCCACGGCCTTCCGTACCGCAATGACCGGACGGCCAGGGCCGGTGCATCTGACTTTGCCCATTGACCTGCAAGAAGTCGAAATCTCTGAAGAGGACTTGCCTCGGTACATGCCCCAGGAATACCGACCAACCGGACGGCCCCAGGGCGACCCGGTACTAATAGAGCAAGCGGCCTCTCTATTAAGGGGAGCCAAGAAACCCGTTATTATCGCCGGCAACCCAGCTCGCTATTCCGTAGACCCGGCCCAACTGCAAGAACTGGCCGAGTCCACGGGCATCCCCGTATTTACCGTGGAACAGGCACGGGGTTTGTTGGATGACGAACACCCTCTATGCTTCGGGTATGCCGACGGGGCGCTGAACCCCACGGCAAGACGTTTCAGGGAAGCCGACGTTGTGCTGCTATTAGGCAAACGGATGGACCACCGGTTCCGGTACGGTGGGGCCTTCTCGGATTCGGCCAAGATTATCCAGGCCGACCCGTCTGCCGCCGAAATCGGCCGCAACCGTGGCGTGGCCGTGGGAATTGAAGGAGACCTGGGCGCGGTGGTAGAGCAGATTACCGCAGCATGCAAAGCCGGCACGGCTTCCAAAGAGAACATTTCACCCTGGGTGGAGCAGCTCAATAAAGACGCAGCGGCTTGGGACGCGGAATTACGGTCCAAAGCTGACGGCCAAGAGCCAATGCATCCATTGGATGTATACACCAACCTGGAACAGCACTTGGACGAAGACACGGTCTTGGTGATGGACGGGGGCGATTACGTGCAGTGGGGCCGGTCGTTCTTGAAAGCGCGCAAACCGGGCCGGTTCCAACGGCTAGGACCCTTGAGCCATTTGGGCGCCGCAGTGCCCTATGCCATGGCAGCCAAATTGGCCTATCCCGACAGCAAGGTTTTGGCCTTCTCTGGAGACGGGGCCTTCGGCTTCTATTCGATGGAGTACGACACCTGCATCCGGCACAACATCAATATCACCACCGTGTTGGGCAACGACCATACCTGGGGTATCGACAAGACCTTCCAGGTTGCCTATTACAACCGCGCTGTTGGGACAGACCTGCGGCCAATACGCTACGACAAGGTGGTTGAAGCCATTGGCGGCTACACCGAACACGTAGATAAACCCGCAGATGTAGGCCCGGCGGTGGGACGAGCCCTGGCATCGGGTCGTCCTTCATTGGTTGACATCGCAATTCGGTCAGGTGCCAGTCCCTTAGCCGATGCGATGATTGCCCGCCGTACGGGCGGGTAAGGGTATCTACAACGATATTCGTCGATAAATTTGGTATCCCTTAGATTATTTCGACATAAATATTACGGTACCCCGCAAATATCAAACAATGTGTTGATGTTTATTTAATAATCGAATACACTTTTAGCCAGGAAATAGTCTTGACAAATAATTTGCCCACCGCTATTGTTTGGAACAAGGCGAAAAGCCGAGCCCACGAGCCCAGCTATTACTATTTTTGGGAGGGACAGGCATGTTAAAGATAGGCCACGAAATCGTCAGGCCTGGAATGTACCCCGGTGATGCGTCCGTCACCATTCCGATTCCTGAGGAATTGGAATCGGTTCCAGGTATTCCCCTGAACAATCGCGAAGTTGACTGGTACGCCCGCGAGTACCCCCTGGAAACCATGAACATTACCGAGAGAGCCTCTCGTGACTGGGCAAATGGTATCCGGGATCACCACGTAGAAATGCGCGAGATCCGGAAAGAGCACGACAAGCTCAACCGTCCGTTAATCATGGCCGCCCGTTTGACCGGCGACCAAGAGCCAACGGCTGCTGCCACCGGCGACGATGTCACCGAAGCCATCAAGGCCAAGTGCCGTGAACTCGGTTACATCGAAGTGGGCATCACTGCCTACGACCACCGGTACACCTTCAACTCGAAGAAGGACTGGGTGAAGTTCCCTCACGCCATTTGCCTGGCTTACGAGCAAGACTTCGAGCCCACCCAGACGATTCCCAGCATTGACGCTGAGATTGTCCACTCCAGTACCTACCGCACCGAAGGCGCCGCAGGTCTGGAAGTTGCTAAGTTCGTCCAGAGCTTGGGCTACCGCGCCCAGGTTCACAGCCCCAACGACAACACTGGCCCCTACATCCCCATGTTTGTAGCAGCCGGTCTTGGTTCCTTGGGCGCTTGCGGTTACCTGCTGACCCCCCATGTCGGCTCCCGCTGCCGCATCATGATCATCACCACCGACGCCAACGTAACCCATGACCAACCGATTGACTACGGCATCCACGCCTTCTGTCAGGTTTGTCAGGTCTGCGTAAACCGCTGCCCCGGTCGCGCCCTGATGCGTGACAAGGTTTGGTGGAGAGGCATCGAAAAGAACAAACTCTACTTCAAGCGCTGCCGCCCCGTAATGGCCCGCTACCTGGGCTGCGGTATCTGCATGAAGGTTTGCCCCATCCAGAAGTACGGAATGGGATCTGTGATGGAGCACTACGCAGCCACCGGTCAGGTTCTCGGAAAGGGAACCCACGACCTGGAAGGCTACGAGATTGAAGGCAAGGGCTACTTCGGACCTGGCGAACTGCCAGTGTTCGAGCGTGAGTTCTTCAACGCCATGCCTCACGGCGACACTGAAGAGTGGGCGTTCGAGAAGTTCAAGAAGCAAGCCATTGAAGCCGGTGGAGAAATCAGCGACGAGCTGATGAACTCCTTCCGTGAGGAAGTTAAGCTCGGACTGTCCCAGAGCCGTGACAACCTCGAAATGATGGAAGAAGAAGACTACATTTAAGTAGCCCTCGGAAACCACCTAACCTAGGTATCAAAAGAGGCCTGCCGAATGGCGGGCCTCTTTTTTATTTGCCACACATTCCAATCCATTGGGAACTACACCTCTATTCCCAGGGCAGCACTCCCCCACGACCCGGTTTCCGGCCTACGCACTAATCTAAATACGTTGGTTTGTTGGCACAACATATCGAACCACAACCAGTGGTTCGACGGGCTCACCATGAACGATCGATGGGTTCTCATCGCTAATAGAGTAGCCATCCAAATCGTGTTGAAGATTAACAACACAACCGCTCGTCCTGAGCTCCGTCGAAGGGTTCGCCTAAATCATGGTTCTGTGGAAACCCACTGTCTCATAAGGGAATAGCCCTGTTTGGCAAAGTTGGCAATCGCTCATCCTGAGCCCGTCGAAGGACCCCCGTTAGTCAAGCAATCGTCGGAATACCACATAATCCCGAACGCGGTTAAATAGCGACTCACCGACCAGCCACCCGTTATTCCAGCTTTCGCTGGAATAACGGAGCTGCTAACCGCCACAATGAAGGCGAAAGCACCCTCGGTTAACTTAAATCACCATGACTCCGCTCAAGTAAGGGCGGGTTTGAAACCCGCCCCTACAAGCGACATGAATATCCAACATGGCCGCCGACATTTCAGCCTCAACAAAAAAGGGCCGGAGAGAAATATCTCCGGCCCTTTGGCAACCGAATTTGATGGCGGCGGTTGGACCGCCTACAGTTGGTCCACGCTAACGTTGGAAACGGGAATGCCAGCGCTGGCGGGCTGTTCTTGCTTGAGGGCCTCAGCCAAGCGGGCCACTTCTGTCTTGTAGGTGTCAGCGTCGCTGCTCCGCACGTCAAACACCACGTGCTCGGCAGCTAGCGCACGAGCGAACCTGGCCTTTGGCTCCGCAAGGGCATCGTCGGTGGCGCCCAAGAACAGCGTCCACTTCTCAGAAGTTAGCTGCAATTCCTTGGCGTGGGTGATGTCGTTCAGCACCGCCTCGACTTCCAGAGATTTGGCCGACCCCAACACAATCATCTTGTCGTATGAACGCACCCAGCGCTCAATCTCTTCTTGGTCTGAGGTGCTATGGCGCTCCACCAATGGGTTACCCCGGACTTTCTGGGAGAAAACCCAACAGCGGACACCATGGGCGCGCAGATCGTCTCGCAAAGACTTGGCGAGTTCCTCATCCTCGTCTATACAAGAGATAAAGACTTCGCCCAAATCGCTTGTGTCGCCCTTGGCCGTCTCCAGAAATCCGACGGCGGCGGCAGGCAAACCAATACCCTTCAAGAACGACTCTGGAATTTGACCGTGGGAGCGAAACAACGAGTCAAGGCCCACCGTGCTGGGGCAATCATGACGTACCTGATTCAAACCCTTCACTTCGCTCAGGTCGCAGTCCTGAATAACAGAGTAGCCAAACAAGCTATTTGTCAGGTCAGCCCCGGTCATAACCACACTCCAGAACTGGGTCTGGAAGAAATCGCTGTTGGAACAAATGGCATTGGTCATATTCGCCCGGACCAACGATGCGCCAGCGAAGCTCGCTCCAGTGAGGTCAGCGCCGGTGAGGTCGGCCCCCGCCAGACTGGCCCTAGACAGGTTGGTGTTGATTAGTTTCGCGCCGGTCAGGTTGGCATCAGAAAGAATGGCTCGGTCTAGGTCTGCGCCCGAAAGGTCCGCTCCCCGCAAGTCGGCACCGCGGAGGTTGGCCCCATTCATGCGGGCCTTGGTGAGATTTGCCTCTCTCAAATTGGCGTGATAGAGGTGGCAGGGGTTCAGAAAACAACCAGAAAGGTTGGCCCGCTGCAACACTGCGCCCATCAAGTCAGAATTCCTAACGTCTGCTCCACTGATGTCCACCTGAGGTGCCCTCATGTAGCTCATGTAGGCTGCGTTAAGGTCTAGATTGTCTTCGGGGTTGGCTTCCCGCCAGCGGGCTACGTGGTCGCGGCCCCGCTTAACGAGTTGTACGTGCTCCATATTAGCCATGCTAATCTCTCCAGGTCAGATTCAAGTTTGGGCCCCCAAATGGATTCAGTAACCAGCGGCTTAAATTAGCCGCGGGGCGTGATGATTGCTCTTTTGTGCGTGCCTTCGCCAATCTTTTTATCAGCGTCGTAGGCATCTACACTGAATGTAAGGTGATTCCGTTCGATCTCAATCAGTTCGGCATGGGCCACGATGGTCGCACCGATATCGGCGGCCGCCAGGTGCCGCACGTTAACTTCAATTCCCACCGAGACTTCGCCGTCTTGTAGGTAATCGTCAACACCGGCCGATGCAGCCTGTTCCATAAGCCGAATCATGGAAGGGGTGCTGAACTTGCCCACATGGTTTGCCACATTGTGTTCACAGACCAACGTCTGCTTTTCACCTTTCAAGCCTGGACTAATACCTGGGCTCACCATGCTGCTTGGCCTCCTACGCATTACGACACGCTCCACTAGACGCCGGTAGGCTCCGTTTGCTACCGGCTTTAGACGTGCGCCCACACATAATAGCAGATAGTCCGCCAGGCGCAATCTACGCCTTGGTCCAACGTGAAGATTCGGCAGTTTTAGCTGCTACCCCCAACGTCCAGCGCAATCCCTATCGCAACCCCTATAATGTTAAAGGCAAATCTGCAAAGCACGCCCACCAACTAAAGGAAAACCCAAGGAACCCATCAATGCCGAACAAACGAGATTTTCTGTCCGTAACCGACATTACCCCAGCCGAGACGCTGAGCCTAATCAAGCGGGCCCGTGACTCCAAGCAAACACCCAGCGGTAGCAAGCCGTTGGCTGGGAAGTCGGTGGCTATTCTGTTCGACAAGCCATCCCTGCGCACCAGAGTGAGCTTCCAGGTTGGCATTGAGCAGCTTGGCGGATATTCGGTATTTCTAGGGCAACAGGAAGTAGGCCTGGGTAACCGCGAACCAATCTCGGATGTCGCCAACGTGCTATCTGGCTACGTGGACTGCATCGTGGCCAGAATTTCCAACCACGACCACATCGCGGAGCTGGCAAAACATGCCAGCGTGCCAGTAATCAACGCTCTTTCTGACCAAGAGCACCCGTGCCAGATTATGGCCGACCTGCTGACGATCTATGAACACAAAGGAACGGAACAAAACGGCGGTCTAAAAGGCCTTAGCCTCGCCTACGTCGGTGACGGTAACAATGTGGCGCGCAGTCTGTGCCTGGCCTTACCGGCTGTAGGCATGAATTTCGCCAGCGCGTCTCCCCAAGGGTATAATCTGGATGACGAGTCGATGCAGATTGCCCAGTCGAGGGCGAACGGGGCATCGGTCAAGGTGCGGGCCCTAACCGACCCTAACGAGGCGGTGATGGGGGCCGACGTTGTGTATACCGATGTTTGGGCAAGCATGGGCCAAGAGGCAGAAACCAAGGCACGGCACTCGGATTTCGCCGGATACACGGTTGACCCGGCGTTGATGGAGCGGGCCAACCCCGGCGCTCTGTTCATGCACGACATGCCAGCCCATTACGGAGAAGAGGTGCCGCCCGGGATGTTGGAACATCCCCAATCGGTGGCATTTCTTCAAGCCCACAATCGCCTCCATGCCCAAAAGACAATTTTGGAATTTCTACTAACCGGAAACTAACCCCGGCGCCGACCTAATTTAAGTCCTCAAATGGTGTTGTTTTGTCCATCCCAATAGTAGCAATCATAGGCCGCCCAAACGTCGGTAAATCATCGCTGTTCAACCGAATCGTCGGACGGCGCCAAGCAATTGTCTCCGACGTTGCGGGCACCACCCGCGACCGCTTGATCGCCGACGCCTGGTGGGGCGACTACCATTTTATTTTGCTGGACACTGGCGGACTGGAACCCCACCCCGACGGCGACATCAGGCAGAAAGTCCAAGAGCAAGCGGCAATGGCAATAGCCGACGCCGATGTGATTATTCTCGTGACCGACGTGGTGGAAGGCATGACGCCTTCGGACACTGACGCAGCCGCGATGCTACGGGTTACCAAGAAACCGGTGGTGCTAGCCGTTAATAAAGTCGACAACGATACCAGGGAATTCGGTTCTCCCGAGTTCTACAGCCTCGGCATGGGCGACCCGGAACCCATCAGCGCCTTTCACAATTACGGCATCCAAACCTTGATGGACCGAGTAACCTCTTATTTACAGCCCGAAGTCGCGGTGGACGATGAAGAACTCTTGGAAGAGGATGGCGCCACGCCAACCTTCCGGCGGGACTCGCTGAACCTGGCCATCGTAGGCCGGACCAATGTGGGCAAGTCGAGCCTGCTGAATGCGATTCTAGGGCAAGAACGGTCCATCGTAAGCGACGTGGCAGGAACCACCAGGGATGCGTTGGACACCCAGATTACCTATAACGGCCGCGAGGTCGTGGTGATAGATACTGCAGGGATACGCCGTCCGGGCGCTGTCTCACAGGGAATCGAAAAATTCAGCGTAATCCGGGCGGTGGGCGCGGTTAACCGCAGCGATATTACCCTCCTGGTGACCGATGCGTCGGAGTTGGCAACCGCCCAAGACTCCCACATTGCCGGGCTGGCCTGGGACATCTGCAAGGGATTGATTGTAGTAATCAACAAATGGGATCTGTTTGCCGATGACGGGGCCGGCGCTAGATACCACGCCATCGCCACACTCAGAGAACGCCTCCATTTCATGCCCTACGTTCCCATTTGCTTTACCTCTGCGCTGGAAGGCGAGGGAATAAAGTCATTGATGGACACCGCCCAAGACCTGTGGACAGAGCGCCTACGACTGATACGCTCCCGAGACCTCCAGTTCATGCTGGCCGACGCCCTAGCTGCTCATCAACCTCCGGTGGTCAGAAAGCACCGGGGGCAGCGCGTCCAGATAAACCGGCTACAACAGGTTGGGGTAAACCCGCCCACCTTCCTTTTCACGTGCAATAATCCCGAACTAGTACACTACACGTACCAGCGCTATCTGGAAAATAAGATACGCGACACCTTCGGTTTCGACCGCACCCACCTCAGGCTGGTGTTTAAAGGCAAGCAATAGACCTCTCCATCAGTCCACAATGATTCGACCTCCCACATCAATCATCATCCAGGCCGTCGCCACCCCCTTCGTCATCGCCGGAGTGGTCATTGCCATGCTTACCATGGACGGCCAGTCCGAGGCGGCGCAGTACTGGACTGTAATGCCATTGGTCTATCTCTTAGGATCCATTTCCTGGGGCTATATGCTCCTGAGATGGAAGATGGGTGTGGATGTTCGGGACTACGGCAGTGGACGCACCGGCATGTCCAACGTCCTCCGCACCGGCGGCGGCAAAGCGGCCGTCGTCGTACTGACCCTCGACATTGCCAAAGGGGTGATTGCAGTGGTCATGGCTCGCATCGTCATAGACACCACCACAGCAGAAGTGGTGGCCGCTTTAATCGCCCTGGCGGGACACAATTGGCCGGTGTTCCTGCAGTTCAAAGGAGGCCGGGGCATTCTGACTGCGTTGGGGTGTTTGGTTATCATGACCCCATTGACCGCAGTAGTAGCCATCGTTACATTTTTGACCGTCACCGGCTCAAGCAGATACATCTCGCTGGGATCGGTTATCGGGGTGACGGTTGCAGCCTTCGTGATAATGGCCCTGGCACTGGCCGATCAACTCCCCAACATTTACATGCTTTACGGGTTCGCCGCCGCTCCCATGATTATCTGGCAACACCGCGACAACATACAGCGCATCCGCCAAGGGAGCGAGCGCAAATTGGGCCACCCGGCCGCCAAAGTCGAATAAAGTCCACACTCCTCGCCCTTGGCGCCCTAGACTCCCCCAGTATTTCTTAATAGACTTAACACTTCCAGTCTCAAAGTCAGCCTACTGCGATTTCCTACTGGGATCTTCTTACTGCTATCGCTCGTGGGTATTAACCAAATGAATAACCAAGCGGCCATTATCGGAACAACAACTTGGGGGACCACCCTGGGAATTTTGTTGGCCCAGAACAATATTCCGGTCTCCATGCTGGCCCGCACCGAAGCCGAAGCCCAGACTTTGACCAACGACCGGTGCAACTCCAGGTTTCTCCCCGACACGCCCTTTCCCGATTGCCTAAATGTGACCAGTAAACCGGAGTCTGCGCTGAAAAAAGCCACCCTAGTAATCATCGCAGTGCCCTCAGACCGGCTAAGGGAGAACGTACGCCAGATTAAGTCCCATCTGCAGCCGGGCGTCACAATTCTGAGCGCAACCAAGGGGCTGGAATTACCCGCAGCTAAGCGAATGAGTCAGGTGCTGGAAGAAGAACTGCCCACCAGTTTTCATTCAGGCATCTGCGTCCTGTCCGGCCCCAACCTGGCGAAAGAGATTGCCCAGGGTAAAGCGGCGTCCACGGTAATCGCTGGCAGCAACGCCGACGCCAGACAAAGGGCGCAGGACGCGCTGATGTCCCATAATTTCCGGGTCTACACCAGCGCCGATGTACTTGGCGTCGAACTGGCCGGGGCCTTGAAAAACATCGTCGCCTTAGGCGCTGGAATTGGGGACGGCATGGACGCCGGAGAGAATGCAAAATCAGCCTTCATCACGCGAGGGTTGGCCGAAATGACCCGCCTGGGCATCGCCGCAGGAGCCGACCCATTAACCTTCGCCGGGCTGGCCGGACTTGGCGACGTTATCGCCACTTGCTCCAGCCGCCTTAGCCGCAATCGATACGTGGGCGAGGAGTTGGCCAAAGGGCGCTCTTGGCCCGAGATTCGTGATTCCATGAACAATGTGGCCGAGGGAGTAAACGCCACCCAGGCCGCCTTGATTATGGCCCAAGAACTTGGGGTTGAAATGCCCATCGCCGAGATGGCTTCACGGGTGTTGTTCGACGGACTGTCTCCGCAAAAAGCCATGGCCGAGTTGATGGCGCGGCCCGCCCGGTCCGAGTGGTAGAATCGCCGATTCAGACATAGTTCTAGCGCATCTGCCCCAGCCGCAACTCCGGCAGTGTCTCCAACAACCAGGCCGCCGCCACCCTGCGGTGACAGGGTTCTCCCTCGGGCTCAAAGCAGAGCAACGTATAGTCCTCATCCGGCTGCAACGAACCCAACCAGTCTTGAAAGTCCGCTTCCCAGTTGTAGTTTGTTCGAAGCTCTTCCCGGTATCGTTCCGTCAGTCCGGCGAAGTCCAGGGTTCCAGTTCGGTACTCGTCCAACACCTGACGTGAAGGATACAAGAACGGTTGCGTTTCCCAGTTGGTCGTTTGACCCCGTGGATGGGCCCGGGAAATGCGGTAGACGGTACCTTCCCAGTGCTCTGGATGGTAGAAACTGGCGGTGTACAACATGCTCGACTTCTTACTCGATGTCTCAGGGGCCGATTCAGTCGTTCGCCGCGCCGTTGGAGTTGCCTGGTTGCGAGCGTATCACGGCCTGACGAACCAAAAATAGCGCCGCTCCCAAGATAATCACGCTGACATATGTTATGGCCCGGTCAATCAGCACCAACGCAGCAGCAGCGCTGGCAGTCAGATTAGAAAGCCGCACTGCCAGACCGCCAACTCCCGACTCCACTGCGCCCACACCCCCTGGCGTGGGCACCAATGTCAGCAGCGAATTGGCCAAGGTCAGAAAGACTGGCAACGCGAAATTGACGTCAAATCCCAACGCCGCCACCACCAGATACATCCGCCCAATTTCCGCTACCCAGCCAAGCAGCCCCCAGGCCGTGGCCAGAGGCAGCCGCTGAAAACTGCCCATCGTCCCCTGGTGAAACCGCGCGTACCGGACACCGAACCAAGATGGCAGCCGACGCAACAACGGCCCTTTAAGCCAGGTCATGGCCGCTAATACCGTGGCCAGTCCTACCACCAAGGACACGGCGAGGCCCAACACCACCCAGGTGACACTATCGCCGCTGTCCAACAGGAATGGCACGGCCAGCACCAGCAACGCCGCCACCAGCACGGTGTCCAGCGCCCGTTCCGCCAAGATGGTGCCGACAGTGTGGGAGAACGAGCCGTTCTGCTCGTCGCGGTAGAGGTAAGCTCGGTAGGCATCGCCCAATCTAAGCCATCCCACCGAGTTGGCAAACCAGCCCAAAAGCACCAGCTGGCTGCAATAGAAAACTCCGGGCACGCGCACACCAGGCGCAGCAGTATTTTGCAACAACAAACGCCAGCGGACGCCCCGGAATAAAAAGGTGGTGTAGTGGACGATGAAAGCCAGGGCCAGATACCAGGGGTTGGCGTTTTTAACCCGGTCCCACATTGCGCCCAGGTCTACGTCGAAGCGGGTAACCATGAAGACCAGGAATAAAACAGCCAACACCAAGGAAACGACGGCTGGGAACGATACGATACGGCGCAATACTGATGGGGAGGTCTGCTGTTCCCCAACCGGGGAATCCTGGTTCTCGGCCATTAACGTGTTGGGCGGATGAGCCAGGACAGAAACATGGCTAGCGGAGTTCCTTGGGAAGGCTGAAGGTTACATCTTCTTCGACCCCGGCAACCATGGTCACTTTGTCGGGCTTCAATGATTGAATCACGCTCTCGACCAAAACCTCTGGGGTAGACGCGCCTGAGGTGATGCCCACTCTTTCCATGCCCACCATCCAAGACCGGTCTATCTCTTCCGGCCCGTTAATCAGATATGCCGGTACCCCCAAAGACTCAGCAACCTCACGAAGCCGGTTACAGTTGGAGCTGTTGTCCGCTCCGATGACCAGCACCAGGTCAACCTTGCCGGCCATCTGGGTCACGGCGTCTTGACGATTGGTGGTGGCATAACAAATGTCATTGCGCACCACTGCGCCGGGGAACTTATCCTTAATGGATTGGATGGCATTGGCAGTGTCGCCCACCGATAGAGTGGTTTGTGTGAGCACCGCCACTTTCTCATCGGCATTCCAGTCCGGCAGGACGGTTTCGGAACCGTCGTCGATTAGGGTCATCTCAACCTGGCCCATGGTGCCCCGGACCTCTTGATGGCCCTTGTGCCCCACCAAAACCACTTTCCTGCCCTCACGGTGGTACTTCTTGGCCTCGTTATGCACCCTGGTGACCAGTGGGCAGACAGCGTCGATGACTTGCAGGTTGCGGGCCTTGGCTTTAACAAAGTCGTCTGGCGGAGACCCATGGGCAGAGAACACCACCAACGAACCCTCGGGAACCTCCTCCACCATCTCAACGGTAATGGCGCCCCGGCGTTCCAGGTCCTTAACCACATGGGGGTTGTGTACTATTTGATGCTTAACATACACCGGCGGCCCGTATCTTCTAAGGCAGCTGTCGACAACATCAATAGCCCGAACTACTCCGGCGCAAAATCCCCTGGGCGAACCGAGCAAGACCTCCAAGGTCTGTCCTCCTATCTATCACCGGTCTATCACCGGTCTATCACCGGGTCTATCACTGGGCGCAGGCTACGACCGCACCCAGTATCAAAAGCTTTGCAATTAAGCACGATTAGGTCGAAGGTAATGATATCCCATGCGCCTTTAATTTTATACGCGTCCAAGCCTGTCCGGAATGCACTAAATTCAGCTTTGCCAGGCTCAGGGCCTATGCTATAATGCCCCTTGCTCCAGCCCTGGCCAGGTACAACTATGCCAGATTACAAATACGTCATCCTCGAAAAAGACTCTGTGGAACACATCGCCAGGTTGACGATTAACCGCCCCGGCCGCAGAAACGCCCTGAACGATGAAACGACTACCGAGATGGGGCTGGCCCTAGATGATGTGGCCGAGGACGACGATATTCGGGTATTAATCATCACCGGAGCAGGAGGCTCTTTCTGCGCCGGTGGCGACTTGAACACCCTGAAGGGCGACGACCCTGGAGTGCTGGTATCGGAAAACTCCGATGACATCCGTCGCGGCTTCCGTGGGCCCCACAAGATGATTTTGGGCGTGCAGCGGATGGAAAAACCGGTGATTGCCATGATTAGTGGCAACGCCGTCGGCGCCGGGTTCGACCTGGCCGCTGCCTGCGACATCAGAATCGCAACCCTCGATGCCCGGTTCATGGTGGCCTACGTCAAGATTGGCCTCTTCCCCGGATTCGGCGGCACCTGGCTCTATCCACGGACGTTGGGCAGTCTGGGAAAAGCCGCTGAACTGCTTTTTACCGGCGATTTCTTGGAGGCCGACGAGGCCTACCGGCTCGGCTTCCTAAACCGGCTGGTTGCAGCAGAAGACCTGGAAGCGACTACAATGGAGATGGCGCGTAAGATTGCCGCCGGACCGCCCATCGCCATCCGCCTTTCCAAGCTCATGCTCTACAAAGGCCTTGAGTTTGACCTGGAAACGGCCTTGAAGATGGCAGCAGCGGCGGAGACAATCACGCTGACTTCCCAGGACCATGACGAAGGCACCCAGGCGATCAGAGAATCGCGAAAACCGATATACGAGGGCCGCTGATGAACCCGATTCTCGACGAACTCAAGATATTTACCGGCAACGGTCATCCTGCGTTGGCACAGTCAGTCTGCGATTATCTTGAGATACCCCTGGGGCAAGCCGAGGTCTTCAAATTCGCCAACGACAACTCCTTCGCCCGGATCAAAGAAAACATACGTCAGCGCGACGTTTTCATAGTCCAGCCCACCTGCTTCCCGGTCAACGACAACCTGATGGAACTGTTGATTATGATTGACGCCTGCAAAAGAGCGTCGGCAGGCCGCATCACCGCCGTGGTGCCCTATTACGGCTACGGACGCACCGACAAGAAAGACCAACCCCGAGTTCCGATTACCGCCCGCTTGGTGGCTGACCTGATAACCGCCGCCGGTGCGGACCGCCTGGTGACCGTCGACCTGCACGCCGGTCAGATTCAGGGATTCTTTAACATCCCCGTTGATGAGCTTACCGCTCTTCCGATTATGGGCCAGTACTTCGCCGCCAAAGAACTCCAAGACTTGGTTGTTGTGGCCGTCGACATCGGCATCAGCAAAAAGGCCCGTGATATGGCCGAACGTCTTGGCGCACCATTGGCCATTATTGAAAAGCGCCGTACCGGCAACAACGACATCAGCGAGACTATGAACGTCATTGGTGACGTCAAAGGCAAAATTGCCCTGACTTTCGACGACGAAATCGACACCGGCGGCACCATAGTCAACGCCGCCAAGGCGCTGACCCAACAGGGCGTTAAAGAAGTCTTTTGCTGCGTTACGCACCCGGTGCTGTCTCGTAACGCGGCAGAGGTCATGGCCAAAAGCCAATTCACTGAGGTGGTGGTGACCGACACCATCCCCATGTCTGCTGAGAAGCGGAACGGTAAATTCACCGTTCTCTCTGTCGCGCCGCTGCTGGGCGAAGCCATCTACCGCATCCACAAGGGCCAGTCCGTAGGCGACCTGTTCAACTAGCGCCATCGGCCCGCCTCCTTACCGTTACACGCCGACCAGTACTCGCCGGCCCATTTTTATTTTCCCAACGATTCCGCGCCCAACCATTTCGCGGTATAATTTGCCGTCTGGCTCGGTCAGCCGGAATTGTTATGTAAATCACAGCCGCCTTGGTACAGGGAAACTGTGCGGGGAACACAAAGCGGAGAACAAAAAAGGTAGGAGGCCTATTTCATCATGTATGACCTGATAGTTAAGGGTGGGACAGTCGTCGATCCATCCCAGAAGCTCAACGGCATCAACGACGTTGCGATTGAAGACGGAAAGATAGCCCGCATCGCCCCCAACATTGCAGCCGATGAAGCCAAACGGGTGGTAGAAGTTAAAGGCAAAGTTGTCACTCCTGGGCTAATCGACCTCCACACCCACGTCTACGCCGGTGTTAACGCATCGGGCGTCGATGCTGACATTGGCGGCGTTCGTTCCGGCGTGACAACCATGGTGGACGCCGGTAGCTCCGGCTGCGACACCTTCGGCGGGTTTCCGCTACACATCATCCCCAACACCGCCACCGAGATAATCTGCTTCCTCCACATCTGCCGGACGGGACTGGCGACGACACCGGACATTTTCAGCCCCGACAGCATCGACCTGGACCGGACCATCGAGGTTATTTCCGACAACAGGGGCATCATCTCAGGCGTAAAAGCCCGAATGGTCTCTCCGGCCCTGGAAATCATGGGCATGGAGATGCCCAAGTTGGCCAAGCGAGCCGCAGTAGAGGCTGGCGTGCCGCTGATGGTCCACATCGGCGACACCCAGAAGCGCTACGACCCCAACGTGATTCGCGAGTTGCTGCCCATCCTCGACAAGGGCGACATCGTAACCCACTACTTCACCGCCAACCCCGGCGGAGTATTGGACAGCGATGGCAAGCTGGTGCCCGAAGCCAAGGAGGCCCATGACCGAGGCGTTTGGCTGGACACCGCCCACGGGCGCATGAATTTCAGCTTCAGCGTAGGCGAGAAAATCTTGGATCAGGGCGTGCTGCCCCACTGCATCAGCACCGACCTGACCCTGCCCGGCCGGACACTCACCGTGCACAGCATGACCGAAATGATGACCCGGTTCCTGGCCATGGGCTTCACCTTTGAACAAATCGTGACCATGTGCACCGAGAACCCGGCCAAAGCCGTGGGGGTCGCCGACCGTCTGGGCACGCTGGCCGTCGGCAAGCAGGCCGACCTGTCGGTGCTGGAAATCAAAAACGGCGACTGGATGGTCTATGACATCCTGGGCGACGGCCGCAAGAGCGACAAGGCCGTGGTTCCCATAATGGCCATCAAAAAAGGTGAAATCTACGAAGCTGGCTGGGGGCCCCGCCCCTGGGGCTGGGAGCCTGACCCGGCGTAGTCCGCATCCAAAACGAAAAAAGTTAAAAAACGTAGGGGCATCCCGATGGCATCGGGACCGTGCCCCTACGTTTTGGCCTCTGTTTCGGTCTCAGGCTGCTTTTTCTTGCGCCTGCGGAGAGGCCGGGTTAGCTTCCGGAGCTGAGACGACAGGCTGAACCGGCGTTTCACGTTGTCGGCAATCATTGGCGCTACTTTGTTGTTGCCAGCGACCAACGGCGCCATCCAGCTGCGGAGTTCTTTCATGGTCGGCGTTTTCTCATCCCAACTGGGCACCAGGCACCCCATCGGATGCCAGCTCTTCTCGCCCCGAAAGCGGGTCATTACCGTGCCACCTGCCTCTATGACCGCCAAGGACCCTCCAGCCATGTCCCAGAGCCTAGGAGCGCCAAACATGGCATATTGCAGCACCCCCCGGGCGGTCATGGCCAACTCATAAGCGATACTGCCGGTGGTGCGCACTTCTCCGGCCTTTCCCGCCAGCTTTCCCGTAAAGCCCTGACCCACGCCAAAATAACCAGGAACCCCAATTAGGCGACTGGGAACTGGCTCCTCTGATTCGTAGACGGAAACACGCTCATCATCGACAAAGCACCCACCACCCTTACGGCAATGAAGCACAAACCCGCCGTCTCCGTTGGGCCAGGGGATAAATACGGCGGCGGCCATCAGCCATCCCCGGTAAAGCACTCCAATCGACGACGCAAACATGGGCAGACCGTTCATGTAGTTGGTGGTGCCGTCTAGGGGGTCGAGCACCCAGAGGATATCCTTGGACAGCTCCTCGGACTCCAACTCTTCCTTGGTGCCTTCCTCGCCCAAGATGCCGTGTTCGGGGAAACGCTTGGTAATCTCGGTGGCCAGATACGCTTGAGTGGCTTTATCGACAGCGGTAACGGGGTCGCGTTCGTTCTTGTCTTTGAACTCAATGGCTATTGGGCGGCCAAAAGACTCGGCCAATATGCGTCCGGCACCGCGGGCAATCTCCACCGCTTGGCGTTCAATATCTTCGGCCACGTCGGCAACAGGGGCCAGGGCGTCATCCCAAAGCTGCATGCACCACCTGTCAGGCTCGAATTCGCCTCGATACATCGGGGCGGCGAGGGGATTTTCAGTATAGCATGGGGCCAGTTTCCCGCCTCCGTTAAGCATTCGAATTACCCCCGGCTGGCCCACAGCTAGGTGAATACTAGGCCAGGGCAAAACCGCCTGCTATAATCCCCGTTGCTGCCCCCACCAATGGATTCACCGGGCAGACCCAAATCGAGCATTAGACTCCAATTCGTTGGGGTTAATAAGGACATTGCACCATGGACCTGGGACTGAAAGGGAAAGTTGCCATCATCGGCGGGGCCAGCAAGGGGCTGGGCCGGGCCAGCGCACAGGTTCTGGCTGAAGAGGGTGCCAACATTACCATTTGCAGCCGCACCGCCGCCGACCTAGAGACAGCGGCCGATGAGATTCGCAAATCCACCGGCGCTGAGGTAATGACCTATGCCGCCGACCTGGACAAGCTTGAGTCCATCACCGGGCTGATTTCCGCTACGGTTGAGAAGTTCGGCGGACTAGACATACTGGTCAACAACTCCGGTGGGCCGCCCCTGGCCCGCGCCGCCGACGCCACCGAAGAACAATGGGAGACTTCAGTCCACCGGTCATTAATCTTCTTTGGCCGTATGTGCCGGGAGAGCATTCCACACCTGAAGGTTCGGGGCGGTGGTCGCATCATCAACATCCTGGCCAGCACGGTCTACAACCCGATTCCCAACCTGGCCCTCTCCGGGGCCACCCGGATGGGAGTCGTTGCCTATTCCAAGAGCTTGGCCGACGAGGTGGGACGGGACGGCATCTTGGTGAACAACGTCTGCCCCGGCTCCATCCTAAGCGAGCGTATGCTCTCCAACGTGACCTCCCGAGCCAAAGAATTGGGCATCACCGTGGAGGAAGGCTTAGCACTAAGGGCCAAAGAAACAGCCGTAGGCCGAGTGGGAGAGCCTGCTGAGTTGGCCAACTTGGTCGCCTTCTTAGCCTCAGACAAGTCCACCTACATCACCGGTACCACCATCCTCGTAGACGGGGGCCTCGTCCGCTCGGTGATGTAAGGGGACTTACACAACGCCTGCACCGCAGGGGCATCCCGATTGCATCGGGACCGTGCCCCTACGCATGAAATCGAGTCAGCTGAACTGGAAACCGTATGGCCTTTCAACGAAAACATATAGCAGAACCCACCGACGTCGCCGGGTTTATGGACCGGGGCAACCGGTACAGTCGCAACGGCGTCTACCACCGGGCCATTGAGGACTACAGCAAGGCCCTTGAATTGGACCCTGAGTACGCCGACGGCTACTACAACCGGGGCTGCTCTTGGTATGAGGTGGAAAAACACGACGCCGCGATTGCCGACCTAACCAAGGCTATTGAATTGAACCCGACCGCCGATTCCTACTACGCCCAGCGTTCCTTGGTCTACATCTTCAGCGACCAACCGGAATTGGCCCAGGCCGACGATGATAAGTGCCAGGAATTACGGATACAGTCACAGGAAGGTTGAACCCAAATAGGGCGGGTTTAAAACCCGCCCCTACAATTCAATTGGATTCCAAAATACAAAAGGGGCGTCCCGGTTAATCGGGACGCCCCTTTTTCTTTATCTAACCCAAACTAGGAAACCTGTTGACCGGCCTCCATTTCCTCTTCAGAACCCGGCTGTCTCTTAATATCCTCCATCACCTTCAACAAGTCGCCCACAACTACCTCCACCAGCTCCGGTCGTCTCAGATACAGGTCATGGTCCACTTCGTACACATTGCTTCGTCCCTCACGAGAGCGAGTCACGTATCCATCTTCGGTGAGGTCCGACATTACCCGGAAAACCGACCACTCGGTAATCCCTAAAGTAGCGGCAATTTCCCTGGCTGTGATTCTCGGATGCTGGGCCACCAGCGCCAACACGGAACCGTGATTTGTAATGAAAGTCCACTTGGCCATAAATTCATCCTTTGGGCGGCTATGCATTAGCGAAAACACATGTTACATTTCTAATGTGTTCAAACTAATTGGTGTTTCCATAACCATTTTATCAGACCGATGCAAGTGTAATGTCTGCATCCTTAAGCGTGGGTACGCGGTCGAATATTTAGCTATCGACCGTCGGCCAATCGGCGCCGTCCATTAGCGAAGTCCCATTTTAAATCGCCGGATCCTCGAAGTTCCAAGAGCGGCTGCAAAAATCAGCCTGGGAACCGAGCAAAACGGCCAATCTAGGAAATGCAAGACACCACATCGGATACCTGCCTAGCAGACCCTGAATTCGCTCTGGCTCCCGGTACAACACTGCAGCAAGAACAGCCCTGTGCCAATGGCCGCCCACCCGGACGGTCCCATCGCCACGCACCACACATCCGAGTGCCGCGCATCCATCTGCCGCACCTCAGCGTGCCGCGCCTGCCGCATCCCCAAATTCCGAGTGTTTGGCACCCACATGTACCACCCGGATGGCATCCTTATTTCCATCCATTACGCCTACGAGCACACACTTTTGATTCGTTCCGGTCGCGCAACTTTAGAATGCTCTGGGGAACCACTGTGGCAGCCGCCGCAGCATTTTGGTCCCAGCAGTTAATCATCGGCTGGCTGATTTACAGCATGACCAATTCGCCCTTCATGACTGGTCTGGTTTCGGGCTTGGACGCTCTGCCAGTGTTGCTGGCCGGACCTCTAGGCGGGATGTTGATTGACAGTTGGGACCGGCGCCGGTTGTTAATCACCATCTTTGTTTGCCAAGCAACCCTGGCGCTGGGCTTCGCCGCGATTGTTCTCCTTGGGGTTGCCGCCACGTGGTCTGTTTTCCTATTCGCCGGGGTCATGGGTATTGGCTGGGTATTTGCCGATCCCACTAGGATGTCGTTGATTCCCTCTTTGGTGCCCAGAGAAAATCTTCTGAACGCCTTTGCTCTAAACTCCATGGCTTTTAGCATCACCAGGTTGGCTGTCCCCGCAGCTGTGGGTTTTGTGATGGCGATTCTTGGCGCAGGCTTTGGATTCGTATTAGAGGGTGGACTGTTGCTGTTGGCCACGGCGATGGCGATGACGCTCCGCCTTGAAAAGGTCCAGCTGCCTCCGTTGAAAATTCGGTCCGCCCTATCCGGGATACGGGAAGGCTTGGGATATGTCCAGACTCAACCTGCCGTCATGGGACTAATATTCGCGGCAACTGTGCCATCGTTGCTGGTTACGCCTTTCGTTTTTGGTCTGATGCCGGTAATGGCGGCAGAAAGATTCCACCTGGGAGCAGCCGGACTGGGCGCGCTGTTGGCCGCAGTAGGGGCCGGCGCAACCCTGGGGACTGTGGTGGTTGCTTCATGGGCTCACGCCCGCAGCGGCAGTTCACTACTTCCGGTCTGCGCATTAATGATGGTCGCAGGCATGGTCTGGTTCGCCTTCAACCCCTGGTTTCAATTGGCGTTCCCCGCACTGATGCTGATAAGCGCCGGGCTAATGTCCTTTTACGTCTTGTGCCAAGCGGCCGTCGCCTCCAATGTGCCCGACCACCTCAGAGGGAGAGTAACAGGCCTCTACATGCTCAACTGGGGCGTCTCGCCGTTCGGAGGGATAGCGGCTGGCCTGATCGCCCAATTCTTGGGGGCTCCAATAGCAATCGGCATCGCGGCCTGTTGCATGGTACTAGCCTTTGGCGTTATCGCACTTAAATTCAGAGAGACGTGGCTTCCGGCGAAAACAGAACCGGAGCAAGTGTACTTTCAAGAGCAAGAATCTATCGCAGCAGTGGGCGCTCTGGCCGACTGAGCCATCGTATAGCAACACGGTTATCGACAACGTAGGGGCGGGTCTGTGACCCGCCCTGTTTGCTATCAAGGGCAGTTGTCTGTGGCAGGATGCTTGCATACACGACAAGAAGGGTTGAACCAGAGCAGGGCGGGTTTGAAACCCGCCCCTACAAGTCGGTCTGAAACGAAAGTAGGGGCATCCCGATTTAATCGGGATGCCCCTACTTTTTTTGTTTGCGCTACGTTACGGTTTAAGAAGCGGGCTTGAAATATGGAACGGAAATCTGGGCGTTGGCTTGTTGGAAGGTCACTTCCACGGCCATGCCAATGGTCACATCTTTGGGGTCGCATTCCACGATGTTGGTGAACATGCGGACACCCTCTTCCAGTTCCACCAGGGCCAGAACGTAGGGACCAGTATCAAAGCCGGGGGTTCGGTTCTGGTTGGTCACCGTGAAGGTCCAGACGGTGCCACGTCCCGATGCCGGTATCCACCGAACGCCATCGGACCAGCAGTTGGAGCAGATGCCCCGTGGGTACCACTGGTACTCATTGCAGTTGTCGCACTTCTGAATCAGCAGGGTGCCTCGCCGGGCCATATCCCAGAAGGTCTTGGTTTCGCCGTTCACCGTGGGCAGGGGTTTGTTCCAAGTAGTCATGTCTAGTCCCTCGCCAAGATAACTGTGCCGCCGCTATGACGGGAGCCTAATGCTCCGCCGGTGCCGTGGCACAAAGCAATTTTGCAGTCTGGTACCTGCCGCTCGGTTCCTTCGAACTGATGGCGCAATTGGCGGGTGGCCTCCAACAACAGGAACAGACCCCGCATTCCGGGATGGTTCGAAGACAGCCCACCGCCGTCGGTGTTGATGGGAAGCTCTCCGCCCAAGCCGATGCGGCCGTTCAAAACGAACTGTCCGCCCTCGCCCTTCTCGCAGAAGCCCAGGTCTTCGAGGGTCTCAATCACCGTGATGGTGAAGGAGTCGTAGATCATGGCCATGTCGATGTCTTTGTGGGTGACGCCAGCCATCTCGAAGGCTGGCACATGGCTCTGCTTGGCGGCGATGTACATCAGGTCGCGCTTGCCTGCTCCCTGGTGGGCCACCGCTTCTCCCGCGCCCATTACCCATACCGGGGTCTGTTTGCAGTTGCGGGCCAACTCTGGCGAGGCCACCACAACCGCGCCACCGCCGTCGGTAATGACACAGCAGTCGTTGCGGTGCAGCGGAGTAGATACCACCGGGGATCGCATCACATCTGCCACGGTAATTGGGTCGCGGAATAACGCCTCGGGGTTGAGCCCTGCATGCCTGCGCATGGTTACTGCAACCTCGGCCAACTGCTCTGAGGTAGTGCCGTAAAGGTGCATGTGCCGCTGGGCAATCATGGCGTACAGGCCGACGGTTGTCAGACCGTAGAGTTCTTCAAAACTATCGGGCGACGGGTCGAGCCGGGGATGCCCCTGTCGACTGATGCCGCCGGTGCCCACCGACACGCCACCCGACCGAGCCTGGGTGGCGTAGGTGATGACAGCGCAATTGATGCGGCCAGCGTGAATGGCGTTCAACGCGTGGGAGAGGTGAAACTCAAAGGAGCCGCCGCCCACAGTGGTGTTGTCGACCATCTTGGGATAGAGATTCAAATAGTCGGCCAGGTTCAGGCCGCTGCTACGCACCGACATTGAGGCGCAGAACAGGCCGTCAACATCTTTTTTCTCTAGGCCAGCATCTGCCAAGGCATGGATGATGCTTTCGCCCTGAATCTGCAATTCGCTTTTGTCCGGCGCGTACCGGGTGATGTGCTCGTGAATGCCGACAATCGCGGCCGCACGCCTAAGATCTACCATTGGATGGAACCCTCCCTTTCGGAGTGTTTATTAATTTCAAGTTCTTCTGACCGTTCCCCTACCCAAAAACAAAGCACGGAAAATCCCTAAAACCAGACTAACAACCAATCCCCATGAAAACCCAACTGCGTTGGTTAGCCGCCGTAGTTTAGGTTGTGGTCGCGCATTAGGATCGTTTGGTCCTCGCTGCGTAGGCCAGCTTCCAGGACTTCGCCGACGAACAGCGTGTGGTCGCCGTGGTCGACTTTACCAACCACCTTGCACTCCCACCAAGCGGGGGAGTTGGTGAGCAGCGGACAGCCAGTTTCGGGACCAGCCACAAAAGCCTCGCCTCCGATGGAATCGCCAACACGCTCATGGGACTTGAAGAAGTTGAAGGCAGTATTGAGTTGGTCTTTGCCAATCACGTTGACGGCGAACACGCCGGTGTCGGTAATGTGGGCATGGCTGCCCGAGTCACCCTTGACTCCCACTGCGACTAACGGAGGCGCAAACGACGTCTGCGTGACCCAGTTGACGGTGGCCGCGCCAATGTCCTGGCCGTCCTTGCTCTTGCTGGTCAGCACGAACATCCCATAGGGAATCATGCGTAGTGCTGTCTTCTTGGCGTCCTCGTCCATGATGGACCTCCGTTTACCTGAAAATGGGCTCGGGAATGCGCCCAGAGAGCCCTCGCAAATATTGGCCCTCATTATGGCCGAGCCTGCCTGCGAACACAAGACGGGGATTTGTGGGGCCTACCTACCTGGCAACGGCCTTAGCGGAACCCCTGCTTGGGACTTGCCGTACACCCTAAAAAATCCCCACAAGCCAGCTTCGCGATAGGGCTCGCGGTGGTCACCATAGAGATAGTCGCCGGGCAGCGCGGACCGGCCTCCGGCACCGGCTTGGGGGATGACGGTGATGGCTTCAAGCGCACCTACCTGAACAGAACTAAGCAGGTTGGAGCCTTCCAGCCCAGGTTCCAGCGGCCACTGATGTCCGTCCAGAGAGAACACCTGCGCTTGTTCACTGTAGGGAACCAGGACGTGCAGCCGCACCCCATCTCCGACGTAGGCCTCTAACAACGGCGTGGCCGGGTTGCCGTGGGTTTCCGGGTCGAAGGCCAGCGACGGATTGGGGTTGGCGAGCAGACGCGGCGCTAGGGGGGCGAGCCGGTAATTCAGCGCTGACACTCCGGCAACATTTTCGCTATAGGGCATCAGGTGGGTGCCAATAACTTCGTCTTCGTCCTGCATGAATATCGCGAAGTCTCGGTAACTGTCGCCGGTCGCCGGATGAACGTCGGCCCGCCAGCCAGCAGAAATATCTTCTCCGGATACCGGGTCGGTGTAGGCCGCGCCTTTCGGGCCGATGATAATTGCGCCGTAGAGGCCCAACCGAGGATTTTCAAGCACGTTGCCCCAATCTCGAACCATGGCTGTAGTCTCGCCGATGTCTGGATGAGCGTAGAAAATATAGGTACGGGTCTCGCCCGGCGCAGTTGTCTGCGGTGGGTTGAATCCCGCTGCAATGCCCATGGATTCCATGGGGTCGTAAGCCAGGTTGTCGGCATGGAATGACACTGGGCCTTCGGTAAGGTTGGTTAGCCGGACAGCTATGCAGTCGCCCACATTGGCCCGCAGCACCAAAGGTTCGGCCTTAATTTCATCGTCCAACAGAGCCGTACGTTGCTGGTCAAGCACGAATATCTTGCCCTGGCCGCCGCCCAGCATGGGCAGGGCTACATCCACTGCGGAAACTTCAAATTGCTTAGCAGGGGCGTTGGACGGACATACTTGGTCAGCCGCTGGTACCGGAACACGACCAGGCAATGCCTGTAATGCGGTTTCCGCGTCGGGTTGGTAGACACGTATTAAACCCCAACTGCCCTCCCGCAGCTTAAAGGCCCGGCCGTTGGAATAAAGGTAATCGCCAGCCATGTTCTGCGGCCCACCGGCCTTGGGAATGGCTAAGTCGTAGCGTTCGGATATTCCGATGTGCACCGTGCTGACCGGAGGCGAAGTTTCACTGTTGGGTTCAACCCTAAACCAGTGGCCATCTACGTGCAGGGTATGAGTGTCATTGGCAGCAGCCACTAGGCCCCGAATTACGATTGGATCGCCCAGGTTGGCTTCCAAAAGCGGTGTCTCCGGGTCGCCATGCTCTTCGCTGCTAAACAGCAAAGACGGGTCGCCGCCGCGTTGGTCCAAGGGTTCTACTCGCAGGTTCATGGAGCTGCCGCTGGAGAGGCCGACGTTGGTCAGAGGGTTGTCATCCTGGATGAACAACACCTGTTCCCGGAAACTGCCTTCAATATCGTCGGACAATACCGCTTCGGTGCGCACATCCACTCTGGGGCCGCTGCGCACTTCCTCTCCGGTTTTTGGGTCGTGGTAGGTCGAACCGGGCGGCTCTGAGATTAGCGCGCCGAATAGCCCGTGACGCCATGAGGTTAATGCGCTGACGTGGTCGTGGAAATAGGCGGTGCCGAACTGGACGTCGGGATACCAGCGATAGCGCACGAACTCAGTGCTCACTATTTCTTTTTTACTATGCGCGAACTCGAGAGGCTCGTCGAATGAAACGATGTTCCCTGCCACCGAGCTAATACGGCGGATTTCAAAACTCTCGTCTTGGTCCATTCCCACGCCAACCAATGCACCAGACTGGAACCGTCGCGCGCTGCGCAACTCCACCGACGAAGCGCCCGCCAATGCGGGCTCAACCAATTCTTCGCCCTCGACTTTAAACGGGCGCACCGATGTTTCGTAGTTAAATCCGGTATCCACACCGTCACTGCCCTGGATGTCGAACTGGACGAAATGGATGTGCAGGTTGGTCTTGCTGTAGAAGTGGTTCTCTCCGGTGTCACGCAACTCGCTCTTAAGCACCACGTCCACGCAGTCCTCGCCGGCATTGGCCCGGATGGCCAAGGGCTGCTTGCGGGCGTTATCGGCCCGGACAGCGTCCTCTTCTTCTTTCAACACGTATAGCTGTCCAACCGGGTCCACCAAGTTAGCCTGCTGATTCAAAGTAATGGGCAATTCGATGGCATGGATGGCAAACTCCCGTGCTGTTGCCCCGTTGGGACAAAGGCTTCCCGGCCCGTTCTCTCCAGGGCGTGGGGTATTAGTGCCCTGGCGGATTGGTTCTAGGAACGGAGCGGGCCCGTGATTCGGCGCAAAGGGAGGACGCCGCCCCAAATGGGGCCGCAAGAACGGGTAGGCCAATTTTCCGGTGGCCGGGTCGAAGTATAGCGGCGGGCGCACACCGGGATTGGGCGGGTCATAACCCGGCCATTTTTTGGTCGTGTTGGGTTCGTTCAGGTATAAATATCCATCTTTGGCCCAGTTCAAAACAGAGGCATCCAATTTCTGGGGAATGCCCTGGGGTGGGAGCTGACGCTCGACCCATTCACCCAAGTTTGTTTCGTCAATCTGAAAGGTCAGGCCTTTCCAGTCCACGGTGGTGCCAAGCAACTGTTCAGAGGTGACGGCGGGCTTGATCGAACCATTACGATCCGGCAGTTCGGCGAGGCTAGACAGTCCATCCAATGAAATTAGGTCGGTTTGTAGCGTGTTTTGTACTCGCCAGATCATCCACATGCCAGCTACATAGTGCTGGGCCACATGGCAGTGGACCAAGAAGTCGCCAACACTCTCCTGACAACCGCCGCTGCCGCACTCATGTTCCAGGTCAAAGGACTCAGACGGCCCCACTGTCTGGGAGTCGGTCCGGGCGGTGGTCTGAGGCACTAGGTCTGGGTTCTTATCAAAACCACTATCGAATGACGTTGGCTCTGCAGCAGGCTGCCTGCGCCACCTGGTCGCACCGCCGTGGACGTGGTGCACGTGAAAGACCTCGGAGCCACCGTGAATTACCCGCTGCTTTACGGGGTCTCCCAGGTAGGTACGAGCGATCGGCGTGGCGGGGTCGCCGAAGGTGTAGGAGCTATAGGCCAGTGCCGGGTCGAACACTCCGGTTTCGTTGAACTGAAGCTCCATACGATTCATGAAGGGTTCACTACGATAGTTGATGGCCCGTCCACCGGGCTTGTAGGCGCCGGTGAATTCGTCCACGAAAGGCACTGCCCGCCCACCGGCCAAGCTAAACCCAGTGCTGCCCAACTTGTTCTCGATGGTGAATGCTTCGTTGCCAATCTCATGGTAATAGATGGCGAACTCGCGGAAGTCGCTACCGTCCGGGTTTCGGATGACGGCCGCCCAGCCGCTGCGCAGTTCTTGACCGTTGCTGGGGTTCAAGAACTCGGCTCCATGCGGCTCCACTATTACCGCGCCAAATAGCCCGTGAGCGGTCTGCTCTCTGGTGTCGCCGTGACTGTGGAAGTAGTGGGTGCCCTCGGGTTGGTCTCGGGGCACCATCCATTCGTAGCCCACAGTTTCGCCAGATTTGGCCACCGATGCGGAATTAGATGCCACCGCGGCTGTGCCATTGCTGGTCAGTTGGAGTCCGGAGCCGTGGAGATGGAAACTGGCCGATTCACCGTTGTTCAGGGCATTGCGGAGGTTGAAGCGCAGGCAGTCACCTTGGGTAACTCTGATGGTCAACGGCTGGATAGCGTCGCCCTGTAGGCCAATTGACACCGCTGGCTCGGCCAAGTCGGCACGGGCAGCGCGGTTCTGGGCTTCCTCGGCCTGCGCCCTGGATAATTCATCTTCCAGAACGTACATGCGCCCCAGAGGGTCATAGTCTAGAAAACGGTTCAGGCTTATTTCTACGTTAATCGCCGCGACGTTGAATTCCCGTACCGGGGCATCGGACGGGCAACGGGCGGCCGCGTACACGCTTTCTTCGGCCTGCGGACGCAGCACCAAACCCTCGTCTCCAGCGTGACCGCCGGGCGTAGCTTCATCGTCGTGGCCGTCGTCGGGATGGGGTGTCGGTGAAGCGGACTCAGATGATGCGGGAGATGGTCCGCCGGATTCGGCTCCACAGGCGACCACCAAAGTAAGGGTGGCTAACAAAACCGTGAGCAGCACCGCCAGTACGCTCACAGGTGGCAGTGTCCTGGTCAGTGCCATGCTTTCCCAAGCCGGTTCCTCACCGTTTCAACTCACAAAGCAAATGCGGCCCCAAATACGGGGGCCGCATTTGCCTAAATTTAATCAGGTTAGATACGCCTATTTGTTGCTTCGCCGAACACATTAACCTAGCGTTTTAACACCGTTACCGTACCGTTCATACCCAATGAATCGTGGACGGCGCAGATGTAATCATATACCCCGGCCTCGGTGAATGTCATCGAGAATGACGTGGGTCGGTCTGGCTCAAATATGTCCATCAAACCCGAGTTCCAATAGCCGGTGCCATCGAACTCTCCCGAAGGTTTCACCAAGAACGCCACGTTCGCAGGCACCTGCAAGGTCGGCGGCCCCGCTTCCTGAGGCAAGACAGTGATGAATCCCGGCTTTTCCTGGCCTGGGTGAAAGGTCACCGTATGGATGCTAGGACCTTTTACCGACCAGACAACGGTATCGCCTTCTTTGATACTAATTTCTTTGGACAGGAATTCATAGATTTCGGATCTGCTGTCACGTCCGGCGGAACCGGCTCGTACGTTCCAGATGGTAGTCCCGTTGGGCCCCCGCTCAGAACGAACCAAATTGCCACCGGCCCTGATTGGGTCCACCTCGGCCAGCAACGCTGCTTCCTCAGCCTCGGCTTGGGAGTCAATCTCTGCCTGAGATGACACGTCGGTAGCGTTTGAAGGAACGACCGTGACGGAGCCTTTCATTGACGGATGTAGAAAGCAAACGTAGTCATAGGTTCCGGGCGTTCCCATGACCAAGCTGTAGGTGTCATACGGCGGAGTTCCCGGCGGGCCTTGGGGAAAAGTGGCCACCAACCCAGAGCTGATAAAACTGGTTCCGTTGTAGGTCTCTACCGGGTCGCCTGGCGCGCGGGTAGGGAATTGGGTGCTGGGAGTAAGTTGTACGTCAGTAGGAGCGCCACCCTCAATAGCGACCAAATCAGCAGGCCGAGGGCTACCCGAAAGAAAGCTAATGGTGTGAGGCTCGTCAGGATGACCCAGACCCCAGGTTAATGTGTCGCCAGCCCGAACTGTTACCTTCGAAGGAAAGTAAGCATTAATGGCTACCGTGTCTTGGCCTTGGCCGGCCACCAATTTGATATCACGGGCCTGGGCGTCGGGGCCTGGGGTTGCGGTTTCAGAGCCTCCACAAGCCATTAATAATCCCAATAACCCTGCCAATACGGCGGTTAGTATGTAATGCCGTTTCATCCAGTTTCTCCTAAATAGTGCTCAATAAATACGGTCTGATTTTCCTTACTAAATCAGATTTATCCAGACCGAAACAGATCTATTAATTATTAGGCTATGACTGAGAGGCCGTACATTCAAGCCGCTGTATCGATATCCCGCAGGCAACCGGTCTATTTAGGGAAACAAAAAAGGTGGCCCCAAGGTTTGGGGCCACCTTAAATAACCGTTGTTGTTTGGAGTGCCTAGTTCACTACGGTGAAGATGGCGGGGTTGGGCATCCCCGGCATCAGTCCTAGCAAACGGAACACTGCGAAGTTGGCAACATAGAGCGTGCCACTGTCATCACCCGAACCGAACTGGACGTCCGAGGGATTCTGCAGTGGTCCGCCTTGGGCAAGGACTGTAATCTCGCCGTCCGGCGAAATCTTGGCCACCGCATCGCTGCCCACAACTGCCACGTAAATGTAGCCGTCGGCGCCAAAGGTCATACCGTCGGGTCCACCCAGCTTTACGGTGTCCTCAACGAACGTCACGGCGGTACCGGCAGTGCCATCGGCATTCACCGGTATTTGCACTATGCGAGCCTTGTCGGTGTTAGCGACATAGACATTCTGCTGGGCAGCGTCAAAAACGATACCGTTGGCACCGATGGGGAATCCCAACGGGCCTGGTGGCAGAGTGCCTACCAGCAATGGGTCGCTGGCCCAGGTAGAGACCTCGCCCTGCTGGTCTATTTTCCAAACACCGCCACCGATAGAGTCGGTCACAAACAGATCGCCGTTGGCATCAAAAACCAGCGCATTGGGGAAGCCCTCCACTGGTAACGACGCGAACAGTTCTCCATCACCGCCGCCAGCGGGAACCCTCCAGACGCCGTGGGTGGCCTCATCAAAAGAGGACATTGCGGCGTAGAGATTACCGTCAGCGTCAAACACCATGTCTAACAAGAACCCCGCTCCGGGGGCGGGCAACTTGGCATAGGAGGTCGACGTTCCAGACGCGGTGTACTCCCGAATCTCGCCCGTGGGAGCAATACCAACCAATAGGTTTCCATTGGCGGCTAGGGCCAAGCCCTCTGGGAATTGGGCCGAGATGCCATTCAGCTGGGATACTACAGACGTGGTCCGTTCCACCACTGTGATGTTGGCTTCCATCCCTAGTGTTTGGTGGATCGCGCAGATGTAGTCGTAGCTCCCGGCCTTGGAGAAGGTCATGGTGAATGCGGTCCCACCGGGGCCGCCCACTGCCGACATGATTCCCGAGTTCCAGTAGCCCGTACCGTCAAACTCCCCAGACGGTTTCACTGGAAACGCACCAAGGGGGTTTGCCTTGAGTACCGGGGGGCCAGGTTGGGAAAAGTCTGGAATGACAAATTCCGGTTGCGGCTGTCCCGGATGGAAGGTAACTGTGTGGATGCTGGGAGCCGCCGAGGAAAAGACGACCGAGTCACCCTCTTGGATGGTCAAGTCAGAGGCCAAGAACTCGTACAGTTCCAACTGGGAGTCGAAGCCAGCCGGTCCAACCTGAACGTGCCAGGTGGTGGTGCCGTTGGGCCCGGCTTCGCTGCGAATCATCGCACCAGCCGCCCTGACGCCGTCAATTTGGGCCCTAAGCGCCGCTTCTTCTGCACCGGCACGAGCATCAATCTCTGCCTGTGATTCGACATTGGCAGCATTATCTGCAACCACCGTCACCGTGCCGATCATTTGCGGGTGCAACAGACAGACGTAATCGTAGGTGCCCTCAGTGGTCATGACCACGCTCATCACATTGTTGGGCGGTGCGTCCGGGCCGCCGGGGGCATTGGACATCATCCCAGAGTTAATGATGCCAGTACCATCGTAGGATTCCACTGGCGTTCCCGGAAATCTGGTCGGGAATGCTACGGCGGGGTTTAGTTGCAAATCGGTCGGAGCGCCACCCTCTACGGGAATCACGTCCGGAATTCGTGCGCCACCCGATAGAAATGAGACCGTATGTACTTCGTCAGGGTGACCGAGATTCCAGGTTACCGTGTCACCGGCCCGAACTGTAATATCGCGGGCCAAGAAGGCGTTTAGCAAGACCGTGTCCTCGCCTCCGCCAGCCAAAATTGTCACTTCGCGGGCGCCCGCAGCGGGCAACGGCGTGGGAGTAACAACTACTTCCATTGCCGCCGATTCAGCAGGTTCCGGGGTTGTGTCTCCGCCACATGCGGCGATCAATAAGACCAACGCCACCAGTGCAGATATCAGTATTAAAGGCCGTTTCATCCATTTCCTCCCACGTCGTTTAAATTGTAGTGCTAATCAATCAGCGCACATCACTGGCACCCCAGGCCATGATAAGCCGCCGATGGCAAGTAAGCCGAAAAAATCTTATCTGCCGCTCAGGCGTGAGTCAAGACTATTGTGAATAAATTCTCAACAGTATTATTCAATTCAATTACCGTTCTTCATCTAGCAGATACACCAGTGTAAATAGCTGCCCCTTATCCAACAGATACACCAATGCAAATAGCTGCCCTTCCATCAACATCCTGATGCGGCTATAGTATTGCCGCACAACTAGTCACACTTGGCCTACGCCCGGTCTGCTCCGGGCAGAAGCAATTCAAACGGGTCTTACAGGAGGGTCTATGCTGGCAATTTTGGGAGGTACCGGGCCGGAAGGAAAGGGACTGGCCCTGCGGCTGGCTTTGGCCGGGGAAGAGTTAATTATTGGCTCCCGCGAAGCGTCTAGGGGATCCACTGCCGCCCAGGAATTGGCCCAGTTGGCACCCAACGCAATGATTAGGGGCACCGACAATCCCAGCGCGGTGCTCCAAGCCGATGTGATCTTTTTGGCCTTTCCGTACGAGGGACAGCGTGCTGTGTTGGAAGACCTTGGCCCAGCGTTCCAAGGAAAGATCGTGGTTAGCGTCATCGCCCCCATGAAATTCGAGCGCGGCAAGGGGGCCAGCGCGGTGGAAGTTGAAGCTGGTTCCGCCGCCCAAGAAGCCCAGGAACTGCTGCCCGATTCCCAGGTTGTGGCCGCCTTCCAGAACGTGAGCGCCGAGGAGCTTCTAAATCCCAGCGTAACCATGGAAGGGGATGTGGTGGTCTGCTCTGACCACGCCGACGCCAAGAAGGTTGTCATGGACCTGGCCGATAAGATTCAGAACCTGCGCGGTGTGGACGGCGGCAGCCTGGCCAACGCCAAATACGTGGAGCAAATCACGCCCATGCTGGTGAACATTAACCGTATTTACAAGACCCACGCCGGCATCAAGATTGTGGGTATCTAGTCATGGGTATCTAGTCTTCGAAATAATAGTTAGGGAGAGCGAACATGCCACGAGCAATAATCGACCTAAATACCAGTAGCGGCCTGGCTACCGTGAAAGGCCAATGGAAATTTGCCCAGGGCCTGGTGCCAGGCGAGCCCAACGAGGGTCTGGTCTCCCAGCTTGAAGGTTCTCCCGCGCGGCTTCCCGATTACGACGACTCCGGTTGGGAAGTATGCGAGGACTTGGCCAAGTGGATCTCCCACGGCTTCTCCTTCGTCTGGTACCGAACTCAGATAACCTTCCCGGAAAGCGTGGCTGGGCACCCGGTAAGCGGAGTGCGCGTACAGTTCGAGACTTGTATCGACGATTATGGGGAACTGTGGATTGACGGGGAGTGCAATCGAGACCGGGGGACAGTGCAGGGGTTCAACGTTCCCCAGCGTGTGAAAATTGCCGAAGAGGCACAACCTGGCGAACAACACACAATTGCACTGTTGGCCGCCAACGGCCCGATGGCCGCACCCGGCGGCGCGGTCTTTGTGCGCTATGCCAGCCTGGCCTTTGAGTGGCGGGAGCCTGGTTACTAAACCTGCGGGTTATTCGAGAGTCTGGTTGCTGGGACGACGAAAGGTGTCATCTTCTTCTTCGTCGTCGTCATCGTAGCCAAAGATGGAGTCCGACGGCTCGTAGCCCATCGCCTCTAGGTCAATCCGCAACCGGCGGCAAAATATCTCGGTGGACTCGTTGGCCGGCACCGTAATCTCGACGATGCCGTTTCCTACCTTCTGAATGGAACCAGGGTCTTCCCTTGTGAGTTCGACCCGGACCAGCTCGCGGTGTATCCCCAAGGCGTCGGTCACCTCAAAGATTGCCGCCATGTCTTCCATTCCGATGACTTCTTCAGCCATTACCCGCCTCTCAGAACGATTTTCCTGTGGTAAGAGCTAGTCCACAGGCGGACATTTGGTTCCGCTTGTGTTGGTTACGCTAATTATTTTAATCAGTCTTCGGGCGGCCACTTGGTGCCACCGTAAATTGGCCGGTCTTGGGGACTCCCGGCCAGGGCATCCGCCACCAGGCCGCTAAATTCTTTCAGAATTACTTCACCCCATTCCTGGGCGCGTTCCACCCTATAGGACGTTCGACGGCCCCGCCGCACTCGACGCTGATCGGCCTCGCTCAGTCCCGCTGTTTCTTGCTCAATGGCCGCGTCCATGGCATCAATATTCGGCACTAAGGAGCTTGCAGTCTCGATAAAGCGAACTGCCTGGTTCATGGCCTTGTCCATCACCACAAAGATGGGAACGGTTCCCGCCCGATGCTCTGGCAGCAAGCTGTTGCTCAGTTCCAGTTCGTCGTCCCGGTTAAAAACCTGAAGAGAGATGTTCGGGGTGCTGTCGGCCAATTTCAAAATCACTGGCGTGGTGCTCATGGCGTCACCGCACCAGTCAGCAGTGAACACAGCCAAGTTCAAAGGTTCGCTCAGACCATTGAACACACTCAGTAATTCGGCGGGTACCTGGACCGTCTCGTATATCGCCACGAATGGGTCTTTGTTGACCTTAATCTGGTCGATATATTGCTGAGAGGTCATCCCTTGGTCGAATTTTTTCCGATTTAGTTGAATGTCTTGGGCCGATGCCACTTCGGCCACCCCCTAGCCTCAATATTACGCAGCTAGTTTCTCAATATTGACCGCGATTGGCAATGGGCTAGCAAAAACTGCCTCAGTTCTACGTTTTCCGTAACCAAGTGCCATGCTAGAATTGCTTAACCAATTTTCCGGTGCTTAACATCGGTGATGGGAGGCGCTAATTTGGCCGGTGCAGCCAACGACCCATATCTAAAATACGCCGTGTTTTGCAGAGACACGAAAGAAGAAGACGGCGGTGACCTCAGTCTCAGCGGTATCATTGACCTGCTTGAGCTACCCGAACCCGACGGTTCTGCCGATGCCAACGACCCGGTTCTTGCCACCGTGGACGTTAACCTGGCCTTCTGCATCGGTGGTGTTGAGCCTGGCGACCACTACCTGTTCGTAACATTAAAGACGCCGGGCATTCCTCTAGAAACCCCACCAGCCCAAAAGGTGGAATGGGAAGATGGAATATTGTTCCAGCGTTGGATTAAGACCTTCCGAATCCCCGTGCAAGAACCTGGCGTGCATTCGGCGGCCATCCTCTTCGACGGCATTCCAGTGGGCGAAGCCAGCTTCTTGGTCCGATTCAAGGCCGAGTCCAACAAGTCAGAAACGGCGCCTGAGTCCGAAACTCCATAGCCCTTTCCCCAACCAGGCTTCTATTAATTCATCGGCCCATCCTTAAATCATCGGCCCTCCGTGTTGAATCCCCTATCTGGCTTGGCTATAATCGGGGCGAGTCCAAGCGTGCACCTATTAGACACATTCCCATTATTGGAGCTGAGCAGTTGGCCAACCAGACCGGCAAACGCTACGTATGCACCCAGTGCGGGTCGGAGTTCATAGTAACCAAGGGCGGAGAAGGCGCAATTGCCTGCTGCAAGACGCCTATGGAATTAAAGTAAAAGGCTTAAGTAGACTTTCGGCTTATCCGGCCACGCATTCCCAAAATCTACCCAGATACCAACCACGGAGGCTCCTCCAATGGCCAACCAACTCGGCAAGCGCTACTTATGTGAAAAGTGTGGCAGTAGCGTGCTCTGCACTAAGAGCGGCGAGGGCGAGATTATCTGCTGCAACGCAGTCATGGAAATTCAAGAACCCCGCAAGCTGCCTTCTTCAGACTAGCTTCAAACCTCTGTAACTATAAAGCCCCTTCTCGTTTCTGAGAGAAGGGGCTTTATTTTTTGCTTACGGCGTCGCTCTATATCCAGCGGGGGCTCTAAGCCCAGCGGGGTTGTACATCCAACGGAATGTCGAAAAGGTGTTTACCGACCTGCTCGCGCACCAAGTCGGGGGCGCTTACCGCGTGGAGTGTGCCCATGCGGACGTCCCGGTAGTAACGCTCAAAGTTGTCGCTCTCAAACAGTCCGTGAGCGCCCCTGACCGCAAAGAGCCGGTCCACTGCTTTTTGAGCGTTCTCCCTAGCCACCAGACCGGCCATCTCCATGCGGGACGCGTCATTGGGGACAAAATCTTCGCCCGCGATGGCCTTGTTGGTGATGGAACGGACCTCTTGGAGCAAGAACGCCCGGCCCGACTCGATGGCCATGGCGGCGTCGGCCACGGCGAACTGATTGCCTGGCATGCTGCTCCTGGGTATACCCCCCAGAGTCATGGTGCGAGCTTTGCCAAACTCAATTGTCTCGTCCAAAGCCGCTTGGGCAATGCCCAGCATCATGCCCGACATCCAGACTCTGGCCTTGGTGGGAACCTTGAGGGCCGCTGGGCCGTTGGGCAGCCAAGGCATGTGGGGAGCGGGGCGGTATTCCACCGGAGCCATATCCTCGGCAATAAAGACATCATCAAGGAGCACATCGTTGGTCATGGAACCACGGGCCGACATGGACATCCAGGTCTCTTCGATGGTCATTCCCCGTTGGTCGGCGGGCAGCATGAGCCAGCGGTTGTGGGTTTTGGGCGGTACGGGTCCAGACCCTGGCCCGTTCCAGTTGGGCGGCGGGCCAGCAACCAATGTGCTAAGAAAAATCCAGGTGGATAGGTTCGACCCGCTGACGAAGGGCCAGCGACCAGAAGATACGAACCCGCCGGGTGCCGCCTTGGTATCTCCACCGGGGATTGCGGCGTGGGATATTAGAGCACCGTTTTCGACCACATCCCGGAGCAGCGGATGCGCGGCCTCGCCCATCATGCCCAGCGCCCGAGTGCAGAGCACTGAGTGGTTGCCCATGACCCAGGCGGTGGACGCGCAGGCGCCGCCGATAATCTCGTAGACCGCGACCTGAGTTACCAGGTCGGCTTCGGTCCCGCCCAGTTCTTTGGGAATGGCAACAGACAGCATTCCGGCTTGGTGCAAGTCCTGAATGTTCTCCACCGGCACCCGGCGCTGGCGGTCAGCCTCGGAAGCTCGTTCCGCTATCCGAACAGCAACTTTCTGAGCAGCCTGAACTAGGTCTTCCCTCGGTTCAATCAGGACCGGCGGCTGTTCTTTTTTCGCCACCATCGCCATCCTCCCAACTAATTGAATGGTATGCGAGAAAATCTAGCGGTCTAGAACCTAGGGAACTAGCATCGCCCTGGTGATGGGAGTCTGACTTTGATCCCATTCAGCCTGGGCGAAGGCGTCGTTGACCTCGGCCAGCGGAAATTGGTGGGAGACAATTTTGTGGAAGGGCAAAACATCCTTCTTCCGAACCAGGAAGTTCAACAATCTGGGCAGCAATTCCGGCTTGTACATGAGCGAGCCGACAATATTCTTGCCGGTTAGCAGTTTGGAGGGGTCGATGGCCACCTCCCGGCCCCTAACTATGTCGCCAATCTCGACAAATGTGCCGCCATTGCTCAGCATGTCGATGCCCTCGGCCAGCAGTTCGGCCCGGCCTACCAACTCCATCACCACGTCCGCGCCCCGGCCGTCGGTCAGTTCTCTAACCCGGCGAAGCCTGGTCTCGGGAGTGTTGAATTCTTCGATGTTGATGGTGTGGTCAGCGCCGAATTCCTCGGCCAATTGCAGACGGTTTTCCAGGCGATCGATGACGATTACCCGGTCTGCGCCCATCTCTTTGGCCATGGCGGTGGCGTGGATGCCCAGGCCGCCAGCGCCCTGTATTACTACGTAGTCGCCCTCGCCTGCCTGTGCCCGGATTAGTCCGGTGGTGACCGTGCCCATGGCGCAGTTCACCGGCCCCAAAATGTTGTCGTCCAGTTCGTCTGGCACCTTGAAGAATGGATGGCGGGCGGGCAAGTATAGGTAATCAGAGTAGGTAGCGGTGAAGTAGGGCCACACACCGGCGGCGGGATAGGCCCGGTTCATGCACCAGTTGGTGTTGCCCTTGAGGCATTGGCGGCAGTGGTAACAGGGAAAGACGGCGGCGTAGACCACCCGGTCTCCCTTCTTGATGGGCGCTCCAGCGGTATCGGTTTCGATACCGTCGCCCAGTTGCTCCACCACTCCGGTGCCCTCGTGTCCCATGGCCCGACCCGTGGGCGGGATTGGCAGGTCGCGGTTGTTCTGGTCGCCGCGCCAAGTGTGGAGGTCCGAACCGCAGACTCCTGCTTGGGTCATACGGAGGATGACTGCACCGGGAGCAGGCTCGGGAACCTCATATTCTTCAATCACAAAGGGTTTGCCGTATTCCTTGCAGACTACCACTCGGCCTTTCATGCGCTTCTCCTACAAATGACTAGCTTGCTAACAACAATTACAGGCGAAAATAAACCTATTTTCCTGGGGTCTGGAAGACGCCGGTAACATACCACAACCATTTGGGAAACGGTACCAGCCTGAACGCATTAATCCATTTACTTACCAATTCAGCAGTTAATACTGATAATAACTGGGTTAATACTATCTAATATAAAAAGATACGCTGGGGAAAACGGCAAGCTTGCTACGTAGCTTACCGTTCATCATCCTCTGACCCTAGAGGTGTGGTACTCAAATGGGTGGCACGGGTGCCAACGGTGCATAAGATTATACTTGGTCGATGGTTCAGCGCGATTAGCTTTGCAATGGCGTTGGTGTCCCTGGCAGTGGCCCCGGTCGTGTTCGGCCCACTGGGCATTCTGGCGGGCATAGCCGCCGTGGCCAAAGAGAACCGTCTCGGGGGAATGCTTGGCGTAATCGCCAGCGTCCTGCTAGCCGTGACCGGGTATTATTTGACCGGAGCATTATGGGGTTAACACAGTTTGTAGGGGCGTCCCGACGCGTCGGGACGCCCCTACGTGTGTCGGATTCGATTACTTACATTCAGCCCCTGAGAACCAACACCGGACCGGCGGCGTGACGCACGACCCGGTCGGCCACGCTGCCCATCAGCCAACGGCCAAGTCCAGAGCGACCATGGGTGGTCATCGCCACCAGGGCATCCGGGTATTCGTGGGTCAGGTCTACTATGGCGGTGGCTGGGTCACCGCTCAGCACCACTTCCTCAACCTCAGAAACACCCTCATCCCGGATTCTCTTCGCCAGCCGTTCCAGATGCTCGCGCTCGTCGGCGTCATCTTTGGCGTCGGGCTTTGCCCGCACCAGGCATACCTTCGCCTCTAGGGCTTTGGCCAGCGCGATGGCGTGGGGCAAAATGCCCTCCGACAACTCCGACCCATCAAGGGGGACGATGATATGCCCCATAGCGCCGTCCAAAGTCGCATCGTTGCCCTCGGCCCGAATGATGAGCAGCGGCTTGTTGGTTGCATGCAGAACTTTGTCAGTAACGCTGCCCATCACCCACCGGCCAAGCCCCGAACGTCCGTGGGTGGACATGACAATTAACGTGTCTTCTTCTTTCTCCGATTCCAGCACAATGTGCTCTGCCGGAGTGCTATAAGTGTGGGTATTTTTGCCGCCTCCGGGGTTCGGCTTTTCCAATGGTGTCACGTCGGGGCCGTGCATAACCGCCGTGGCGGCAATTCCAGCCTCCTCCAAGCGAATCTTGGCCTTGCCCAAGCCAGTCATGACCTCTTCTCGGTAGTGTTCCGAGGCATCATGCCGCTCCTGGAACTCGAACGCATCAGGGAAAAAGAACTCGGGCTGCGGGTCGAAAACCCGGAAGAGTTCGACTTTGGCCCCAAGTTTCTTGCCTAGTATCCGCACGTATGGGAGTACCCGGTCGCCCAAAGGTGAACCATCCAAAGGCACCAGAATACGTTTGTACATCTTATTTCCCCATTCCCAAAGCGTTTTCCCCATGAATGACCACTGCCGGACGCCAGCCATTTGATGCAGCAGCCCTATTACATTCTAGAGAGCCTATTCTCGCTTCAAAATGGGCAAGCGGCCCTGGCTGAACCGCCAAAGGGGGCTCATTTTCCGGGCCAGATGGCCGGTGGAGTATGGAACTAGGCGTGCTGCCCCACTGTTAGTTCCCTCCCGGACGCCATGTTCCACTTGGAATTTGGCGATTGAAACGGTATAGTATTCGGCATACTGATTATCAATATTCGGTACCTGTATTCCAAAGCGATATGGAAGGTTTAGGAGGACAGATATGGCAAGACCCAAGAGGATTGGACACCTGGTTATCAATGCCAAGGATTTGGACGCGGCCACCAAGTTCTACACCGACGTCATTGGCTTCGAAATCGCCCTGGAACGCCCCGGTTTCGGGACTTTCCTGACCGCCGGTGAGATGCACCACGACCTCGCCATATTCCAGGCTCCCGAGGGCGCAGCCCCCACGGCTGACGGCGATGTCGGTCTTAATCACATGGCCATCGAAGTTGCCGACTTCGAAGAGCTCACGGAGTACTACCACAAACTGCAGTCGTATTTCGAGACCGACGAACTGCGGACGACTGACCACGGCATGACCAAGAGCATCTACCTCAAGGACCCCGAAGGCAACGGCATCGAGTTGTACTGCAACTCCCAAGAAAATGCCGAAGACGGTCTGGCCATCATGCGCAGCCCAGAGCGCAAGAACACCGAGCTAGTCTTCGACTAGTCTGGAGTCCGAAAGCCCCGTTCTAGTGAACGGGTAACAACGCAACCAATGTTAGAGAGGGAGTCGACTCCCTCTCTAACTGATTTTTAGGCCCTTTTTAGATTCCCCACTGGGGCCATTACAAGGCCCGAGGTTTGCAATGATCCTGGCGGCGACACTGGACTTAGACGGCACCATTATCGGCCCCGACGAAAAGATATCCCCAGCAGTCAAAGAAGCCATCGCCCGGCTGGCTGGCCACATGCCGGTGTTCATTGCCACCGGGCGGGAACCGGACGATGTGTTGCGGTATTCCAGGGAACTGGGCCTGACGACTCCCCAAATATCCGACGGCGGCGCAAACATACTGGATCCGGTACGTGGGGTGTCGGTCTGGTCAACTCGGTTGGGCCCAGCCAACGCAGAAATGGTGGTTACCAAACTTAGGGAGATGGGCTCGGCATTCGTCGCCACCCACGCCAGCGGGACCGCCAGCACCTTTGACGACGTGCCAAATTGGGACCTTATTCGGGTTTCCGCGTTGGACATGAGTGAAGCGACCGCCAATGCTCTGGCCGAAAGTTTCCACGGCAATAAACAGATGCACGTGATTAAGGCGATACTGCCTTACAACGGTCTGTGGGCAGTGGACTTCACAATGGCCGGGGTAGACAAGGCCACTGGGGTTGCCCGAGTGGGGAAAACGCTGGGCGTGAAGCCAGCAAACATTGTGGCGGCAGGTGACAGCTACAACGACCTGCCCATGCTGGAAGCCTGCGGGTTTAGCATCGCCATGGGCGCCGCCCCAGAAGCGGTCAAGGCGGTCGTCGATTTTGTGGCCCCCACTGTCGAAGACGACGGCCTGGCCGTCGCCATCGACAATTACGTGCTGCCCCAGCTTTAAGTTGGCCGACCTAACCCGTATCTAAGGGCTAACTTAAACTACCTGCACAACTCTTATCTGAGGGCTGGCACAACCTTCAACTAAACGCTGGTACTACTCTTATCTGAGGGCTGGCACAACTTTCAACTAAACGCTGGTACTACTCTTATCTGAGGGCTGGCACAACCTCTTTGCAGAAAAGGTCTATGGACTGAACTACCTTCTGCCTGGGTATCAGCCCGCCGACGTTGGTCTCGGCGACGATGCCCGAAAGGCCCAATTCCTCGGTAATCGATTTCAACTGACTGGCCACGCCTTCGGGACTACCATAGGCCAAGCGGTCACGAATCAAGTCTTGGTAGGTGACGGCGGCCAAGGCTTGACCACGGGCAGCCCGGTCTTCAGAAGCAACGGCACCGGCGGCAGATGCCGAATTGGCAAAGTTCTGGGCCATACGCCGGTAAGATCGCATCGTGCTTTCTTCGGCGTCCGCGTAGGCCTCGTCTTGCGACGCGGCGACGTAGACCGGAATGCGCAGGTAAACGTCTCCGTTCCCGGCATGACCGGCAGTTTTCCACGCTTCGCGGTAGTCATCTAGAAGCTTGACCAGATCGGGACGGTCGAGCCCCCTTAGACCGACGAAGATGGGATAGCCCAATTTCCCCACCTGGGGGAAGGTTTCCTTGGTGGTGGCGGCCATCCGTAGGGGCGGGTGGGGTTTCTGGTATGGCTTTGGAACCACACAAACATCGTTTAACTTGTAGTTTTCACCCTCGTAAGAAAACCGCTCGTTGGTCCACGCCGCCAGAATAATTTCCAGGTTCTCTTGGAAACGCTCCCTGCTCTCAGCGTAGGGTATGTCATACCCCTCGTAGGCCCTCATGAACCCGCTGCGACCAACGCCGAAGTCGACCCGGCCTTTGCTAATCTGGTCCAGCGTGGCAACCTCTTCTGCCATTTTTATGGGATGACTGAGAGGAAGCACGTTCACGGCCACACCCACCCGCAAACGCTCGGTTCGAGCCACAATAGCGGTAGAAATAATTAATGGGGCCGACACCACAGACGGTATACCTGCTCCCATGGCGTCCAAGGGAGCCCGGGGCGCGGCGAAGTGACGCTCTGCCAACCACACTCCGTCCAAGCCGCCGTTCTCGGCGGCATCCGCCATGGCAAAGGCCTCGTCAAAGGCTTCTTGCTCGGAATGGCCGTAGCGGTAATCGCATTCCATTATTAGGCCGTAGTGCATGGTTCCTCCTGTGGTCTGGTGAGCCAGGCTAACACGATGCCAGCACGGCCCTGGTATTTCTTGTTAAGTGTTGGGTCTATTCCTACGTCAGAAAACCCATTCTGTTCGAGGCGGATTGTAGATGGCACCCCTGGGGCTGTCAAACGTGGACGCCTAGCGGCCAGGCGGCGGAATCCGTTTCCCTACCGGCCTATTTGCCCAGCTAAATTATTGACTGGGCCAGGTGCCAAACGTACACTTTCGCCTAACTCGACGCTCCCAAAATATCGCAATCCAGATTGCAGAAAGGAATATACCAATGCCTGGACTTCGCCTTTTAGCCTGCTTTGCCCACCCAGACGACGAAGCCTTCCCCGTTGGGGGAGTGCTGGCCTACCATGTGGCCGCAGGGCGGCGGGTAAGACTGGTAACCACCACACTGGGGGAAGAGGGTGATATCCGGCAAGAAGGCGCCGCGACCAAAGAAACGTTGGGAGAGGTTCGGCGCACCGAGCTTGGCTGCGCGGTACGTGCGTTGAGACTGGAGAGCAACGCTCTGCTGGAGTACCGAGACTCGGGCATGGCCGGTTGGGAAGCTAACAAAAATCCACGGGCCTACATCAATGCCCCGGACGACGAGGTGTTGGAGCGGCTGGTACGGGAGATTAGGGAGTTCCGGCCTCAGGTATTGCTAACCTTCGAGCCCGGCGGGCTGTACGGCCATCCGGACCACATCGCCATCTCCAAGCACACCACCCAGGCTTTCAAATTGGCCTCGGACCCGGCAGCCTTCCCAGCCCAATTGGCGGAAGGGTTGAAACCCCATACGCCACAGCGGCTTTTCTACAGCGCGCGACCCAAGGGATTTCGGCTGGAATGGGCCAATCGGCTGCGGGCGGCTGGTATAGATTTCCCCCTGCCTGGGCCAGAACAACTGGTCCACAGCACTCCGCCAGAGGAGATTCACCTAGAACTCGACCTATCGGCTCATATGGAAACCAAGATGGCCTGCATCTTGTGTCACCGAACTCAGGTGGCCCCAGACTGGCCTTATCACCGGGTGCCAAGGGCTGTGGCCGAGTGGGTACTAGGCCGGGAATACTACATTCGACCCCTGCCGGAAGTTGCCCCCGGTGAAACAGTCCCCGAAGACTTCTTCGATGGCATCACGCCGGACTAGGCATCACGCCGGACTAGGCGAATCGTGGAGTTAAGCTAATTAAGCGGTGGGGCGCTGGATTAGTTCCACCGACACTTCGTCGGGGGCAACCACGAACGCAACCATCGAACCCGAAGGCATGGTCCAAGGCTCACAGTTGAACTTGACGTTGTTGGCCTTCAAGCCGGCGGCCAACTGCTCCAGGTCATCGGTCTCGAACCCAAAGTGGTCCAGCCCGTAGCGTGGCTCAGTGGAGCCAGCGACTGGGTTTTCGCCTTCAGCCCGGCCGGAAATGGTCATCAAGTGGTCGCCGTTCAACTCAAGCATGATGGACTTGGTGGTGGATAGGGGTCGTTCCGAAGTAATCTTGGCGCCAAAATTATCGCAATACCACTTGGCGGCTGCGTCTGGGTCTGCGCTGCGGAAATGAAGGTGGTTGTAGACAATCTTCACGGCGGTACTCCTGAAGTAAACTTAGTTTAAGACCGACTCTGAAGCTGACAAAGAGAAAGCGTCAGCCAGTCTGAGGCCATAGTTTACCCCACAAATCCCTCACGGTGAAGCTGTCGAACCCAGGCGTAGAACTTGGATGAGCGACCGACGCCTATCCGGTAAGCCTTGGCGGCAAATTAAGCCAATTTATAACTGGACGACAACCCCAAAAACGTCCAGGAATCGGCTCCCGCGAGTACAGCGGCACTCCCAAGGCGGCGTCACATTCTAGTTCCGTACCCACGCCCATATACAGCAGGAACACCGCGCCCACTTCTGGGCAAATGTCCCAACAGATAAATTTCTCGACTAAAACCTTCCCATTTCTAAGATCGATCCCAACGGATATTGGATATTCGTTGGGATCGAATTTCCCATTGCCGACAGTCAGATTAATCTCGTTCAGCCGCAGTAATTCAGTCTGCATCTGATCGGGCGTCATGATTGGGTCATTGATGGTCGAAAAATCGGGAGTGGTGCAACCGAGGAGGATAAGCAGAAACGCCACGCCAAGAAACAGTACTGGCGATTTTTTCAATAGCTAGGCCTTACCAAGTGTATTTCCCTGTACTCCATCTTCCGAGGATTGGCCCGCAAAGACAAACCTAACCAATTTGTAGGCAGATTCTCGTTAAGGCAATTACCACCCATTTCGAAGGCCATTCATCCGGTTAATCAGAGTTGGGGGAAGCGTAAAACTCGTCGGCTGATGTCCCACAGAGGTTTGACCGTAATTTGAGCCTATCATAAGCTCGAAATATGATTAATCACAGAGTACTATTTTCTATTTTGTCCCTAATCACCCTACTGCTGGTGGCCTGCGGAGGAACTTCAAATCCAGAAGTTGTGAGCAATGGCGCTCAGTCGGGTTCAACCGACACCGGGACTGCGGTGCCCACAGCCACTTCCAACACCACTACTAACAACACGCCAGAAGCCCCTGTCGCAGATGGCCAATCCGGTTCAAGCGCAGTCAGTTCTCCGACACCCACTTCCGCACCTGCTGCAACCCCTACTGCTGCGCCAACAGCAACGCCCAAAACGATATTGACCCAAGCCCTTGAGTCACCAGGGGCGATGTGGTGCCTAGCGGATAAAGTCGGTCTGCAAATTCTGATTGAGCTAGACAGCCGCGCACCAAGCAATCAGGAGCGGTCAACCATCAATTCTTGTCTGTCAGACACACGAGAGATAGCAGCGTGGAATGCCGAATGGCCGAAGCGAATCGACGCTGCATTCACCCCGTCCACTTGCGGGGACAAGCCCGTAACTAATTTCCCTGCCTCTTATTACCAAGGTCCCATCATCGACTCTCACCTGCATATTCCCCAAATCTCCGACGATGGAATCGGGCCAGACAACACCGGTTACGTTGCGCCGAGGGGGGCGGAATCGGATCAATACGATAGTATTGCCGCCAAGCAGCGCCCCGTGCTCGGCAAGACGATGAATATCGACCGGATAGCATGCACCTTGCAGAATGAAGGTAGTGTCAAAGCCTTCTCGTTCTTTCCCACCTTCCCGGAAATTACGTCTCCCGCAATCGAAGTTGCCTACAAGGCCGTCGAAAAGTATCCAGACCTATTCGTTCCATTCATTCAGGCTTCCCGCAGTGGCATGGCGACCCTTGAGGGCGTGATATTGGACACCATGCTCGATGTCCGACCGGGACTGTTCAAGGGCTTTGGTGAGGTCGGCGATTCACCGACCGAGTCCATAAACCCAGCCCCTGACTCAGAAATTTACACGGGGGACTTCGAAGTAGTTAGCAACCGCGGAAATTTGTTGGTCTATTTCCACACCGGAACGGGACACCAAGACAACATGGAAAGAGCGCTACAGCAATTTTCCAATGTGACGTTCATCGTTCACGGGGATTTTGTTCGGCCCTACATCCAGGACATCATGGACCGGAACCCCAACGTGTATTTCACGTACAACGATATTTTCGGGGATCTAATAGACACGTTTAGGTTCGGTGAAAAGGCGACCTTTTTAGCAGATATGAGGAGTGAGTGGGACCGGTTGTTAGACGAAGCGGTCGCACTGTACAAGCCCATGATTGAGGCCCACCCCGACCGGTTCATGTGGGGCACTGACCGGGGAGATATCGTCTGGGGCTACGACGAAGAAGTCGGACAGATATTGGTCGAGTTCGGACGAGCTTTCATCGGCAGGTTCGACTCGACTATCCAAGACGACCTGGCCTACAAGAACGCCGAACGCCTGATAGCAAAAACCGCTAACCCTTAACGCCTTGTAGCCCTCTCTTAACCCTGACCAAGCAAGAAGCTTAGGCCGCCGTCCAAATCAATGGACGGCGGCCTAATTATTTAACTGAGAAAGTCGGTTGTCCACTTGGCGTAGTCGGCCTTACGAGTGAACTGGTCAATCTGTTCGGTCGTCGCCAGATTGGGACGCAGGTCAGCCGGGGCCACTCCGTCGCGCAGGGCCTTCAGTGTGTCGTAGGTCGCCTTGATGGCAGCCGCGAACGGCAGGTGCCCTTGTAGCGCCACGCGAACACCAACCGAACCCAAATAGTCCTTGTCGGCCAGTTCGCCGGTGGTGCCGCCCAAGAGCAGCGGGATATTCATCTCCGCGCTCACAGCCTCAACCTCGGCTTTAGTGGTAGCCCCAGCCAGGAATACGGCGTCGACGCCAGCCTTCTCATAAGCCTTCACTCGCTTGATGGTGTCGGCTAAATCGGTAATTCGTAGAGAACTGGTGCGCCCGGCCACCACCATGTTGGGGTCTCGCCGGGCAGCCAATGCGGCCTTCATCTTGCCCACGCCTTCGTCGATGGGCAACACGGCGTCTTTGCCACCGCCGAACGTCCGAGGCAAAACTGTGTCCTCAATGGTTAGCGCCGCCACTCCGGCAGTCTCGAGTTCTTCGACAGTCCGCATTACGTTCAAGGCGTTGCCATAGCCGTGGTCGGCGTCAACCATCAGGCTCAGGTCGCCAGCGCGGCAGATACGGTGAATCTGTTGGGCAAATTCGGTCAGGGTCAGCACAATTAAGTCCGGAGCGCCCAGCACCGTGCCAGAAGCTATCGAACCGGCGAACATGCCTACTTCGAAGCCCAGGTCTTCGGCGATGCGCGCCGATATGGGGTCGAATACCGATCCGGGATAAACGCACTTGTCGCCGGCCAGAACGCCCCGATATCTTTCTCTTCTAGTGGTAAAGTCCATAAATCACCCTTTTAATTCCAGAATTTTGCCGTCCCCAGTCATGCCTTGAATATGGCAAGGCCCGTCTCAATTAGGCACGGATTAGAGGGGCGGAAATGCCGAGCAATTCTAACACAACCAGGTTGGAGACCCCATGGGCTTGGAAACACCCATCCTAGGCGTGGATTTCAGCGGGGCCAAGCACGACAAGAACACCTGGGTGGCCCAGGGTAAATTAGAGAATAACGTCCTCGTTCTTGAATCTTGCCAGCCCCTGCCCCGGGCCAGATTAGCCGAACTCCTCGGCTCAGTGCCGGGAACCGCGGTGGCGGCCTTGGACTTTCCTTTCTCAGTGCCCCAGAGATTTGCCGACCAATGGCTGCCCGGTGCTGCTGCCATGCCAGATTTATGGCAGTTGGCCGCCGCCATGGAATTCGAAGATTTCATGGCGCTGCGGGACAGGTTTGTGGCCAAGCACGGCGAACTCCTGCGCCGAGGCGACTGCTACTTCCCCGAGTGCTACTCGTGTCTCCATAAAACCAACCCCAACATGGTGCCCATGACCTTTAGGGGAATGCAGATGCTGGACGGACTTTGGCGGGCGGGATGCAGAGTGCCGCCCTTGCCAGACCAGGGTCATACCGGCCCATTATTGTTGGAATCCATGCCGGGAGCGGCGCTACGGGCCTTCAACCTTCCCTTCAAGGGTTACAAGAAGGGACAACATGCAATTGAACTACGGCGAAAGATTCTAGACGGCCTCGCGACCAGTTCCAGCATCACAGTAACCAACCTGGGCCAGTTCGACGACCAATGCATCGGCAGCGACGACTGCCTGGATTCCGTAGTGGCCGCCGTGGCTGCCTGCCTCTGGGTCAAAGACCCTACTCTGTTCCGACTGCCTCAAAACGGTCCCGGCGACGCCACCAAACGCGGTGGAACTCCAGGGCCGAGCGAGAACGAACTGGCGACAGCCCAACTGGAGGGATGGCTCTACGCCCCGGTATTCGCGACGGTATTCCGTGAAGCTTCAACACAATAGCCCTGCTGACGGCGGCCTCACCTCCGAAACATGTTGAACATGTTGCCCAAACCCTCGTCAGGTATTAAAGTGTGTCCCGACGCCGCCCAGCAGCAGCCCGGTTATTACCATCCGGAACGCGGCGATTCCCCCTGGCCTGGAGACAGTCTTATGGGCATCTACCGAATGTACACCGGCGACGATGGCAAGAGCCATATCGATGAAATGGATATTATTACCAACCCAGAATTAACCTCACCCAAGGCCACCCAGGACATCACCTTCCGAGAGTGGGCTGCCGGGCACTACATCGACTGGCACCCCGCGCCCAAACGGCAATACATCATTTCCCTCTCAGGCTTCATCGAGATTGGCCTGGAAGACGGCACGAAACACCGCTTCGGGCCGGGAGATGTCCGCCTGGTGGAAGACACCACCGGCAAGGGCCACACGACCCTGGTGCCCGGCAGCGAGCCAAGTATTAGCGCGGTCATACCCCTGGCGTAGCAACTAATCCGCCACCAGCGCGACCATACCGCCTAGCTAATAACCCCGTAATCAATAAACCCAACTGAAACCCACCTGCGATAAGGAGCAACAAAATGGGAATCTATAGAATGTACACCGGCGATGACGGCCAGACCCATGTCGAGGAAACCAGCCTGGCCACCCACCCCGAGTTGGTCAACGCCGTGAATACCACCAACATCTCTTTCCGCGAGCACGAAGCTGGCCGCTTCATCGACTGGCATCCGGCCCCGCGCCGTCAGTACGTAATCTGTCTTTCAGGTCAGATTGAGATTGGACTGGGCGATGGCTCCACCCATCTGTTCGGCCCCGGCGATGCTCGGCTAGTCGAGGACACCACCGGCCAGGGCCACACGACCAAGACCCCCGGCACGGTAAACTGCGTAACCTGCACCGTCCCCCTAGCCGACTAGCGGTGCAACCGCGTTTCGTGCCTGCGGCGCCTTGAGTCAATTACCCTAATTACTAAGCGCGAATTACTGGGCGCGGATTCTTAACCAGATTTAATGGAGAGTCCTAATATGAAGATTGTTCGAGTATTTGCCGGAGACGATGGCGAGTCTCACTTTGAAGATGTCTCCCAGGAAGAAATGGTGACCATCGCCAAGCGTTTGGGCAAGGGCGATATTCAACTGAACGCCCGCGAAGCCCCATCTTTCTTGGATTACCACACCGCCCCCCGGCGTCAGTACGTGTTGCACCTGCTCGGTACCGCCGAGTACGAAACCGCCGACGGAAGCAAACGCCAATTCGTGCCCGGAGACGTCTTGGTTGCAGAAGACTTGAGCGGCCATGGTCACATTGCCCGTGGCCTCGGAGAAGGCATGCGTTATATCTTGGCCGTGCCCTTAGCTGAGGCATAGCAGTCCTAGCTTCGCGTACCCGCCAGACAGCCCATTACAAAATCAACCGCTAGATCTAGATAAGGAATAAACCATGAAGATTGTTCGAGTATTTGCCGGAGAAGACGGCGAGTCCCACTTTGAGGACGTCTCCCCAGAAGAAATGGCCACGATTGTTAATCGGGTTGGCAGCGGCGGCATCAGCCTCGGCTTGCGCCCGTCTCCGTCCTTCTCCGACTACCACAACGCCCCCAGGCGTCAGTATGTGGTCAACCTGTCGGGCACGGCGGAATTCGAATGTGCAGATGGCACCAAGTGTCAGATGGAGCCGGGAGACATCCTGGTCGCCGAGGACTTGACCGGCCACGGCCATATTGCCCGCAGCCTGGGCGACACGCCCCGTGCTTCCCTGGCCGTCCCCATGTCCGAACCCAGCTAGATTAATAAGCCCCTTTCAGCAGGGCCGATAAGTGCAAAAGGCCCTGCTGACGGCGGGCGTTGGTGACAACCCCGCGCCATTCCGCGGGTAGCAGTTGCTCTTTCATCTCTCGGGTTAGTTCGTTGTCCGTGAGCAACGGAAACCGTTGAAAGACGGCTAGGGCAGCATCTGATAATCCCAGGGCTGGCCCCGAACCTTGGCCGCTGATTTCGCCCCAGCCATACATGAAAGGCAGAACTGCGTTCACCGCCAAATCTTTCGCCCGCCCTGGCCCAATCAGCGCCCGCCCTAGCCCGATAAGCGCCCGCCCTGGCCCAATCAGCACCGAGCCGTCCGTGCTAACGGCACACAGCGCTTTTATTAGCTTGGCTGGATTTGAGCCCCCGACCACCTCCGCCAGCCCCAACGCCAAACCCCGCTCCAAAAAGCGGTCCAAGATTAACGCCGCACCCATAACTCGCCGCCTGGGGTGGTTAGCGGGCCGCACCCGAAACAACCGCCATTCGCCGGTGTTCATGGCCGGGCCAATGCCCTTTGGTCGCGGCAAATCCGGCTCGACCAACCCAGAGCAACTCCCTAGCCAACCACAGATTGCATCGAACCGGTCTTCTTGCGGAAGCTCTCCCGCGGCTTTAACAATCGTTTGGTACGGCGCTCGGCACGCCAATTCGATAAATTGCCGCCGATTGCTGCTGTACCCCAGCCCTTCCATTAGGGCCTGGTACAACGCCTGCTCCGGCCCTTGGTCCCGGATACATTCCACAAGCCAATTGGACTTAATCAGGAACCGCGCATCACCAGCCCGTCCCAAGGTCTCCGCCGCCTCATCCAACGAACCCGGCCTGGCAAACCCCTTGCGAGCCAATATATCCCAGAGGTCTAGTTGCCCCCGATTAGGAGCTAGTTCATCGTCTGACTCTTTTTCCAGCAGCACGCTCAAGTCGACCAACGGTGCCTGAACGCCGCTATGCAGGCGGGTCTGCTCCGAGTCCACTTCCAGCGCGCCGTGGAGCACCACCCCGTTGTAGTTGGGGTCGCTGCCGTGCCCATGGGAATCCCAGTCCTTTTGCCTGATGTGCAATTCCACGTCACCGCGGACCAGCCCCACTCCTTCCACTTCCAGCAACGCGTCCCGAAAGTCGGGGCCAGCGGCAGCGCCCGAACGTCCCGGGTAGACCACTCGCACTCGCTTTCCCGCCTCGGTACGCAGGCCCGTCTGCCGGGCGGCTTTTTCCTTCCAGAGTTTGCCCAGCAGCCGTTCCGGTATCTTGCTGCCCCTTTCCTCGGCAACAAATCGCAACGAACCTGCGGATTGGCCCACTGAGTAGGCCATCATGGCTCCACCTGACAGGCGGCTATTTAAGTTTCTTATCAACACGGTGATATATCTTACCAATTTTAGGGCCGCGCCAACAGCTTGCAGCCCAATTCCAATGGCAAGAAGCCGAAGCCTCCGCTAGACTGACAATCAATAATATTTTGAGACCATTTTGAAGTTTGACATGTCCGCAGCGTCTAATTTTGATGGCCGTCTGACTTTGACCTACTACGGCCATTCCGCGTTTCGGTGGCAGACGGCGGCTGGGCTCAGGGTGTTAGCCGACCCCTACCGCAACATCGTCGAACGGTATTGGTTCACCCACCTATTTCCCGACGTTGAATGTGACCTGGGCCTGATTACCCACGCCCATTTCGACCATGCCGCAGCCGAACGGTTGCCTGAAGGCGCATCATTAATCCGCATGCCGGGAGAGTTCGCCAACCGGGACATGAACATCCGGGGCGTTCAAGATTTGCACTCGGGGACGCGCAATCGGGAGTTCCCCAACGTGATGTACCGTCTTGAGACCGGCGGCATCAGCTTCCTACACCTGGGTGACAACCGGGCTGATTGGCCCGCAGACGTGGCCCGTTCCATCGGCGAGATTTCGGCGAGATTGATGTGCTGCTGGTAACTGTGGACGACTCCAAGCATTTGCTTCAATAAGATGAGGTCGACGCGCTCATCCAGCGGTTGCAGCCCAAGGTGGTAATTCCGATGCATTATCAGATTCCGGAGCTAATGGCCGACGACACCGGCCTGGAACCTCCGGAAGGTTGGCTGGCCACCCAGTTCAACGTCAAACGATTATACGGACCCGCCGCCGAGTTCTCAGCCCAAACCCTGCCCACCCAAACCGAAGTTTGGCTGTTTCAACCTTCACCCTTGTCCTTTGCCAGTCCGCTCACGCCCAAGTAAAGGCTCTGGTCAGGGGTTTAGACCCCCGCCTGATATAATTAACCTGCCTGCTTACCTGCTTAATGGACCCGTCTTGGGGGTGTTGACCAAATGAACGGGTTACGGTGGCTTGTTCCGCGTTGGGCGGACCCTTCTTCCAGAACGACCTGGAAATCGTTGGAGTGGGTCAGCGTACTCGTCCCAGTCTCCTTCTTCATTGGTTACTATTTCCTCATGGTCGGCCCCGGCCACGAGTTCTTCCATTCAATCTTCGGCATCCTCCTGTTGGTCACCCTGATTATCGTGTTCTCCCGGCTGATGTTCGGCGCCATCAGCAGGCTCCAGCGCAACGTTCAGACCCTATCCCGCCAAATTTCCGGGCAGAACGTCCAACTCCGGGCGTTACACGCCGCCAACCTGGCCCTATCCGAGGAACGGATATCGGCGTCGGTCATGCAGCGGGTAGCCGATTTGGGTTGCCAACTGTTTCAGGCGCGTTCCGCCGTGCTAACAGTGGTCAGCCCTCTGGGCGAAACCGAGTCCCGCTACTGCTCTCCCCCCGAATCCGGTGATTCTATCCACAACGAAGTCATCGGGTTAATCCAGCAGCGCACCGAGCCCCTGCGTCTCCACATGAGCGAAGCAGGAGCCACCGTGCCAGTGCCGGAAAATGACACCGAAGACGACCCAACAACCGTCGCCAACTGCTTAGGGGTGCCCATCATCCACAAAGAGATCCTGCTGGGCAGCCTCTGTTTCTGCCGCAAGTCCGGCGAAGGCTCTTACACCATCCAAGATGAAGAATTGGCCCGGCTGTTCGTCTCCCAGGCGGCGGTGGCCATCGAGAACGCCCGTCTTTCGGAGCAAATAGAAGACCTGGCAGTGCTCCAAGAACGAGACCGCATCGCCAGGGAAATGCACGACGGCATGGCCCAGGTCTTGGGCTACATCAACACCCAGACCATCGCCGTCAAAAAATTGCTGGCCGACGAAAAACTGACCGACGCACGGGAAGAGCTTTCCAAGATGGAAGCCATCGCCAGGGACCTGTACGCCGATGTACGCGAAGGCATCCTGGGTCTGCGGGTGGCCGCCCAGCCGAACAAGGGATTAATCCCATTATTACGGGAATACTTGGAGTTGTACCGGGACATGTCTGGGCTGAATACCATCACCCATATATCCTCGGCGGTGGAAGACTTGGAAATTTCCAGCACCGGCGAAGTGCAGCTACTCCGCATCGTTCAGGAAGCGCTGACCAACGTTAGAAAGCACTCCGGGGCCACAGAGGTCACCTTAAACCTGGAGCATGTCGGCGACCGCCTGTGCATTCGGGTGGACGACAACGGCAAGGGATTCGACCCAGCGAACTTACCATCTTCCGGTTGGCCAAGATTTGGCCTACGGGTCATGGAGGAGCGAGCCCAGTCTTTGGGGGGCAATCTTTCCATCCAAACCCGAGCTGAAGGTGGGGCCAGCGTAACGGTGCAAGTCCCAATACCCCGAATCCAACTGGCAAAGGCGACCGCATGAAGGTTCTGTTAGTCGACGATCATGCCCTGTTCCGCGCAGGCTTGGCCACGCTGCTCCACGCCTGGGGCCTGGAGGTTATCGGCGAGGCTGGAAACGGCGAAGAGGCCATCGTCAAAGCCCGTCAACTACGGCCAGACCTGGTCCTGATGGACATCGGCATGCCCAAGATGAACGGCCTGGAGGCCACCAGGGCGATTAAATCCGAATTACCGGACATCAAGGTGGTTGTCCTCACCGTATCCGACGACGAAAACGACCTATTTGAAGCCATTAAGAGTGGCGCAGAGGGCTACCTCCTCAAGAATTTAAGGGAGGAAGAATTCGCCGAATTTGTGGGGCGAATACTAAATGACGAGCCGGTGATGTCGCCTTCCCTGGCCCGAAAACTGCTTCAGGAATTCTCGCGACTGAAAGACGAGCGGAACCGGCGGGAGTTGGACGACACCCTAACCGGGCGGGAACAAGAGGTCTTGGAACAGCTGGCCAGCGGCTCGGCCAATAAGGACATTGCTGCGGCATTGTTCATCTCTACAAATACGGTAAATTTCCACGTCAAGAACATCTTGGGCAAACTGCACCTCAAGAACCGGGGACAGGTGATTGCCTGGGCGCTAGCCCACGGTTACGTGCCCACCACCAGCCCCGGCTGACCCCACTCCTAGCCCAATCACTGGTTAAAAAAGAATAGGCCCTCGCGACAGAACCGCGAGGGCCTATTCTTTTTAGCCTACTTAAATTGGTAGGTAACAACGACCTGCCTGGACGGTCAAACCCAGAACAAATCGGACGATACTGGTATTAGTGTCAGTCGAATTCCGCGAGACTTTGTGGAGATAGGCTGTGGAATCTAACACACAACCAACGAAAATCGTCCTCTTGAATAACCGCTCCCTGCTAGCCTCTGGGGTTTTGAACCTGCTCGAGGCGATGGAGGGCGTGGCCGTGTCGGTGGTGCCATCGGACAACGATGATTGGGCTCAAATGGCCCAGGACTTAAAACCCGAGGTAATCATCCTAGACGCCGGAGACACAGCACTGGGCGGCAGCGCAGTAACGCAGCTATTGGACCGCCACCCCAACGCCAAGGTGGTGGCCCTGAGCCTGGACCGGGACTCAATATCTGTCTATCAGGTTGACCACGTCACCAACACGACTTTAGACGGACTGCGAGAAGCGATTCAGGTTCGAAAAGGAAATCCGGTGTAGGCCGGTCGCCGGACTAGATTCAAACCGGACCCTAATAAATAGAGACGGGAAATAAAGACGGGCAAAGCCCACAGATAGGAGGTTATTGATGCTCATCCGAATGAAGAACATACGCTATTGGTTTGTGGCGCTGCTTGCGCTAGTTGGCCTGTTGGCAGCAGCTTGCGGCGGCGTATCACAAAAAGACTACGACGCCCTAGAGACCCAGTTGCAAGACCAAAAAGATAATGCCGCGCCGAGCATTCTAGTACAGGCCGGGCAGATGCAGCCCGTCCTAATTGACGCCGCTCCCACCGGATGGGACACCGAAGCGTCAATCAGGTCCAAAGCCAAGCTCCTCGCCACCTACGACTCGACTGGACCGGGCGCTTGGGATCCGGCAGAACATCCCACGGTCTTCATAACCAGTGAGGGGAAGGGCTATGGCAGCTTCACTTCGGAGACCTACAAGGCAGCCGGTTTCCAGATGATTGACGCCGTGACCAAAGAAATAGTCGCGTCGGCAGCCTTTGACCTTGGTTACGAACTAATGGGCACGCCCCACGGCCTGGGAATGTCCCCGGACGGGCGTTGGATTTACGTGCCGACCGCCGACGGTGACCAACCTTGGAGCGCCAGCGGTGGAGCGGGAAGAATCCTGGTTGTTGACTCCAAAACCTTGAAGCTCAATCAGGTAATCGGGACCGACAAAGGGCCCCACCACATCAGGGCTTTCGTGGACTACGAAGGTAACGACCGGGTCATCGTGGAGACCCAGGGTGGCGACACCCTGTTGCTCGACCCCAATGACGAGAACCGGGTAGTCTTCTCCATCGGCCCCAGGGAACTCTTTGGTCAGGCCTATCAAGTCGCTGCGGATCCGGCCGGTAAACACCTCTACATAGACTTGGTCTTGGGTGGCCGGGGCGTTGCCTCTGAGTTGATGGGCGCGGTGGCCAAAGTCGACCTGGAAACGGGCCGGGCCACGTACATCACCAACGTCGGAATGTACCCCAATGGGTTCGCATTCACCCAGGACGGTCGGTTCACCTACGTAGCCGACGCCTCTGGCGACCGCGTCTATAAAATCGACAATGCCACCGATAAGACGGTCGGCTCCACCCAGGCAGCGGTGCCAGGCCCCTACGACATTGCACTGAACCTGGACGAGAGCGAGCTATGGGTCGTCGGCAAAGGTGAAATGACCTTCAACCTGGGCGGAAGCCTTGGCTTGATTAACACCAAAACCTTCCGCGCCGTAAACGCCTACGACATTGGCGGCCGGACCATCGACCACGACATCATGAACCCGGCCAACCCGGATGAGATGTGGGTCACCAGTTCCGGCACCGCCGAGACCATCGTTTGGGACATGGTCAAGAAAGAGGTCACGGCGCGCATCGCGTCGGCCAATGGCGGCGACACCCACTCTGGTGCCTTTGTCCGCTTCGAGCCCGACTTCACCGCCGAGCTACTAGCCGACAAGAACGGCCCTCGCGGCAGCTTCATGCTCCAGCAGGGAACTGCCATGGCCCCATAAAAGCGCAAGCTAATATGGCTAGCTTACAGGTACGCGTCCCAATAGGAATCGGGGCGCGTACCCCCGGTAAAAATCTTAAATACTTCAGGCAAATACTTCAGGGTCTCTCACTTTAAGAATATCGGCAAACTTTGGGGAGGTCGCCCGTGGTCATAAGAGCAATTATCGGATTGCCCGTCTTGCTGTTAGCGGCGTTAGCTTTGGGTTGTGGAGGTTCTGCTTTGCCGACAACAACGGCTACGCCCGACCCATCAGTTACGCCAATTACGGAACCTATTACTCAACCGACTGGCGTTCCCGCCACGCTGGTGCCGTCGCCGACCGCAACCCAGGCACCGATACCGACCACGCCGCCAGCGGGCGAAGCGGCTAATGGCGGGCACAGCAATGACGACGCGCTACAGGAGGCGCTGATTAACCAGGGCAAAATCCTATTCGAAACCACCGCCGGCGGCGTCGGCTGCGCCCTCTGCCACGGTCTAGACGGCAAGGGCAAACCGGAGTTCGCCTCGCCGCCAAACCGGGGGGCCACGGCGGACATGATTTGGAACGCTCTAGAGAACCGCCCCCAAATGAGTTTCATAGTCTTGAGCAATGATGAAGTGCGGGCGGTGGCAGCCTATCTTGAAGTGCTCGCCACCGAACCGTAGCCGGGCGAGTAACCACCCACCCACCTGCCCGGCGCACCGCGAACGTTAGGGAACCGAATCGAGAAAAGAGGTCGAATTATGGCAACAAAGGTCGGTGCATTACATACGCCCCGACTACGGAATTATTGGCCTCTCTGGCTATTGGTTCTGTTAGCTAGCTTGGCAGTGCTGGGACTTTTCTTGATTACCCGCCTGGTTGACTCTGCGGACACCCCAGCTAATTCCGATTCGGATGCGGTGGAATCTCTGGACTGGCAGGTAGTTCTCGACCACCTGTTCCGATACGGAATCCGGCCCGATGGCACCTTCCCCAATGTGGAAGTCCTCCTCGCCACGCCCACCTACTACCGGGCCGCGGGCAGCAAAATCCCCGCCGAAGCGTTGGCCGAGTCCTCTTTAATCTTCTATGTATCCGAGGACGCCCACGACGAGTTGCCCAATGTCCTGCCCAAGCCATTACTGCGAGTGAATGGTCAGGGCGCAATCAGACCAGTTGACGCCCGAATAATCGCCACTTCTCCCCACCACCGCATGATTATGTTGCGGTACCGGGGGGCCGAAGCCGCCGGTACGTCCCTGAACCCAAGTTCCATCGAGACCATCGATTTGGTATTTGCCGGTTCTGGGGTAAACGAAACGGTCCTATCCTGGGATGTCCCCATTGTGTTCAGTAGTTCTTATGCTTCTTCTAAAGTCTTGGTCGGGCCACCGTTGTCCGGCGCCGACCCCACCACTGAGGCCTCCAACGTCGCAATAGCGGGACGCACCATCACATTGGCGGCGATCTTAGCCGTGTTGGGCGGGGTTATCGCGTCCATGTGGCCCTGCCTATTCCAGCTCACGGCATTCTTCATCCCGGCCCTGGCTGGTATGAGCATGGAGGACGCTCGAGGCGAAGTACCGGCCGCTGCCAGGCTGAAAGTGGTTAAAGCCGCCTTCTTCTTCGTCCTAGGGTTCACCATTGTGTACACCGCCGCCGGGGCCGTGATTGGGTTTGCCGCCCAGCGGTTGGGCGACAGCCCTAACTTCATGGAGTGGCAGCGTTATCTGGGTGTAATCGGCGGAACCGTCATCCTGCTGTTGGCGCTGCGGGTTGCCGCAAAAGTGCGCGCGCCCCTGGTCTGCAAGATGCCCATCCTTTCTGGAATGGCCCAGAAAAAGGGAACCGCCAATCCGTTGGAGATGATGGTGGCTGGTCTGGCCTTCGCCACTGGCTGCATGACCTGTTTCGGAGCGGCGTTGGTGATTGCCATGGTGGTCTACGTGGGAGCGTCCGGCTCTGCGGCCATTGGCGCCCTGGTGCTGTTCTTGTTCTCCCTGGGCATGGGAATTCCGTTGGTGATAGCGGCCATGGCCATGGCGAAAGCCCTGCCCATGTTGTTCAAGCTAGAGAAATTCGTGCCGTGGATGGGCCTGTTCAGCAGCCTGACAATGGCTGGCTTCGCGGTACTGCTAATAACTGGAAACTACATGACCGTAAGCAACTGGTTCTACCGGTTCATACCGGGAGCCGCCTTGGGATAGTGGCCTAGATAAAGCCATAGATTATGCGTTAAAACTCCTTCGGGAGGTGCGAAAGCCATGAGACGAAACACAGTTACCTACAAAACCGCCCTGGTTGGCGGGACGCTCCTGTTGGCTATCGCCATGACCCTGTTCATCAACCCTACCAACCTTACCGAGGACCAGTGCGTCTATCTGGTGGACGGCGCAGTTCCGGCTGGGATATATGACGCCGTAACAACGGTGGCCCCGATTAGCAGCGACGGACCGTTTCTCTCCGGAGTGCAGGTCTACTGCGACACGGAACCCGCTGGCAAGCTGCATGTGCTGGCCGACGTGACAGTCGACCAGAGTTTCATCGAGCGGGCCGACATCAATTGGAAAGGTCAGGTACGCCAGATGTTTCAGAACGTTAACCTGATTCTTGAGCCGGTGCACATTGAGATTGAAGTGGCATCGCTCCAGACCTGGGAACCCAATCAGACCTTCACGCACATTTCCCAGCGCCTGGCGGCGGCTGAAGAACAGGCGCAGAGGGAACCTGGGAATGTGCTCATTGCAATAACCTCGGACGCCGCATCACGGTTCGACGGGTTGGCCCGGCGGAACGGCGGGGCGCTAATTGTCCGCAACTACGCAAATCACCCGGAACGTGGGCCCATGCTCATCGTCCACGAATTTGGACATCTTCTTGGGGCCAACCACCACGGGGAGGACGATGACTGTGGTGACGACGAGTGCATCATGGCCGCAACGGGCTATATCCGCACCAACGAATGGTGCCACCACCACCTTGAGGTGATTGAAGAGAATATGGAGGTCCGACTGGGGCATTCCATTTCTTAAGATGACGCCGGTCCAACCGGTTTATTTCACGATTGGCTGTGCGATGATCCATAGACTAATCACGGTGTAGACCACCATCAACGTCAGCATGGGATATTGGCTATTCATGGCCGATGCTCGGTCACTGAATGTCCGGATTGCGGCGCGGTGTGCGAGATACACAGCCAAGACATGGCCCAACACAATCAAGGCCACCGAAAGGAACCAGAGTGTACGTGCGTTAATGATAGTGATGTTAATGTTGTAGTCCGCCGTTCCAAATATGTCCCAGTTCTGCCCGAAGGGGTCGGAAATTAATACGATTATCAGTTGCCCCGGTATCAACAACAGGGTTATGAAATGGGCAATGTTGTATGCCAGAGCAATGGGAATCAGGGAAAAGGAAAAAATCTTCGCCAATTCCAAGGCGGGTAGTTGCCCCCCTACGGACGCTGACATTAACTGTGAGAACAGTAGATAGACGCAGAAGAAACCCACCGGCACCAAGAGCGCTCCCAGGGTGTCGGCTAGGGTCAGGCTGTTGAAGAGGCTGTTCCCGCCCGCGCCAAATTGGTCGATAACAAAGGTTTGGAAATCCACCCAGGCCGCCGTGGCGCTGAAACCGTCGAATGTCACCGTAGCCAGCAACAAAACCACGAGCGCCAGCATGTCACCTGACACGTGCTCGTTTCGGCCCAGCCCAATGGCCCACGGCCTTATATTAAATTCCCGACGGTTGGCAACTGCGAAACATTCGTAGCAGTCGATGCAATCGCCGTCCGCGTCCAGGCATTGATTGGAGCAGGTCTGGCAGGCTGCTGATTCTAAGACCCTTACTTCGGTGGGCGAAAACCGCGCCAGAAAGCCAAAGACCACGGAGAACACCTCGCCCCGCGTCAACCATTGGTGTCTGCCAAAAACAGCCATGCCACCCAGCGTAATGACTGAATAGACGACTGCCATAGTAGCAACTTGGGCGGGGACAGAGCTATCGGTATAGGCATCTTGAATCCATGTGAAGACTGCAAACAGGACCAAGGCCGGCCAGATGCCCCATCTCGCGGGATAGGTTTTTTCCAGTGCGAGTTTTTGTCCGGGCCGTATCCACCTATACAGACCTTCGGCCCAACCGAAAAGTATCTTCCACGGGTTGACCAGCGCCCAGATGTTGCCAACCAACGCGACGGTAAAGGCCATCCCAACCCACCAAATTATCCACACAAAGGTGGGAGCAAAATTCAACTGCGGCGACGAGTCTCCGGCAAACCCGGTAGCAATCACCAAGCCCAACAGGAACACTGACAATATTTTTACCGGCACCAACAGCAACGGCGATGTTAATAGTGCTCGAGACCAGGCCGACCCCAGCAGGTTGAGACGCCAATAGGAACGTCCTTCGCTCAGCTTTGTGAACACGCTGATTAAGACAAATGAAAGGCCAACCGCCAGTGCTGCCCCAATTAGGAAGTAACCCAACGGCACCGGCAGTTCGGTCCGTTCGCCGAAGCCGTGGGCATAGGCTGGCCAAACGGCCAGCCCCCCCGTCGCGGCGGCAACGGGGAGAATAATTTTCAATTTTTTCATGTCGGTTTTAAGCCAAGGTCCAAGGCTAGAAAGCCTCTACCTAGGCTGCACCTCCAAGAATCCAACCTCAATCTCAGCCGCTTCGTCTTGGTGTTCATCTTCTTGGTGTTGTTGATCTTCCATCGCCATACCATCGGCCATACCATCCGCCATCACCATATCCGCGTGGAGTCCGCTAATCACTGTCTGAGGTTCGGAGCTGTTGTTTACCCAAGTTATAACCGTACCCGGCCCAACGTTAACTTCGTGGGGCTCGGCGACGGTATCGCTATACCTGATTTCCACAGTGGCTGTTTGTCCCGGTTCTTGGGAGACGATGATTGAGCCAGCCAATGCCGGTCGTAAGTGACTGTGGAAAGGCACGGTCTCTCCCGCCTGGTGGTCTGCGACTTCGTAGCTGAAGGTGTCTCCCGGTTTCAATTCTTCGGACTCAAATAGACCACCGTGATTGTCCATTTCAGCCTGGGGGTGATAGGTAATCTTGAACCGTCCGGTGGCGTCGGCCACAAATAGGAAGTCTGCGGTCTCGCCACCGGGGATGTCGGATTCAATGTCGTAGGTATGCAGGTGAAACTCCCCCGGCACGTCGGCGTCAATCTGAAGGGTGACGGTGTCGCCCTGCTTCACTTTGATGGTCTCGGGGCTCATCTTGCCCTCTGTGATGGTCACGGGTATGTCAATATCTTCGGGCTCGCCACCGCCGCAGGCAGCGGCGAGCAGTCCGATTACCATGAGCATGGCGATCAGGCTTGCAAGTTTGGTATTCATTACTTTCTCCATTTGATATTTCAAGTTTAAATTTCAGGCTGGTTTGCCTCGTTTCTGCGTCCGTGACCGTACCAACGAGATGGCAATCACGACCAGAGCAACGACGACAACCACTATTATCAGATTGAATCCCCCGCTTTCACTTACCTCAAGTGGCACGATTAACGTTGCCATTCCAAGGGAGCTATCGGCGGTAACGGTCATGTTCCAGCTTCCCAGCGCAGTCAGCGTTATGTCCGCATCGAACACCTGGGGGTTCTGGGGTGTGTTTGCAGCCTGAACCGCGCCGGTCGTAATGCCGGCTTCCGGACCGGTGGCGGTTATCACGAGTCGTCCGTCATCGATTGGAACATCACCTTCAGCAGAATGGATAAGCACGCTCAGATGCAAATTACCCACCTTGGGGCTGCCAGGCAGGATGCCGACCCGAAAGAGGTAGGCCCCCGACCTTTCGTCTTTTACGATGAGCCGGGTGGCACCGTTGGCCGACACTCGGTTGGCCTGAAGCGGCCACAGCGCTACCGAAGATACGAGCACGATGGCTCCCAAAAGCATGCACATCTTGATAATCAAAAGGTTCAGTCTACTTACAACTGATTCGGGGACACAGACAACAAAAAGGTTAAGACGACCCAAGAAAATATACGGCTTGGGTGACTTAGTACTGGCTTTGCGCCGGAAGAATGGGCTTAGGCCCGGGGAGGTCTAGTGGGAGGAGCAACAACGGCCCCAAACAGCAGGGGCTCGTCGTTGAAAGGAATGGGTCTGAGGTCGTAGTCCGGCCCCAGGATGTCGATTGCGCTGTTGGTCAATGAGCCGACATCCAACTGTACTGAGACACCCAATCCGTCGTCTGAATTCAAGTAAAGGACGCCATCTTCACTGGGCAACTCGGCGTTGTCAGAGTGGGCATGCCGGTATTCGAAGGGATGAAGGTCCGGATGACCGTGGCCGATGGTCTGGTCGTTCAGGTACACATGGCTATGGCCATTCTGCTTCTCAGCATAGTGGTGGTCCATAACCGGACCGAAAAAAGCCAAGACAACAGAAAGGGCCGCTACTAACGAAAGGCCCTGACAAATCCGCGTCCTCAAACCACATTGCCCAAAGGGAACACCCATGAGTTGGATTTTATAGTGCAACGGCCAGCGAGTAAACGCCGGGACCAGCAGATCTGGAAAGTTCCCGCCTATGCCCACATTTTCGGAACTTCACCCGCCCTTGTACTGGCGTCGGCTGACTGAGACCAACAACACAATAGCCGCCCGGAAAGTACCTCCGGGCGGCTGTTTTGTTGACTAGTGATTCTAGAAAATTCGGCGAACCGACAGTTAGTTGGCAGGCTCCACTATGATGGTCCCTAGCATACCCGCCTCGTAATGTCCCTCAATCTCGCAGACCAGCCCGTAGGTCGCTCCAACCATTGGGATTAAGAACAACTCGGTCTCTTTACCGGCGAAGGTTTCCACCTCAAGGGGTGCCGGACCTTTGAATTCGCCGGACGCGTCCTCAATCTTTCTGAAGGCCACGTTGTTGAAGAACTCAGTCGCTGTGGCCTCGTGCTTAACGTCGCCGTGGTTGTGTAAGACCAGCTTGTAAGGCTTTCCTGCCGTCAACCGGACTTCGTTGGGCTCGAAGAAGAATTCGCCCAGCTCAATCTCAATCGTCTCCATTGTGCTCCAGTCGGCAGCGGCGACAACTTCGGTGCCGTTATCAACCCAGGGGCCGTCCACAAATGGTGCATAGACCGGGGCCGGGTCTGTAATCGCGTTGCCGGTAACCGTAATCGTACCTAGCATCCCGGCTTCAAGGTGTCCTTCAATCTCGCAGACTAACCCAAATTCACCGGGAACGACGGGGACGAAGTACAGTTCGACCGACTTCCCAGCAAACACCTCAATCTCGGTGAAGTAGGGTACCTTCACTTCGCTTTCGCCGCTCTCCGCCTTTCTCCAGGCGACCGAGGCGAAGAAGTCCTCGGCAGTGAACTCATGCTTCACATCGCCGTTATTGACCAACTCAACGATGTACGGCATCCCCGTCTCGAAGGTCAGGTTATTGGGCACGAAGCTGTACTCGTTCATTTCGATTTTGACGTGCTTGGCGTTGGCCCAATCGGCTGCCGTCTTACCGGCAAAGTCCCCGGCGTTAACCAAGTACGCCCCCTCGACCGCGTGGGCATCCAGTTCATCGGCTGCATGGGTGTGGTCGTCACCTTCAACATTTCCGTTATCTACCGAATCACCATCTCCACAGCCAGCGCCCAATAAGGCGATAACTGCAATTAGACCAAACAACATTAAGAACCGTTTCCAGGCTTTCATGGCGTCCTCCTTGCTTGTAAATGCGACCTGTGAAAATTGTCACACATCCCTATTGCTACCAGCAATTTCCATACGGCCTGTTATTACTTAGTCAGAAGGCCCGTGGATGGGGGGCCATCTGATGCAAATGCATCATACCGAATGATTTAACGGTATCTTCCGCCTTTGCCAGCACCCCAATTACAGTTAATTTGCTGGGCGCTAATCCAGGGGTGATGGCGTAGCCATTACTAATTGTTGTGCCATCACCTCTCTTCGGGTTCGCGCCCCATACCGCACTTGGACCGGTTCTTTAGGTTTACCCGTTCTTTGGGTTTACGGGAAGTGATGGCCCGCCCAAGTGCGAATCGTGAGGTGTAACATGGCCAACCCGTTAATCGCGGAACATCTTTCGGTGGACAACCTCGATGCCGCCATGGAGCTATATTTCGAGCGTGGCTGGACCGACGGTCTGCCGGTGGTGCCACCCACCGAGATGAAGGTAATGGAGTTCCTGGATTACGCCGGGCTCCAGCCAGACCAGCCCATAGGAAACGTTCCCGAGCGCGACCGGATAATTACCGCCGAGCACCTGGCCATCAATGCAGTCATGGCTGGCTGCAAGAAAGAATACATGCCGGTGCTAGTGGCCTCGGTCGAGGCGATTTGCCACCCAGATTTCCGGTTCAACCACATGGCTACGTTAGGCAGCGCCTGGCCAATGCTCATCGTAAACGGCCCCATGGGCAAGGAGTTGGGCTTTAACAGCGGCATGTACCTACTTAGCGCCGCTGGCAGCAGGGCCAGTAGCACCGTGGCCAGGGCCATTAGCCTGTTGTTTTGGAACTGCACCGAGTCCCGCCCCGACGGTATTCAACGCGGCCAATTCGGCAATCCAGGACGCGGGCACTATTGCATAGCTGAAAACGAAGAAACGTCCTGGGACCCGCTCCACATGATGCTGGGTTTTGACCGCGAGCAAAGCACGGTCACAGCCCTATCCACTTACCCAGGCCCCTACCAAGTCTATTGCCAACGCACGGCCAGCCCCGAGTTGATGCTCGACTCCATGGTCGACGCCATCTCCACCTACGACTTCTACCGTGGCACTTACCTCCTCCTCATTCCGCCGCACTTCGCCGAGTTGTTCATTCAATACGGCTGGAGCAAACACGATGTCCGCCAGTACCTAATCGACAACTGCAAACGGTCGGTGGCCGACCTGAAACGCCGCGGGCTCTGGGGACTTCACTCTTCAGAATACGACGGGTTTGCCGGTGTGGCCCAGGAAGTAGAGCCAGGCGACGAGAACCGCTACGCCTACGTGCTCAAACCCCACGAATACGACCGAATAATGTTCGACGACACGACCCTGATGCGCCGCACCGATGTCTACGTTGTGGTCGGCGGCGGCAACGCCGGACCACGGCTGTGCTTTATCGCCCCGTACGGCGTATCCACCGATCCCAAAACAGTGGCAATCCGTCCGCCCGCATAGGCGCGATACACAGGAATTAAGCGACTGAAAATCAAGCGACCAAATTCACGAAACTGGCAGCAAGTTAGGAGGTCTCGATGATTGAAGTATTGAATCCCACCGCCGGCCCCGCCACCGGGAAAATAGTAATGGCCAAACGGACCGGCACACTGGACGGCCAGCGCATTGGGGTTATCTGGAACGGACGCCCCTATGGGGATAAGGTCATTAATTCGGTAATCGACATGCTGCGGCAGAAGTATAGCTTCGAGTCGGTGGTTTTCCGTAAGAAGCCTTACATCGGCAACGTGGCCCCCGTATCCATACAGGAGGAAATCATCGATTCCTGTGATGTAGTCATCACCGGAATCGGGGATTGAGGCTCCTGTACGTCGGGCAGTGTGCTCGACGCGCTACTCATGGAGAAGGCGGGCCTACCGGCCGCCAGCATCGGGGTGGAAAAACTGGTTAAGACTACGGGCCGCGGTATGGCCCGGGCGCACGGAATCCCCGATTACCCAATCGCGGTCATATCCCATCTCATGGGCCCGTTGGCCGACTTGAAAGACGACCACGATGTCCAGGTGCTAGCAATGGCCGCTGCGCACCAGGTGGAAGCCATTCTCATCGGTGAGACCTTTATGTATCCGGTTCCCACCTAATTCGTTTCGCGCAGGAGGACCAACCGTGGTCAAGCTAGAGGTAGTCAACCCCCAGGCCGTGACCCATGTGGCCCCAGTAGCCCTGGCGCCCAGGCTATCGGATATAGCGGGGAAACGCATCGGCCTGTATTGGAACATTAAGGCCGGCGGCGACCTGGCCTTGGAATACACCGCCCGGCTGCTGGACAAAATGTTCCCCCAGACCCAATTCAAACATTATGTCGGGTCGGTGGGCTCCAGCATGCGGCACGCCACCGCCGAAGATGCCGAACAGGTGGCACAAGAGTGCGATGCGGTGGTCGGCACCAGTGCGGATTGAGGCTCTTGCACGTCGTGGCTTGTCCACGACATGGTCGAGTTTGAGAAACGCGGAGTGCCAACGGTTGCCTGGGTCGCCGATGGGTTCATTAGAGACGCAATTCGTAGCGCCGAGAACTTCGGCGTGCCCACGGTAGCCATCGCCACCATGCCGTTGCCCTTCACGAATCAAAGCCCTGGCGCGGTGGAGTCCATGGTTGCCGCTGGCATCGAACAGGTGGTCCAGGGACTAACTGAATCGCCCGAGTCTGGGCCAGCGATAGACGTTGGGTTCACCACCGTTACTGAGCCAATGCTTCATTTCGATGGAACGGATTTGCTGGACTCCATGGAAGTCATGAACCGCCAGTTTCTAGAGTGGCGTTGGAGCGACGGTTTTCCCTTGGTGCCACCAACGTCCGATCGGGTGGAACGCATGATGGCCGGTACACCCAGAGACCCCCAGGACGTGGTGGCCACTTTGGAGCCGGGCTTCGGGGTGGCCACGGTGGAGAAAATCGCGGCCAACGCTGTGATGGCCGGGTGTCGGCCAGAACACATGCCCGTGTTAATCGCGGCCGTAGAGTGCATCAGCGAGCCTGCCATCTATCTGCGGAACAAAGCCATGTCCACCGGGCCTCACGCCCCCCTAATCCTGGTGAACGGGCCCATCGCCGATTACTTGAATATCAACTCCGGCGTTTGCGCCCTGGGCCCCGGCTCGGTCTCTTATGCGAATTCTGTGATTGGGCGAGCCCTCCGCCTGGTGATGATGAACGTGGGGTTCACCTACCCAGGGGTGTCCGACATGGACACAATTGGGTCGCCCACAAAATACAGCATGTGCGTCGCCGAGAACGCCGCCAACAGCCCGTGGGACTCCTACCACGAAGAACTCGGCTATGCACCGGAGGAAAGCACGGTAACCGTGCATTTCGTCTACGGAATCTGCGAGCTCCACGACTTCCAAAACTGGGAAGCCGACAAGCTGGTCCAAGGGTTCGCATCTGCCGCCTGCAACACCGGCCAGGTGTCCACCGGCAAGTGGCTACTGGGGCGGAGGTCCGACCCCAGGTATCACACAGAAGAGAAAGAACACCACTTCATGATGGTCTGCCCGGAACATGCGCTCCAGTTTCACCAGCAAGGCTGGGACAAGCAGCGGGTCAGAGAAGAGATGTTCCGTCGGGCCAGAATGACCTTTGAAGATTTGATGAACGTCCAAGAACCCAAAGGGTTCGAGTTAGCGCACCCCGAACTGCAGTGGCTCTTAGACAGCCCAAAGACGATGTTGCCGGTGGTGGAATCGCCAGAGTGCTATTCTATAGCTGTGGTGGGGGCTGCCGCAGGACGCGGCGCATTTTTCTGGGGCGCAGGAGCCCCGGTGACCAAGCTTATCAAGCCTTAATTGCCTTAAATCGGAACGGAGTGGGTGTCCTCTAATCCCGGTCTTCAATAATTCCGGTCAATCAACGTATCTGACCAGAATCAAAGGAGTGAATGTGTGTTGTTACCACATTATCTTGACGCACATTAGGCGGCGCAGACCCCGTTCTAGGGGCCTGCGATTCCACTTTGACGCCAGTTCGAAAGTAACCTGACTAACGTCACCTGCGATAAGGAGGCATCCCATGTCAAATTACCCAATCAGTAGAAAATCCATCGTCCATTACTGGATGATGGGGCTGCTCTTGGCCTTGGCGCTGATTATTGCCTGCGGCAGTTCGGCTACCTCGGTCCCCGCTGGAGACACCACTCCGGCTGGAGGAGCAGTCCCCACCGCCAAGCCAGCCGACTCGGACACTCCATCAGACTCGATGGGAGCGCCGACGGCCAAGGTGGTATTGGCCACCTCCGACTGGGGAAACGAGTTATTCACCGACCATGATGTGCGCGGTGAAGGCGGCGTTTACCAGCGGCTACTCCACGACTTTTTCATCCAAGGCCGAGATGGCAAAGAGATGGTCTCGTCTTTGGCCGAGTCTTGGAGTTTCACCCCCGATGGTCTGACCTGGACCTTTAAAACCCGTGAGGGAGTCCAGTTCCACAATGGAACGTTAATGACTGCCGAAGATGTGGCCTTCTCACTGGAGGAGCAATTCGGTCCCAGGGGCGGCGAACAGGGTGTGAGCCCCTCAGTCCGGGCGTTGGCCCGTTCTGCGGGTCCTTTCGAGGTCTCAGGTCTCAACAGCGTCAGCACGACGACTATTGAACCCCTGATGTTCCTCACGTTTAACCTGTCAGAGATGGGCCCGGACCCATCCGGGACTATTTTCTCCAAGGCCTACCGTGAAAGCGTGGGCCGGGACGGATACAACGACGACCCCAACCCTGGCAGCACTGGACCTTTTGAACTGGTCCAACACACCAAGGGGTCGCTCATGCGGTTTGAGCGGTTCGACAATTACTGGGACATTGCGAACCGGGACCACCGCTTCGGCACCTTGGACCTTCGCATGATTCCTGAGTTGTCCACCAGGATAGCTGCTCTACGGTCCGGTGAAGTCGACCTAGTCGAGGCCAACCTGGAGGTCCGCGACCAGATACTGAACGCGGGCGGACAGGTTATCTTCGCTCCGGAAGCCGTCTATCTCTGGATGATTACCGAAGGTTGTTTCATGGAATCCGCCGTGATTCCCTGCACCACCGGCGTCCGGCAGGCACTGAATTACGGCATCAATAAGCAGATGATTGCCGACACGTTGTACGGCCCGGAGATGGCCGAGACGAAGGGTTGGGCCTACGTTAGTCCGTCCGCTCTCGGCTACGGGACCGACCTAGATTCCTGGCCGTTCGACCCTGCAAAGGCGCTAGAACTGCTGGCGGCGGACGACTGCGCGAATGCGTCGTGTTTCCCAGACCCATATGTTCTCTACACGTGGGAAGCCTCAGAGCTGCCCTTTGTCCCAGAGGCCGCCCAGCTAATCTGTGACGAATGGGAGACCAACCTGGGAATAAACTGCGTAGTCGAAGTCGGCGACTCCGTATCCATCAAAGACAAGGCACATGGCTTTGAGATTCCGGGGAACTACGTTCTCCGGCCCAACGAAGACCGCTTCGACGGTGGCAGCATCACCTACGGCCACTACGGTGAGGCAGAGTCCTACGTGGCTCGCGATCCGGTCCTAAGCCAGCTGACCAGGGACAAGCTTGGTCTAATAGGCACCATGGCAGAGCGCCAAGCTGCCTACCATGAGGTTTATGCCCTAGCCCGGGAAGAGAACTACGAGTGGAGCATCTTCTCTTCCAACACTCCTTGGGGTGTCAGCAAGCGGATTAAAACTTGGAAGCCTTGGCCATTGCTCCCCTATGCCAGCGCGCTGTGGACAGTTGAGATGGCTGAATAGCACGCACCGGTACTGCCTATAACCTTAGCTGTGGCTGCCCCGAGTCCCAGAACACAAAATGGGACTCGGGGTATTTTTTGCCGTTCACCTAACAGGCGATAGGGGGACGGCCATTATCGTTGGCGAGAAATGTGTGTGTCCAGTTCCCCTATGGTCCGGCGCTCAATGTAGCCAAATCGCCGGGCTTTATGCACTATCTATGGCATCGGGGCACATTTACTAACCTAATTCCGAATATATCAATGCAAGGCACCGATAAACTCGTCTCTGGCGGTTAAAAAATTCAGTTGACCTCCATCCCGCCGCACCGATATACTTTTGCCATCTTATTATTCGGTTCGGCTGGGTTGATTTATATTCGAATTCCGGTCGAATTGTCTACCTGGCCGTTGGGCGGTATCCGCATGGTTCCACTGGCATGCCAGATTCCATCCGAATTCGCCCTTAACATAACCTGATTACCGCGACCCGCAACTAAGGAGATTACCTATGGCAAGTCTGCAATCCCTAAGAAAGTCAGTCGTACGGTTCTGGCCCGTAGCGCTGATTATGGCCCTGGTACTGATTGTCGCCTGCGGCAGTTCAGCAACAGCGGTTCCCGACAGCAATACTAGTGGGTCCGTTCCCACCGCCATGCCTGTCGATTCGACCACTCCGACCGGCATGATGGATGCCCCCACCGGCAAGGTTATTTTGGCCTCTTCTGACTGGGGCAATGAACTCTTTTCCGACCATGATGTTCGTGGTGAAGGCGGAGTTTACCAACGCCTAGTCCATGATTTCTTCATCCAAGGAAAAGCTGGCAAAGAACTAATTCCTTCCTTGGCTGATTCTTGGAGTTTCACTCCAGATGGTTTGACCTGGACCTTCGAAATCCGCGAAGGCGTCAATTTCCACGATGGATCAATCTTGACCGCGGAAGACGTCGCTTACTCCCTAGAGGAGCAATACGGCGCTAGGTCTGAAGAAAAGGCTGTTGACCCTTCAGTCCGGGCATTAGCCCGTTCCACCATGCCCTTTGTAGTTTCAGCTCCCGGCGCGGTCAGCGTGACCACCGTGGATCCCCTGATGTTCCTCACCTTCAACCTTTCAGAGATGGCGGCGTCACCCGGAGGCACCATCTTCTCCAAGGCTTATCGTGAGAAAGTTGGCCGCGACGGCTACAACGACGATCCCAACCCAGGCACAACGGGACCTTTCACGTTGGCCCAACACGATAAGGGTTCGTTGATGCGCTTTGAGCGGTTCGACAAATACTGGGACATTGCGAACCGGGATCACCGTTTCGCCACCTTGGACATTCGCATGATTCCTGAGCTATCCACCAGGGTAGCCGCTCTCCGATCCGGAGAAGTGGATCTAGTCGAGTCCAACCTAGAGGTTCGCGACCAGATAGAAAACGCCGGCGGCAGGGTTGTCTTTGCCCCTGAAGCCGTATATCTCTATATGATTTCAGAGTACGGATTCGAAGATACGACTCCGTATCCTTTCACCAAGGGTGTACGTTCGGCACTGAACTACGCCATCGACAAAGAGTTGATTGCCAACACCCTGTACGGCCCGGAAGTGGCCGAGACCAAGGGTTGGGCTCACGTTAGCCCGTCCGCCCTCGGTTATGCGCCCGACCTGGACTCTTGGCCCTATGACCCGGCCAAGGGACAAGAGTTATTGGTCGCGGCAGATTGCGCCGACGGCGCCTGTTTCCCCGACCCCTTCACCCTCTTCACCTGGGAAGCTTCCGAGCTACCCTTCGTGCCAGAAGCAGCTCAGATGGTCTGCGACATGTGGAAGACCAACCTGGGAATCAACTGTGAAGTTGAAGTCGGCGACTCCGTGTCCATCAAAGACAAAATGCACGGTGCTCAGGTTCCTGGTTACTTCGTGATTCGCCCCAACGAAGACCGCTTCGACGGCGGAAGCATCGCCTACGGTCATTACGGCGAAGCTGAATCATACGTAGCTCGCGACCCAGTCCTGAGAGACTTGACCGTGAAAAACCTCGGCACCATTGGTACCATGGCAGAGCGCCAAGCAGCCTACCATGAGATCTACGCCGCGGCACGGGAAGAGAACTACGAGTGGAGCATATTCACCGCTAACACTCCTTGGGGTGTGAGCAAGAATATCAAGACTTGGGAGCCTTGGCCCCTGCTTCCTTACGCCAGCGCTCTATGGACCATCGAGTTAGCTAAATAACTCCACACGGTCTATAACTGGCAAATTCAGTTGCAACCACAGCAGCCGCGTCGGGTCTCAGGAAATAGCTGGGACCCGGGGCGGCTGCCTTACGCCAGGCAAGTACCCATGCACCGTCGAAATCGCAATAATTGATTTACTTTTTCAACCGGATTACCATTCAATTAGATTCTTGTGAATTAATTTTCTGACTTAGCTTTCTAACTTAGCTTTCCGGCATCGCACTATTACAAATCACGCCCATTCGGCCCGCGTCCATTCGCCAAAGTAACCTGAGGGATATACCAAGATGACTAGATTCATCTTAATTAGACTGGTTCAAGCTTTCTTCACGCTCCTGGCCCTTAGTGCCGGAGTGTTCTTCGCCGTCCATTTGACCGGCGATGTTGTTTCGTTCTTAACCAGCCCGCAGGATACTCCGCAATCCGTCGCACTAATGCGCCAGAGCCTAGGACTAGACCGGCCCATTTATGTCCAGTATTGGATTTTTCTCCAAAATGTAGTCCAGGGAGATTTCGGCCATTCTTGGACCTGGGGCCGCCCAGCCAGCAGCCTACTGTTAGAACGCCTACCAAACACCTTAAAATTGGCCGCATCGGGCTTCGTTCTCACACTGATACTCGGAATTCCTTTGGGAATCTTATCTGCGGTATACCGCGACAGCGTATTTGACCGGATTGCCAAATTCATATCAGTTCTCGGCATGGCCGCCCCCCAATTTTGGGTCGGCATCATGCTATTGCTCTTCTTCGGTGCCTACCTTGGATGGCTGCCAACCTTTGGAATCGGCGGACCAACCCATTACATACTGCCGTCGTTTTCGCTATCTCTATTCCTAATCGCCGGCATGGTGCGGTTAACCCGCTCCAGCATGATGGAAGTTTTGGACAGCGAATACATCAAATTCGCCAGAGTCAAAGGCCTTCACGAACGAGCGGTAATCTGGAAGCACGCCCTTAGAAACGCAATCATCCCGGTCTTGACCTTCGCCGGAATCAGCCTGGGTGGCCTGCTCAACGGGTCCATCGTGGTCGAGGTAGTCTTCGCCTGGCCCGGACTAGGCCGGTTGATGCTAACGTCGGTCACCCAACGCGATTACGCGGTGTTAGAAGCCACTGTGCTTACTGCCGGTGCCATGTACATCCTCATGGCCATGCTTGTAGACATTCTTTATGCCTACATAGACCCCAGGATGCGAGAGGAATAGCATGGCTACTTTTGAAGAATCTGGATCTGAAATTGTGTCCGACGCTGAGCCCAAATTACTCAGCATCAAAAACATAGCATCAACAGCCGGGAAGATTCTAAGGGCCCGACTTCCTTGGGCGCCCATCATAATCATGGCTGTTGTTGTGATATGTGCCATTTTTGCGCCCCTCTTGGCTCCCCACGACCCAACCGACATCGACATAGGCGTGCGGAAGCTAGCTCCCGGTGAAAACTGGTCGTATCCGTTAGGAACAGACCGCTTGGGCCGTGACATGCTAAGCCGCCTGATATACGGGGCTCGCACGTCGGCCTTCATCAGCCTAGTCGCCCTCGGCGCAGGGGCTGTGGTCGGAACCACCGTCGGTCTCGTCTCCGGTTACGCCGGAAAGTGGACCGACACCATCCTCATGCGTATAACCGACGCAGCGATGGGATTCCCCACTATTCTTGCGGCCATGATTATTGTGACCATTTTAGGGGCCGGTATTGCCAATATTATTTTGGCTATCGCCGTAACCGTCTGGGCTCGTTTTGCACGTATGATTCGTGGCGAGGTTTTGCAAGTCAGAAACCGGGACTTTGTTCTCGCCGCCCGCATCACCGGGGTATCGCCAGTCATGATAATTTGGCGGCACATCTTCCCCAACGTGATAAACACTTTGTTAATCATTCTGACCTTACTGGTGGGTCAGACCATTTTATTGGAAGCATCATTGAGCTTCTTGGGCTTGGGCCTAGCGCCGGGCGCGTCCGCCTGGGGATTAATGGTTGCTGAGGGCCGCGACTACTTGATTAGCATGTGGTGGCTGTCGCTCCTGCCAGGGCTGGTAATTACCATGGTGGTGATGGCCTTCAATTTCTTCGGCGATTGGCTCAGGGACACCCTCGACCCGAAGCTGCGCAGGTCCATATGAGCTCGAATTGTCCCGGCGCTCTGATGGCAACAAAAGGGAACTGCAGTAATGGCTAAAATTGACCGAAGTGGCGAACCGCTATTAAGCGTTCAGGATTTGCGCACCTATTTCTACACCCGCTCGGGTGTGGTGAAAGCGGTCGACGGAATTAGTTTTGACCTTCATCCCGGCGAGACCCTGGGAATCGTCGGCGAGTCCGGTTCCGGCAAAAGCATGACGGCTTGGTCCATCCTTGGGTTGGTGCCACAGCCAGCGGGCAAAATTGTCGGCGGAAAGATTTTCTTTAAAGGCCAAGACTTGCTGGAGGCCAGCCCCTCAGAAATGCGGCAAATACGGGGCAGCGGCATATCCATGGTTATGCAAGACCCCCTAACTTCGCTCAATCCGGTGTTCACCATCGGCAGCCAGGTGATTGAGTCGCTGCGGATGGAAAATAAAGGGCCTGCCGCGAAGCTGAGAGAGATGGCCGCCGCGCTATTGGCCAAAGTAAGCATCCCATCGCCGGAAACGCGTTTGCACGCCTATCCCCATGAGATGAGCGGCGGCATGCGGCAAAGGGTGGTCGGAGCCATCGCTATCTCCCGGTCTCCGTCCGTGCTCATAGCGGACGAGCCAACCACGTCTTTGGACGCAACCGTGCAGCTCCAATACCTGAAGCTGCTGAAAGAAATTCAAGAAACCACGGGCGCAGCCATCATATTCATCACCCACGACTTGGGGATTGTCGCCAACATGTGCGACCGGGTGGGAGTGATGTACGCCGGGAAATTCGTGGAGCAGGCAGACGTCCTACCCCTATTCGACAATCCTTCCCATCCATACACCCAAGCATTGATGCGGTCCGTGCCGGACTTGGAAGTAGACGTTGCCCACCTACCCTCAATCGAGGGACAGCCACCCTCGCTAGACGACTTGCCGCCGGGATGCGCCTTTGCGCCCCGCTGCGAGCATGCCTTCGACAAGTGCGACACTTATCCAGACACATTCACGATTGCCGAAGGGCATACTTCAAATTGTTGGAGGCACAGCGGTGACTACTCCGTCGCAGATTAACGCCGCGCCAGGTTCCGATTCAAGCTATGAAGGGCCGTTGGCCCATATCGAGAACCTTAAAAAATACTACCCCGTAACCCAGGGGATGATTGTCCGTAAGAACGTCGGTTACGTAAAAGCGATAGACGGCGTTTCCATCGATATACCCAAGGGCCAGACCTACAGCCTGGTTGGAGAATCGGGCTGCGGCAAGACCACCACCGCCAGAATGTTCCTGATGGTGGAAAAGCCCACTGCCGGCCAGGTGTTTTTCCGGGGCAAGGACATTCACAAACTCAGCCGGAAGGAAACGGCCGATTACCGGGCTTCCGTCCAGGCGGTGTTCCAAGACCCTTGGAGCTCTTTGAATCCCAGGATGCGGGTGGACTCGCTAATTGCCGAGCCCCTGGTAACCCACCAGCATCTAAGCAGGACCGAATTAAAAAAACGCGTCCACGAATTGCTAGAAACCGTGGGACTACGCTCCTTCCATGCCGAGCGTTACCCCCACGAGTTCAGCGGCGGCCAGCGTCAGCGTATTGCCATCGCTAGAGCCCTTTCCACACAGCCAGAGCTCATGATTTTGGACGAGCCGGTATCCGCGCTGGACGTGTCGATCCGAGCACAGATTCTGAACCTGCTGAAAGAACTGCAACAGAATTTTAGCCTAAGCTACCTGCTCATCGCCCACAACCTGGCCACCGTGCGCTACATGAGCCATCAAGTTGGGGTAATGTACCTTGGTAAGCTTGTAGAAGAAGGACCGCCGTCTGCAGTGTTCGGCGACCCCAAACACCCCTACACCAAAGCGCTCATTTCTGCGGCCCTGCCTGCTCACCCGACGAATGATCGCGAGGAAATCGTGCTTCGAGGCGAGGTCCCATCGCCCATCAACCCGCCATCGGGCTGCACCTTTCATACCCGGTGCCCGGTGGCGATGGACATTTGTTCCACCGTATACCCGGAAAGACGGGAAGTTGCCGAGGGACACCGCACGTCCTGCTATTTATATACAGAGACCGGTACTGCCAGCGCTTAGTCTATAATTAGACTGGATTTGTACCCAAGATAGCCTGCCTAGACTATCAAATAGAGAGGTCTCACCATGGCTGCTAACGCCTATATCCTGGTCAACGCCGACCCCACCCTCACCGAGGAAGTGGCCCAAAAACTACGGGCCATACCCGGGGCGGTGATTCACGACGTACTGGGGCCCTACGATTTCGTAGTGGACCTGGAAGCAGACACGCAAGAAGACATCACAGCGGTTCTGCGTCACAAAATACGTCCTCTGAAGGGCGTGTCGAACACCGTAACCTGTATCTGCTTCTAGCCGCGTAATCAACCTTGTCCGGTTGCAAGGCTCACAGTACGGTCTGCATTAGCAAATTGGGTGTCATACCGAGCGCGGAAATCCCCCTCTGTCCCCCCTTTGCAAAGGGGGAAGTTAAAGCCCCCTTTGGTAAAGAGAGATTGGGGGGCTTTATTCGGCGGCCCGCAGTTCGTCCGCGTCCACTTTGTATTCCTCGGTGTCGCGTCCTTGAATGGCGGCCAAAACCCTTTCTGCCGACAGTGGTAGGGTTCTAATTCTCACTCCCACTGCGTCGAAGATGGCGTTGGCGATGGCCGCCGGTGGGCCAAAGCCGGGCGACTCGGCAACCGCGCGCGCGCCAAAGGGACCATCTTCGCTGGGGACTTCCACCAAGATGTTCTCGATTTTGGGCATGTCCACTGCCAGCGGCATCAGGTAGGTTGCCAAAGAGGTATTCCTAACTTCGCCGGTCTCCCGGTCAATCAGAATTTCTTCGCTAAGCGCGCGACCAATACCCTGCACGGCACCGCCTTCCAATTGGCCTTCCACACCCATGGGGTTGATTGCCTTACCAATGTCCTGGGCTTGGACGAACCGAGTGATTCTGACCTGCCCGGTCTCTTTGTCGACAATCACTTCAACGGCCTGAGCGTTAAACACCGGGGCGTAGGGCATGCTGGACAACGAAGCGGTACCGATGATTGGCCCGCCTTTGGAACTTAGGCTCATGCGAGCCAGTTGGCCCAAGCCCATGGACTGGGGTGGGTTGTCTTGAACGTAAACCGCACCGCCAGCGCACTCCAATGCGTCGGCGGGGACGCCGAGACGGTCGGCGGCGATGTCCAGCAACTTGGCCTTGGCGTCTTCGGCGGCCATCAACACCACCTTGCCCTGGCTGTACACAATACGACTGCCGCCGCTGGGCCCGGTGAAAGGGGCCATGTCGGTGTCCCGCTTGGCAACAATTACTTGGTCCAACCGCAGACCCAATGACTCGGCGGTAATCTGGGCCAAGGACGTGTCGCTACCCGAGATGTCCACCGAGCCGGTGAGCAAGCTGACGGTGCCATCCTCGTTGACGCTGATGGACGCGGTGGAAGGCCCGCTGCCACTGCGCCACTCGCCCACGGCAATACCCACGCCATGGCCTTCTGGCAGCTTCTTGGGCAGTCCCATACGCTCTTTCACGGCATTGATGGTCTCCATCAGGCCGTTCCTAGGAATGGTCTGGCCGTTGACCGCAGTGTCACCCTCGCTGAGGGCGTTCTTGATTCTAAAGTCCATGGGGTCCATGCCCAGCTTGTGGGCAATGACGTCCGTATGGGACTCGGTGGCGAAGGTCATGTCGGCGACGCCGGAGGCCCGGTAGGAACCGACATAAATCTTGTTGGTATAGACGCCGTAGGAACGCAACTTAAAGTTGGGAATCTTGTAGGCGCCCAGACCGTGACCCACGCCAGAGTTGGGGCCAGCGCCCAGGTAAGCGCCCACATCAAAGATGCTCCGGGCCTCGCGGGCCAAAATCCGGCCGTCATTGGTGACGCCGGTCTTGAGGTAGATATTGGTCTCAAGACGCGGCCCGTTCAGCGTAAAAGTCTCCTCGCGGGTGTTGACCAGTTTGACCGGCCTTCCGGTCTTGATGGCCAACATGGCCGGGAAGGCTTCCAACGCCAAGCGCAGTTTGGCCCCGAACCCACCGCCCATTTCCATGGCTTGGACTTTGATGTTGCCGATGGGCATATCCAGCACCGAGGCCAGTTGAGACCGCACTTGATACGGGCCTTGAGTGGACGCGTAGATGTCCAACCGGCCATTGGCCTCCAAGTTTGCCACGCAGGCCATCGGCTCCAAGAACCCTTGGCTGATGGGCTGGGTGTGATAGGTCTCTTCGACAATGATGTCGGAGTCTTTAAATCCCTGCTCCACGTCGCCACGGTCGGCGTCCAGCATGGTGCAGTTGTTGCCGCCCAGCGCGAACCCGTAACCCTCAAATTCTTCCAGGTCTGGGTGGATGTTGATGGACTTGCTTGAGATGGCTTTTAGCGGGTCGACCACCTTGTCTAAGTCTTGGTACTCGACCTTAATCAGCTCCACGGCTTCTAAAGCTGTGACTTCGTCGTCTGCCGCCACCGCTGCCACTGGTTCGCCGATATAAAATACTTCGTCGCGGGCCATAATTCGGCGGTCTTTGAGCGCTCCAGACCCGAAGCGCGCGTCGGGGTAGTCCTGGCCGGTGATGACACACCGTACGCCAGGCAGCGCTTCCGCTGCCGAGGTGTCAATGCTCACGATGCGAGCGTGGCTGTGGGTGCTGGTCAACAGTTTGCACATCAGCATCCCAGGCAGATAAATATCTCCCGCGTAGGTGGCTTTGCCGGTTACCTTTTCAAGCGCGTCCACTCGGATGTGGCTTTTACCCAGTACTTGATACTCAACCATCTTTGTTACTCCGCCTTCCGGCCGGTGGATTCCGCCGCCGCCACTACTGCTTCAATTACCTTGGAGTAGCCGGTGCAACGACACAGGATGCCGCACAAGGCATGTTTGATGTGCTCTTAGGTGGGCTCTTCACCCCTCTCCAGAAATCCCACG
>JABMNL010000022.1 GCA_013204585.1 SAR202 cluster bacterium | reverse complement strand
CTTGGAAGATTCTTTCCCGATGCATCGGGACTTCACTCCTCAGAATGACAGTTTTGAGGCAAAGCCGTTTCTAGCTGGTTAACCCTGTTTGGGACCGCTAATCAAGTCCAGGTATTTGTAGCCGGAACCGGTATTGAAGAGGACTACCGATTCATCGGGATCCAAGAACTTCTGGTCCAGTAAGTGCTTTAGTCCCACCAGAGTTGCCGCGCCCTCGGGGGCTGCGAAAATCCCCTCGGCGGTGGCCAACTCGTACATGGCGGCAATCATTTCCTGGTCTGTTACTGCTAGTGCAGTACCGCCGGTTTCGCGTATGGCTTCCAATATCAGATAGTCGGCGAAGGGATGGGGCACCCTTAAGCCGTCGGCTTTGGTCGTGGCGTTGGCCCACATCTCGGAAACGTTGGCGCCGTCATTGAAGGCCTTTACGATGGGTTGGCAGCCGTCGGCCTGCACCGAGATGAACTTGGGTTGCTTGCCTTCAATCCAACCCAGTTCCAGCAATTCCTTGAATCCCTTGTACATGCCGATAATTCCAGTTCCGCCGCCAGTGGGATAAATCATGGCGTCGGGCATCTTCCAGCCAAGCTGCTGGACTACCTCCAGGCCCATGGACTTCTTGCCCTCGGCCCGGTACGGCTCTTTTAGGGTTGAAAGGTCAAACAGGCCCAGTTTCTTGGCCACAGCCACGGCCTCACGTCCGGCGTCATTAATCAGGCCCGCCACCAAGTTCAACTCTGCCCCGGCCACCAGGGTCTCTTTCTTGTTGGAGTCGGGGGCGTCTTGGGGCATGAAGACCTTGGTTTCTAAACCCGCTCTGGCCCCGTAGGCTGCGGCGGCACCGGCGGCGTTGCCAGCCGATGGCATGGTGAACCCCTTAACTCCCAATTCCAACGCCTTGGAGACCGCAGCGGATATGCCCCTGGCCTTGAAGGTGCCGGTGGGGTTGAGGCCCTCTTCCTTGATGTATAGGTTTCTCATGCCAAGCTTTTTGGCCAAGTTGACCGACTTGAGCAACGGCGTTCCGCCCTCGCCCAGGGTCACGATGTTTGCTGGGTCGTCCACCGGAAGCAACTCTGCGTACCGCCACATGGTATCGGGCCGGCAGATTAGGCTGTCGCGATCGACCTCTCGGCCAATCTTGGCCAAGTCGTAGCGGGCGAACAATACCTTCTCGCAGCAGGGGCTGACGCCAATTAACTGCTTGTGGGGATAGGACTTGCCGCAAACGGTGCATTCCAGATGGTCGATGTAGCTGGTCATGAAATCCCTACTCTCCTGCCGATTTTCCAGACTCCGGTATCCCAGGTTCGGTGCGTCTTGGGAGTGACGCCCATACTATACGACAGAAAGCGCACGACAGAAACCGCGCCATGGGACATGGTTGATTTGTAGGGGTGAGGAGCGGCCATTGCCAAGTCATTAGTCGAACGCTTGCCACCGGGTCGGCGTTTCAGTAATATTCCCCTGCGATATGCCCCGGCTCAGGCGGCCCAAGCATTAGTCTCAAATCGGGTCGTCTCAAATCGGGAACCAAAATCTAAGGAACTAGGGAGAGAGAAATGAAACTCGTATTTTTCGACGATTTCAAACTTGGCGTGGTGAAAGACGATACCGTGGTCGACGTTTCTGGCGCGGTGAGTGGGATTAACCACACCTCGCCCCAGGACCTAATCAACAAAATCATCGAGAATTTCTCCCAGCACCGCTCGGCTTTGCAGCAGGCGGCCGACCGTGGCCAGGGTAAGCCCGTCAGTCAGGTGAGGTTGCGCTCGCCCTTGCCCAAGCCCCACAACATCATTTGCATGGCCGTGAACTACATGGAAGACGGCACACGGGCGGAGCCAGCCCCCATTAATGCGTTCCAGAAGTCGCCCAACGCCGTGATTGGCGACGGCGACACCATGATTCTTCCCGACATCCCGGCCTCGATTTTTGAGGGCGAGGCCGAGATTGCATTGGTAATTGGCAAGCGGGCCAAAAACGTAAAACCGGAAGACGCCTACGACTATATTTTTGGCTACATGAACTTCATCGACGGCTCGGCCCGAGGCCTGCAAGCTGGCGGCAATACCTTCTACCAAATGAAGTCCAGGGACACCTTTGCGCCCATGGGACCGTATTTGGTCACTGCCGACGAGATTGACGACCCCCAGCATTTGGCGATTAACCTGTGGGTTAACGAAGACCTGAAGCAGAGCTTCAACACCGACGACATGGCCCACAAAATTCCCAGAATCATGGAATGGGTCACCTCCATCCACGAACTTGAGCCCGGCGACGTTGTGGCCACCGGAACCAACCACCGGGGCCTTAGCGCCTTGATGGACGGCGACAAAGTTGAGCTGCAAGTGGAGGGTCTTGGAGCCTCGTTGCATTTCAATATTCAAGACGACCTCAAGCGCACTTGGCTGCGTACTACCCGCTTGGAGATGGCCGAGCAGGGTAAAGAGGGCACCACTCCCCAGGTATCTGGGAAGCACGTCAAGGCTTAATAACCTCAAGTCATCCGGAATTTAGATGGCCCCTGGCGTGACTGCTGGGGGCCATTTTGCGTCCTGGCACGACCGGGTCAGAAACAGGGTAAAATTGGCATCACATGACCAACAACGGACTGACACTTAGCATCTTGGACCAGAGTCCAGCCCATAAAAATGGGAGCGAGAACGAGACCGCTGCCCAGGCTTTTCAGCACACCATTGAGCTGGCGACCAATGCCGACGGGTGGGTCTACCATCGTTATTGGGTGGCGGAGCATCACGGCTCCGACCGGGTCATGGGGTCGTCGCCCGAAGTGTTAATCTCCCACCTGCTGGCCAAGACCAGCCGCATTCGAGTCGGCTCCGGCGGCGTAATGCTCCAACATTACAGCCCCTTCAAAGTTGCCGAGAACTTCAACGTCCTGTCCTCATTGGCTCCTGGTCGCGTTGACCTGGGCATCGGGCGCGGACCGGGTGGTCTGCCCTTATCGACCCTGGCCCTGCAACGGGCAGTGGCCGGTGAGCGGTCCATCGGCGACAAGATAGTGGAGCTTCGAAAATTCCTCGACGACGGAATGGAAGAATCCCACCCGCTGCACGGACTTCAAGCCAGTCCCAAGCCGCCCGAACCACCCGACTTGTATCTGTTGGGCACGTCGGCGTCCAGCGCTGAGATGGCCGCCGAGTTTGGCATTCCCTACGTATTCGCCTTGTTTTTGAACAGCGACGAAGCCGAGATGACCAAGGCGATGCAGGCCTACCATAGTGGCTTTGACGCTGCTGGTATGGGCCAAAAGCGGGCGATGCTCGCCCTCCCGGTGGTGGTAGCCGAATCCGCCGACGAGGCCGCAGAACTCGCTGCTAAGATTAAGGTCATCCGCATCAGCTTGCAGAGCGGTAGAACCTTGACTGCCGGTAACCTGGCGGCCGCCGAAAACTTTGGGAAGCAGTCTGGGGAGAAGTACGAGATTAACGTCTACGACGCACCGGTGGTTCACGGCTCTCCAGAACTGGCCTTGACAAAGCTACTTGAGGTTCAGGCATTACATAACGTTGCAGAGATAATCGTGGTGACGGCGGTCAGCGATTTTCAGAAGCGGCTCCGGTCTTACGAGTTGCTGAGTCAGGCTTATTTGGAAGCCAATAAAGGCGGGAATTAGTATGAGTGAACGAAAGATACGATTGGGCGCCTTCCTTTCGGGCACGGGCGGCAACATGGCCTCGTGGCGGCACCCCAGCGCGGTGGCCGACGGTGCGGTGAACCTCGATTACTACAAAGGCCTAACCCGCAAGGCTGAGGACGCCAAGCTGGATTTCGTGTTCTTTGGCGACGGACTTTACATAAGTGAAAAATCCCATCCTAATTTTCTGAACCGGTTCGAGCCGCTAACCCTGCTGGCCGCGCTGGCGATGGAGACCACCAAAATCGGCCTGGCGGCGACCCTTTCCACCACCTACAGCGACCCCTACACCGTGGCGCGGCAGTTCTCGTCCATTGACCACCTTAGCAACGGGCGGGCCGGCTGGAACATCGTTACATCTCCGCTGGAGGGTTCTGCCGCCAACTACAACAAACCGGAGCATCCCCAGCACGACCTGCGCTACCGCATGGCCAGCGAGTTCTTGGAAATCACCAAAGGTCTTTGGGATTCCTGGGAGGACGACGCTTTTATTCGGGACAAAGCGTCGGGGGTATTCATCGACCCAGAAAAGCTGCACCGGCTGGACCACAAAGGCGAGTTCTATTCGATTCAAGGCCCCCTAAATATTTCCCGCTCCAAGCAGGGCAGGCCGGTATTGATTCAGGCCGGTTCGTCGGAGGCAGGGAGGGGCTTCGCTGCGGGTGTTGCCGACGCCATCTTCACCGGACAGGCGACCAGGGCCGACGCCGCCGAGTTCTACCAAGACATCAAGCAGCGGACAGCAAAGGCAGGCCGAAACCCCGAAGAGGTCTTAGTCATGCCTGGCTGCTCTCCCATCGTCGGGAACACGCCGGAAGAGGCCGAAGCCAAATACCAGGAGATTGCCAACCTGGTCGTCATTGAAGACGCCCTTAACTACTTGGGCCGCTATTTCAACGACATGGACTTCTCTCCCTATGACCTGGACGCACCCTTCCCCGATTTAGGGGACTTTGGCCGCAACGGCTGGGAGAGCACCACCGACCGAATTAAACAGGTGGCCAAGGACGAGAACCTGACGCTGCGGGAGATGGCCGTCAGGTCGACCACTCCCAGGCATGAGTTCATTGGAACACCGACCCAGATTGCCGACACCATGCAGGCTTGGTTTGAAAACGGCGCGGCCGACGGCTTCATGCTGAACAGCAGCGTGTTGCCTCAAGGCTTCAACGACTTCGTCGACCATGTGCTACCAATCCTGAAAGAACGCGGCCTGTTCCGCACCGAGTATGAGGCCGACACCCTCAGGGGCAACCTGGGGCTAACCAAGCCCGAGAACCGGTATACTCAGCAATCCAACGCGCAGAAATCCAGCCGGTAACAACCCTACGATTGCTTGCTGTCTCCGGTCCAATATCAGCTATCAGCGTTACCATCCGTTCGTCCTGAGCCCCGTCGAAGGGCGCTCAGCAGTCTTGTCCAGGACGGAAAAGCTTGGCCTGTGCGCTGAAGTGGTTCGACGGGCTCACCACGAACGGTTAACGGCACGGGCTATTCCAAGAACTAGGTACTTGGCGCTTACTACCGATTATCAGCGTTACCATCCGTTCGTCCTGAGCCCCGTCGAAGGGCGCTCAGCAGTCTTGTCTAATACCGAAGACCTTGGCTCATGCGCAGAGATGGTTCGACGGGGCTCACCATGAGCGGATGAGCGGACTTACCATGAGTGGATGACCGGGCTTACCGCGAGTAGACGAGCGGGCGCCGTTCATGACGGGTTGGCACTTGCTATTCATAAAACTAGGCACCAGGAGGCGTCCAATTGCCGACGCCGGAAATAATTGACGAAACCCTGTCCCTTGAGACCGAGGCCGAATCTGGGGAGACTGTCCCGTACCAAGTCCCCATCACTGCCTACCCCACTGGCTCTGGCGCGATCTTGGTCAACTCGCCGGGTTCCGGAGAGCTTAAAGACGGGCGAGAGCAACGCTGGCGAAACCTGGGTCACCGCCTGCAAGCAAACGGTCTAGCCGCCCTGGTCACCTACAACGCCCCCCGTCCCGACTTCGAGGTGCAGTTGGAGTGGGAGGCCTATTCCTACCAAGGCGTTAGTTGGAACAAGCTGCTCATCGAAAGTCTCTCCCAGGTTATTGAATGGTCCCTCGAAAACGCTGCCCAGTTGTGCGGGACTGAATCGCCAGTAATCTATCTGTCAGGGTTTTCCTCGGGCGGGTCGGCGGTGGGAGCCGTGGCGCACCGGTATCCCAGCATCGAGCGAGTCCTACTCCTTTCCACCTACGACAGCGTGGGAGACCCGTTCTACGAGGGCATCTCGGCCTTCACCGGCGACATCTACCTGGTCTACGGCGGCGAAGACCCGACTGCGGGCATGCTGGCCCAGGTGCTGCGTATGGGCCCTTTGGCAGCCAAGTCATTCCAGGCTAGAGAGATCCCCGACTGCGGCCATCGCTTCGACGGAGAAGCCAACACTCAGTTGCTAACCCAGGCTTTCCATTGGGCGTTCTCTGGCGGCAATACCCACTAGGGCCGAATGGCCCCAAACGTTTCCCAAACTAATGAGGACAATAATCGGTAAATTTCGAGTATCATAGGCCGACGAAATACATGCCGCAGATAAAATAGGAGACAACATGCCAAGAGAAACGATTTACCTTAGGGATGCCGACGGCCAAGCGCTGGTCAAGGGGACTTGGAAATATGCCCGGGGTTACGTGCCCGGCCAACCCAACGAGGGACTGGTTGAACAGATTGCAGGCAGCCCGGCGCGGCTGGCCGATTATGATGATTCAAGCTGGGAGATTTGCCACGACCTGGCCGAGCGTAATTCCCACGGTTTCAGCTTCATGTGGTACCGCATTAACATAACCCTGCCCGACGCGGTAAACGGCCACCCGATTAAGGGAATGCGAGTGCAGTTCGAGACCTGCATCGACGACTACGGCGAGATTTGGATTGACGGCGAGTGCAACCGCGATCGAGGAGCCATCCAGGGTTTCAACGTAGTGCAGCGGGTCCTGCTGAGCGACAATCCCTCTCCTGGTGACAAGCACACCATCGCCCTGTTGGCCGCAAACGGCCCTCTAGCCGCGCCCGGTGGCACCGTCTTCTGCCGCTATGCCAACCTGGGGTTTGAGTGGACTGGGGTTTAGGGTTCGTAAGTAAAATTAGTTGGAAGCCGTCCCCTTGAACTAAGGAACAATTCTCTCGCCACAGCCAAAGTCTTATCTTTAATTACCGAAATGATTAGGAAGGTACTTGAGAGGTATAATTTGGTGGTTAGAATGCCGCCGAAGCGGCCCGAAACGAATTTGATTCTGGAAGGATTTTCGCGGTTATGAATGTTCTCGATGCTCTAAAGAATAAGCAAAAGGGGGGCGAACTGGCCGATAGACTCGTCGCTGTCAGGAAAGTGGCTTCGAACCAACTGGAACACACACACGATTTGTTCCCTCAATATACCGACCATACGATTCGACATAGCGACGGCGTTCTATCAATTCTTGACTGGCTATTGCCGGATGAAATCAAGGAATTGCTAAATGAATGGGAGTTGTATTTCTTGATTGCGGCAACTTATCTTCATGATATTGGGATGGTAGAGGGGTGTCCTGGAACTCCAGATGGACCAATCTGGGAGAGCTTTAAGGAAGAATTTTTCTTAAGAGAATCGTCGAAAAAACTTAAGGACTCCTCCGAGATATTGGTTAGAGCCAAGCGAGATTTTGTCAGAGCTCATCATCATGAACGTTCAGAAACGTACATAGCAAAAAATTGGATGAATTTGGAACTCCGAGCTTCTGATACCGCTGCCGAGGGAGAAATCATTGCCCGGATTGCTTTAGGTCATCGTAAAGTGAATTTGGCAGATAAAACCCTCTACGGCGAGGTTGCTTTTGGGAATAACGAATTAATACGTCGAAACTTGTTAGCTGCTTACCTGAGGCTGGCCGATGAGCTAGATACTACCGCGCTTCGTACGCCTTGGTCAGAGTTCGAAATCTTGGATATTAATGACGAAACGTCTGCTCTTGAATGGGGGAAACACCTGAGCATATCCGGGGTTTCATCTAACGAAGGCGTTCTTCTATTGTCTGGAAGTTGTCATGACCACTCTGTGTACTTGAAGGTAGAGGAGGTTCAGAAAGAGATTAAAGCAAAACTAGACGAAATGAAGCGGATGTTAGGTCGTCCTTACGCAAGCGGTGATGGCTTCATGGTGGTAGACCCTATCCCGTACCACGACGTGGATTTGAGGTTAGAACACAGGGGATATTTGCCAATCAACCTTAAATTCGAATTACAACACGAGCAAATCGTTAACTTAATCATGGGCGAACGTTTATATGGAGACTGGCGTGCTTGTATCAGAGAATTACTTCAGAATGCCGTGGACACATGTCGCGAAGCACAGGAAATCAGACCGCCTAAGTGGAAACCGGCAATCGAAATCGAAGTGGAAGAAGACGGCAAAGTATTGTCGTTCATCGACAATGGCACGGGCATGGACGAGTCTATAATCCGAAATTATTTTTCGAAGATTGGCATAAGTTACTATCGTTCTGATGACTTTAAAGGCAGTTTTAGACCAATCAGCGAATTCGGAATTGGCATACTTTCGGCTTTTATGATAGCTGATGAAATTGAGGTGGATAGCTTAAGAGAAGGTAGTGACCCTATTCAGATATCAATAAATAGTATAACGAAAAGCTTCGTCCCGAAATTGGGAACACGAGCAACCCCCGGAACTACCGTGCGCTTGTTTTTGAAGTCAAATATTCAGATGACAAATGAGTCAATCGCACAGCTAGTGAGGCATTATTGCAGGCACATAGATTTTCCGATAGCGATTGTTCGAAGAGGCGAGCAGATTTCGACAATTGTCAACAAAAGTTCTTTACCCCTTGACACCGACTTGCGCACATTGAGGTACTATTCGGAAGCAAGACCTGAATATATGCCCGTTCAACTCGCAAATCCAAATCGAGAACAAGCCTCATTCAAGGAAGATGGTCTGGAAGTCAGCGTTATTTTGTCAGATAGCTTTCTTCCCGATAGTGGAAGTCATAAGACGGTTGGAGGCCTGATTTCGCAAAACGGGTTTTACGTTAATGCAATCAACGAAGAAGTAGCAAAATTTGCCAGCCAAGCATGGGTCGATATTAATCTGACGAATGAATCGACAATGGACTTGACGGCGGATCGTGGCAGGTTCGCCCAATCGAGTCAGCCGTTTTGGGCGAAAATGATTGAGGTCTACAGCCTTTGTGTTGAGGCAATCTACGGATTATCGGTTTCAAACGGCGAACCAGTAGATTGGTGGGTCTTTCACCAAAAATACTACTCGCGAGACTTGCCGAGTTTCCCATCTGCGCTCCGAGAATCGGCACAGAACAGCGCAACAATTTGTACTTGGACCAACCAAGGATTCCTGTTGCGCTCTGTTGATGAGGTTCTAGGTTGGCCTGGTCGATTTTTTGCGATTCCCGTAAGGTTTCACAGCGAGCTGGAACGGTATCAAGATATGATTCCAGATGACGTAATCGGTATAACGGTTCCTGGGCAAACGAGTGGCGGCTACTCGATGAGCAATGACGGAATCAAATTTACAGAACATTTGTCGAGATGGGCACGGTCCATTTTAGGTTCTTTGAGAATTGGCGGATTCCAAGCATTGATTGACGCGGTCGGGATAGCAATCTTACCCATGGAAATAGCCGAACGAATAGTCTGGTTTGTGGATGCGGGTTCATTTCGAGGACGCTGGCGAATGGGTGTAGATCTGACTAATTACGCGGCCCGCGACCGCTCTATTGCTTATGACTTACACCATCCATTTTCTCAACTGCTTGTAAATTGGTGCAATAAGCCTCTGCCGAGGTCCAGTTCCTTGTTGATTGGCGATCTCCTAAAAGCTTTTCCCGAATGGAATCAGTCGGATGGCTCGCCAGAAACGGAGGCAATGAACTGGGACAGTAGGTTTACAGAAGTAGTTGAAGCCCTTAAAAATGATGATGTCATTCCGCGCGACTTTGTATTAGACCGCGTATCAGATTGGAGCGTCGGTGAACATCCTTGTATCTGCTCTGTGAATGGCCCGGAGCGCACAACCACAACATAGGCAGAGTTGAAAAGCGTTTGTAATACAGAAATATTTATTGGTTGAAACGCATCATGGCTCCCGGCGGCACCGTCTTCTGCCGCTACGCCAACCTGGGGTTTGAGTGGACTGGGGTTTAGTCTTTTCAGATTGGGCCATTAGACCCTGGAATCTTGTGACCTTAGGCCCTCCGCCCCTGTTAGCAGCCCCTGTAGATTAACTACATCGAAGATTTGTTAATCCTTCCCTCCAGGATAGGAAGGGGCTCACCAGGGGGATTAAATGGCAAAAGCATTTGAGTTGGAGCGCATTTGGCAGCTGGCCTGTCCCGGCCCCGCTGGCCCGATAACCGCTAGCGGGGCGCAGGAAAGCAGTAGGCCCTGAAGAGTCTAAAAGAGCGATTATGCCCCCGAAAATATGCGAGGGGCAGCCCATCCAGCCCATCCGCTGGTAAAGACAGGGCCAATAGCGAGGAACCAACAAGCAGGCGCGGGTATGTCCCGGGCCTGTTTTTTTGTTGGAAGTGCGCCGACCGCTCCAATTCCCATTACTGGTAACTTGACTTGATTTGGGCTTAACTTTCGGCGCGAAATATGGCGAGTGAGGAGCCCTATTACTGGGTGGGACCGGCGGTCTGTATCGCCCCAGATTGGCCGCCTTATAAATACCAGGGCGCGTTGGAATTAAAACGAAATAGATGAAGTTTTTGAATTGGGAGTCGATTACTGGAATATCGGGAACCGAAATAAATTAATGTTCTTGGTAAGCGAAATCATGCTACCGCGAGCCGGATTGGATTAATGTTGAAGACGAAATGCGTCCTTTGTGAAGGGGAGAGTCCTAATTGATGAAATTTCGTCCACTTAAAACAATTAATGTGATTCAGCTGGCTGTAGTGCTAGCTATCCTGTTCAACGTGGGGATTCTCCTCTACTTCTCGGCTCAGACGAGTATGTGGGACGACGAAGTAAACTCGTATTTCCTATCCACTCTTCCTGTTTCCGAGATGATTGACCTTATGTCCGGCAACTTCGATGAGGATGCTCCAGGGTTCAACATTCTCGAGCATGGGTGGCAAAAGATTGCGCATAGCAACCAATTTGCCTTGCGATTAATGCCTTTTTCTCTATGGCTGGCAACATTGTTGGGTGTGGGATTCCTCGCCTACCGACTTGGTGGCAATCCAGGATTGTATTGGGCCCTCATAATCACGGCGCTTTGGCCATACCATTGGATATACCCAATCGCGCTCAGATGGTATTCATTAGCAGCCGCCTTGGGAGTATGGAATCTCTATTTCTTCGTCAAGTTGCTTGACTCGGTTTCTGGTGATGTCGATTATTCCCGTTATCGCCGATTATTATTTGGGGCTTTGGTGGCTGTAACAGGAGCTGCACTTTGGTACACGGTTTATTCAGCTCCCGTTCTTGCTGCCGGTGAGTTGGCCGCATTAATTTTCGTCTCCGGATGGTCACCGCGAAAATATTGGGCGTGGGGGTTGTCCTGGCTCGGCGCCGTAATTCTCTACTTGCCTTGGCTATCCACGTTCCTAGGGCAGTTAGGGGAGTCCACCGGAACACGTTTCGCCTGGTCTAACATTCTGTCCAGCCTTTACGTACTATGGGCCGGTGATTTTTCCATTCCCACAACCTTTTGGATTAGCCTTCCTCTGTTGGGTGCATTCGTTATCGTCGGCGTGCTCGCCCTGAGATACTGGTCAGTGTCGAAGATTCCACTTGTAGTATCAGTGGTAATTCTTCTAGGGTTGTTGTTGTTTGGCGTTGTCGAGATGAAGCGTCTGCTAATAGTGACAGTTTTTCTATCCAGCGCCGTCGGACTAGCGGTGGCCGCCGCCATGAGAGAAGGACCGGGTCCGATAACCAGAAACCTTCTGATAACCGCTGGCGTACTCGCCTTGATTGGATTTGGCGGCTCGTTTGCCAATATGGTCTCTGGAACGGGGTGGATTACCTACCGGTGGTTGGACAAGATTAACGAAGCCGCAAGCTATATAAATTCGGAGCACCAAGATGCTCTGATACTGACCAACTCAAACGCCCTAGCTTTTTACGCCAATGATTCAATCGGAATAGAACTAGCGAAATACCAGGGCGCGATTCAACTGGGCAGCGAATCCAAGACCAAGGTATGGAACACGCTGCTTAGAACCGACCCAACATATCAACCGAAAATGTTAGAGGCTATCTCGTCTAGCACTGAAATCGTGTACGCACATCACGCCTTCTTCACATCAGCGGGCTCCACAGGCGAAATGGAATCGGTTGTTCGCTGGCTCGAATCCATGAGTTTTGACTCATTTGTGGAGCGGCAATTTACGCCAATAGAAAATGGTATCGAACAGTTCTTGGACTTTCCGGACCATCCTGGTTACCGCATGACTTTGATATATCTAAAGAAAAAATGAGGTAGTTAATCTCCGGCCAAATGCCAGACGGTAAAGGAACTGGCGTCAGGTGGGACTCGCCTGGAAGGGCTCTTTGCTTTGGCGCCCATTTAGCCGGATTGGGGCGCAGGGAAGCAATAGGCCCTGAAGAGTCTAGAAGAGCGCTTATGCCCCCGAATCTACAAGCCCAGAAAACCCAGTTTCGTAGCGACTGTAGAACCCTTGCCTGTGCTAAAATTTCTTGTGGCCCAAACGTGGGGGTGTAGCTCAGCGGGAGAGCACCTGCTTTGCATGCAGGGGGCCAGGGGTTCGATTCCCCTCACCTCCACCATTCACGCACGAGTCAGTCACGGAAGCCGCCAGCGATGGCGGCTTCTTTTTTTGTCGAAAAAGCCACTCCGACTTCCTGCCTTTCAGGCCCTTCGGTTCTAGGCCCCAGATGCTTGCCTCTCAGACACTTCTACGAAACGGAGGCAAGGAATTATCATGGCCACAAAGAGAAACCTTAGGTGGGAAGAGATGGAGAAATCGAAGATCGATCTTTCGGTGCTCATGCAGCACTTCGAGGTAAATAATCGGACCGAGGGAAAATCACCCAGAACTGTCGGCTGGTACAACGAGGTCCTGGGCCTGTTTGTTAGATGGCTCAATGATGAGGAATCGTCCACAGCGATCGGTAATATCGATGAAAATACGGTCAGACGGTTTATCCTCCATATCCAAGAGAAGCCCGGCATTAAAGGTCACACGTCCACACACACAGTGGCTAACCGGGTCCGAGCGCTTAAGGCGTTCTTCGCTTGGCTAGGCAAGAAAGGCTATACCGTTGGCGATTTACTACGGGAGCTTAAAATGCCAAAAACCGTGGACCAGGTCATAGAACCTCTGAACGAGGAAGATATAGGGAAGATATTCTCGGGGATAAATGCCAATACCCTCTTGGGAGCGAGGAACTGCGCACTGGTCTCCTTGATGCTCGATACCGGTCTACGACTCTCTGAAGTTGCCTACCTGGAAGAATCTGATGTGCACCTGGAGGACCGATATGTGAAGGTCTTAGGCAAGGGAGGGAAGGAAAGGATTGTGGCTTTCGGGGTGGCTTGTCAGCGGGCTATGCTTCACTACTGCCATCACTTCAGAGTCGATCCTAGCCACAACGGAGTGAGCACTTTCTTCTTGACCATAGATGGATACCCTTTGAGCCCTTACGCGATAAAGTCATTCTTCAGGCGTCTATCGAAAGCTGTGGGGATCTCTAGGTTGCATCCTCATCTGCTTAGGCATACCTACGCTACCTCGTTCATCTTGAACGGTGGCGACATCTTCTTGCTGAAACAGAACCTAGGGCATTCGACGTTAGTTATGGTGCAGAACTATCTCCACATAGCCAGCCGGAGAGCAGCTATACAGAGCCAGGAGTTCTCCCCACTGGACAGGTTCAATCTGAAAGATAGCAGAAGATACAAGCACGGGATGGACAGATCTAACATGGACGGGAAGATCTATTCAAATGCCGGTCGGCAACGCTCTCATTAGGCAGTCGCTGGTCTGGTATCTCCGCGTCTCCGGAGCTCGGCATACCCAGCTGACAGAAGTAGCACGTCAACGTCCCAAATATCTAAGGCCTCTGAGCCTTTGATGAGTGCCAGCCCCAGCATGAGAACCACATCTCGGCTGGGGTTGGACCTCTCCCCTTTCTCCAACCTCAAGATGTAAGCCTCCGTGATGCCGCAGAACTGCGCAATGCGGTATCTTGATCGGCCGGACCTCAGCCTTAGGCCCTTAAGAGTTTCTCCGAAGCTCATGTTGGACTCCTAGATTGACCTTACCCCCGGAAACAGTAGCACTGGCAAGTAGAGTCCTCCATTACAATTGGACATCGAAGGAGGACTCATGGCTCGGAAGAGGTACACAGAGGAACAGATCATAGCGGTGCTG
>JABMNL010000021.1 GCA_013204585.1 SAR202 cluster bacterium | reverse complement strand
CTGAGTTTTAGGCATTGGAGGCTCCTTGTGCCACGAGCGAAGAAACAACCGGCTGAATGGACAAAAGAAGAAGCGATGAAGCATTTATTCCCGAAAAAGGTACGGGAAGAATTGCATCGCGTTGCCCATGAAAAGGATAAATCTGAGGCTGAATCTTCATCACATGACAATGATACCAAAGAATCTACCTAGCGTCAAGTATATAATTACGGAAACGAATAGGTCTCTAGGGATAGGCATTTCGGCCCACCAAGGTCCTGGCGGATAAGAACACGGTTTACGGATGCTGGGGCGGGTTTCAAACCCGCTCCTACGTTGAGGGCCGGTTGCCGACATGACCAATGCCGGAGGCAAGTATTTCAAGGTTCCCACCTGCGGCGGAACGACAGGTGGAACTATTCGGGGTTTTGGCGGTGGATGGTCAGTACTCGGTCCATGTGGGCCAGGTCTTGTTCGACGCTGGTGGCGCCGTTGGGGAAATGCTTTAGCGCCAACGCTTGGACCACTGGGACCTGTTCCGGGTCTATTTCTAGCAGGATGATTCCATTTTCCTTAAGCTTTTCTTCCGCCTGGGTTAGAAGACGTCTAATCAGATCCAGTCCGTCGGGGCCACCATCCAATGCCAACGCGGGTTCTTTCTGGACTTCGGGTTGGAGTGTGGGTATCCGGTCTGTGGGGATGTAGGGCAGGTTAGCGACAATTAGGTCGACCGGCTCTGGTACTGCGTCCAGCAAGTCGCCGATTGCCAGACTAACCCGATCGCTAACGCCGTGGGAACGAATGTTGTAAGCCGCCACGTCCAGCACTTCATCGGCAACGTCCACAGCGTAGACCTTCGCGGCCGGTAGGTGGAGTGCCAAGTTGATGGCGATGGCGCCGGTGCCAGTCCCAACGTCGGCGATGGTCAATTCACGGGACTCCATGCCCATCAAGGCCATGAATAAGGCGTGTTCCACCAAACCTTCTGTCTCTGATCGGGGAATCAACACTGCAGGAGTTACTCGAACATTGATGCCGTAGAATTCGCGGTGACCTAAAATATAGGCCAACGGTTCACGGGTATACCGCCGCGTTAGCATGGCATCAAGGGCTTCTTGCTGTTGCGCGCCAACCTCGGTTTCTTGCTCGGCGAATATGTTCTGGCGAGCCATACGCATCACGTACATCACAAACACTTCGGCTTCTAGACGAGCGTCAGGTATGCCAGCGGCTTCTAGCTTTTCATGGGTATCTTGAATGACGGTTCGTAATACTGCCATAGACGTATTTCTATCCTAATTGGTGGGCTTACTAATTGGTGGGCTTACTATTGGTGGACTTAATGAAAAGGAACGCTAGGTTGAATTGCCAAATGGCGCAGGACAACCCTGAGAAAACGAGCCTGCGGCGCTTATTCGGTGGCGTCGTCTAAGAGGCGTTCTTCTTCCCAGGCGCTTAGGCGATCGAACATGTCTTCGAAGCCGCCGTCCATGAGCTTGGGGATGCCGTGGAAGTTCACGTTGCTGCGGTGGTCGGTGACCCGGTCTTGGGGGTAATTATAGGTGCGAATCTTCTCAGAGCGTTCGGCCCCCGCCACCTGAGAACGTCGGGCTTCGCTTACTTCGGCGTCTTTTCGGTTCTCCTCGGCTTCGAAGAGACGCGACCGGAGCATGGACATCGCCCTTTCTTTGTTCTTATGCTGGGAACGCTCGTCCTGGCAAACCACGGTTAGACCGGTGGGCTCATGGACGATACGAATGGCGGTGGCTACCTTGTTGACGTTCTGTCCGCCATGGCCGCCGGCGTGGAAGACATCTATTCTCAATTCTTCTAGATTGACCTTAAATTCCACTTCATCCACAACTGGGAGCACCACCACGGTCGCAGTTGAGGTATGAATCCGGCCTTGAGTCTCAGTATTCGGTATTCGCTGTACCCGGTGCACGCCGCTTTCAAATTTTATGCGGCTAAATACGCCCTTGCCGTTGATTTGAAAAACTATTTTGTTGAACCCGCCAACCTCGGTTGGACTCGAGTCCATGACCTCAACCTTCCAGCCTTGGTTTTGGGCGTAGCGAGTGTAAGCCCGGTAGAGGTCGGCAGCGAATATACTGGCCTCGCCACCACCAGTGCCCGCGCGAACCTCAATAATCACGTCACGTTCGTCGTTGGGATTCTTGGGGAGCAGGGCAACCCGCAACTCCTGAGCCAGTGCTTCCAGCTTACCCTGGGCTTCTTCCATCTCTTCTTTGGCCATCAGAACCAGTTCTGGGTCTGAACCGTCCCGCACCAACGACTGCAGGTCTTCTATCTCATCAACCAGCACTTTATATTTTCCGCCAATATTAACCAGGCTCTCTAAGGATGCACGCTCCTTGGCCAGCTCTTGAACACGCTCAAAATCGGTCGATATCTCAGGATCCGCCATGGATTCTTCAATCTCATGGTAGCGATTCATAACGGGGTCTAGTTTGTCGAGTATGGAGGCCATGATTGATACCTTGAAGCGGAAAATCGAGCCTGGTTGAAGGGGAGCCAATTGCCGTAGGCGTGAACCTAGTCTAACGCACCGGTTTCGGAGACACAAGGTCGATTCGGTTAAATCACCAAGTTTTTGCGGTAGGAATGATGCCTAAATAAGAAAGGTTCAGAGCCTACCTAAGCAGCGTCGGTTACTTACTTTTTGACGCCCCAATGCAGCGCTACGGTGCCAAAACCGAGGCGCCGATAACCAACCTCATCCAGGCCCAAGCCAGAGAGCATCTCCGCTAACTGGTCGGCGTCGAGAAAATGGTCCACAGACTGGGGTAGATAGGAGTAAGCGGACCGGTTCCCAGCCACCAGTTTTCCAATCAGCGGCACCAGTCCATGAAACACCGGACGGAATAAAGCAGACCGCAAACCCTTGGGCATTGGCGACAGCTCTAAGATGGCCATTCGCCCACCGGGACGTAGCACACGGACCATCTCGGACAGGGCTTGCGCAACATCGGGCATGTTCCGGAGGCTGAAACCAGCGGTGGCGCAAGCAAAACTGCCGTCAGAGAAGGGCAGGGACAAGGCATCTCCGGTCATCATGGTGACCGAGCCGGTCATGGAACGGGCGTGAACTTTGGAATTGGCCTGGGTGACCATATCCCGCAGCAGGTCCAGGCCCACGGTGTGTTCAACCTCGGGCTGCCGGGCCAATTCCAATGCTAGGTCGCCAGTTCCGCTGGAAATGTCAATTGCCAGGCCCGCTTGTCCCCGCGCTGCCAAGGCCGCAGTTCGGCGTTTCCATCGGCGATGCATACCAAGGGTCATTAGGTCATTCATCAGATCGTAACGACCCGATATGCGGGTGAAAAGGTCGGCAACGTAACGCTGTTTCTCTGCGCCTTGGAGTTCAGCCATTAGAAACGGGCGACCTATTCCTCTGGACCCTGGTACTGCATCTCGTCGGGCATTGAATCTTCCAGACCCAAAGCCACAAAAATGCGGGCCACCACGAAATTTACAATGTCTTCGATGCCTTTGGGTTTCAGGTAGAAAGCGGGCTCCGGAGGCACAACCACGGCTCCCATGCGGCTCAAGGTCAGCATGTTTTTCAAATGGATGCTGTGCAGCGGCGTTTCCCTGGGTACCAGCACCAAAGGACGCCTTTCTTTGAGACAGACGTCAGCGCTGCGGAGCAGTAGATTACCGGACAACCCACCGGCCAAAGAGGCGATGCTGTTCATGCTGGCCGGTACCAGCACCATACCGGCAGTGGGATAAGTGCCGCTGGCCACCGGGGCCCGCAGGTCGTTTATGGGATAGTGCGTGAAAGATGGATGTTCTTGCCACTCCACCAGCGTGTCGTTGAAGTTCTCGCCCATCTCTTCTTGCCAAACCAAGCGGGCGGCGTTGGAGCAGAGCGCCACGGTGGGAATGTCCCGGCGAAGCAGAGCGTCCACTGTGGCCCGAGCCATCACTGCCCCGCTGGCGCCGGTTATCCCAACAATTACTGGTTTAGTTGTCATAACTCGATTGCCAAGACGGTGAAGACCAGCAACACCATTGATATTGTGCTGTTGTACTGAAACAACGGCGAGCGCAACTTAGATAGGTCGTCGGCTTTAATCAAGCTGTTTTCCAAAGCTAGCAAACAAGCTGCTATCGCCACGCCACCGAAGTAATAAAAAGACAAGTCCATCCAGAATCCCAGAACCAACAAAGCGTTTACTGCGGCAAGGTGCATTATTTTAGTGGTACGCAGGGCGGTGGCAATGCCAAAGCGTTTGGGAAAGGAGTTTACGCCGTATTTCCTGTCGAAGTCGATGTCGGCGCATCCGTAGATGATGTCGAACCCGCCGACCCAAAGGGCGACAACCGCCGACAGCAAGACTGGTTCCAGATCGAGGCGACCAGTCACCGCAATCCATGCCGCTGACGGCGAGATGGCCAGCGCCCACCCGACCAAGAAGTGGCAGGCCCAGGTGTAATACTTGGCGAAGGAGTATAAGACCACTGAGGCGGCGGCCACTGGGGCCAGAGCCAGCGCCAGACCGTTCAACTGGGCGGCGGCGTAGAAGAAAACGACAGCGCCAATCACCATCAGACCGAACACTTCCCAGGCTTTCAGCAGACCTTGGGGTAGGTGACGATTGGCAGTGCGTGGATTGGCGGCGTCCTCTTTACGATGGAACAACCGGTTGGCGGCCATGCCCAGAGTCCTCACTCCGCTGAGCGCCACGGTAATCCAGATGAAAACGCTCCATCCGGGCCAGCCGTCGGCGGCCAACACCATACCCATCAAACAGAAGGGAAGGGCGTAGAGCGATTCCCAGATGCGGATTGTTACCAGATAACGGGATACTCGGGTTACGAGCAACTCCGCAGGGTTCTTTTTGACGTTGGCAGCCAACATGGTAGGTATCTTCTCATAGCGGTGCGTCCAACGCATCAACGCTGGTCATTGCGGGATAATCAGGGGCTTAGCCAAGGCCGTAATCGTTCCACTTGCGGTCAACCAGTTCTTTTATTGTCGGATCCATGGTGATGTCCGGCGGCCAGTCTCTCTTGCGTCCGCCCTCTAGTGGCCCTTTGATGGTGGCGTCGATACCAACCTTGCTGCCGAATTTGGGCGTCGGTGAGCCAATGTCCAAATCGTCAATCGGTCCGGTGGCAAAGACAAAGTCCTGGGCCGGGTCGATGTTGTTGGCGACCCGCCAGGCCACCTCCGAGATATTTTGGACATCCACAAAATGGTCAACAACAATGATGGTCTTGACCAGGCTCATCAGGCCGAGGCCCCAGAGGCCGTGCATCACCTTTCGACCCTGGCCGGGATACTCTTTCTTGACCGACACAATTACCAGGTTGTGGAAGATGCCCTCGGCTGGCATGTTGATATCTACAACCTCGGGCAGAATCAACTTAATCAGGGGCAAGAAGACGCGCTCGGTAACCTTACCCATGTAATAGTCTTCCATTGGCGGCCGACCCACAACGGTAGCCGGATAGATGGGCTCTTTGCGATGAGTAATGCAGGTTACATGGAACACCGGATAGGGGTCTTCCATCGAGTAATAGCCGGTGTGGTCGCCGAAGGGGCCTTCCTCCCGTTCTTCACCGGGGATGACGTAGCCCTCCAAGACAATCTCAGCCTGGGCCGGCACCATTAGGTCGTTGGTCTTGGCCTTGACTAGGTCAACTCCCTCTTCCCTCAGAAACCCGGCCACCGCCATTTCATCCATGTCCGGCGGCAGGGGTGCCGAGCCAGTCCAGATGGTCGCCGGGTCTCCACCCAAGGCCACCGCCACGTCTAGTTTCTCCAAGCCCAGTTCGTGGGCCATGCGGTAGTGGTGGGTGCCGACCTTATGGGTCTGCCAGTGCATGCCGGTCGTCTGCTTGTCATAGACCTGCATTCGGTAGGTGCCGTAGTTCTGGATGCTCGTTTCCGGATCCTTGGTAATGACCAAAGGTAGGGTTACAAATGGACCACCATCCAGGGGCCAGCACTTGAGTATGGGGAACTTATAGAGGTCTACCTCATCCCCCTGGATTACAACCTCTTGGCATGGGCCATTGTTGACGGTCTTGGGTTGGAAAGAGCCCAGGTGCACCAACTGCCCTAGGGTGCGGAGCTTGTTCATCAGCCCTTCGGGTGGGCCGTGCATCAGATTAAGCAGACCCTCGACCCTTCCGATAATTTGATCAATGTTATCGACGCCAAGGGCCCAAGCCGTACGCTGATGGGTGCCGTACATGTTAATCAACACAGGAGCGTCGAAGCCAGTGACATTCTCAAACAAGAGGGCCGGGCCGCCAGATTTTATGACCCGATCTGCAATCTCAGTGATTTCCAATTCATTGCTGACTGGCGTGGTGATGCGGCGCAACTCGCCCTTCTCTTCCAGGAAAAGAATGAATTCTCTAAGGTCTTTAAATTTCATCGAACGTAGAAGCCTTGCCAGCGGTACGAATCGAAAGTGCGCCGCCATTGTAGCCTCTAGGAAGTATTGGCTTCAACGCGGTAGGTGGGCGACAAAGGTACGTCGAGGCACGGCGGATGCCGAAACGAACAGGTAACCCAAGAGGGATGTTGGCCCACGAAGGTTTTGCCTCGCAGAAGAGTCGTTTACGAGTGTCAGGCCGGGTTTGAAACCCGCCCCTACAACGTAATCGAGTGTTGCATGCAATGAGCATTAATTCGAAGATCTGGCTGGGTAGAAACCGTTGGTCCTAATCTCCGTCGAAGGGCGGGTGCGCCTCTGCGGTCTTCGTGGGGAAATCGGCATACCCGGAGTGTTGGTTCGACTGGCTCGCCACGAACGGTAGGAATGACTCAACAAAAACAAAGTTGTCACCTCGCCATGAACGGTATTACTCCAGATATGGATTCCAAAGATAGCCGGAGTGGCGGGGCGGTCATGGTATTTACCATACAAAATAACCAGGGTTGGCAATACGCCAACCCTGGTTATAGTTCTAAACTTTACCGGTTCTAATTGGGTGGACTAGAAGCCCGGTGAAGACTCAGTGCGCATCTTGCTGAAGCAGTCGCTGCAGTAGACCGGTCGGTCTCCACGGGGCCGGAAGGGCACCATGGCGTCATTACCGCACTCGGCGCAGTTGATGGGATACATCTCTTTCGGGCCCTCTTGGTACATGCCACCGGACGATCTCTGTTCGGAGCGGCGCACGGCCCGGCAACTTCGGCAGCGCTTCGGCTCGTTACCGAACCCTCGGGCTTGAAAAAATTCTTGTTCTCCCGCAGTAAAGATGAATTCTCCCCCACACTCCACACAAAGTAATGTCCTGTCTGACAATGCCACTGGTGTACCTCCTTGATCCTTGCCCCCATGGTTTGGGTCTATGGGGTCGACTGACTTCAGTGGCAAAGAACCCTTAAGCCTAAGAATTTTTGCTTACCTAGCCTGCCTGACCCCGGTTTTACATGGGCCACATTATACCCATTAACAACTCGGATGCAAACGAATTTTATGCCTATTACGATATTCGTTGAGATAGGTAAACCAGTATCACGAAAGCAGATAATAGACGATATTCGTAGCGAAGGCGATTAACATTCTCGTCGCCGCTGTCTACCCCCTGAACGCGGTCTCGGCTGCTGGGGTTTCATCAACCAGGAAACATGAAGACGCTTTAAACACCGCCCACAACTGCTGTCCTACTTCGATGGACATTTCCTCCAACGCCGCCCCAGTGATGTGGCAGCGCAAGGGTTGTCCACAGTCCAGGGTAACGGCATACCCGGGTGGGCGAGACTCAACGGAAACTACTTGGCCTTGCAGCCGGTTGCGGGCCGATGAGCCGGTCAGTTCTTCCTTGGCCAATATGATGTCCGAAGCCCTAATACCCACTGTAACCCGGTCCTGCTCACCCTCTGCGGTAGCGCCGCCCGAGAGGTGCGCATCCAGCGGGACTTCCAAGCGCAGACCCTCAGCAACACAGGTCATGGTGCCGTCACGTGGGTTCCTCTCTTGGATTGCCAGATCGAATAGGTTCTCGACGCCCACCAATCTGGCCACACGTCCCTGGCCGGGCTGTCCCAATACATCTAGAGGCTCTCCGGTCACCAGCGTGCGGCCTTCATTGATGACCTGTACCGAGTCGCCCAGGGCCAATGCTTCTTCCCGGTCGTGGGTCACCAACATTACCGGCACGGGAGAATGGGCCAACATCGTCCTAAGCTCTCGGCGCAAAGTCCGACGCAGTTCTGCGTCCAATGATGCAAATGGTTCGTCTAAAAGGAGCATCGCTGGTCTGGGCGCGAGAGCTCTGGCCAAGGCCACACGCTGCTGTTGACCGCCGGAAAGCTCCCAAGGGTAACGGTCATCTAAGCCACCTAACTGGAGGAGGCTCGAAAGTTCCGCGACCCGGTCTTTGCTGTCCGATGAGTTGCGGTCTCGGAGTCCGAACGCAATATTGTCCGCGACTTTCAGATGGGGGAACAGGTGGTATTGCTGAGTCAGATAACCCAGGCGACGTTGGTGAGTTGGCACCCAAACGGCAGCATCTTCGTCATAAACAACCCGGCCGCCCACTTCAACGTGGCCTCGCACCGGACGCAAAAGACCCGCGATTGACCTGAGGGTGGTCGATTTGCCGGCGCCGGAAGGTCCGAATAGCACCAACACCTGGCCCGGAGCAATCTCCCACTCGGTATCCAGACGGAAGTTGCCCACCTGACATTGGACCCAACCCTTGGCGACGGCTCCGCCGTTCTGCTGAATCATTACCGGCCCTGCCACTTTCGCCGGGTGAGTAGACCAAGCAACACGAGCACGAATACCGAACCAGCCAGCAACAGCACCGATAGCGCCAACGCACTATCCAGGCTGGTGTCCATGGCGGTCATGATGGCCAAGGGCATGGTCTGGGTCTCGCCGGTTAGATTGCCAGCAAACATCATCGTCGCCCCGAACTCGGATAGCGCTCGCGCCCACGCCAGGCCCAACCCGGTGAACATCGCAGGGCCAGCCAACGGCAAAGTGATCCGAAAAAAAGTGCGCCAGGGTGACACCCCAAGGGTTTGGGCCACATCTTCATAATCTTTGGTCACCGATTGGAAACCCAATTTAGCGGCGCGAATGAAGAACGGCGAAGCCACAAATATTTGAGCGAAGACCACCGCCGCCGTGGTGAAGGGGAGGGTTATTCCGATGTTCTCCAGCCCGGGACCGATTAGTCCGCCACGGCCAAAAGCCATGAGCATGGCAACACCCGCCACCACCGGCGGCAACACTAACGGAAGTTCAACCAGGCTATCAACCACCCTAGCCCAAAGGCTATCGCTCCGGGCCAGCAGATAAGCGAATGGCGTGCCCAGCAGAACGACCACGGCCATACTGATAACGCTGGTCATTATTGAAAGACGCAGTGCCGTCAGGGCTAAATCGCCGGTCACCGCAGCCAAGAAATCTCCCTGTTGGGCCGCTCGAACCAGCAGTGCAATCACCGGCAAGCCGATAAATAGCACGTAGATTGCCGCGCCGCCACCGCCCAATATTCCAGCCGGATGGGCCGTAAGGCGGGACATTGCCATCACTCGGGCCATTTGGAATTCCTATTTAATAAACTTAAGTGCATGAAAATCACGGTGCCCCAAAACCCTGCTCGGCAAGACGCCGTTGACCGGTCTCTGATAATACGAAGCTAACAAATTCTCGGGCCAACTCGGTATCCGAAGCATTTTGAAGCACAGTGATAGGGTATTGCGCGTTTACGTTGGCCTGCTGGGGGATGGGGATGACCCGAATAGCTCCCGCCATTTCGGCAACCGATACATCGGTCTGGTAGACAATTCCAGCGTCCACCTCTCCCAGGGCGACCTTTTGGGCTACGGTGCGTACGTTGGGTTCCTCTGAAACCAGGTTGGCCAACGCGGCATCCATGAACGCGCTACCCAGGCCAATGGAGTCGTCATTAGCGAGGTTTTGCAGGGCCAGTCGAGAATACGCGCCCACCGGGACACTGGCTTGAGCCAAGGCCAGTCTGACTCCGGGCCGTGCAAGGTCCGCCAATTCACTGACCAGACTCTTAGGCACGGCGATAACTACTAGGGTGTTCGAAGCAAAATCAAGAGGGAGATTGTCAGTAAGGCCTGCCGCCACGACTAGGTCCATCTGCTGGTGGTCGGCTGATGCAAACACATCGGCCTTGGCTCCAAATTCGAGTTGGGAGCGCAACCTTTGGCTGCCCCCGAACTCCAACTTCACCGAGACCCCTGGGTTTGCAGCTTCAAAATCCCGCGCCAAGTCCTGGAATGCCTGGGTTAGAGAAGATGCCGCCATGACTTTTAACGTCGTGCTGCCACCCCCGCCACAGGCAATCGCCAAAACCAAGAGCGATAAAAGAAATATATTTACCCGCCTGGTTGGCGAGAGTAAGATTGATAATTCAGGCATAGCTTAGGATTGGCCGATTGTAAAGTATACTTGATATATTATCAAGCGTCCTGTACTTTTAAGTCATGCCTCGTAACAGCCACACCCTTCAAAACAGGCTCAAGGAAACCCGCACCAAGGCCGGTCTCACCCAAAGTGAGTTGGCCAAAGCAGCGGGCATCAGCCGTCAGGCTTATTCCTCATTGGAATCCGGTAACGCCAATCCTTCCACCGAGGTTGCTCTACGACTGGCCCACGCCCTGGGGGAACGGGTCGAGTCGCTGTTCTTTTTATCTGGACAACCGTCAGAAATGGTAGAAGCAGAACTGATTGGCGACACACCCGCCATTCCCGTTCCCGGCGGCCCGGTACAGCGGGCGCGTTTGTTCCGAGTAGGACAACGGTTGCTGGTCCGTCCATTGACCGGTTCCGGTAACTCACGGCACGCCGTGGTGGCCGCCGAGGGACTAATCATGTCGGGAGAGAAGGCCGGACGAATTACCGTGCAGCCCTTCGACCAAGAAGAGGCCGAATCACCGACCCTGGCCATGCTGGGTTGCGATCCGGCGGTGGGGCTGCTGGAAGCTGGCCTGCGCTCGAAAGGCATCACGCTGGTAGCCAGTGAACAGGGTAGCCAGCAAGCGCTGTTGGACTTGGCCAAAGGCGAGGCCCATGTGGCCGGGTGTCATCTGCTGGACGACGCCACCGGGACTTACAACGGTTCTTGGGTTCAGCGTCTCGTCCCATTTCCCTGCACGTTGGTGACTTTCGCTTCCTGGCAGCAGGGCTTAATCGTCGCTTATGGGAATCCAAAACAGATTCAAAACGTGGCCAGCCTGGCCAACCCAGGAGTCCGGTTAGTTAACCGCCAAGCTGGTTCTGGAAGTAGAGCGCTCTTGGACCGTGCTTTAGCCGGGGCCGGTATGCCAGTTGATACGATAGAAGGGTACGACCGGGAGGAATGGGGCCATCTGGCAGTGGCCGCCGCCGTTGCTTCGGGCAGCGCCGATGTGGGTATTGGAGTTAAGGCTGCCGCAGTCGCCATGGGCCTCGACTTCATTCCCTTGGAGGAAGAGCGTTACGACTTGGTAATACCGGACCACTTCCTAAATGAAGGGCCGGTCCAAGTGCTATTGGACCTACTTCGCCGCGCCCCGCTACATCGCCGAGTGGAGAGCCTGGGTGGCTACGATGTCTCCAACATGGGCATTCCCGCATCCACCAGTTAACCTGTGGTTAACCGACCTGGGTCTTAATCCTCCGCTTGACTGCGCACTGCGCCTGGGTTGTAATGAGTCGGCTGGAAGGTGCGCCGAAGAATCTATGAATAATTCCTGACGCTCCACCAGCCAAACGGCGGATAATATCCGACCACAAACTGGAGGTTAATCATGGCATTGGTACGATGCGTCACCGAGATGGGAATGGGCGTGGACGTCCACGGATTGGATTACACCAAGGCGGCTAGCCGTGCCGTGTTCGACGCCATTCATCACAGCAGTCTGGGGTTCCAGCGGATGCTCGGTAAGACTGCCGACGACATGCAGGCCGACGTAACAATTGGCATACCCAAGCCAGACCAGGTAGACACTGCTGCGGTACAGGCCACGTTGCCCCACGGCAACGGCAAAGGCGTCTGCAAGGCAGTCATCGGCGGATTGGAAATACCGAGCGTAGACGGAACCGACGGTATGATTATTGCTAACGCAGTCATCATCGTCAGTTTTGACGACGGTAAATAGCCGGGAATAAAACTCTAGTCCTAGATTATCTACACGACGGACAAAGGCGTTCGTTAAAGAAAATCCCCGACAACGCAGAATACGAAAAGCCCAGGCTATGCCTGGGCTTTTCTAGTATCCAATAGTGGCCACAGATGGCCGCCGCAGGATGTCCTAGCCGTTGTTGGTCTTAATGGATGCCATGATATTGAGTTTCATGTCGTTTGCATCCAACTTGTGGACAGAATTGATATGACCACTCATTTCCTTCAGGACATCGTCATCCGACGCACCCTTGGAGACATACCGGCAACCCTTACCATTGGCATCCTGGGCTAAAGACAGCAGAGCGTTGCAACGTACGAACTTAACCATTTTAATCTTCTCCCGTAGTTGGCTGGGTTAGAGGTTCTGACTCCAACCTGGCGATTTTCACCGCGATTATACGGCATTTCGGGCAGACTCGCACCCGTTTTCCAAACCGTGCCGTTTCACTGCGACGGCCATAGTTTACTCGACGAAACGGCACTCGTCCACAGGTAAATCTATCTAATTTTTAAAAATTGGGTCAAGAACGAGATTTGTCGCGCGCTAGTCGGGCAATATCCCACACTTTTTCGGGCCGCCCAGACCCGGTTAGCGTGATTCGGACCAAGGCCCGACCCTGAACGAAAAACAGGGTAGACGCATCGTCCCCATGCAATTGGTCGCCAATGACGCCCGAGTTATCCTCAAAACCTTCTATCGGTTGAGGTGTTACGCCCTGGCTTATCTGGTCTTGCTTGATACCCGACAAAAGCGCCTGGGCTAAGTTAGCGGTTTCGAAAAGGACCAGGCTCTCAAGAACGGTGAAATCTGCGCCACTCAGTTCTACCTGGACGGCAGGTTCAGCCGATGAGGTTTCTCCGGCCTCGCGGGAATTCTCGGTGACGGCTTGGCCGGGAAAATCAGCCGGGCTCAAGAGTAGTTCGATTGGTGGAGTCGGGTCACTGGAACAGCCCACCAACACAACGGCCCAGAGGGTCAGCAGTAAGACAGAAATTTGTCGCCTAATTGGAAATCGCGTTTCTGGAAGATTCACTATGATGATTGCTCGTCTTCCGGTGCGCCCCAACCGCCAGCGCCGGGCGTCCGCACGCTAATAACATCACCAGCTTCCACGTCCACCAATTCTTTACCAGCCAACCTTATTTCCTCGTACCCGCCCTTCAGCATAACGTTCTCCCCGGTTTCACCGTGATGCCCTCCATGATACCCCGGCGGCGGCAATTTTCGCCGCTCCGACATCAGTGTCACACGGGCGGGAGCGAGAAACTCAACGTCGCGTATCACGCCGTCGCCACCCTTATATTTGCCGTCGCCTCCCGAACCTCTCCGGATGGCGTATCGCTTCAGACGGATCGGAAAGGCGAACTCCATGGCTTCCACCGGGGTGTTCATGGTGTTGGTCATGTGGGTGTGGATGCCAGAGATGCCGTCTTTGTCCGGTCTGGCGCCCATGCCCCCGGCGATGGTCTCGTAATAGACGAACGGTTTATTGCGAACCGGGTCGTGTCCGCCGATGATCATGTTGTTCATGGTGCCTTGGCTGGCCGCCGGTATCACATTGGGCAGGGCCTGGGCCAGTGCAGCGAATAGCACGTCCGTAATGCGCTGGGAGGTCTCTACATTGCCGGCGGCCACCCCTCGCTGCGGTTCTGGGTTAACCAGACTCCCCCTGGGTGCGTTGATATGTAGGGGACGCAGACAGCCCTGGTTCGCGGGGGCATTTTCATCAAGAAGACACCTAATTACGTAAAGGCAGGCCGAGGTGGTGACCGACACGGGTGCGTTGATACAGCCAGGACGTTGGGGAGAGGTGCCCGTGAAGTCGATACTCATCTCATCCCCGGTAACCGTAATTGCCACTGCGATGGGCACCAACTCCTGGGTGAGTCCGTCGTCATCCATGTAATCCAGTACTTCGTAGCGGCCGTCGGGGATTTTGCTGATGGCCCTACGCGTCACCCGCTCCGTGTAGTCGAGGAGGGCCGCCATATGTTCCAAGGTGTCCGACATGCCGTACCGCTCGGTTACTTCCCGCATCCGCAACTCGCCGACCCGAATGGCGGCAGTCTGGGCAGCCAGGTCGCCCTTGCGTTCGTCGGGGGTTCGCGAATTGCGGCAGATTAGCTGGATAATCTCGTTGTTCATCCTCCCCCGCCGGGCCAGCTTAATCGGCGGGATGATGGTTCCCTCTTGGTAAAGCTCGGTTGATAATGGAAGGGAGCCAGGTGTCATGCCGCCAACGTCGGCGTGGTGGCCCCGGTTGGCTACAAACCCCGCCAATGTTTTGGTGCCATTGTGGTTGGCATAAACCGGCGCGACCATGGTGATATCTGGCAGATGAGTGCCGCCCAAATAGGGGTCGTTCAGAATCACTATGTCCCCGGCGTTCAGGGCATTGGGAAATTCCTGTAGCGCAGCTTCAACCGACGCTGGCATGGCCCCCAGGTGCACTGGTTGATGGGCCGCCTGGGCCACCATGTTGCCTTGGGGATCAAAAATTGCGCAGGAGAAGTCTCGGCGTTCTTTGATGTTGGGCGAGTATGCGGTCCGCTGGAGAGCGACGCCCATTTCTTCGGCCACCGACTCAAACATGTTCTTGAAAACTTCCAGGCTTATTGGGTCTACAGGCATTTATTCCTCACCCTATTTAATCCACCAATTGGCCCTAGTAGGTTACGGGCTAGATTAGGTCAGCCAGAATGTCTGCTTGGGTATCGCCATTGTCGGGCTGTTTCAAATAGAAATACTCGGTGCCCATCCATTCGGTCAGAATATCTGGAGCAAGCTTGCCAAAGGGGCCATTGGGGTTCACCTGAGTTTGGTGACACTGTAATGACTCGCGCTTGACTTCCACATAGGCCGTAACGTCATTGACTGTTGTCACATAGTCATCAGGAGACCCAATTGAGTCGAGCATATCCTCGGCGAATGGCGGAGTAATCCCATTGTCGGTCATCAACTGCCAGAGCTTGCGAAAATTCTTCTGGGGAAAGCAAACATAGTACAGATGAGGACGTTTAGCGGTCATCGCTTCTATTACCGACGTGGTGCGCTCATGTACGGTGATGTGGTCAGAGTGTCCGTAGCCACCGGTGGGGTCGTGGGTAAAGACTAGGTCTGGGGCCAATTCGTCAATAATGTCCTTTATCTGGCCTTCAACCTTGGCTAAGTCAGACTGAAACAGACTTGCCGGGTTGTCGTTGTCTGCGGTGCCCGGCATGCCCGAGTCCCGGTAGTTGAGGAAGCGGACGTCTGGAACGCCCGTCACGGCCATGGCCCGGCTCAGTTCTCCCTGGCGCACCTGCCATAGATTTTCCGGGGTTGCCAGAGCAGGGTCGCTTATCTCGCCAACGTCGCCGTTGGTGGCGCAGACCACGGTTATTTTATGGCCTTTCTGCACCAAGCCCGCCAATGTTCCCCCGGACCCGAACGCTTCATCGTCGGGATGGGCGAATAGACCCAATACTGTTAGTTGAGACTTATCCTCAGACTCTGTGGTCATAGTGACACTCCAAATTAATACAGTTGATAGCTGATTGCCCCGGTTTTACTACTCCGGCTCTAATAATAGGTTTCCGAACGGGTCCACCGGGCCACCCCATCCGGGGGGTAACACGGTGGTGCAGTCCATCTGGATGACCAGCGCCGGTCCAGATACCCGGTTGCCGCAGGTCAACTGTTCTCTTTGATATAGCGGCGAAATGATTGAGCCTTCCTGGAATACCACCTCAGCTTCCCCAATCAACGCCCCGGACGGGTCTGCGGGGCCAATGATCTGCGGCACGGTCTGGGGCTTATCCATTGGCACGTCCAACTTAAGTCGTAGATTCACAATCTCCACCGGCTCCTTTTTGTCCGCGTACCCAAAGCGCCGCAGGTGGGCCTTATAAAAGCTATCACCGATAATCTTATTCAGGTCCGACTTGGTGTTGCGGGAGGGATAGTCGATGGTCAGTTCAAAGGACTGGCCGACGTACCGGACATCCAAGAAACGTCGGGTCAACATTTTGTCCACGGACAGACCCTCGCCGGTCATCTCTTCCTTGGCTTGGCCCTCCATGCCGTGGAACTCTTCATCCAGTCGCCCGCGGTCCAAATCGGCCCCCCGAAGCATGACCGTACGGGAATAGTCTTTGACGATGTCGGCGATGGCCACGCCCAACGCAGAGAGTATGCCGGGGCGGGCCGGCACCAAGACCCTGGGTATGCCGAGCTCTTGGGCCAGTTCGCAGGCATGCATCGGCCCGGCGCCGCCGAAGGGCACTAAGGTGAACAGTCGCGGGTCGTAGCCACGCTCCAGGGAGATGGAACGAATTGCCCGTTCCATTTTCGAGTTGACCACCCTGTTGATGCCCAAGGCCGCCTGCTGGGCTTGGGCGTTAATCTGCGCGGCGAGACTATCCATCAGTCCTTCAACCCGTTCTCGGTCGAGGGTTATGCGGCCGCCCAAGAACCGGTCGGGTAATAGTCGGCCCAGAAATAGGTTGGCATCGGTCACCGTCAGTTGGTCACCATTACCGTAGCAAGCCGGGCCGGGGTCTGCGCCTGCCGACTCGGGGCCGACCACTAATGCGCCGCCAGTATCAACCCTGGCAATGGAACCGCCACCGGCACCCACGGTGTGAATATCAATCATGGGGACACCAATTGGATAGCCGCCGATGTTGGACGCCGTGGTTTCTTTAATCTGGCCGGGGCAGAGGGAGACATCGGTCGATGTGCCGCCCATGTCCAGGGTGATGATGTCTGGATATCCCGCCTGCATTGCCGAATAAAACGCGCCAACCACACCGCCAGCCGGGCCGCTGAGAATAGTCCGCACCGGCTCTTCGGAAGCTAACCGCGCCGTGATGCTGCCTCCCGACGACTGCATAATTCGCAGGCCTTTGCCCAATGGGCCTTCAAGCTCTCCCAAGTAGCGGCTCATCACCTTGCCGACGTAGGCATTCACCACCACTGTACTGGCTCGCTCGTACTCCCTGAATTCGGGCAACACCCGCGACGAGATGGAGATATAGGGCGGGTTCTTCATCTTCTGGAGGGCGTCTCGGACCATCTCTTCATGGGCCGTATTGAGAAAAGAAAACAAGAACGAGACAGCCACCGCTTCAGCGCCACTTTCTTCCAGCATTCCAATTAAAGTCTGGATAGCTTCCGGGGTTAGGTCTTCGATGATGGTGCCAGTGTGGTCGACTCGCTCTGGCAGTCCAAAACGCAACTCCCACGGGGCCAGGGCTGGGGCACGGTCCATCTCCAAGTTGTAGAGCTCAGCGCGAGCCTGGCGGCCAATCTCCAGCACATCTTCGAAGCCCATGGTGGTGACCAAGGCGGTGCGGGCTCCCTTTCCTTCCAACAAGGCATTGGTAGCAACGGTGGAGCCGTGAACAAATTCTGCGGAGGTGACACCGGTTTCCTTAACGCCTTGCAGAATGCCCCGAGACGGGTCGTCCGGCGTTGACGGCAGCTTGTGAACGGTTAGCTTCCCGTCTTCCAAGACGGCGATGTCCGTGAATGTCCCACCCACGTCAATTCCTACAACTCGGCGTTGCACGGTGTTGTCAGACGCCGGATTGTTGGGCATTGGGTGATGCGCCTCCGGAAAAATTTAGTGGAATGGTTTTAGTGGAATGGAATGATGGCCAGATGATGTTTGAGTTGAGAGATTAGAAAGGTTTAGTTTTCGAGGGCGATGCGAAGGCGTTTATTGATGCGGCCCTTACTTTCGTGACCGACAACTTTAATGACGCCTACTTCCCGGGTGTTGGCCACATGGGTCCCGCCGTCGGCCTGCATGTCTAATCCATGAATATCGATGGTGCGAATCTCCTGGATGTTGGGCGGCAGCAGATTGATTTTGGTGCGAATCAAGTCCGGCACCTGTTCGGCTTCTTCCCGGGTGAGATTGCTGATGATGATGTCGCGTTCGGCGGCCACCTCAGCGTTAATCTTGGCTTCCACTTCCTCGGCGAACTCCGCAGTCATGTTCTCGAATTCAAAGTCCATCCGGGCCTCTCCCGGCGTCATGTTGCCGCCGGTCACCTTGGCGCCATAATCGCGCCATACCACGCCGCAAAGAATGTGGAGGGCCGTGTGGGTGCGCATCAGTAGATACCGCCGGTCCCAATCAATCCGGCCAGTGACCGTTGCACCCACAGTCGGCAGGTCGCCCGATATCTGGTGTACCAACTTGCCGTCAACCCGCTTGATACCGGAAACCTGATAGTCTTGGCCATCAACAGTCAGCGTGCCAGAATCGGTGGGTTGACCGCCACCGCCGGTGTAGAAGGCTGTCTGGTCTAGCACTACGCCGCCGTCCACAACGTCGGTCACTGTGGCCTCAAATTCTTTTAGGTAACTTTCTGCGTGAAATAGTGGTTGAGTCATGGGGTTTCGGCCTTGCATTGGAGACTACGATACGGCGTAAAACCGGGGTGGTTTTAGTGCTGGCCCATTATATCAGACAGGGTTTTTCGTAGGGTTGAGCCAATGCCTGGGTTACCCACGAACAATGTGTGGCTAAAAGACGTCAATCACGGAGTCATTTAAGTTGTTTTTCCCTAGGCGTAATGACATAATACCGATGCTTCTCAGAAGCCGCGTGTCGAGTGGCCGCGTATTAATTACCGAATTAAAAACCAAGCAGACAACCAGGTGGGCGGAAGATGAAGATATCGTGCTTGCAAGAGAACCTTAGCCGGGGGCTGGCCGTGGTCGGTCGGGCGGTGGCCAACCGGGCCACCCTGCCGGTGACTCAAAACGTGCTCCTCAGTGTTGACCAGTCGATGCTGAAGCTATCGGCCACCAACCTGGAAATCGCCATGACCACTTGGGTCGGAGCGATGATTGAAGAGGAAGGCTCCATCACGGTGCCAGCCCGTCTGCTCACCGAGTTCGTCAACTCTCTACCGAACGACAGAATAGAGTTGGAGATGGACAAAAGTTCCGGGTTACTGCACATTTCTTGTGGCAATTCTGACGCCCACATCAACACCACCGACGCCTCGGAATTCCCTCCGATTCCCACAGTTGACGACGGCATTGCCGCAGAGATTGACCCTGTAGTTTTGAAATCTGCCATTGGCCGGGTGGCCTTCGCCGCCGCCACTGAGGAATCCCGCCCAGTTCTAACTGGAGTGGAACTCAAGCTCAACGAGAACAAGTTCACCATGGCCGCCGCCGACGGATTTAGGCTAGCAGTTTTTCACGGCGCTCTGCTCCAATCGGTGCCCGAAGAAATGAGCGTCATCATACCGGCTCGCACCATGAACGAACTGAACCGGCTGATTGGGGACCAAGAAGAGCCAATCGAGATTATGATGACCCCAGCCAAGGGCCAGGTGATGTTCCGGATTAAAGGCGGCGACACCGTGGAAATAGTGTCCCAATTACTACAAGGGACGTTCCCCAACTACGAACAGCTCATCCCCCAGAGTTACACCACCCGAGCAATCATGGACCTGCCCACCGTCCTCCGGGCCGCGCGCACGGCTTCTATTTTCGCCAGGGACGGCAGCAATATAATCAGGATGCACTTGATGCCTGCCGCCTCGGACTCCGAGCCGCCCAAGGTTGAAATCTCAGCCCGCTCGGAAGAAGTCGGCGACAACCAAGACATCGTAGACCTAGACGAGATAGAAGGCGAAGAAGGCAAGATAGCCTTCAACAGCCGCTACCTGCTAGACGTCTTATCCGTACTAGAAAAGGGCAAAGTAGCCCTCGAGACGACCACCTCTTCCAGCCCCGGAGTCTTCCGCCCCACCGACTCCGAAGAGTACATACATGTGGTAATGCCGATGTTTGTTCAATGGTAGTTATATCTGACGGAACGATTCCCTTGACTACGACTTGGTCGTGAGTTGCTACTGCGCTCACGTTCAATACCGCAAATGCAGACCGCTTACCATCGTGGTCCAGCCTTGTTAGGTTTTTCTTAATTCTCTTGCAATAGGCTTCGATATCCGCCTCGGCAGTTTCCGCCTCGATTTGTTGAGTCCGAAGATTCGATAAATTCTGTAGCTCCCCCTGATACCGCTCTCTTAATAGTTTGATTGGCCCGCTGTGAACCCGAATGTAATCGTCGTCAATCTCGCCATACATGTATAGCTTGACCAGTCGCCCCTCAAGGTCCTGGCAGCGCCTTATCTCGGCTCTCAATCGGGATAATTCAACCGATAAATCGCCTTTTGATCCATCAGACTGCTTGCGCAGTTCATCAAGAACAATTTTGGGATGGTCGAGTACCTGCATTACTTTGTCCCATACGATGGACTCGACGGCCTCAGCGCGGATGTACCTAGCACGGCAAGATGCTGGTTTCACCGATGTCGGCGCAGTGGCTCGGCACCGATAGTATCGGTACCGCCTATTTAGCTGCGCGCCGACCACGTGACCGCCACATAACCCGCACGTAATGAAGCCGGTCAGTAGATACGGTGTCTTAGAAAGATTCTGTTGGGGCTTTGGCAATGTCAGTTGCCGTTGAACTAAATGGAAGGTTTTGGTGTCTACGATGCCAGGCGAGAAGTTCTCTAGGCGGATCCACTGTTCTTTGGGCAATTGCTCTACAACACGGCCACGTCCACGTAGCTTTTTGGTTTTGGTTCGACCGTAATAATCTACGCCAATGTAAGCCTCATTCGTGAGTATCCGTTTGACTGTGAGGGGATGCCATTTGTTCCCTCCTTTAGTTGGAATATCATTGGAGTTTAGCTTGGTGGCAATCCTGTAAAGGCTGTCGCCTTCCAACGCCCAGACGAATATACGCCGTACTATTTCGGCTTCAAATTCAGATACTTCTCGGCGTTTGGCGTCTTTTAGATATACATATCCGTACAGCCCTTTTCCTGTGCCGGTGGGCATTTGGCCTTGTCGAGCGGTAGCCAATTTCCCCCGCGTCGTTCTTTCTGCAATTTGTGCCCGTTCCTTTTCTCCAACGTAGCCAAGGATATAGCGAACAAGCTTGTCCTCGGAGGTATCTCCTGAGGGTCCTTGAACAAAAGTTAGCTGGGTGCCTGCTGCAGAGAATTCCTCGGTCAGCGTCATCAGATCGAAAGGATTGCGGCATAAGCGGTCGGGCGAGTACACGTAGATTCTACTGATTTTGCCTTCGTTTATTAGTCTGCGCAGCTCTGTCAACATCGGTCGATCAGTGTCTGCCCCAGATGCCTGTTCATTCAGCACGCGGTCTGGCGCAACCCGTTGGCCATCCTGTTCTGCAATTTGCTGACAGGCAGCGGTTTGGGTTTCTAATGACGTCCCTTCCATTTGCTGTGTTGTGCTCACCCTGGCGTAAATGGCGGGACTTGCGACGTTGGTCTCCATGGTAGTCCTCGCAGGTTAAATTGGATGGAAGATTCCGACTATCCGGCCGAGTAACTCTACATTGGGGTTGCCGAGTTTAAGACCGATTTCTGACGCTTCTCTCGGCGCGACAATTACCTCACCATCGTCATCTAGGATCAGTTTACGAATAACGAAAATATTACCAAGCCTGAGAGCAAACAGCTTACCTATTGCCAAGTTTGCATCTGGGTCAATAGAAACCTTGTCTCCATCCATGATCCCGTCAATTTCGAGATCAGAACCCGAGATCGGCAATTCGAAAACACTCAGAGTTTTGTCCTGCATTGTGACTACCGAGGATGGAGACGCATTACCACCAGATATAGAACCAGCATGAATAAAACCTTGTACTTGAATTCTAGGTGGTAAGAGCGATTCCAGAGGTCCTTCGATTTCAAGTGTTTCCAATGTGAGGCCAAAAACTTTAGCGAAACGTTCAAGAAAATCGCTATCTGGAACAGCGGAGCCATTCTCATATCTGGCTAGATCCAAACTTGCGACAGGTCGAAGCATATTGCCTTCTGCAGTGATGCTGTCCGCACTTATTAGCAGGGCGAGGTACCCCAAAGGGTAGTTCGCACTTTCTCTCAGATCAGCCATTCTTCGTCCCAGGGAATTGCGCGATTCCTGATCAGTTAGACCCGATGGGTCTAGAACACCGCCTAAATCGAAACTTGCTTCAGATAAACCATAGAGTCTGATTAGGTCTTGGAGATGCTCTCGACTTAGTTCATGACGTCCAGACTCCCACGTCCAAATCGTCTGATAGGAAACCCCAAGAGCCGTCGCAACTTCCTGCTGGGTCATACCGACCTTTCGCCGTGCTTGTAGAAGCTGATTCCCTAAATACTTGAGGGCCGTACCTAATAACCGCTTGTCCTGCACTTGAATACCCTTTCTAACGAACTTGTAACGATGGAGCATATGCCATTAGACATACACATTATATACTTGCATAACATAAAGTGTCCATCTAAAGTAATATTAGATATACACCATATATTTAGAAGGTGCTGATGTTACGAACTAACAATGATTCTGATGGTCCTCACCGACCTCTATGGAGAGTGTTTGTGATTGATTGGCTGGGCAAGCATGACCGAAGCCAAGCATGGCTAGCACGAAAAGCGAACGTTAATCCAATGCACCTCAGCAACTGTCTCCTGGGGAAATCACAAGTTGGTATTTCAGTTTTGACACGTCTTGAAGATGCGATGGAGATGACGCCAGGTACATTGCTCATGGCGGCCAGAGAAGCTGCTATGGACTCGCGGAATGACGAGAAGTAACGAAATCGCTGCCGATTCGGTTGACCGAGCGGGTAAGCAATTAAGCAACGATGCTAGGCCCGAATGGGAATACACCATGGGAATGTGGGTCCAGACGACGTGGGTACAAGGCCCAAGTAATTCCCTATGGTCAGGGTTTTTGGCACGCGTGGCCGGCGGGGTATGGCAAAACGACCAATCATTTGATAGTGACCTCGGAATTAACGCAAAACAACTGACTTAGTAAAGCCGTAATCGTTGAAGTGTGATGACAAATGCCAGTAAGTCGAGAACAAAGGTTTTATCCGGGACGACCCTGCCCGGTGTGCAAGGGTCACGACAAGAAGGACCGCGGGGAAGGGACCAGATGCTATGGGTATCTGTCGACCAACGGCGATTACGCAAACTGCACCAACACCGATTTCGCTGGAAGCCTAGCGATTACTGGTGACACCTACGGGCACCGTCTGAAAGGCGATTGCAGGTGCGGCGTCCGTCATGATCCGTTGATTTCCGATATTCCGACCGTGCGTTCTCCGAAAGGCGAAGTCGAGATCTGTTACGACTATATGGATGAAGACGGGAAAACGCTGTTTCAGGCGGTCCGTCTCGCCAACCCAAAGTCGTTCCGCCAGCGGCACATAGGCGACGATGGCCTGTGGCAATGGAACATGTCGGGCGTCCGCAGAATCCTCTACAAACTGCCGGAACTCATTGCAGCCGATCCCGCTACCACCGTCTATGTCGTTGAAGGCGAGAAGGACGTTAACGGTCTGCAGTCCATCGGAGCGGTGGCCACCACCAGCCCCATGGGTGCAATGAAGTGGCGAGATGAATTCCATGAGTTCTTCAACGGTCGCTCCGTGGTGGTTATTCCCGACCTAGACCCTCCAAACGTCAACAAACCCGCTGAGAGCTACAAAGGGCAAAAACACGCCCTTATGGTGGCCGAGAGTTTGAGTCGCCACGGCATCACAGTCAGGGTCCTGGAGCTTCCCGACCTGCCTCCCAAAGGCGATGTGAGCGATTGGCTTGATGCCGGCGGTGACTTTGATCAATTGGAACAGTTAGCTAGGAACGTTGTCGTATACGGCCCGGACAACCCTTATCACCCAGGTGGAATCGCACCTGGAAACTCTGGGATACCCTTGGAAACTTCGGCAGACGGGACCTATTGGGCCAGCCGGGAAAACAAACATCGGGATACCGCCACTCGCTTCATTAACCAAGGCTTGAAAGCCGATGGCCGGTTCTTGTTGGCCGACGGTCGACCTTACTACTTCCGGGGCGACACTAAGACGGTTTTCGAATTAGACAGCCTAGAGATGGTCCTGCTGTTAAACCGGGTCTATAGCATCAACTCCACCGAGGCGTTCTTCAACTACCTGGTGGCCGAGATGAAGGCCGAGACCCACGTACACGGAGAAAAGGCCTCGGTATCTAGCTTTTCCCATTATGACCCCGAATCCAACTTGATGTTCCTGGATTTGGGCAACGGGCGGATGTTGAAGCTCGACGGCCACTTGATTGAAGAGGTGGACAACGGGACACACGGCGTCCTGTTCACCCCCACACATAGCAGCGAACCGTGGAATTACCTGCCCGATTGGAAGCATGAAAGCGAATCGGGCGGGACATTGCTCGGCGAGAGAATGATTCGTGCGGTGAACTTCGGAGCGAGTGAGGATAAAGCCCCTTCGGTGGCGGACCAGCAACTTCTGTTATTGATTTGGTTGCTTTCCATCGCCTTCAAGTCCATCCAACCCACAAAGCCGGTGGCGGTGACTCTTGGGGATCGGGGCTCAGGGAAAACATCGGTGTTCCGTCAAATCGGCCGGATGCTATATGGACCGAGTTTTGAGGTCGAAGGTATCACTCGCGACGGGGAGGACAATTTTTATGTTTCAATCACCCACAGCCCGTTTTGCGCTTTTGACAATGTGGACCAATGGATTCCGTGGTTAGAGGACGCTATCGCCAGAGTCGCCACTGGAATGAAGATCAATAAGAGGGTGCTGCACACCACCAACGAGATGGCCACCTATCGGCCCGAGTGCTTTCTGGCCTTCACCGCTCGGACCCCGCGCTTTCGGCGAGATGACGTGGCGTCGCGTATCCTCACCTTCCGTCTGGATCCCATCAAGGACGCGATTCCCGAAAATGTCTTGCTCCGCCAGGTGGATGAAGACCGGGACAAACTTATGTCCGAATACGCAGTGATGTTGAACCGAGTCGTGGCTACCACGGACCATAAGGTAACCAACACAGACCTCCGGCTGGCCGACTTCGCTAATATCGCTACCCGGATCGGTGTAGCTTTGGACCATTCTGAGGATGTCCGCCGGATTCTTAGCGGACTCAACACCAGCCAACACATATTCGCGACCGAGGAAAGCGATCTCTACGCCGTGCTGGACCTATGGGTACGGCAGCACATTATGTTTCAAGAGGGGCCGATGCATGACCCCTATCCAGTGCCCAACGACGGTCGGGACATCACCACTGAAGACTTGTTCAGAGAGCTGGATGCGGTCGCCTACACCAATGGATTTAAGTGGAAGGTCAAGAATCATTTGGCGCTTGGAATCCAACTTGGGCACATGAAAGAAGCATTGAGCGTCTATTTCAAGATCGACCGTCCGCGGACCAATACCAAAAAGGGTTGGTCCTTCGCATTAAATCCCGAGATGGAATACGAAAGTGCGGACCTTCCATGAACTTTCCCGTGATCCAACTGGCACTGTGGCACGATTTCTTTATTTACGCCTGGGAATGAACCCCTCCAGGCGTGCCGGATGGTAGTGCCGAGTGGTGCCGGGCAGTGCCGGGTGAAAGAAATTGTGCCGGGTGACGAACGGACGAAGGGCGTGCCAGAGTGCCGGGTAGGTTTTTCATCCGGCACGCCACCCGGCACGCCTAAACCTGGGCCCAGTTACTCCTAGAGTGCCAGAGTGCCGGGTTAATTACTTATAAAGGTTCTTAAACATATATGACAACTAAAACTGATCGTCAAAAATCGCGAAAAGAATCAGTAAGAACGTTGATCGAAAAGCTGCAGAAAGGGCAAGAATGGCTGGCCACTCTGACCTTACCCCCGAAGTTAGTATCGTTGGATAGTAGAGTCCGGCTACTGCTTCAATGAACTCCTTCGGCGTTTTGCCTTTCAGCGAGCTGTGGGGCCTGACCTCGT
>JABMNL010000020.1 GCA_013204585.1 SAR202 cluster bacterium | reverse complement strand
GTCAGTTAGTGAGCGATTAGTAGCTTGTCTCCTGGGAACCTTCTAAGCAGCGGGTCGTGGGTTCGAATCCCACCTGGGGCACCATTTTCTCTTTTCGTGCCTAAATCAAGATAATTGTTCTTATGTTGATGAAACCGTACTTGATTGGAGCGTTTGGCGATAGGATAGCCGGTATGCGCCTGAACGAGCGGGGTTGTGCTTCTAAAAACGTCCATTGTCAGGCTTAAATAGCGAACGAGGTAACACGTGATACCACGTATAGACACAGTATTCAGGTGACTCTACTCAGTCATAGTCTTCTCTTTTTTCGTGGTCTCGTTCGCCCTGCGTTCCTTCGCCTTTTCCAAGGGTGACCTCTAGCCCTGCTATAAGGTCTCGCCGTTCGGCATCAGACAGGCCGGACGATGGGCGCAGGATGGTGTAAAACCATGGTGGCATTTCTCCCTCCGCCACTTTCTCTGCTGCTTCACCTGGTTCTTCTTGAGGACGGTTCCACTCAGAGAAGTTAAGGGAATGGCGGCCTCCATCCACATCCGATTGCACCAGCCAGGAGACCGGGGCAATGTTGGAGTACCAGGGCCACACCGTCTGATTGCTGTGACAGGCGTAGCAGGCACGAACTGCCAGCTGCCTCGTAACCGGACTGTCCCAAGTGGGCTCCGCTGTCACAAGGGGGTTCGTGTGGTCCCGCCCATAGGGTACCAGCTGTACTATCAAGGCCAGGCCTATCAATGACACCAACGCTCCAATGACTAGCTTCCTCATGGCTTAAACTGCCTCCTGGCAACTGACCGCTACCCGCCGTTTCGCATTAGTCCATAGCGTAGCCCGTAAGCGCTTGAACAAGCCGGGTCACGCTTCTAAAAAACGTCCACCATCCCAGCCACTTTGTGGTGGAGCGGGCAATCGACCAGAAACCTTCCCGAACTGGTTGGGGTAAAGAGGACTATGTCGACTCCACCACTTTCCGCATACGCGTGAACCTCCTCGCCTAGAGGCCATATACCAGATTTGGATCTGGCCCGGTAGGGTACAAAATCTTTATCGTGGTGGCTCTCATGTTCTTCATCTGTGAAACCTTCTTCGCGGTCGCTGGGCCTGGAAAGCCACAGAAGGTCCGAAGGAACCAGCCCCTGAATTCTATAGTGGTGTTCTGTCGAACCTCGATTTCGCAGCACTATCTGCACCCTTCGTCCAACAGGAATGAAGATTGAGGAAGGATTGATGCCGTCGTCCGAGATCTCGACGTTGAAGGTCAAGGACACAGCAGGCGCAACGGTGGATTCAGACTTGGGGTAGTCCAGGTTGTCGGCAGGGGCAATCTCCACCGTGTTTGGCGCTGGCTCGGAACAAGCAACAAAGACCAGCATCACCGGGTATATACCAGCCAGGAAACATCGCCAGAATCTCTTTGAAAGGCTCATCGTTTTCTCCCGTCCGCCAAGCGGTTACGGCTGTTCGCCGAGAAAATCCAGATACGCCATCACTGCGTCTTTCTCTGCTCTGTTGAGCTGAATAAATACCATGGCACCGGTCTCGCCTCCGCCTAAAGCCCACTCGAACCTGGCTCTGGTGGAGCCCCGGTTAGCAGGCGCTCCCAAACCAGCGGGCCCGTCCCCCTTGCCGTCCATACCGTGACAAAAAGCGCAGCCGACTCCTCCCGCAGTCTTCTCGAAGATCAACTTGCCTTCCGCCAAGAGAGTCTGGTCTGTGGAGTCTGGCAGTGACGGTGGTGTGCTTGGTATCACTTCAGGAGTGTCGGTGGGCGCAACCGCTACAGTCTCAGTAGGCGATGGAACTGCAGTGGCCGTGGGCGCAGCGGCAGGAAGTGTGGTGGCTGTGGGAGCAGCAGTAGAGGGTGCGGCGTCCCCTCCGCAAGCCACAGCCACGATGACCGTTGCTCCGAGTAAAGCACTACCGACCAGCCGGACCAGGTTTTTCTGGATTAATGCCCTCGTAATTTTCAAGGTATTCATATCATTACTCCTCGGAGAGAATCACGGCTGTTCGTAGAGAAATTGCAGATATGCGGCAACCGCCGCGAGCTCTTCTTTACTAAGTTTGATGTCCTTCATTTCCAACGTACCCCGGATGGCCTGGCGGGTCTGGGATATTGAGGTCCCCCTGATATCAGGCGCGGTCTCCCCAGAGGTTCCCACGCCTCTTCCATCCAGCCCATGGCAGTAAGCGCATCCCTCGGTTCCCGACGTAACCTCGTAGAGTAGTTTCCCCTGAGTTAGGAGGTCACTGCCCGAAGAGTCCGCTGGAGTTGGAGAAGGTGTAGCAACCGGCACCTGGGGTTCAGGCGTGGCTGTCGGTACGGGCGCTATCGTGGGCTTTGGGACTGACTCGGGATTCGCGACTCTCATCTCCTCTACGTAATCGGCAAGTAGAGCTATGTGTTCATCGGTCAGGTCCAGAGCGTCAAAGGCAGGCATCCCGGTTGGTCCAAACCGCACGTTGTCCAGAATATCGTCCAGGGTTGCCGCGAGAACATTGGATCCCGCCACACCTCCAAGGCCCTTCAAGCCGTGACAATTGGCGCATCCGTGCACCACCCACTCGGTGAGGGCCGGGTCGTCACATGACGAGCTATCAGTGTCCCCGGCCAGTCCCGACAGCAGATCCTGGATGAGGGTAATACTTTGGGGGTCGGACACACTTGACGTTTCCCCACCGCAGCGCGGCGCACGCCAGACGCCAATTGGCGCAAACCCCTCGGGCGAGACCAGGGATTGGGGACTGCGAGTGTAGTTGCTGTACGGGACATCTGTTAGGTTCAAATGTGTGTTCGAGCTATTGTCCGGGCTGGCCCACGGGCGCAGCATGATTGCCACGATGAGGGCGAATGCCATCATCAGCAGCAACGCGATACCAACCAAGGGAACAGCCTGTCTAGTCACTTTCGACCCCTGCCATAGGGTTGGGGATTTCTCCCTCCCTGGATATGAGCCAGATTAAGACCAACACCACAAAGAACAGGGACCACACGCCACCGAGAACAGCGGCGAACAGAGAAACATTGATGCCTGGAACCCTGAACCTTTCTTCTTCCACATATAGAGCTGGTCCGGTGGCGATTGGAACCACTCCGGTGGCGAACGCGGCACCATATTGGGAGTCCCCGTAGAACTCTGCCGTTATCAACATCTCACCCTCGCTGCGGGGGATAAATACAAGAACAGCAACTCCTGTTTCGTCGGTGACAGCCGTTCCCAAGATAAGATCGTTGCCGGTGTTCATGAATACCGCTTCCCGTAGGAATGTCACCTCCGCTCCTACCACAGCGCCTCCCAATGAGTTGACAAGGTGGGCTCTCAGTTCCGTCTCTTGGCCCACGGCGCTCTCATCCGGAAGGATTAGCTCCAGCTCTGTGCCTGCCGGGCTCTGTGCTTGGGTCAAACTCACCGAGAGAAGCCACATCAGGATGGCTACCAAGGAGAGCGGCCAAAAAGTCCAGACTCTCATGACTGACTTTCCTCCGTCGTTTGCGCCCGGCGGAAAGTCGGCGCGTATTCTGGATGAACGGACTGGGAAACTGCCGTACCGATGGCTTCTCTCCGGGAGATTATCTTTTCCTCTCCGTATTGCTCCGACACCTCCCAGATGGAGATGATTGGAAGCAGTCTCATGGCCAGAACGATGATTAGGGTGAAGGCAGCAAAGGCGGCTGCCATGATGGACCACTCCACCCAAGTCGGGAAATAGGATGCTGGCTCATAAGGCATGATGGGGACCCGCATGCCGCCCACTACGATGAAGTACCGCTCAATCCACATCCCGACGTTCACAAGTACCGAGGCCGTGATTACTCCGGCGATGTTTCGGGTCCAGGGAAAAAGGATGATTAATCCAGGTATCAACATGCCGCCCAGGGCGTAGGACCAGTAGTAAGGAGCCAACGTTCCGGTGAAGAGTTGCTGGAAGTGCATCTCTCCTTCACCTGCCAGTTTGTATCCGTTGGTGACGAATTCCAGAACATTGAAATACATCATGACGAGGACTAGGCAGCCCAACAGGTAGCCCAAGTTGATAAAGTGCTGGCGGGTGATGTACTCCTCTAGCCCGTAGGCCTTACGGACCACTGCCATGACGATGACAATGGTCGCGGTGCCGGAGTAGATGGCTCCGGCCACAAAGTAGGCACCAAACATGGGGTTGTCCCAGGGCTCCCTCAACGTCGTGGCGAAAATTAATGAGACCACTGTGTGTGCCGAGACCGCCACGGGAATCATGAGGACCATCATTATTCCCAGAGCGATAATCAGGTAGCGCTTTTGGCGCGCCGTGCCCCTCCAATCAAGGGAAAAGGTCCGGAAGAACCATCTCTTGGGAGGAGAAACCAGGTGTCCAATCTTGTCCCTTGCCAGTGCGAGGTCCGGAATCAGGGGCAAGTACAGGTATATGAGACTGCCAATCGTATACGTAGAGATGGCGAAAATGTCCCAGATGATGGGTGACTGCCAACGACCGTAAAGGAGCAGGAAATGGACCCGGTCCGGACGCCCTTGGTCGATAACCGGCAAGAGAGCACCAAGCAAGAGGGCCGCCACCGTGATGAGTTCCGCCATGCGGGTAATCGGAACGCGCCACTGCGCCTTGGAAAGCCGCAGAATAGCCGAGATTAGAGTGCCGGCCTGGCTGATGCCGATGAAGAAAATAAACAGGCTGACGTACAGGCCCCAAAGAATCCGGTCGCGCATGCCAGTTACGTACAGCCCTTCCCGGTACTGAGTAACGTAGGCATATAGACCCCAGGCAATTACCAATAGCAGCAGCCCTACAATTAGGTAGTACCGGGGACCTGCTCGGGTAAGTGGGGAAAGTACCTTGTCTTCCAACCGTTGTTGGTATTCCTCTAACGGTTCGACCGGTTCCATGTCTTAGCTCCCTTAATCTTCTTCTCCCAAGGCCACTCGGTGGGCATTCTTCCTTCGTCGTATGGGTCTCTGCCCAGTTCTTGGCCATGGCCTGGAATGTAATACACCCTTGGCTTTGTGTTCAGTTCCTCCTTCAATCGATAGGCCTGGTTCTCGGAGAGAAACTTGGAGAGTTCAACCACCTCCTCGCCGTTGGTGGCCATGTCCTCCTCAAAGTCGCCATAGTAAATCGCGGAATTTGGACAGCCCTGGGCGCAGTAGGGAAGCCTGCCGCCTCGGGCAATGTCGGGGCAGAAGTCGCACTTGCTGGTGACGCCCTTCTGTAGAGGAAATTGGCGCTCAGGATGGTAATCGGCCAACAGGGCCTCGGGAGGAATGGGCGGGGTAGCCCAAGTAAAGAAACGCCGGTCGTAGGGACAAGCGGCCATGCACATCCGGCACCCAATACACCGGTCCTGGTCAATCAGAACAGGCCCTTCTGGCGTAGACCATGTGGCACCGACGGGACAGACGTTGACGCAAGGCGGGTTTTGGCACGACTGGCAAGGCACTGGAATGAACTGGGTGCCGCCGCCGGGCAGGTCGTATTCAAACACCTGTATCCACTGCATCGGTTCGGGGGCAAAGTGCCCTTCGATGCAACCAAGGGTGCACTGGGGCGGCTTGCCGATGCTCTGGCAACCGTCGCAGCGCCTGAGGTCAATCACCATGGCCCAGCGGCGAAGCCGGCCCGGCTTCTTATCCACCGCCTCGGCGGGAACCTCGTCAGAGGCACCGAGGATTTTGGAAATAGCACCGGGCACCATGGGCGTGGCAACCGCAGCCAAGCCAGCGGCGCCCATAATTTTTAATAGGCGCCGCCGACTTAACTGCCATTTTCGAAGATTCTCGCGGCGGCCATCCTCAGCACTCTTGTCCTCAGGCAGTGTCCCATCTCCTGTTGGTTGTTCTGCCACGGTGTCCTCCTAAGCCGGATTAGACTGTGGTTGTATTCCAATGAGGCGACAGTTTTTACCAATCAGATGAGATTCTTTCAATCGAGTCTCACCTTCAAATCTGAGCTATTCCCGAGTTAATTAGCCTCCCTGCCTCGAAAGGTAGGGAGGCTCTTCCGTGCGTTTGTGAGGCAGGTCTTTTTGCGATTAGCCTCCGTTGATAATCTGGAGTTTGGTCTCGTACATTTTCCGGTGCGGTCCGCCCATGTCTGAGAGGAGTTCACCGTTCCAATTCGAGTCGTATTCGACAAACGCACCGTTGTGGGTATCCCCACCGTTGGGGCTAGGGATGTAAGCCTCAGTCTTGTGTGTGTTGAGGTCTAAGACGATTGTTTCCCAGCCCTTCATGTTGCTTATCCAGAGCTCGTTTACGTCGGGGTCCGGGTGTAGGATCGCATGGTCGATGCTAGCAGCCGAACCGCCAAGCCAGATTGGCATCTGAATCAGCAAGGAACGCGACTGCGCGAAAGTCCTCGTGTCTACGACACCAACTACGCCGCCTAGGTTGTGGCTGCCCTCGCCCTTACCAATGGTGTATAGCAGCGTCTCGTCCCAGTTCAGGGCTAGACCATAAGGCCCCGCCACGCCAGCGCTGGTGTGGCCCACCACCTCATCGGTCTCGTTGTCGATTTTGTAAACCTTGCTGCCGGTTCCGTCGGCAATATAGGTAAACTTACCGTCGGCCGTGTGGGCCATGCCGATGGGATGGTTACCAACCTCTTCGATAAGGACAACGTCGTCGGTCTCAAGGTTGACCTTCCAGATTCCGGCGGATGTGAATGGAGATTCCTGAATCCAGTTCGCGCCCATGGCGACGTACAGGAATCTACCCTCGGGACCAACCGTTGAATAGGCGTGTCCCATGGGGCCGCCAAGGTCGTCATAAGTGATTGACTTCACAACTCGATGGTTGTCGTTGGGGTCCAGGATGAAGTGCGGGCCGCCGGTTGCTCCGGACCCGTTGTTAATCAACACGCGATCCCGTCCCATCCAGTCCGTGAATCCCGCCATGTGGTGAAAACGGCGATTGCCGGTACGAGGGTTCGTCGTGTGCAGGATGGTGTCAACTTTCAGCGTCCTGGCGTTAATGATTAAAAGGTGGGCATCCCCAACTTCTCTGCCAGGACCGACGGTGTAGTGGGTATAAATCCACTTACCGTCCGGCGAAGTGCCCACACCATGGGCAGTATCCCGGTATTCTGCATATCCCAGGTCATACAGGGCCGACCCAACAACTTCCTTGGTGTAGGCATCGATAACCTGCACGCCCGGAAGCTTGTTTTGCATTGGGCTGGCGGCTTCGCTTGCGCCCTCACTGGTGAAATACACCATGGGGCTGGCTACCACGTCCCAAGCATCAGGGCCGCTAGAGTCAAAGGTGGCCAGTAATTCCAGACCTCCCCTAATAGACTCTTCGGTCTCCCATCCAGTCGGTTGCGCGCCTGGCGGGGCTGGTGCAAGCTGACCTGCCTGTACCACGTTGACAGGGACAGTAGACGCCAATTGGGCCCTCAGTTGGACCGCCACTTGTTCGCTAGCGGTGAGCTGGGCGTTGACGGTATCTAAATCCTCTTGCGTAACGTCCCCACCGCATGCCATTAGTATGAGTAGCGCTAAAAGAGCGACTACTAAAAGCCAAACTTTCTTGATGTTTTGTAACCACATTTCAAGGTTCCTCCTACCACTGGATTGCACTCTAGCCGTTGAACTCACTTTGATAATTTATATGAGTCACCTCCTGCCCGCCCACATCTGAATCATTGGGCGAAGCGCCGGGTTACCAGTGGCGAAACCTTCCTTGACCTGGATAGCCGACTAAAGGCTATCAACCCCATTAATCATTAAAAAGAATGCTCTTGGCGTGGCAGATTTCCATTTCCCTGCCGCTTAGGTCCAAAGCAATCAACTTGGAATTAAATATTATTCGAGTACTTGGTACGTTGCCGGTTCGCACAGAAAAGCCTCTTCCTAGGTGAGGCAACCTCTTGGGAGCTAACCGCCGGAAGAAGCTATTTGAACCATCTCTTTCTGTCCATTTGTGAATCGGTTCACTATAAAAGTTATCACTTTGGTAATCCCAAGCCCTAGGGCCAGATGGCCGTAGTCTGGTCAGCGAAAAGCCCTTAGAATTGACGTCCCCTCTACCCCGCGACAACCTCCAGTTACTTTCCCGTTCGATTTAACGGAGTTGGGCTGAAACATAGCGTACGCAGCGGAAAATTCCCGGCATAACATCCGACCGAACGAGCGCAAACCCGGGCGGCGAGTCTCGGATTTCTCCTGACCTGTCTTAGGCAGCTGCGGCGTATCCGGTCATCAGTTCGGCTTTGTCCAGATTGTGCAGGTACCGGTATCCCTCGCCTTCCCCTTCTATGACTTCCACTTCATGGGCGTATTTCTCGTGAGAGGGAATGTATGTAGTGACTCCAGTGGTCCTCACCATGACGCCACCAACGGTCTTGAAGACTAGGCCTTTTTCTATTCGCTTCATTTCAGCGTATTGCATTGCGGTTCCTCCTTGATTGCTAGGCGGCCATGTCGGCATTACGGTCAGATTACCCTTCCGATGCACCTTGGCCGTGAAGACCGGCGGGCCGGACGTAACGGAACCGTGAAGATTTAAGGCAAGTTGCTTCCGGCCCGGTAGACCGTGGGTGTCACGGGCGTGCCCGTCTCCATGCAATCTGCACGACTCCGGAGCGATTTATCACGCTGTTTGCACTGCCCCCGCAAATACTGGTAGTTGGGCTAATGCCATTCCCCACGCTGACCAAGCTTCTCACCATTTCTGGAAAGACTTGGCGGTGGACGGGTCGGCATTTATCAACACTTTGTCGCAGTGCCCTATCGGTTGGCGCAGAGCCTGCCGACACTATCCGGTTGGGCCGGTATTCAGATGCGGAGGCGAATGACATGGATGGTGAACAAAGCGGTGCCGTACTTGAGCGGCCAGAGACCGGATCCCTGTACCAGGTGGCGGTCGAACAACTACGGGTTGCCGAAGACGCTCTGGGCCTGGACAGAGGCATGCGCGAGATACTCGAATCATGCAAGGCAGAACTTACGGTGCGCTTCCCGGTCAAGATGGACGATGGATATATCCGGGTCTTTGAGGGTTACCGGGTCCAGCACAACATGGCCCGCGGCCCGGGAAAGGGCGGAATCCGCTATCACCCCTGGGTTGAACTGGATGAGATTAGGGCCCTGGCGATGTGGATGACCTGGAAATGCGCCCTGATGGATATCCCCTTCGGCGGTGCCAAAGGCGGAGTGGCCTGCCAGCCCAAGGAGTTGTCGGAACGGGAGTTGGAGCACTTGACTCGTCGTTACGCCTCGGAGATTTCCATCTTGATTGGGGCCGACCGGGATATACCCGCTCCGGACGTTAACACCGACGCCAGGATAATGGCCTGGATATTGGACACCATCAGCATGCACCGGGGGCACCTGTCGCCCGAGGTCGTCACCGGTAAGCCATTGAGCCTGGGCGGCACGGTTGGGAGGGTCGAGGCAACGGGGCGCGGCGTGATGATAGCCGCCCTCAAAGCCATGGAGCACCTGCGAATACCGGTGGAGGGCGCTCGTGTCGTGGTCCAAGGCTATGGGAACGTCGGCTCCCACGCCGCCAGACTGTTGGGTGAAGCCGGCTGCCGTATCGTGGCGGCTTCCGACTCTTCTGGAGGCGTATACAACCCGGGCGGACTGGACCCAGAAAAAATGGGCGAATTCAAAGGGTCGGGCGGCCGATTGGTGGAGTACGGGGAAGGGGAGCCATTGACCAACGATGAATTGCTGACACTACCCTGCGAAGTCCTGATTCCGGCGGCCATGGAAAGCCAACTTACCGGTCGCAACGCCCATCTGGTTCAGGCCAGGTTGGTGGTCGAGGGTGCCAACGGACCAACCACGCCGGAAGCGGACATGATTTTTCAAGAAAGGGATATTTTTGTCGTCCCAGACATCCTGGCCAACGCTGGCGGTGTGGTCGTTTCTTACTTGGAGTGGGTGCAGGACCGGCAGCGGTACTTCCTGGAATTGGAGGAGGTTGACTCCAAGTTGGACAAGCTGATGAAGCGGAGCTTCGCCCAAGTGCTGGATGCTGCCCAGCAGGCCGGTATTACCATGAGGGCTGCGGCCCTTACCTTGGCGGTGCGACGCGTGGTTGAGACCACCCGCGACCGGGGCATCTACCCTTAACCCGTAATGACCGTCCGCTCCAGTTAAGCCCGACCTACCTGGTGTCCCCCTTGCATAATGGCCCCCTAGATAGTGGGTCTAACCGCTGACGGTAGACCTGCGGAAGCATGGTTGAGCACGGCGATATCTCGAATTAGATGGAATCGAGGAAGAGATGGCTCATCTACCGGACGAGCATCTAGCGGAATTGGTAGCTAATCACACCAAAGAAGCGGTACAGGCCCGGCTAGCCGCCGGGCCGTCTGCTAGCTACCTTCGGGACTTCATATTCGGTGCCATCGACGGCACGGTAACGACATTCGCGGTCGTGTCCAGTGTATCTGGGGCGGGCCTGGCGGCTAGCGTGCTCATCATCCTGGGCGTAGCGAACCTAGTTGCCGACGGTTTCAGTATGGGGATTGGCAACTTCCTCGGTTCGCGGGCCGAGCAACAACAGCGGAGGAGCACGCGGCTGGAGGAAGAACACCATGTGCGGAATGTGCCAGAAGGCGAGAAGGAGGAGATTCGCCAGATATTTGCCAACAAAGGCTTCGCCGGCGATGACCTTGAAAGAGTGGTTGAGGTTATCACTTCCGACCAAGACCGTTGGGTGGCGGTAATGCTCCAGGAAGAGCACGGATTCCCGGCAATAGAAGTGCCGCCTTCCAGAGCCGGTCTAGCCACCTATCTGGGGTTCATGGTTGCTGGTCTTATGCCGCTTTTGCCATTCATCTATCAGGCCTATGCGCCAGGGGACTTGCCGCAACCGTTTTTCTGGAGCATCGCCGTCGCTGGATTGGTTTTCTTTACTATCGGTGGGTTGAAGAGTTTTTTCGTAGAGCAGGTCTGGTATTGGGCTGGATTAGAAGTATTAGCGATTGGGGGCGTTGCGGCCGGGTTGGCTTACCTAGTTGGGGCGTTGCTTAAAGGCGTCGCTGATTCGGTTTGAACATCGTCCTACCGGCGGTGCCCATCGACCTGAAGGACGCCATCATTCGTTTACGTCCAACAAGATTAGCCTAACGACCTCCCCGCTAGATGGACCCACGTACAAGACGGAGACACGCCTGATGACAACCGGCACAGACCTTCCGTGGCATGCCCGCCCAATGGGCCACATTCTCTTCAATCCCGAGACGGCCCAAACGGGTCTGTCGACGGTAGAGGCCGCCAGGCGGTTGGAGGTGTACGGCCCCAATCGTTTGATAGAAACGCCTCCAGTCGCTCCGTTAACACTTCTTCTCCGTGAGTTCCGTAGCTTTCTGGTGCTGATTCTACTCGCCGCAGCTATCTTGCTGTTCGCCGTGGGAGCGGTGGACGGCGAATCCGGCCAATACGTCGATGCCACTCTGATTCTGCTTATCGTGGTCTTCAACGGGGCATTGGGATTCGTTCAGAATTATCGGGCACAGCGTGGAATCGAGGCCCTAAAGAGACTTTCCGCCCCCATTGCTACTTACCTGCGCGATGGCCGTGTCGTCACCGGGGATACCTCAGCCCTGACTCCGGGTGATGTGGTTCTGCTGGAGGAAGGGGACCGGGTGGCGGCGGATGGCCGGTTGATCGAGGCCTACGACCTGCGGGTGGACGAGTCTGGCCTGACTGGCGAAAGCCTGCCGACGGCCAAACAACTGGGCCTGCTGGACTTGACCACCAACCTGGCGGAACGTTCCAACATGGTCTACATGAGCACCGTAGTCCTGAGAGGCCGCGCCAAGTTCGTGGTCACGGCCACCGGCATGGCCACTGAAGTGGGCAAGATTGCCGCAGAGATACAAAGCGTGGAAGTACGTCCCACCGCCTTTCAGTTGGAGATCGACACCTTGGGCAAGCGCATCACAACGATGATTGCGCTGCTGATCGCAGTCATCGTTGTGCTACAGGTCGCCGTCAGCGGCTTCACTCTGCTGGAAACATTCGTTTCTGCGGTAGCCCTAGCCGTGGCCGCTATTCCCGAAGGTCTTCCCGTAGTGTTGACCCTGGCCTTGGCATTTGGCACCAGGCGGATGCTGGACCGCCACGCGTTGGTACGCTCTTTGCCATTTGTTGAGATTGTGGGCGGCGCCGACGTGATCTGTACCGACAAAACAGGCACCATCACCGAAGGTCGTATGAGCCTCCGGCTGTTGGACCAAGCGGACGGTCGCGTTGAATCTATCGCCAGCATATCCGGAGAAAGCAGGTTCTTAGACGAAAACGGGAGCCCGGTAGACCAGAGCGAAAATCTGGCTCTGCTGGCGTCTGGCCTGTGCAATAACGCCACCTATGATTCCGTGAATGGCTTGCGCGGAGACCCTACAGAGACCGCTCTTTTGGAGGGCGCTATCGCTGCCGGAGTGGATCTGGGCACCTACTCCAGGGTGCATGAGATTCCCTTCAACTCCGAGCGGAAGATGATGAGTGTGGTGGTGCAAAGGGATGGCCGGGCCTTCGTATTTGCCAAGGGGGCTCCGGAGGTGCTTGTTCCACGCTGCTCAGGAATCAGCCGGGATGGCGGTGTGGTGTCGCTCACGCCCGATGGCCGGGAAGACCTTCTCGCAAAGAACGGGGAGCTGGCTGCCCAGGCCCTGCGCATGCTGGCCTTGGCCTACAAGGAATTGCCCGCAAGCCACGACTGGGCGGCCAACGCCAACGGGCCGGACCAAGCGCCGGCCCAGGAAGAAAACAGTCCCTTGGAGCAGGACTTGGTCTTCCTGGGACTGGCGGGAATCAGCGACCCGCCCAGAGCTGAAGTGGCATCGGCCGTGCAGGTGGCCCACAGCGCCGGCATACGCATCGTGATGATTACTGGAGACAACCGTGCCACTGCACTGGCCGTGGCACATGATGTAGGGCTGGAAGGGGGCTGCCTAGAAGGCCGTGACTTGGAGAATATGGACACTGCGGAGTTGGACAGGGCCGTGAGAGAGTGCGGCATCTTCGCCCGCGCGGAGCCCCGCCACAAGCTGCGCATCCTCCGTAGCTTGCAGGAGCAGGGCCACGTGGTGGTGATGACTGGCGACGGGGTGAACGACGCGCCCGCCCTCAAAGGTGCCGACGTGGGCATCGCCATGGGGATCCGGGGGACTGAAGTGGCTAAGGACGCCTCGGGCATGGTGCTGATGGATGACAACTTCGCCACCATTCTGGCGGCGGTGGAGGAAGGTCGGCGCATCTTCGCCAACATCAAAAAGTTCGTCAACTACCTGCTCATCGGCAACTTTGCCGAGGTCTTGGTGGTGCTGGTGGCTTCACTGTTCGGCTATCTCCCCATTACCGCCGTTCAGATTCTTTGGATCAACCTGGTCACGGACAGCGGCCCGGCGGTGGCCCTAGGGATCGACCCGGCAGCTCCGGGAATCATGCAGGAGCCTCCAAGGCACGGCGGGGTAATCACCAGGGGGATGTACGCCCTGATCCTCTCCATCGGCGTGGTCAAGGCTGGAATCATCCTGGGCAGCTTTTTCCTTGGTGTCTACTTCTATGACCTGCAAACAGCCCAGACGATGACCTTCACCGCCTTTGTGATTCAAGAATACCTCCGTTTGGGCGTCATCCGGTACCAGGAGCGCAGCCCTCTCCTGTCTAACGGCTGGTTGGTCGGCGCAGTGGCCGTGAGCCTTGGCTTGCAACTGGTCCTGGTCTACAGCCCCGTGGGAGCCTTCCTCGACCTTACTCCGCTGGGAGTCGCCCAATGGCTGATACTACTGGGTGGACTAGCGTTCGGAATCGTGACGGCGTTGACCATTACCAATCAGGTCATTAAGCGGGTTGGGCCGATTTAACCCAAAAGCTGTTTGCCCTTTCCCTCGGTCTTGGGATTCAATCTCCGCCGTCATGCAACGTTCACAGCGTGGCGTCAATAGTTCACGGGCTCTTCACGATTGGCCCATATACTAAGTATTGAAGGGTGATGATTCCCGCTCCGCCTCAATATTCCTCGCGGGAATCACGCTCTGGCAGGACTGGTATTTAAGCGGTGATTTGCCTTGAGCGGATTCCAGTGACGACGCTCAGGGCGGGACATGGCCGCCAGTTCTGCCTTTGTTCTTGCCTTGAGGCTGCGAGAAAAGATGATGCCAGGTTTTTCCACAGGAACCCTTAGCCTCTCTTTCAACGTGTTCAAAACCGCCGTGCTATGACGGCGGTTTTGATATTAGGTCCGCCTTCGAATCGCCTCTGGTCCACGTGTCCACAGTTCATTGGCCACGGGCAACCGCCTTGATGAGAACGGTGCGGCTGAAGTGAAAAATAAGAAGGAGAAATCTTATGACTACGACTACCACAGTACATTCAATCCCCGGATACCCCGCAATCTACCTGATTGACGGAGCGGAGCAGATTACCATTCGGCCCATGCTGAGTTACGACAGAGACGAATTGTTGGAGTTTTTCCGGAGAGTCCCGGTTGAAGACCGGTACTTCTTAAAGGAAGATGTCGCGTCGTCCAAGGTAATCGAACGATGGGCCGAAACTTTGGACTATAGCCGGGCCTTGCCTCTGCTCGCCTTAAAGGACAGCAAGATTATCGGCAACGGCACCCTTCACCACCGTCGGGGCGGATCCCGCCGCCATATCGGCGAGGTCAGAATTGTGGTCGACCCGGAGTACCGCGACCGTGGCGTGGGCCGCGGGCTGCTGCACAAACTGGTCGAGATTGCCCTAGACAAGGGCTTGGAAAAGCTCATGTTCGAACTGGTCTTAGATGCCGAAGAAGCGGCCAAGCACACGGCCGAAGTCTTGGGATTCGTGCCTGTAGCGGTCTTGCCGGACCATGTTCGCGATTATTGCGGGGTTGACCACGACTTGATTTTAATGGAGAAGCGACTAATCAAAGAGGAGACCGACTTAAACGCGCTATAGATGGAAGTTGGTTCTGGACGCTATTCCGGTATGACGGCTAGTCGGCTTCAGTTCAGAGGCTGGTGGAAGTACTGAATTTTTTCTCTGGCCTGGAGCCTTAAATAACCAGATGTTAAGGAGAAGGTGCTGAAATGGTAGTGAAATCATATCCGGTGGCGGCGCATCCGACGATGTTCAAGACCGAGCTAGGGGACGAAATTGAACTGCGCCCGATGTTGCCCACGGACAAGGAAGGGCTGCTGGATTTCTTTCGAAGGATTCCCGAAGAGGACCGGTACAGCCTTAAGGAGAACGTCATATCTTCGACCGTGATTGCTCAGTGGGTCCAGAACCTGGACTATCAGAGAGTGCTCCCTATCCTTGCCGTCAAGGAAGGAAAGATTATCGCCGACGGAAGCCTGCATTTCAGTCGGGCGGGGTCTCGCCGTCACATCGGCGAGGTTCGTATCGTCGTCGACCCAGACTACCGGAGGCAGGGTCTAGGCCGACGAATGTTGAACATGCTAATCGAAATCGCTGAGGAAGAAGGCCTGGAACGGCTGATGTTTGAATTGGCGTCCGATACCGAAGAGACGGCCAAGCACACAGCCCGAACGTTAGGCTTCGTCCCAGTGGCCATTATTCCAAATATCGTCAAAGACATCTGGGGCAAGTATCACGACCTGGTGACCATGCAACTTCGCGTGGAGCCGTTTTACGAAGAAGAGCCCGTCGTCTTCTGAACCGGAAACCCCGGTCTTCAGTGCCCCGCCGGACTCGCTGAGATTGGCGGGGTCAACCAGTAGTGACGGCTGCCCACAGGTGGACGACCTAAGCCCGTTGCGGTATCCCGTACGCCCCCGGCATTGATGTCGGGGCGTAGTTAACGTGCCTGTCGAGAGATATTTAAGGCAGATAGAGGCATCATGCCATGACCGGCTGCAGGATATCCTCTTCTGCGTATACCGGCCTTCCGTAGACCTTGAGGAATATCTTGTCGCCGACCCTGACCTTCTCGGGAACCGTTATGGCCACATTATCTCCCGGCTCAGCGTGGTCGATGTTCCGGTGTTCAATCTGCATGGATACCACGGATTCTTCAAAGTCGGTGGTGTGGCCCAGGATATGAATGTGGTCTCCAATCCGCAATGGCTCTCGTATATCGAGCCCGGCCACGCCCAGCTTGGAAAAATAGTGATTTACTTCGCCAATCAAAATCTCAGGCATTGGTGCACCTCCCGGTATCGGTGAATTTGTTTTATCTGCTCCACCGTCTCATCGCGGGCCTGGCCCACATCTCCATGCCGTCGATGGCGTTGGTGAACGTTTTTTAGCCCCATGGCTACTCCGTGAAATTTGCCTCGACATACTTGTCGTCCTCCGGTATTCCCTCAGGCACTTCCTTTGGACGTGGCGCGAACCTGGGAAGGGTGGCGGCAACTTCGGGGATATTCTTCATTTGTTCGGTGAACTCCCACAACCGATTCTGGACCAGATGATTCACAGTATGTTCGGGAAAGGTGCCGTCCAGCCTCGCCACTCCTGCCGGAGTGCCGGTCAGGATTTCCATCCCTTCATCAACGTTGGCAATGGCCCAGATATGGAACTTGGCGGCGGAAACCGCCTCGACCACATCCTTCCTGAGCATAAGGTGCCGGACGTTCCCTTTTGGAATAATGACGCCTTGGTTTCTAGTCAACCCAAGGACCTTGCACATGTCAAAGAAACCCTCAATTTTTTCGTTGACGGCACCAATGGGCTGGGCTTCCCCGTGCTGGTTTACGGATCCGGTCACTGCGATTCCTTGGTTAATGGGCAGACCCGCAAGCTCTGACAAGATGGCGAACAATTCAGCGCTGGAGGCGCTATCTCCCTCCACACCGCTGTAGCTCTGCTCGAAGACGATACGGGCGGCAATGCTAAGCACCATGTCCCTGGCGTACTTGTGGGCGAGATAACCGCCAATGATGTAGACGCCTTTGCTGTGTACGGGACCGCCCAATTCGACTTCTCGCTCGATATCCACGATTCCCTGCCCGCCTGGCCCCACGGTGGCGGTAATTCGGCTGGGACGCCCGAAATAATGGTCTCCAAGGCTGATTACCGATATACCGTTCACCTGGCCACATGCCTGCCCTTGGGTGTCTACTAGAATGGTGCCTTGGGCGATCATCTCTTGGATACGCATCTGAATCAGGTTGGACCTGTGTACCTTTTCTTCGAGGGCTTTTTCGATATGACTCAGGGTCACTTTCTCAGCATTATCTTGTGAAGCCAGGAAATCGGCCTCTTTCAGCACGTCGGCCAATGACCCGAAATGGGTGGACAGCTTCTCTTGGTCCTCGGCCAGCCGCGAGGCATGCTCTACCGTGCGGGCTGCCGCGCCTTTATCCAGAGGCTTGAGCCCCTCTTGTCGGCAGAAATTACTCAAAAGCCCGAGGAACTCTTGGATGTTGTCTGGGCTGGCGTCCATCTGGGTATCGAAGTCCGCCTTTATCTTGAATAACTGGGAGAAGTCTGGGTCGTAGGCATGCAGAAGGTAGTAGATGAGGGGCCGACCAAGAAGAACCACCTTTAGATCCAAGGGCGTGGGATGGGGCCGCAGGCTCCTGCCGCCTCCGAATCCTAGGCGGTCGGCCATATCTTCCATTTCGATTTGGTGGCTGGTTAGCGCCCGTTTAAGGCTGTCCCAACTGAAGGCGTTTTTCAGCACGTCCTCCACCTGGAGCACTAGATACCCACCGTTGGCCCTGTGGATTGCGCCGGGCTGGACCATGGTGAAATCGGTATAGAGCGTTCCAAGATGGGCCTCTCGCTCGATCCGGCCGAATAGGTTGTTGTAGGTGGGGTTCAGTTCCAGCACAACCGGAGTGCCTTTCAACTGGCTGTTGTCCACTAACACATTCACGTCGTACTTGCGGGAAGGCGCTTCCGGCAGCAACATTTGCCGGGAAGAGCTGCCGCCCTGGACGTTAGTGCGACCGGATTTGAAGGTATCGATGTCATCCACGATGTCCTTACCCACTGCATCCAAGTAAATAACGACTTTCCCAAATTCGCCATATTTGGCGCGGACTTCCGCCATGTACTGGTCCAAAATTAAGTTCACTACCTGGCGGTCTAGTTCACGGAGCTTCTCGTTTGCGGCCCGTTCCGGTTCCCTAAGCTGGTTCTGGACCGTACGAAGCTCATCCTGCAACCCCTGGCGGCGGCGTTGCAACTCCTCTTGTTCTTGAGCGGGAAGGGCCACCAGTTCTAGGTCGCCAATCGGCTGGCCCTCGCGTTCCGGAACGATCAAGAACCCAAAGGGCATTTGGTGCAGGGTGAACCCAGCGGCTGCGGCATGACGGTTCAGCGCCTCCAGTGCCTCATCTTTCTTGCGGTGGACTTCGCGTACGATTTCATCGCGCTTCTTGCCGAATTCATCGCTCTCGAAGGCCCGGGAAATAGCACCGCTTATTCGGTCCATGAGGTCCTTCATGTCGTGCTTTAATTCCCGGCCCTGCCCGGCGGGCAACCCGCACGCGGTAGGCTTAGAAACATCGTCAAAATTGTTCAAGTAGACCCAGTCTTGGGGGGTCTTCTGACCGCTGGCCAACTCCTTGAGAAAGGTGGTGACTGTTGTCATCTTTCCGGTGCCAGGGGGGCCGGACACGTAGATATTAAATCCGGAATTGCGGATGCCCAGCCCGGTCTGCAATGCTCTTAAAGCCCGTTCTTGGCCGACGATGCCCTCAATGGGTTCAATCTGCTCGGTTGTGTCGAACTCCATGGCAGAAAGATCGAAGGTCCGCCGTAGCTTATCTGCGGTTAGTTCGATTTTCCGTCCCATGTCTTTCCTCCCTGCCAAATCCCTCGCTCGTCTGATTGGGGAATGGATGATGTCTCCCCTGCAATAGAGGCTATGCTGCCATGACGGCTTCGTTGGATAACTTCTCGGACAATTCCTCAATTGGGCCCAGCAGCAATTCTCTTAGGGCGGCTCCTTCAAGAGATTCTTCTTCGACCAACTTGTTTGCTAATAAGTTCAACCGCTCCCGGTGCTCGGACAGAATCTCGTCGGCAGTCGTCCGGGCACTGTTCAAGAGCGCACCAATCTCGGTATCAATCTTTTCGGCTACCGCATCGCTGTACTCATGCCCTTGGGCCAATTCTTTACCCAAGAAAACCATTTCCTGGCCAGTGTGGAAGCTGCGCGGTCCGAGGCCGACACTCATGCCATACTCGGTAACCATCTTCCGGGCGACCCTGCTGGCGTTGAGCAGGTCGTTTGACGCTCCGGTCGTGATGTCTCCGAAGACCAATTCCTCCGCCGCCTGCCCTCCCATCATCATCGCCAACATAGCCTCAAACTGGCCTTTGGACCACAGGTCACGGTCTTCCTCTGGGAAAGTCCGGGTATAGCCGCCAATGCCGCTCCGTGGAACGATGGTGACCTTGTGCACCGGGTCGGCTTCCGGCAGGTAGGCCGCCACCAAAGCGTGTCCCGCCTCGTGGTAGGCCACAATCTTTTTCTCTTTGGGTTTGAATCCCCGGCTCTTCCGGGCGGGACCAGCCAGAATTCGGTCGATGGACTCTTCCAGGTCTGCCAATCCAATGGTCTCCTCGTCCTGCCTGGCGGCCAAGATAGCTCCTTCGTTCACCAGGTTGGCCAAGTCGGCCCCGCTGAACCCGTAGGTCTGTTTGGCGAGGATGGAGAGGTCCACGTTCTTGGCCAAGGGTTTGCCCTTGGAGTGAATCTTGAGGATGGCCTCGCGGCCCTTGGCGTCGGGTAGAGGCAGCACGATGCGCCGATCGAATCGTCCCGGCCTAAGAAGTGCCGGGTCTAGCACGTCGGGCCGGTTGGTGGCGGCGAGGACAATCACGTTAGTCCGTTCGTCGAAGCCGTCCATCTCGGAGAGGATCTGGTTCAGTGTCTGTTCCCGTTCGTCGTGGCCGCCACCGATGCCCGTTCCCCGGTGTCTTCCCACAGCGTCAATTTCATCTATGAAAATAATTGACGGTGCGGCCTGCCTGGCCTTTTTGAACAGGTCACGCACGCGACTGGCACCCACGCCGACAAACATCTCGACGAATTCGCTGCCGGTTATGGAGAAGAACGGGGCGTCGGCCTCCCCAGCGACGGCTCGGCTCAGCAGGGTCTTTCCGGTGCCGGGCGGCCCCGCCAACAAAACACCCCGGGGTATTTTTGCGCCCAGACGGGCGAATTTATCGGGGTGTTGGAGGAATTCAACAATCTCCATCAGTTCTTGTTTAGCTTCATCCACTCCTGCTACGTCGTCCAAGGTCACTGACGGGCGGGTCTCCCTATTCTCTCTGGCACCGCTTTTGCCCCAACTTGAGGCTTGGTCGAACCCGCCTCTGGCGCGGCTGGACACCCAGAAAATCACCGCCGCAAAAAACAGCAACGGTAAGAATGGGAGCACAACGCTTATGAAATTAACCCCCTTGTTCCGGACTTCAATGACCACACCACCGCTGACCGTGTCCACTCCTTTTTGTTCTAGCATCTCGAACACAGTCACTCCGGTCTCTTTCTGGGCTTTGTATAGCTTACCGGAGGTAGCGGTTACCCGAAGCAAATCACCCTGCACCTGAATCTTAGAGACCAAGCCGCTTTGGGCCATGCGTACAACCTGGCCAATGTCGAGTTCGATAAGCGGCTCTGATTGTGGCAGATACATAACTGCCACGACCACGACTGCGGTGGCAATCAAAATCCACTTAATCAGGCCCATGTTAGAAGCCTCGGGTTGTTTCATTTGATAAATCACCCGATAAACGATTGGCTAATGGGTTATCGGAGGGTATTGCCTGTCCGACGTTCGTCTAGCCAGTCCTCCGATTCGAAGTACCAGCGCATGGCCATATCTATGGCTCTCATTTGGTCAACAGGCTGAGCGTGGTCCCAAGAGCCGGGTGTAGCGGCTAATGCTGTGGCGGGCCTGGTATCAGTGTCAGGAGGTGTTGCCACGGGTAGAGTGGGGGTGGGTAACATCACATTCCTCCTTTACGAACCGTTCCTTATACAGGATATCCAAGCTTCGTAAGAGCCTTATGGTTATGCACCTGATGAGGTGTGAAGGACGCATGTAGATTGTCTGTCTGATCTAGGTAACAGCAGACGAGTGCCTCTCCCAATCTCAGATCACCAGGGCCCGTTCGGACGTGCGTGTGACCACAACCATCTTCGATTAACTGGTAATGATTCCTAAAAGGAAAACTCAGGTCGGGTGAATAAAAGACAGCGGTTGCTGACTGGGGTTGCTGTAGTAGAACGCCGAGAACCATCTGGGATCAATCCCGAAGTGAAGGCGGGTTCAGGTAGGTAAACGGCCCTGCCCTGGCTGGATGCCAGAGAGTCTAGTTGTGGAATTTTTCAAGGATGGCTGCCAAATCGACGCCTATGATGAACAACTCACCCTTTTTGAATTCTCGGCCAGCATGAATCAATCGTTGCTTGCCGCTGTGTCCATAAATATTTATCTCACGGACCGTAATCCAGGAACCGTCATCTAGCTGTCGAAAATCGTCGTAGCAAAGCTCTAGCAGGATGTCGTCTGCTGGGTGTCCTTCGGTGAATTGTTTGCCGGAAATTTTTTCCATTTCCTTCAACATTGTCGGCCCTCCACAATTTCATTCGGTGGTGCGTCCGAGGATGCGAGCCCGATTTTGTAGACTATCGGGTTGTTCTGAACTGGACATCATGTTCTTAAGAATCCCCACTAACTCCCAAGGGTTGAAGGGTTTCCCGAAAAAATGGTCGCCCAAGGGGCCATGCTCATTGGACGCATCTTCTAGGTCCAGGGAGGAAATGCACACCCAGGCTGGGGCATTGTCGGGCTGGCAGCGCAACTGGTTGAGCACCAGCGGAGCATTACCGTCCGATAGGCCAAGATCCAGGACAACGGCAGCTGGAGGCTCGCTATCCATACATACGAGGGCGTCGGTCCCGGTGGAGACTTCCGTGATTCCGAACCCGACCGAATGCAACGAAAAACGCAGCATTCGGGTTATGCTCTGGTCGTCTTCAACGACCAAGACATTGGGCCGGATTCTTGCGTTGGATTTGTCCATCAGGTCGTCCGATTAGGTAGTGTGATTAAACCTTTACCACCCGTTTCCCTTATTCACCAACTTGGCGAAAGAGACCAGCGGTAATTTTTTACTTTGACTTGGACTATGATATTAATGAGCTGTGAGATTCCTGTGAAATGAATGGGGCGCCCCGTGGCGTTCTTGTGAACTATGGTTGAGACAATTTATCTGACAGAAACCTCCAGATGTTTCTTTCCTCGGGACTCAGTCAGAGGGATAATGACCTCCAAAACGCCGTTCTCATAGGTAGCTTCGATTAAGTCCTCCAGTACGCCTGGCGGAAGTTTGACGGCCCGGTAGAAATCACCAGTAGCCCGCTCCAGGCTCTGAAAATTGGCCACGGTTGTTTCCTTGGATTCTTGTCGGTGCCCGCGAATGATGAGTTGATTATTTTCCACCGATACTTCGATATCCCCCATCTCCATTCCGGGCAAGTCTGCCTGAACTACGATGGTCCCATCACGGCGGAAGACGTCCACGCTTGGCATCCACTCCTTCGCCGGGCTGTAGATGCTGCGCCCCAAGAACCCAAATCTAGACCAGGGAACGAATCCCCACATGTCTAGGTCAATGGCCTGGTCTGTATCGTCAGACTGGATTAGTTCAGACAACGACTTGTCGTTGCATTCCTTTAGTTCTGAATCATTTCTGTGATTATTGGCCATTCTAACCAGCCTCCTGTTGGCCACAAAGGACATTTTGGTCTCCCAACTAAAAGTTAACAAACGAGTATGTTTTAGCCGTGAAATTAGGAGATTGCTGCGTGAAGGAAGGATGCAGGTCGGGGAAACATAGTGGTTGGCGGCCATTGTCCGAACAAACTCGAAATAAGAGGGAGCCAATCGGTATGGGGCAAATAGCGAGTCGGGTGGTGCGGCTCTACGGTTTTGGCATCCGGTAACCAACCTGAGGCTCGGTGAAGATGTACCGGGGGTTGCGAGCGTCGTCGCCCAGTTTACGCCGCAGGTTTCTGATGAAAGATCGGACCAACTCCGTCTCACCGCCGTAATCCGGTCCCCAGACTCTCTGCAAGAGCTGACCATGGGTCATCACCAATCCCGCGTGGTTGGCCAGTTCGTACAGAATCTTGTATTCCGTGGCTGTGAGAGAGATTGGCTCACCGTTAACGGTGACCAGTCGATGGGTGAAGTCCAAACGAAGGTCTTCCAGCAGGAAGGGAGACCGGACTTCGATTTGGTCAGGCATAAGTCGGCGCCGGAGCGCTACTTCAATGCGGGCCAGCAGTTCGGACGGCGAGAATGGCTTAGTGATGTAATCATCGGCCCCCATCTTCAGGGCTCTTACCATATCTTCGTCGTTGTCTCGTGCCGTAAGGAACACCACCGGCACCCCGGAAAATTCCCTTATGCGTTCCAACAATTGGAAGCCATCGGTGCCAGATAGCATCACGTCTAGGAGGACGAGATCCGGCTCTTCTAGTTCTATCAAGTCGGCCACTTTTGCCGACTCTTGGGTAACCATTGCCTGGTAACCCGCCTCTTGAAGGGTTCGCTCCAGATAACGTAGCACCTGAACTTCGTCGTCAACCACCAACACCCGGGAGCGTTCCCCAGGCCTGCGTACTTTGCCCAAATGGTCGGCCCGCTTGGTGGTGTCGATGGGGACCACCCTTTCCCTAACCTCGGCCATTGGCAATGTGAAACTGAATGTGGCACCCTTGCCATTTCCAGCGCTCTCCACCCAAATTCTCCCGCCATGGGCTTCCACGATGCCCTTGCAGATTGCCAGGCCGAGGCCGCTGCCGGACAGGTTCCGGCCCCCATCGTCGTGAACGCGGGAGAACTTGCGAAAGAGTTGATGGGTCTTGTCCTTGGGTATTCCCCGGCCTTGGTCGCGGACCCGAATTGTGGCGTGGACGGCGTCGTACTCTACGTCCACTGTGATGGGCTTTGTGGCAGGGGAGAATTTGGCCGCGTTGCCGAGGAGGTTGGACATGACCTGGCTGATTCGACGGCGGTCGCCACTGACCAACGGGATGTCTGCGGGCAGATTGGTCCGTAGTTCCTGGTTTCCTCCGCTACAGATGAAATTTGTGCGTGCTTCCTCCAATACCTGGCCCAAATCAATCGGCTCGGGAGCCACAGTCAAGGAACCCGCCTCAATTCGGGTCATGTCTAGAAGATTGTCCACCAAGTCTCGAAGCCGGTCGGCCTGCTCGTCGATAATCGAAAAGAACTCTGTGTATTCGTCCGTGCTGATTGGCCTCTGGCTGCCCAAGACCGTCGCCGCCGAACCTTTTATCGCCGTGAGTGGGGTGCGCAGTTCATGGCTTACGATGCCTAGAAACTCGCTTCTGAGCTTTTCGACTTCCTCAAGTGGGGTCATGTCTTGGACCACTGCGATAGCACCGGTAATCCGTTGGTTCTGGGAATATACAGGCGTGGCATTCACCAAAGTGGGCACTGTTTTACCGCCGGGAATCTCGAACAATACCTCCTCGGCACGGGTAGTCTCGCCATTGTTCAACGCCCGTTGGAGCGGCCAGTCTTTCATTAGATATTCGGTGCCGTCGGGCCGCCGGAAAACGACCGACTGGCGGTTGACGCTAGGTTGGTCCGTTAGTGAGATGGAGTAGCCAGATGTAATTCGCTCCATCTCTTTGTTGACCAAGGCCGTGCTCTGATCCTTACTCTCTACAAGAACTATCCCGACCGGCGAGGTATCAATCAGTGTCTGTAGTCGGCGGCTCTCCGCTTCGGCCAATTCCTCGGCCAATTTCCGGTCAGTCACGTCCTTGGCGATGCCTTCAAAGCTGCTGATGCTTCCCATGCTGTCCTGGACGGCACGCGCACTGACCGAAACCCATATAGTGGTCCCGTCTTTGCGGTATACCTCGGACTCGAACCCCACCACAGTTCCGTCCTCTTGCAGCTTGAGGACAAGTTCGTTGCGGCGGGCAGGGTCAACGTAGTGCTGCCGGTTCAAATCGGAGACCGCTTCCAAAAGTTCCTCGGGTGACTCGTAGCCGTACATGCGGGCCAAAGCCTGGTTGGCTGACAGATATCTTCCGTGCGGAGTTGTTTGGAAAATACCGTCTCCAGCATTTTCGACAATGCTGCGGTATTTTCCTTCGGCTTCCAGTCCATGCACCAACTGGGAATTCTGAATTGCCTGAGCGGCCTGGGCACAAAGAAGCCCAAGAAGATGCTCGTCATCTTGGGTGAATTGCTCACCGTCCGACTTTTCGGCTAAATAGATATTGCCCACGGAACGTTGGTCGATACGGATGGGGCCGCCCAAGAATACGGTCATCTTGGGACCGTGGAGGGGAAATTCGGAGTATTGGGGATGGGCCTGAAGGTCAGCCAGCTTGAACGGGCCTTTGATTCCTTCCCGAAGCCCGAGAATCATCAGGCCTTCGGGGACTGGTCCGATGCTTTGCCGGACCCCAGCCGAAATGCCGGAGGTGAGAAAATGCTCTGTCTCACCTTGGCTTATATCGCCGATGGGGTTGAATACAGACAGAATACCGTAACGGGCCCCACACAACTCACGTGCGTTGTCCAGGATGTCCCGCAACACGACCGAGGAATCCAGGCTGGCGATTCGGCGGTCACTGAGGTCTCGCGCCAGCGCAAGGCGGTCTCTAATCGTCTGGATCTCAGCCTTGAGCCGCTGAAGTTCTTCGTCTTTTGTGTCTGCGGATGTGCCAAGCATATCCATGAGCACGACCAAGAATCGACTGAATTAGACTCATCTCTATTGTATCACCGGGGTTATTTAGGCCTGGAATAGCGGGCAACGAAATGGCCCCTGCCAAAGGTCTGGCAGGGGCCATTGAAATCGTGCAATACGACTGTGGCTCAGCTTTTTTGCGTTTCTTCTTGGGCGCGAACGAGCAAGACAGGGCAGCCCGAATGCCGCGCCACGCTGTCGGCGACGTTACCCAAGACCCACCTTCCTATGCCTGAGCGCCCGTGGGTCGCAATCACGACCATGCTACCCGAGTCGGCTTGGGCCAAGTCGGCGACGACGACTGCAGGCTGCCCATGGACCAGATGTCCTTCAACAGGGGAAACGCCGAGGCTTTCCATTCGGGTCTGCGCCTCGCCAAGATAGGTCTGTGCCTCGGAGTCTGCGGCTTCAGAGAATTCCTCATAGGGCGGAATATACTCGGCGGTAGTTCCCCCCGTCGAGTAGACCGCTGACTGGCGGTAGTATTCGCTGGCCGAAGCGGTAACGCGCACCAGGTCGACCTTTGTATTAAAGGCCTTGGCCAAGTCGGCCACGTGTGGAAATACCTGCTCCGCCAACGCGGAACCGTCCACGGGAACAATGATTCTGTTCACCGGAGTACCCGCTGCGACCTCACCGCTCTCCTGCGGACGGACCAGGAGGAGAGGGCTGGTGGAGTTACGAAGCACTTCATCGGCCACGCTCCCCATAACCCACCTAGAGATTCCAGATCTGCCGTGGCTGGCCATGGCGACAACCGTATTATCACTTACAGCAGCCTCTTCCACGATCTCATGGCCTGGCATCCCAATCCGGACCACGGTGGATACCTCGAGTCCCTTTTCTCGAATGGTGCCGGCCAACCCTTCCAGATACTCCTCGCACTCCGCTTTGCGTTCCTCGTCTGACAGGGCTGTGTAGGCTGCTGGAATCACCTCGAAATCACCGCTGGCGTACAGGGGAACATTCTCCGGTATGCGGAGCAATGCAATGGGACATTCCAACGCCTGGCCAAGGGTGATTGCGAAGGGCAGAACATTCTCGGATAAGTCCGAGCCGTCCAACGGAACCAAAATTCGAGAGTACATCCCAGTCTCCTCAAACACTAAATACGGTCAGCCGAAATACGGAACAAATCTGGTGTATGTTACCAGGCTATCACCAGGCTGTCCGGTTAGTGCAATACCGCCCGGGCCCCCCTGAATTCGAAATCTTCACAAGAATTACCCGGGTAAGTTTCGTGCGCCTCCGCACGGCGCATCACGCAGACTAGGCCGTCCGAATAGACACAGTTGCCACAAGTCCTCAGCAGGTAGTTGCAACGGATGCAACGCATCTGCGCCAAAAATTCCCCCTGAAACGCGCGTAGACTGCAATGGTTACACTGATAGATTAGGGGACCTCTTAGGTGTTCTGGGGCTTCAGCGGCCACCTCGGCCCGGACTAACAGGACCGGTGCCGGGGAGATTCGAAGTACCTGGTCGGCGATGCTTCCGAAGGCCAACTCGGCCATCCCGGTGCGGCCGTGGGACGACATGACGACCAAGCCTACACCGCTTTCCTGTACCTCTTTTATTATCTCTAGCGCAGGTGGTCCCTTACGTATCTTGAGTGTGGCGTTTACGCACGACGCGGCCAATCGCTCTAGGATCGACGACAGGTAGAAATTCACCTCTTCGCGGTGGTGGCCATTAAGATGAGACGGACCTCTTCCCTCTGCAAATGGGTTAATGTCTTCGGGCGGTTCCACATGTAATAGCACTACTTCCAGTCCTGGAGCCCCTGCCAATTGTTCCACATAAGTGAGGGCTCTCTCGGCAAGCTCTGAGCCGTCTAGTGGCAACAGCAGACGCTTCACCTCAATGGATTGCGTCGGGAACGCCTCAATTGGGGGGACGGTAAGCACTGGGATATCAGCCCCTCGCAGGACCTTCTCTGCAACGCTGCCCATCATCCACCGGTCTATGCCGGAACGGCCGTGGGTAGACATCACAATTAGGTCTGCTCCGTGTTCTTCGCTGAATCTAATAATGGACGGAGCGGCTTTGCCAGTACCCGACCGGGCAGACTCCCAACTAACTTTGGGAGTTGGCAAACCGCTATCGTCCAAGTTGCCGATGGCTGCATTCATGGCTGGAACGGCGCGGAGTTGGAGATAATTCTCTGTGCGGCGCATAGCCCTTTCCCCACCACTTTCCGAAACCCGTAGCAGGACCAGTTCATTCGCTCCAGATGCGCGAGCAATCCAGGCGGCGGGAATCAGGGCACCTTCCGCCAAACGAGAGCCGTCAAGAGTGACCAACACCTTGTTAAACATGGGACTTCTCCTATGAGAGACTCAGGCCTAGAACCACCAACTGTCGTGGTCTTCTAGTTCTATTTCCAATAACACCAGGCTCTGGTAGCTGCCCCAGGTATCTTTGATTCGGTTAGGCAGGGTAGCGACCCGGCGAAAACCAATACTTTCCGCAGCAATCAAGGCTGAAATCTCCCGTTCTTCAACCAACTCCATGGTGGCGGCATAGAGTCCCATCTCATGCGCAATGTCCAGTAACTCCCGCATCAACCGTCCGCCAAGACCGACCTGCCGGAAGTCCGGGTCCACCACAATTCGGATTTCAGCAACGTGACTCCTTGCCGGGGCACGGCTTCCGTGCAGAGTGGCATCAGCGACAATCGTGTCACCAGCCAAAGCAATGATTGGAAACACACGCTCGAACCGGAGATTCTCGGTCCACTCGTGAATCGCTTCCGGTGAGGCCACATTTTCCCGCAGGTAAAACCGATCGTCTTCGGGAATCCGCATGAAGAACTCCAGAAGACGGGTCTTGTCATCATTGGTTAGAGGGCGCATCTCGACCTGGGTGTCGTCCCGAAGCAGAATAGTCTTGGGATACGCTTCAATGTTGGGGATGGTTTTCAACATGGTTTCACCTCCACCGTGTCGTTGTCCAGGGAAAATGTCAGGGTTAGTTGTTCAGCGATAATGTC
>JABMNL010000019.1 GCA_013204585.1 SAR202 cluster bacterium | reverse complement strand
TGACGGTGTTGGCGCACCAATCCAATAACAGCCTACCTACCATTCCGCTCATCCTGAGCTTGTCGAAGGACGTGCTTGGGTCTAACGTGGTTGTTGGCGAACGCGTGGTTCGACAGGCTCACCATGAGCGGGACGGCGACTGCCCTGATGCCAATTGGTTGAGGTTGAGACAGGTGTGTGGATTCCGGTCTGCGCCGGAATGACGGTGTCGGCGGGTAAGGCATGTACGACCCAACCAGTGGTTCGACAGGCTCACCATGAGCGACCGACAACAATATTCGCAGCCAACCGTTCGTCCTGAGCCTGTCGAAGGGCCCGCTCTGGTACTACCCCCGTAGCGTGGGTACCACTTCGCGGATGGCTTGGATGGTCTTTTCTATGTCTTCGTCGGTGTGGACAGCGGAGGGGTAGTATTTCTGGGCGCCTTTGAGGATGCCGCGCTCCAATAGGCCGGTGTTGAAGCGGTTCATCATGGCATTGTCGGCGGCCAGGGTGTCGCGGTAGTTGGCTACCGGCTGCTCCGAGAAGTAGACGTCGAATATGGCATCTTCACCGCAGTTTTGGACTGGTATGCCATTTTCTGCGCAGATGTCCACCAATGCGCCTCGTACGGCCGCTCCAGCCGCATGAATGCGCTGGTACGTCCCCTCTTCTCGCATCACGGCTAGAGTAGCCAGTCCGGCGGCGCAGGCCACGGGGTTACCGTTCAGCGTGCCAATCTGGTTGATGTAGGTTTCGTCGTCGGAGGCTCCCCGGTCAAAGACCGAAAATATGTCGGCCCGGCCCAAAACCGCGGCCAGCGGATAGCCGCCGCCCATAATCTTGCCCACGGTGCACATGTCGGGCGTGACACCATAGAACTCTTGAGCGCCGCCGTAGGCTATCCTGAAGCCGGTGACCACCTCGTCGAATATGAGCGGTATGTTGTGCTGTTTGGTCAGGTCGCGCAGTCCCTGTAGGAATCCTGGTATTGGGGCAATCACCCGCTGTATCGGCTCCACAATCACGGCTGCAATGTCATCGAGGTGGGCATTGATAATCGTTTCGGTGGTGGCCAGGTCGTTGTAGGGGGCGATGAGCATCAGGTCTTGAATGGCCTTGGGGATGCCGCCGCTGCTGGCCTGGGACTGGGGATATTCGACCGAAGGCGAAGGAGTGAGGCTCATTAAGGCGTAGTCGCTGGTGCCGTGGAAGCCGCCCTCGAACTTGAGAATCTTCTCTTTGCCGGTGAAGGCCCGGGCGGCGCGCATGGCCTGGAAGCAGGCGTCGGTGCCGCTGGTGGTGAACCGTACCTGCTCGGCGCAGGGGACAGCGTTGACAATTTCTTCGGCCAGTTCGACAGCCTTATAGTTGGTGGCGAAGAAGGTACTGCCGCCCTCGACAGCCTTGATTACGGCCTCGGTGACGGACGGGTAGGCATGCCCGAGAATCATGGGGCCAGAACCCATCAGCCAGTCGACATACTCGTTGTCGCTGACGTCGTAAATGTGGGAGCCCTTGCCGTGGGAGGCGAGGAAGTTCAGCTCTTGAGGAAGAGAAAGGTTGCCGCCGGTGCCGCCTGGCAGATAGCGGGCCGCCTTCTCCAATAGGCGTTGCTCAGCATCGCTACGACGTGCCATTGGTCGATCTCCTGCCGGACTATATTTTCGTTATTTTACCCGGTTGCGATTAAGCTTCGGCCCTGGCTTTGTTCATCACTTCGACCAGTTCTTGAACGCTGTCGGCAGAGCTCTTGAGCGCGGCCAGTTCTTCGGAGGTCAGCTTAATCTCCATTACTTGTTCCATGCCACCAGCTCCCAGTTTTACTGGAACGCCGACGCAAAGGCCGTTGATGCCGTACTCGCCTTCCAGGTAGGCGCAGGCGGGGAGGATGCGCTTCTTGTCCAACAACACTGCCTCGACCATCTGGGTGATGGCTGCTGACGGGGCGTAGTAGGCGCTGCCCGCTTTCAGCAGTTCCACAATCTCGCCGCCGCCCCCGCGGGTGCGCCGGACCAGTTGGTCAATCTTTTCTTCGGCCATCAGTTCGTTGATGGGAATCCCGCCCACGGTGGTGAGCCGGGTCAGGGGCACCATGTCGTCGCCGTGGCCGCCCAACACGAAGGCCTGGATGTCTTCAACAGACACGTTGAGTTCTTCGGCAATGAAGGTCCGGAAACGGGCGGTGTCCAGCACGCCAGCCATGCCAAAGACGCGGTTTCGCGGGAACCCACTGGACACGAAGACATTCTGTACCATGGCGTCCAAGGGATTGGTTACCGGCATGATGATGCAGTTGGGGGAGTACTTGACCACTTCCGCCGTTACCGCAGAGGTAATTCGCATGTTGGTCAACAGCAGGTCGTCGCGGCTCATGCCGGGACGGCGCGCGATGCCAGCGGTGATGACCACCACATCGGAATCGGCTGTTGCTTCGTAGCTGTTGCTGCCGGTAATCTTGGCGTCGCTGCCCATGACCGGGGCCGACTCCAGCATGTCCAGGGACTTGCCTTGGGGCAGGTCCTCAACCACGTCTACCAGCACCACATCAGCGTAGCCCAACTGGTGAATCCTCTGTGCGGTGGTGGCGCCAACGTTACCTGCACCGACAACCGTTACCTTGCTTCGCATCTGATACTTGCTCCTCTGTTTAGAAACTTGCCGAGCGGGAGAAATCCCCCAACTGCCCTTTACGAAATCGGGGCTATGGGGGATTTTTGCGCTCCGTGTTAGTTGAGTTGGGGTCGGAGTGCCGGAGAGCGCTGCGAATCCAACCGACGCCAAACCGTGCGCATTATATATGAGAACCGGACACGGCGGTACCCCATTTAGAGTGCCGACCTGGGGCTGCCGTAACTGGTCAGTGACGCATTAAATACTAATAAACCGACTGGCTAAAGACCACGTCTCAGGCCAGTCAGTATGTGTTACTAGATTGCGTCGATAATCGCGTTCAGGGTGGCGCTGGGGCGCATGGCTTTGGCGGCCATCGCGTCGTTGGGATGGTAGTAACCACCGATGTCCACCGGCTTTCCCTGCGCGTCGTTCAACTCTTGTACGATCTTGTCTTCGTTGGCGGCCAATTGCTGGGCTATCGGCGTAAAGCGGGCTTGCAGTTCTGGGTCTTGGGTCTGCTTGGCCAGCATTTGCGCCCAGTACAGAGCGAGGTAGAAATGGCTGCCTCGGGTGTCCAGTTCATTTACCCGGCGCGATGGTGCCCGGTTGTTTTCCAAATGCAGCCCAATCGCTTGATCTAGGGTATCAGCCAAGAGCTTCGCTTTCTCGTTCTTGAACACCTGGCTAAGATGCTCGAAGGAAGCGACAAGGGCGCAGAATTCACCCAGAGAATCCCACCGGATATGGCCCTCCTCCAGGAACTGCTGTACGTGCCGGGGGGCCGACCCACCAGCGCCGGTCTCAAACATCCCACCACCCTGAAGTAGGGGGACGACCGAAAGCATCTTGGCGCTGGTCCCCAATTCCAGTATGGGGAACAGGTCAGTCAGATAATCACGCAGGATGTTGCCAGTCACAGAAATCGTGTCCTCGCCTGCTCGGCTGCGCGCCATCGAGAACTCCATCGCCTCGACGGTAGTCATTGTGCGAATGTCCAACCCGGCCGTATCGTGGGTGGGCAGGTATTGGTCCACCTTTTTGATTAGCTCGGAGTCGTGCGCCCGGAGCGGGTCTAACCAAAAAATGGCCGGCGAGCCGGTGATTCTAGCCCGATTGACCCCCAGCTTGACCCAGTCCTGAATCGCCGCGTCTTTGGTCTGGCACATTCGGAAGACATCGCCTTCCTCGACCCTCTGTTCCATCAGAGTGGTGCCCGATGCGTCCACCACCCGAATCGACCCGTTGCCGGAAGCGGTAAAGGTCTTGTCGTGCGACCCATACTCTTCGGCCTTTTGGGCCATCAGCCCGACATTTGCCACGCTGCCGATGGTAGAAGGATCGTACGCCCCATTCTTTTGGCAATCTTCGACCATTGCCTGATATAGGGTCGAATAAGAGCGGTCAGGAATCATCGCGACCGTGTCGTGCAACTCGTTATCGGGACCCCACGTTTGGCCGCCATCGCGGATGATCACGGGCATGGTGGCATCGATAATCACATCACTAGGCACATGCAGATTGGTGATACCCCGGTTGGAGTTCACCATCATCAGCTCTGGTCGGACGCTATAAACCGCCTGGATATCGGCCTCGATCTCCGCTCGTTTTTCCTCAGTCAGAGATTGAATCTTGGTGTAGAGCTCGGCCATTCCGTTGTCGGGGTTAACCGCAAGCTCGTCCATTTCAGGAGCGTGTTTCTTGAACATGTCCTGGTAGTAAACCGACACACAATGGCCGAAGATAATCGGATCGGACACGCGCATCATGGTTGATTTCAGGTGCAAAGAAAGCAACACGCCATCGGCTTTAGCCTTGGCCATTTCTTCAGCGTAAAATTCGCGCAGCTCTCGGATATTCATCACCGAACAATCGGTGATCTCACCAGCTGTCAGAGGGATATTGGCTTTGAGTACGGTCGTACGCCCATCGCGGGCTACAAATTCGATTGAAGCCGATCCCGAAGCCGCGACCATTACGGCTTGTTCACTACCGTAGAAATCGCCACTGGTCATGTGGGCAACCCGGGTTTTGGAAACTGCCGGCCAGTTCTTCATCATCCGATGGGGATTGCGTTTGCCGTGCTCTTTGACTGCGGTGGCCGACCGGCGATCGGAGTTCCCTTCCCGCAGGACCGGGTTGACCGCGCTACCCAACACCCTGGAGAAGCGCTCAAATAGTTCGCGTTGTTGGTCGGTTGCCGGATCATCCGGGTAGTCGGGTATGTCGTATCCCTTTTCCTGCAATTCCTTAATCGCGCTTTTCAACTGCGGGATAGAGGCGCTGATATTGGGCAGCTTGATGATGTTCGCTTTCGGGTCATCGCACAGCACACTCGACATGGCCAGATAATCGGGGATTTTTTGCTCATCAGTCAGCTTTTCTGGGAAATTGGCGATGATGCGGCCAGTTAACGAAATATCCCAGGCCTCCAGTTCAATACCGGACCCCTTGGTAAAGGCCTGGAGAATCGGCAGCAATGAGTGCGTGGCCAGGGCCGGAGCCTCATCAATTTTGGTATAAACAATCTTGGCCGCTTCTGGCATGTCATTCTCCTTAGCAAATAGGTTTCACGAGCCGCTACGAGTTGCCAACAGATGTTTAGCTACAGTCTCAGTTATGAGAAATGTACGCGAACTTCTCACCACTCAACAAAATCATACGGATGAGTTAGCATATTCTAGGCACGAAGCGGGGCGGATTGAGGGGCGTGTGCACCTGGCATTCCACTGGATTCTGGGGGCCCAACGGAGGCCAAACCGTGCCAATTATACATCTGTACTGGGCACGGCGGTACCCCCGGTAAATGGATGGCAGCCATCCTCAAATTATTCGGCTAACTCGGGTATGATACCGCTACTGGAATTGACCAAATTGGGAAGAGCCCGATGTTAAGCAAGATGGCGAATTCCAAGACGCGAATCTCCCTTCTGGGAGTAGTTGTCCTTCTGATATCCGTCTATGGTCTGGTCTCGTTTTTCATCGCTCAAGGGGTTACCAAAGCTGGCCGAGACCCCCAAGAGGATCACCCGTCAAACTACGGCTTGGAGTATGAAGACGTTGAGTTTCCGTCCCGGCGCGAAGATGTAATGCTCAGCGGGTGGTACCTGCCTGCGGGCGCTGGCCCGAACCTGATATTCGTCCACGGTATCGGCAGCGTTCGTTCTGGGGACAACGCAGTAGCATTAGCGGCCCGCATGGTGGCAGAGGGCTATAACGTGCTGATGTTCGACCTGCGCGGTCACGGCTCGTCTGAGGGCGACAAAGTCTCGGGCGGTTACTTCGAGCGGTGGGATGTCTTGGGCGCCTTCGATTACTTGTCGGAACGAGGGGCTGCGCCAGGGAGCACCGGGTTGATTGGGTTCTCAATGGGGGCCGCCACGTCAATATTGGCTGCTGCCGAAGAGCCATTGATCTCTGCATTGGTGGCAGACAGCCCCTACGCTGACGCCTCGGACCTAATCGCCCGGGAATCAGCCCGGAAGACACCTATTCCTGGGTGGCTGACGCCAATATTTATACCCGCCGCGAAACTGTGGGCCAAAGGAATTTACGGGATAGACATTGGAGTGCTAGTGCCGGAGCGAGCAGTTGCAAGTTTGGGGTATCCCATCTTGGTGATTCACGGAACAGGAGACCAAAGAATTCCTTGGGAACAAGGACAGCGGGTGGCCGAAGCGGCACCGGATGGAAGCGACCTATGGCTGGCACCGGACGTGGACCATGTTGACGCTTTTCTGACCTACCCGGACGAGTACGAAGACCGGGTCTCCAAATACTTGGGCTCGCGGCTCAAGTAGGGGGGAACCGGACTAGCGGCTGTCCATTATCGTCGTAGCGGACCTAGTCCCGTTCGTCCTGAGCCCCGTCGAAGGGCGGCCAGCAGTCAATCAGTACTTGGCAGGAGATTGGCTCAAACGTGACGGTGGTTCGACGAGATCACCACGAACGGGCTTGCTCCCTCTTGGCGTGCGTCGTTGAAAGATACTGGGAGTCGAAGTTTTAAGCCGGGAGCTTTTGGTAAATCTGGACTCGGTGTGTGATTTATGCGCTCTGGAATGCTTGTGCCGACTTTGTTTGGCATCATTGGTTTCGTCGCGTTCGGGGCTTGGGGGGCAATTCAATGCAGTATTGATTGGATTGGCCACGCCTCGGTGTTGTGCGGCGGGGTATTTATCTTGCTGGCAACGGTAGGGTATTTCGCCGGAATTCTGATTTACAAAATACTCAAGGTCATGGCGCGAGTCATTACACATGACAAACGCTAAGTCCGAACTGGTCTCGCGGTCATTAGCTCGCTAATTCGGTTGAATCGTGAAAGACCATTTGATGGTCGTGACCGATCCAGGCTCCCTTGCCGAACCGGGCGAGATGCCCCCCTTGACGTTGGAAAACTCGCCCTGTACCAGGTATTCGCCGGACTCCACCGGGAGGCTTTCCATACAGCCCCACCGGTCCTTGATGCAGATATGCTGGCCCCAAGTGAAGAGCGCGACTGATTGGCCCGGTTCTAGGGGTTGCTCGGCGATCAGGTCACAGTGAGTGCCTTCTGGAACAACGAACTGGCCTGGTAGCAAGTAAATCTGCGTGCGCGCCGGTTCAGCATTTGGGTAGGGGCGAATCACATTGGAACCATCGAAGAACTTCAGATTGAAGCAGCCAGGATAGGTGCTTTGGTAGTAATAATCTCCGTCTGAACCATTGCGTATACCTATCTCCACCGGTTCTCCCAGACGGTATTCGTCCTTCATGTTAAAGGAAATCTTCCACTCTGGTTCCGTACCAACTTTCGTAGGAACGGTAGGAACGGTAGGAATGGTAGGAACGATTTCGCTAGTCTGTGGAGTAGGGCTGCTGGACGGGGCTGTTTCAGGAGTCGCCTGAGCACAGGCCGCTAGGAGCAGCAGCGCGAGATAGCCGACCATAAAGGCACATCTCATGTCAGCCTCGAGCTTAGAGCTTTTGGTAAATCTGGACGCGGTGGCGGTAGCAGTCGGCGACATAGACTTTGCCGTCGTTCTCAACATGGACCGATACCGGACGGTAGAAGCGCTTTTTGGGCTCGATGTTGTGGACGGCCAACTCCAGCTTTTGTTCTACATCTGGGCTGGCATCCAAGAAAGTTCTGGCCCATTTGGACATGCCGCCGTGGCCAATAATTACGTCTTTGAATCCGCCATTGGAATCGAAGACTTGGACGCGGTTATTCATCCAATCGCAAACGTAAATATCACCTGCAGAGTCCACCGCGATGCCGTTGGGGCGGTTGAACTGCCCTTCGCCGTCACCGGCGCTACCGAAGGTCATTAGGAAACGGCCATCGGCGTCGAATTTTTGAACCCGGTTATTGCGCCAATCGGTGATGTAGACGTCACCCGCTTGGTCGATGGTAATCCCCCAGGGCATGTGGAACTGGCCTTCTGCTTCGCCAAGGCTGCCCCATTGGGAGATAAATGCGCCTTCGGTGGTCAGAATTTGGACGCGGTTATTTAGGGTGTCTACCACATAGAGATTGCCGTTGGGTCCGAACGCCAGACCAGAAGGTCGGTCCAACTCTCCGGGGCCGCTGCCCTGTACTCCGAAGCTACGGGAGAATTTACGCTCCGTGTCGAAGACACTGATGCGGTGGTTGTTTTCGTCGGCGACGTAGACTTCACCTTGGAGGTTGAAAGCAATGTCGGTAATCCAGATGAACTCTCCGGGGCCCTCGCCCCAGGTGCCGAACTGGTCGAGAAAATCACCGTCTTTGGTGCACCTAGACACACGGACGCCTTCGGGCTGGTTGGGGTTGGCCCGGCAGGCAACGTAGAGCATGCCGTCGGGGCCGACGGTAACGGACACTGGCCCACTGAAACCGGGGCCAGCTGGGGACAACAGACCGATGACGCCGTCGTATTGGTAGAGTCCGTTGGTCGATACTGGATTTTTGGTTTCGGTAGTCATTAATGTCTCTGAGATACGTATTTGAGTGCCAGTCGCCGTTAGGCGAATTGGTATTCGCGGCTGGAGCCAATCATTTTCATACTATGCAGCACGGTGTTTTCGGCTGACAGGCGGTCTTCTGGGCTGCCGGCCACCAATCCGCTGCGCTTGTTCAACATGTCTCGGATTTGCCCTGCCAGATGCGCCCGGTTCTTTTCGTGCAGTTGGACATGGCCCATCAGTTCCAAGCAACCGTCGATGATAGATTCCGGGTCTAACTCGGTGGTCCGGTCCAGCAAGGCGTCCACCATGGCGCGCACGCCGGGCTGTTCGATGTTGCCCACCTGGTCGGCCACGAAGTTGACTCGCTCCACCAGGCTGCCGCTGTCAATCCATTCTTCGCCGGTATGCCATCCTTCCACTGATGGTGGGTTGAGGAGGTCTTGGCCCATGTAGCGGCAACCGAGGGCGACATTGAATATTTCCCGTTTGGGGAATTTGAAGTCGCCAAGCAGATGGAGAGTCCCCACCACCACTTCCGCCGGGCTTTTCACCTTGGCAAAGCGGGCTTGGTCGGACTTGAAGACGTCCGAATTGAATAGCACCCGGAGCATTGACCGGATGTTGTAGTTGGAGCGGAAATACTCATCTTCCAGCATCTTGACGAGTTCAGGGTGGCCGGGCGGGGTGTGCTGCCAGGCGGGCACTTGGGGCTCGTCGGCGACAAAGAAGTTGCATAGGTGGCGTGAGATGAACCGGGCGGTGGCTGGCTGTTTAACGATGATGTCGATAATGTCTTCACCGTTGAATTTGCCGGTCTCGCCCTGGAAAGTCTTTTCGCCGTCGTCGTGGTCTTCGGGCACGTAGCGGAATTGCCACGGTAGCTTGCCGAAGGGAAGCGAGGCGACGTTGTCGTCGTCAATGGTCCAGCCGGTGAAGGCCCTGGCGGCCTCTTTAACGTCTTCTTCGGTGTAGTTTTCGCGGCCGTCCATGCCCACGCCCATGGTGAACAGTTCGAGCAGTTCCCGGCCCCAGTTTTCGTTGGGAGCGCCCTTGTGGTTAAAGTTGTTGTCCAGCCAGAAAATCATGGCCGGGTCTTTGGCCAACTTAACCAACAGGTCTCTGTAGTTGCCCAGCCCAGACTCGCGGAAGAGATCAATCTGGTTGAGAATGGTCTTTTCGTGGAGCACCTTGGCCAGGCCGGTGGCGAACACGCCGTGCCAGAACAGGGCAATCTTTTCCTGCAACGGACGTGGGCCAGCATGGGCGTTCATGCGGTAGACGAACTCGGTTAGAGCGCCTTCAATATTGCGGCTCTCTTTCCAGTCGATGAAGTACCGCTCCAGCACATCTTCTTCGATGCCCGGTTGCTGCTCTGGGTGCAGAACCTCTTCCACGGCAGCCTCGTAGCCCAGCGCGCAATAGCGATCCAGCTCTTGGAATGTGGAGCCGAAACCTGACCGGCGCAGCAGGTGCGCCATAAGTGCTCTGTCGGTCCCTGGCATAGTTCTAAGTCTCCTGTGAAATCACCAGCAGCGGTGGGATTAAGAAATTAAACGAAGGCTAGTTGTTTGAACTTGCCGCCCACGGTTGTTACTAAACGAAGGCTAATTGTTCGAACTTGCCGCCCAC
>JABMNL010000018.1 GCA_013204585.1 SAR202 cluster bacterium | reverse complement strand
TCAGCGATAGCATCCGTTCCTGAGGTTCCTGCCAATAGTCAGCGACAGTATCCGTTCCTGAGGTTCCTGCCAATAGTCAGCGACAGTATCCGTTCGTGGTGAGCTCCGTCGAACCACCGCTGCGGGCAAGCCATTTATTGCCTAAACCTGGAACATGACTGGCATCTGTCCTTCGACAAGCTCAGGATGAGCGATGCGAAAGGCGATTAGGCGGTAACAGGGGCAGAGCGGAAAGCAGCACACATGATTGGTACACAACCGTCGGCACGTGGCGTTGCCTTAAAAGTAGCGAAAGAACCTAGTCTTCGGTTCGAACAGCCCTATCCTCATGTCACTCTGAGCGTAGCGAAGGGTCTGCCAAGGTGGTGCTTGGCAGATTCTTCCCCGATGCGTCGGGACTTCACTCCTAAGAATGACAGAGAATGACAGTTTTTAGGCACAGCCCCCGGACGTCCGTAAAATACGAAGACGAACGGAATCGCCGCGAATCAAATTTCAATTCGTGGTTCGTTTCAGTGGGCCAAGAGAGAGAGTGGGTTTAAGGCAGACGAAGGGGAAGAACGCCTAGGGTTCTAACTGGGTTTACCGGGCGCGTCCTTGGTTGGTCATTACCACGACCCGCATGTCAGTGCCAAGGTTGGCCGAGGTCACCACGAGGCGGGGCTGCGGCTGTACCTCATCCAGGCCCATGCGCCGGACAAAGGCATCGATGGGGTCTAATTCCACGGCGACACCCGGCAGTTGGAAGTGCATGGGGATTACTACCTTGGCATCCAAGTCCTGAAGAATCTGATAGACCTGCTCCATGTCCAATGTACAATGGCCGCCGGTGGGCACCAGCACCACATCAACAGGCTTCAATTCATCGACTTGGCGCGTGGTTAGCGGAACTGATATATCACCCAAATGGCAGATGTTGATGCCGCCAATCTCGATGGTAAATGCGACATTGCGTTCTTCCCGGGGTTGCCCCTCAGCCAGCGGACACATTACCCCCCGCGCGGTCACACCGTTGAATTCAAATTCACCGGGCGCATCGAACACCTTAGGCTCCCCTTCAATACCAGCAACGCTGCTGTGGTTGGGGTGAGGATTGCTAACGGTTACCACCGATGCCGGCCGGTTATCAACTCTGAGACCAATCGACGAAGGATACGGGTCGGTCACCACTACCATGTCGGCGTCGTGGAGTCGGAAGCAAGAATGCCCTAACCAGGTTATGTCCATGGACCATCCCGTCGTTGTTTCAGATTTAAAAGTTTCCAGGCAACCGGGACTGTGATTGCTGCGATGTACAGCTTAATCAGATCCCCGGCGATAAACGGGTAGAGCCCGTATTCCATTACTTTGTCGTTGGGCACGAAGAAGGAAAGCTGAATCAGGCCAGGAATGTAAAGGACTGCGTTTCCGGCCAGCATCGCCACAATAATCCAAGACTTGCGGTCCCAACCGTGCTCACACAGGTAACCAACCACGAACGCGGCCGGTATGAAGCCGATTATGTAGCCGCCGGAGGCCAGGTCCCAGAGCAGACCGGATGACCCAGATGTGATACCAAAGATGTACCCGCCCGAAGCAGCCTGCCAGTGATAAATCGCGTCACCACCGCCAGCAAAGACAGACAAATAGCTGCCTTCCACGGCGTATAGCGCCAATGCTGCAGCGCCCCGCCAGCTACCCAAGGTTGCCCCTGCCAACAGCACGGCCAAAGTCTGGCCAGTGATAGGCACAGGGGTAAAGGGAAGGTGAACGGAGATTCGGGCGAACCCAGCGGTTATTAGACTAAAGAGGACTATCAGCGCAACATCGCGGGCGATGCGCGCGCTGATACTGTCAACTGGGATTACAATGTCAATGAGGGAAAGAGTTCTAGCCTGTGAAACCACGCCTATCCCCACCCACCTGTTAGTACAAATAAAACTCTGGCTGAGTATAATTGGGATGGACTCAACGGGTCAACGTTTGACAGTGCTCAGAAAGCTATGTTAACGTCCAAAAATCACCCCCTCAGGCTCGAACTGTGGGGCCCGAGGCGGTGCTGGCGGGAGACAAATGCTCAACAATCGAGCTGCGACAGTACTGAATGTCCTAGTTAGCGAGTACCTTCAATCCGCTACTCCGGTAGCGTCAGAGGACATTGCCCGGAGCCTCGACCACACCATTAGCCCCGCCACGGTCCGTAACACCATGTCCAAGCTTACGGACGATGGCTATATCTCACGGCCCCACGTATCCTCTGGCGGCGTTCCTTCAGACCTTGGCTATAGATACCACGTAGAGTCCCTGCCAGACATCCCAGGGCTGCCCAGCGAGCTTCGAGAAAGCGTGGACCGCGACTTAGCCGAAACCGAACCCGATATTGGCGCTTGGAGCCAACGGTGCGCGGCGATTTTATCTGGCATCACCGACAATCTGGCAATCGTCACCGCTCCCCGGGCCGAATCTCCCCGCCTTAAGCGCATTCAATTGGTCTTCCTTCAGGATTCCACTGCCCTGCTCGTGGTGGTGCTCGAAGAGGCACGGCTGCTCCGCAGGCTCCTGCCCTTCAAACAACGGATTGACCAAATAGAATTGGACCTGGCCGCAAGTCGTTTGAACGAGTCCCTTGGCGGCCTAGACCGGTCGCAGATGCAAACGAACCGCCTGGAACTCAATTCCCTGGAAGAACAGGTAAAAGAAGGTTCTGTCAGCCTGATGCGCGAGGCAGAAACCGCCGCTGGTCAAGAACACTACACCGATGGACTACGGCTGCTTCTAAACCAGCCCGAGTTTTCCAAAGGGGAACTGGCCCGAGAGTTGGTCCAGTTAGTGGAAGAACGCATCCTGCTCGATCGTGTGCTCAGTGCCACGCCAGACTCCACCGCAGGCCCGGTGGTATTTATTGGGGCCGAGAACCACGATGAATTCCTCAGTCCGTTTGGCGTTATTCTTTGCCAATATGGCGTCCCTCACGGCGTTAGCGGCACCATCTGTGTCATTGGCCCCAAGCGCATGAGGTACGTCGCAGCCATCAGTGGCGTCCGGCACCTCTCGGCGTTCATGAGCCAAATGGTCCAAGGGATTCACGGCAGCCCTGCCGATTAGCCGATATGGCCCCTACCAACCAACAGATAGCCGAGCTCTTTGAGGATTTGGGCACCCTTCTTGAGATGAAGGGCGACACCATATTCAAGATTCGCGCCTACCAGCGGGCCGCCCGCACCATTGAACAACTGTCTTCACCTCTTACCCATGCCCTGGAAAACGGCGAAGACCTCACCAAGATTCCGGGCATCGGCAAAGCCATTAGTGAAAAGATTGCCGAGTACATCAACACCGGCCAGGTTTCCGCCTACCAAAAGCTATTAGAAGAACTTCCTCCCGGCGTCCTAGATTTGAAGAACATCCCCGGTATTGGCCCCAAAACCGCCATGGCCATCAGCCAAGAGCTTGGCATCAGCACCGTGGAGGGCGTGGCCGAGGCCGCTGCGGACGGTCGCTTGGCAACTCTGCCGCGGATGGGTAAACGGGCCGCTGAAAACATCCTGCGCCACATCCAGGCGGTCCAGAACATTGGCAGCCGCACGCCGATTGGCGAAGCCCTACCCGTGGCCGAACAGGTAATTGCCGCCCTGCGGGAGCAATGCCCGGATATCGGCCCCCTATTCCCCGCTGGCAGTCTGCGTCGTTGGGAAGAGACAATTGGCGACATCGACCTAATTGGCACCGCGCCCGACCCCGAATCGGTGGGAAACGCCCTGGTTGCCCTGCCCATGGTCAAAGACGTGCTGGTGCACGGCCCCAAGAAGACCAGCGTGGTGGTGGAGTCTGGGATACAGATCGATCTCAGAATCGGGGAACCAGGTTCATTCGGTGCCCTACTCCAGTATTTCACCGGCAGCCAGCAACACAACATCCGACTTCGTGACTTCGCCAACCGCCAAGGGCTTTCCCTGAACGAATACGGCATTACCAACACCGAGACCGGCCAGGTGGAGGAGTTCGCCGACGAGGAAAGCTTCTACGCCCGGCTGGGCCTACCTTGGATGCCGCCCGAACTACGCACGGGACTCTATGAGATTGATGCGAGTCTAGAAGACCGCCTGCCGTCCCTGGTGCAAGAATCCGATCTCAAAGGCGATCTCCACTTGCACAGCGAATGGAGCGATGGGAATGACCCAATCGAGATGATGGTGGAGGCTGCAGCCGCCCAGGGCTATGAATATATGGCACTGACCGACCACTCGGCCGGACTTGGCGTCGCCAATGGCCTGTCGAACGAACGGCTGGAGTCACAAATAAAGCTGTTGCGTTCAATGCAGGAGAAATACGAGATTACCATCCTGTGCGGCTCGGAATGCGATATACGGGCCAGCGGCGAAATGGACTATCCCGACGAAATACTGGCCCAGTTGGACGTGGTCGTAGCCTCGGTCCACTCGGCCATGGGTCAAGACCAGGCGACCATGACTGCCCGCATGATTAAGGCGATGGAACATCCGTCAGTGACCATCATTGGACACCTAACAACTCGGTTGCTGGGACAGCGGGAACCTGTGGAGTTCGATGTCGAAGCTGTGCTACAGGCCGCCCGCGACACCGGGACTGCGCTGGAAATCAACGCCTCGCCGGAACGCCTGGATTTGAAAGACACCCATGCCTACCGTGCCCGTGAGTTGGGCGTTCCCCTGGTCATCAACACCGACTCCCACCACCACACTCACCTAAACAAGCGACGCTTTGGTGTGGCGGTGGCGCGGCGTGCTTGGTGCAGACCAGAAGACATCCTGAACACCCTGCCCAGAGAAGCGTTCTTAGAGTTCATCCGGACTCCCAAACCACAGCGTCTTAATGTATTCGACAAGCGTCGCACCAAGATGGTCGCAACATGAACCAACCCCAAGACTGGAGCCAGGTTGTCGCGTCCGCCGACGAGTCCTCGATTACCCACCGAGTCCCCGAAGCTCTCCTGCACCTGCGCACAGCGTTGGCGGCGGGAGCGCCTTGGCAACGCGCCATCCTAGAAGCGATGGGCCGCTGGACCATGCCCGAAGAGACCTTCGACGGCCGAAAGTACCGCTATCTGCTCCAGGGTGAAGCCTTCGACTGGCTACTACTGGCAGAACGGCTCTGCGCCGACGTCGATGGTGCGGTTTCCATGGAAGAGAAGGAAAAACTGCTGTTCGACGGTCAAATCCCCGACTCTGTAGACGAAGACCAGTTCCGGGATTATCTAGGCCCCAGCAAATACCGGGCCTACATGAACTTCCGTTACGGCGTCGACTTAGAAGAAGCCTTGCAGTTGGCAACGGAAGAAGAGGTTCGCAAGCGGCACATGTCCCGCAGCTATCCCGACACTGAAGAATTAACCGAGGAAGCCTACAACCGACTCTACGGCAAACCGCGAACTGAATTACTCAAGACCTTTCAGAAAGAAACCAAGAAAGACCGCCGCCGCAGCCTATCTCTTTCCGACATTAAAGAGTTCACCTACTGGCTCCACAAACGGCGCATCAATCTTTGGGACCCGGCGCGGGTGGCCAGCGACACCAGAAAGGCCATCCGACGGTTGGAGCATTTGCAACAAAGCCGTAACGGACACCTACCTGTTCACTAACCCTTGGGTAACCCCACTTCCCCGAAAAATCGTATCTGGAAATCCGCTTTAACCGACCCCAAGTTCATCTTTTTCCAGTTAACCCCGCTAAATCGCCTTAGAACGCAAATAGGTTTTTGACAGGCGTGAAATTGCCTCTATACCCCTATTTTTCGGCCCCCTGGCCCGCAAAACTCCAATGGACGCTCTACGACGGCCAATGTTATATTGGCTGTTAGCCTGTTGAACTATTTTTGGCCCCTACCCACTTCCAACAACGGAGAACAATTTCGGCGATGACTTCATCCCAGACGCCCGGCCAGACCTCCGGTCAGATGCCCAGCGCTTATAACGCCGCCGACGTTGAACAGCGCATCTACCAGGACTGGCAGTCCAAAGGCTATTTCAAAGCCGTCATACCAACAGGCAAGAAAGGCGACAAGGGCAAAGAGCCCTACGTCATCATCATGCCCCCACCCAACGTCACCGGAGAACTGCATCTCGGTCACGCCTTGGAAAAGGCCATCGAAGACGCGCTGACCCGCTGGCGTCGAATGACCGGGGTGCCAACCCTGTGGCTGCCCGGCACCGACCACGCTGGCATCGCCACCCAGTGGGCGGTGGAGCGACAGTTGACCGCCGAAGGAACCAGCCGCCACGACTTGGGCCGTGACCAGTTTGTCGAAACGGTCTGGGAGCATGTCCGGAAGTACGGCGGCATCATCCACGAGCAGTCCCGCCGCTTGGGCATCTCCGCCGACTGGGACCGTCACAAGTTCACCCTGGACCCAGGCCCGTCCAAAGCGGTGCGCACCACCTTCGTCAACCTCTACAACAAAGGGCGCATCTACCGCCACGAGCGCATCATCAACTGGTGCACTCGCTGCGCCACCGCCCTGAGCGACCTGGAAGTCGATTACCAAGACATCGACGGCAAGCTCTACCATATCCGCTATCCGCTGGAAGACGACCCCAAATCGTTCATCACCGTTGCCACCACCCGGCCCGAGACTATGTTGGGCGACACCGGCGTGGCCGTGCACCCCGAGGATGACCGGTACCGCCATCTCATCGGCAAAAATGTCTTGCTGCCCATCATGGACCGGCCCATACCAATCGTTGGCGACGAAGCGCTCGACCGCGAGTTCGGCACTGGTGCCCTAAAAGTCACTCCCGCCCACGACCCAGTGGACTTTGAAATTGGCGAGCGTCACGGCCTGGACGTCTTCAACGTCATCGGCCTGGACGGCAACCTGACAGCGGCCGCCGGAAAATACGCAGGCGTAGACCGCATTGATGCCCGCCAAAAAGTAGTCGAAGAACTGGATCAACTGGGACTGCTGGGAGATGTGGAAGACTACCGGCACTCGGTGGGACATTGCCAGCGTTGCAGTTCTGTCGTAGAGCCTCTGGTCAGCCTACAGTGGTTCGTAAACCTGGGCGGCCATGACCAGCCCGACAGCATCGCCGGTAAGGCCTATGCTGCCGTTGCCAATGGCGACATCAAGGTAGTACCCGAGCGTTTCACCAGGGTTTATCTCAACTGGCTAGAAAACATTCGCGACTGGTGCATCAGCCGCCAACTGTGGTGGGGACACCGAATCCCAGTCTGGTACTGCTCATCGTGCGACCACATGACCGTGACGGTGGAAGACCCCGACAAATGCGAAAGCTGCGGCGGAACTGACATTCAGCAAGACGGCGACGTGTTGGACACTTGGTTCAGCTCGGGACTCTGGCCCCACTCGACTTTAGGCTGGCCCGAACAGACAGAAGACTTCGAGTATTTCTACCCCACCGCCGTCCTGGAAACGGGCTACGACATCTTGTTCTTCTGGGTCGCCCGCATGATTATGCTGGGCATCGAGAACACCGGCCAAGTGCCCTTCCGGACTGTGTTCCTGCACGGCCTGATTCGGGATGCCACCGGCGCCAAGATGAGCAAGACCAGGGGCAACACGCTGGACCCCCTGGAACTCTGCGACAAATACGGCACCGACGCCCTCCGTTTCGCCCTCACCACTGGCACCGCGCCGGGTAACGACCTGCGCTTCGGCGAGAACCGGCTGGAGGCAGCGCGCAACTTCGCCAACAAGGTCTGGAACGCGTCCCGGTTTGTGATATCCGGTCTCGAAGGCAAGTCTGGACTGGAAGGTTGGTACGACCTGCCCAAGATTGAACACCGCGAGGACCGCTGGATAGTCAGCCGCCTGGACCAGGTGACCGCCGAGGTCAACGAATCCCTGAGAAACTTCGAGCTTGGCGACGCCCAACAGAAGATTTACGACTTCATCTGGAACGATTACTGCGACTGGTACATTGAGATGGCCAAGTTGCGGCTGCGCTCCGGTAATGGGCCGTCGCCTTCACCCGTGCTGGCCCATGTATTGGAACGCACCCTGCGCCTCCTGCACCCCTTCATGCCCTTCATTACTGAAGAGATTTGGCAGAACCTGCGCTCCAAACTCCCCAAAGAAGGGGCCCAGGTTGCGTCCATCATGGTGGCCGACTATCCCACTGCCGACAGCCCTCGGAACGACGCCCAGGCGGAAGAGGAGATTGGCCTGGTCATGCAGGCCATTCGCGCCATCCGGAACACTCGCGCCCAACTCCGCATCCCCGCCGGGCAACGCCTGGAAGCCCAGGTTGAGGCCAACGGGATGCAGGGCCCCATTGAAGAAGAGGCCGAGGTCATTCGAGCCCTCTCGCGTATTGATCCATTGCACATCGTCGCCGACGGCTCTGGTGGCAAAGACATGCCACGTGGCGTCACCCTGGTGGTAAACCCGCTCGTCGTCCGTCTACCCCTAGAAGGTGTGGTTGACCTGAGCGCCGAGCAGGAACGGCTCCGGGTTGAGCTGGACGACTGCGTTAAGAACATGGACCGTGTGGAGAAGCTGGTATCCAATCCCAACTTCCGCGAAAAGGCCAAACCGGAAGTTGTAGAGACCGAACTAGCCCGCCTACAGGATCTGAAAGAGCGCCAACAGCACCTGAACGAGATTCTGGAGCAGTTGGCGGGCTAGGCCGATTCAATGACGCAACGACTGGGCATAATCGGCTACCCCATCGGTCACTCAATATCGCCCATTTTTCAGCAGGCGGCTTTAGACCATCTGGGCATTGACGCCACCTACGAGAAATGGGAAGTGACACCTGAAGGTGTTGGCGACTTCGTCGCTGGACTGCGCGCACCCGACTCTCTGGGCATCAACATCACCGTGCCCCACAAACAGGCAGTGATTCCCTTTCTAGATGAAGTCGACGAATGGGCCACCGCCGCCGGGGCGGTGAACACCATTGTGAACCGTAACGGTCGGCTAACCGGCCACAACACCGACGGGCCAGGATTTCTCCGCGCCCTACTGGTGGAAACCGGCTACTCTCCCACCGGCACCCGCGCCTTAATATTGGGCGCAGGCGGGGCGGCGCGAGGCATTTTAATGGCCTTGGCCAGGGGCGGCGTGGACTCGCTTGTGATTGCCAACCGGACTCTAGAGCGCGCGGAAACGCTGGCCAAACTGGCCAAAGACAACGGCATCAAGGCCGACTCCATACCATTGTCCGAAGATGCGCTGACCCAAGCCGCCGCGTCGGCCAACCTCATCGTTAATTGCACAACCATCGGCATGTCCCACGGGCCGGACGAGCATGGATCCCCCCTGTCCGCAGCCCAGATTCCAGCCTCGGCCATCGTCAATGACCTGGTGTATAATCCGTTGGAAACTCCCCTCCTCAGAGAGGCCACCGCCGCTGGGGCCACCACGTTGGGCGGGCTCCACATGTTGGTGTATCAGGGAGTTTTGTCGTTCCAGATGTGGACGGGCCAGGACGCTCCGGTCGAGGTCATGTCGAAAGCCGCCTTTGCCGAAATGACCGCCCGCGGCGCGTAACGCCAGGACTAATCCCCTGGATTGAACAAACGCTGGACGCGCCACCGTTTCATTAAATTCCACTCAGAACGCAAACTCCACCCGGAAAACAAATCCAAGATTTTACCTAGGACTACTATGGTTAAATTCGTCACCGCAGGCGAGTCTCACGGACAGGGACTGGTAATAATCGTAGAGGGCGTCCCCGCCGGACTGCCCATTAGCGAAGACTACATCGGTGGGCATCTCGCCCGCCGTCAGAAGGGCTATGGCCGTGGTGGCCGCATGCTCATTGAACAAGACCGGGCCAAAATTATCTCCGGAGTTCGCCACGGGCACACCCTGGGTAGCCCAATAGGCATGAACCTGGAGAACAAAGACTGGGCCAACTGGCTAGAAGCCATGTCCGTGGAGCCACTGGAAGGCCCGCCAGAGAGCCCCCGCACTAGGCGCATAACCCGCATCCGCCCTGGCCACGCTGACCTACCAGGGGTCATGAAGTACGGCTTTGACGATGTCCGCAACGTATTGGAGCGGTCCAGCGCCCGAGAAACCGCCGCCCGGGTAGCCGCCGGAGCAATCGCCATCAAGCTGCTGGAAGAATTCGGTATGCGGGTCCACAGCCACGTCATATCAATCGGCTCCGTCCACGCCGAGCCTCCCGAAATCATTGACTGGGTAGCCGTAGAGGAATCGCCTGTGCGCTGCGCCGACCCAGATGCCGCCCTGAAGATGGCCGCCGAGATTGACGCCACCAAAGAGGCGGGCGACACCGTCGGCGGAACCTGTGAGATTATCGTCGAGAATGTGCCCATCGGCTTGGGTTCCCACGTTAGCTGGGACAAGAAGATTGATGCCCTGGTCTGTCAGGCTCTAATGTCCATCAACGCCGTTAAGGCTGTGTCCATCGGCCCCGGCTGGGAGGTCGCCGAACAGCGCGGCTCCCAAGTGCACGACGTGATACTGCCCGTGACCGACCCAGAGCATCCGTGGCAGCGCAATACCAACCGGATGGGCGGCACTGAAGGCGGCATGACCAACGGCATGCCTTTGGTCGCCCGGTTCGCCATCAAGCCGATACCCACCATGGTCACGCCCCTTCCTTCCGTTGACCTGGACACCGGTGAAGAGGTTCTCTCCCACTTCGAGCGCTCCGACATCTGCCAAGCGCCCCCGGCCTGCGTGGTCGGCGAAGCGATGGTCGCCTTGGTATTGGCCGACGCTTTCATGGAGAAGTTCGGCGGCGATTCCATTCCCGAAACCAGACGCAATTTCGAGGGCTACATGAAGACCGTCGGCCCCCGCAATATATATCAGTGACCGCTCAACTTGGTTAGCCATGGCCGCCAACCAAAATCCAAATCCGTATCCCTCTATCTTAAGTACGTCGGCCCTGTGGACCGCTATGGGGCTGTTCGGCCTGGTTCTCGGCTCCATTCTCCTTGTCTTTGATGGGGCAATGTTCTCAGCGGTTAGTTGGCTTGCCGAAATATTCCACTCCGGATCCGACTCTCTCTCTCTCCAATAAAACTGCGGACCAAGTGAAAGATGGTATCCATACATGGGGTTAGGCCGGGCTCGTGGTCGCAACCATCTCCCTGCCGATTGCCTTCGAATCGGTTCGGGCAAGGTTATCCCACATATTTCAGCACATCATCCCCAATGCAGAGGGCGATTACTTACCCCAAGACCGATACGGGCGAACCTTCTCTCTGCCCCTAGCTGGGGTTTTTGCCTTTACCGTCTTGGCGCACTGGTCTTTAACCGTTTACGCGGGTGTGGACTGGATTGAAGGCGAGGACGGAATCAGTGAATGGTGGTCGGTGGCAACCTACCTGGCCGGAGCAGGAGCCATGGTCACGGCAGCTTGGCACTTACGGTCTAATCAAAATACAACCCTTGTCCTATATTTTTATCTGATTCTGTCTGCAATCCTTTTCCTAGGCGCAATGGAAGAAATCAGTTGGGGTCAGCGTATCGCGGGATGGGGAACACCGGCGATTTTGAATGAAATTAACGGCCAAGGCGAGACCACCATTCATAACGTCGGGTTTGCCGACAACATGCTGTTCATATCATTTTTTTGGGCCAGCGTAATTGGCCTCGTCGGAGGACTGGTGCGCACAACGGCCAATCTACGAGGTTGGAACAGGTCACTAAACCTGGTACTACCATCGTTGGTCATGGCCCCGGCGTTGTTCTTAATCATGGTCTGGCGCACCGGCGATTTCTGGGCGACAGCCAACATCCCCCGGCTGTTCATGGACTACTTCAACTCCGGCCCGAGTGGTTCGGAAGTACCAGAGGCATTGCTGGGACTCTGCATCGTCATCTATACTTTCGCCAATCTACGACAGGCGCGATTATTAGCACGGCTAGCCGGTAATACAATAGCGCGTTCAAAAACCGCCTCACACAACCTAACAATCCCAGTAATAGCCCCAGTAATAGCTAAGGAGAGCGCATGAAATTCGGAGTTGCCCTCGTTCCCGACGACTTCAAAGAATTGGCTATCAGGGCCAAGCTGGCCGAAGACTTGGGCTTCGATTACATCGGCGTTCCCGACTCCCAATCTTTGTGGCCCGAACTTTATGTGAGCCTAAGCGTCATCGCCAACGCCACCAGCCGGGTGCACCTTGGCCCCACAGTCACCAACCCGCTAACCAGGCACCCCGCAGTTGCTGCCTCAGCCATCGCGTCAATCAACCAACTATCGGAGGGTCGGGCTTTCTTGGGCATTGGCAGCGGCGATAGCGCCATTCTCAACCTGGGCCTGCGTCCGGCCAAGCTAGCCGAACTCCACGAATACCTGCAGGCGCTGCGAACCCTACTCACCGGGCAGCCCTTCGACTACAAGGGAAAGTCCATCCACGTTAAGTGGGCTAATAGCCCGGTGCCATTAATAATGTCGGCCGAAGGGCCCAAGACTCTGGCCTTGGCCGGTGGGATAGCAGACGCCGTTATCGTGCACTCAGGCCTGACCAAAGATGTCTTGGCCGACACTATCCGCTTGATTAGAGATGGGGAACGCGCCGCGGGCAGGCCTGAAGGGTCGGCCAAGGTGTGGGCCTTCGCCAAGTGCAACATCGCCGACCGGCACGACGACGCCATCGACGAGATTAAGATGGCCTTAGCTGCCTCCGGCCACCATGCTTTTAGGTTCACACTAGAAGGCAAGCACGTTCCTGAAGAGCTCCAAGAGGCGGTCAAGGTCCTCCAGGGCGAATATGAACCTAGCGAGCACGAGCAATTGGGCGAGACGCGTAATGCGGCCCTCAGCGACGAACTGGGCCTAACTGATTTCCTAGCCGACCGGTTCGCAGTGGCAGGCACCCCCGACGAATGTTTGGAGAAGGTGCGCATCATCCGGGACGCTGGCGTGGACAATCTGCTAATTCTGGCCATCAGCTCCCAGACGAACGACCTCATTCGCCGCTTTGGAGAGCAGGTAATAGCCCGTCTGTAGGTCGTAATTCCCAAATTTGGTAAGGAAAGTGCATCTATTGAGTTGACTTGCCAGCGTTATACGCTAAACTAGGAATTACCAAAATTTCGGGTTACTCGGAGGAACATCATGGAAGGAAAGTTCCAGCTAGAGATCACCTACTGCGTGCCTTGACAGCACCACGCTGTCGCCACGTGGATGGCGAATGAATTTTTCCGGCACTACGGCAAGGACGCTGCCATTACTATCTCCCCGCGCGGACAGGGCATCATGGAAGTGTTCTTCAACGGAGAGCGGATTTTCGACAAGAAGGGTGAAGGCAACATCTATCCCGACCTGAAACGGGTCCGGGAGATGCGCCAGGTCATCGACGCCAAGATGGAGGCTCTCGAGCCTGCACCGGCCGACGACTAGACTTCCTTCTTAACAGAAGAATAAAAAAGACCCTCCTTTTCAGGAGGGTCTTTTTTATTCTAGTTACTTACGCCAATTGGGCCTCTAGACCAAAAAACCCTAGAGAATCGTCTGAACCTTGCTCCATATTTCCCGACTCAGCTCCTCTTGCGGTCGCTGTCCGTCCAGAATTAGCCATCCTTCGGGGTCCGACGCGGCCAGAGCGCTGTAGCCCCGTCGTATCTTGCGGTGAAAATCAACCGGCGCATCATCGAAGGTGTCCGCCTGCTTCCCGCCTTTCCTGGCTAGAGCCGTCTCTACTGGCAAATCCAGTAACACAGTAAGGTCAGGTTCCAAACCACCCGTAGCCTCGCGGTTCAGCCGCTCAATCAATTCTCTATCCAGACCGCGTCCGTAACCCTGATATGCCACGGTGGAACTGGTAAACCGGTCGGCAATTACCACTCCACCTTGGTCCAAGAACGGCTTTATTACCTGTTGAACCAACTGGGCACGGGCCGCCTCAAAGAGCATCAGCTCGCTAATAGGGGTCATGGGTTCGCCGGATTTCAGCAAATTCCGGAGAGACTGGCCTAAGAGGGTGCCGCCAGGTTCGTGGGTGCGCATAGCCTTGATGCCCCGTCGGCGCAAGCGGCGCAGCAAGGAACGGGCCTGGGTGCTTTTTCCCGACCCGTCGCCACCTTCAAACACGATAAAGCAGGCCATCTTACTGTGACCGCCCGATTCCGACGTTAGACCCGGTAGAACATAACAGACCGTTCTGGCTCGCGACCCTGGCTGACCGATGCCACGTTGTAGCGTTGGCCCAGCAAATGCTGTAACCGACGAATATAGGAGCGTTGGGGAGTCAGACGCACGGTCTGCTCACCAGACAAAACCCGGCTGGCAGCCTCTTCGGCTTCATCCATCGCTTTTTCCATGGAAGGCGTACTATTGCTTCCGGTGAACGGCGGGACACCGTCATCTTGGTCCATAGCGGCCATCATGCCCTGGCTCCGACCTTTGCCGCCAGCATGCCAGTCCTTAATTACTGTAACTAAAAATTCTTGTAGCTGGGGCATCGTGTTTTTCCGGAGCACACATACCGGCGTGCCACTAGTCTCGGCGATGCGCACCAATTGAGAACCGCGCCGGTAATGGTTCTTGGTGGTTAACACCACGTCGGCCTGTCTCAGTTCGTTGACGATATGCACAACGGACCCCGATTCAGCGGCGGCGGCCTCTAGCTTGTCGCGGCCCACACCGAAGAGGAACACCCGCACCTCAGACTGTTTGGCAACAGCCTCGGGCTCATCTTCCATTGGATGAGCCGCCATCTGGCCTCTGGCAGTCTGGCCCCCGGCACGTTGTCCCCGAGCGCCCTGACCTTGGGGCATGCGGCCCCCAGGTCGGCTATTACGCGCCGTTTCCGGCTCCCAAGAACCAGGTTTAGCCTCGCTGTACCGGACCTGTTCCTGGCTACGTTGCACCTCACCGCCATCGCCCATGGTACGTACTTCGGGGGCAATGGGGAAGCCGCGTAACCACTGGTCAACCACCTGGTCCACGTTGTCGTGCACGGCCAGTCGGTCCCAACCCTGTATTTCAACCACCGCATCGAACGTTGGCGGCCCTTTGCGCTCTAGCACGCTCTTTTGGGTGCCCCTGTAGCGAGCTTCCTGGTCGCCCAAAGTCACGGTCTGTATGCCGCCCACCAAGTCCGAAAGAGTGGGGTTCATGATCAAATTGTCGAGGGTGTTGCCGTGGGCTGTGGCGATTAGTTGCACACCGCGCTCGGCAATGGTTCTAGCGGCGGCGGCTTCTTCCTCGGTGCTCATCTCATCAATGATGATGGTCTGAGGCATATGGTTTTCGACAGCCTCAATCATAACGCCGTGCTGTTGGGACGGCGTTTTCACCTGCATACGCCTGGCGCGGCCAATGGCAGGGTGAGGCACGTCTCCGTCGCCAGCAATCTCGTTGGAGGTATCGACGATGATTACCCGTTTCTTAGCCTCTTGCGAGAGGACCCGGGCCATTTCTCTGAGCATGGTGGTCTTACCCACACCGGGGCGGCCCAGCAGCAGGATATTTTTCCCGGAGAAGGCCAAGTCTTCGATTATTTTGATGGTGCCGAAGACGGCCCGGCCCACCCGGCAGGTGATGCCAATGACCTCGCGCTTCCGGTTGCGTATGGCTGAAATTCGGTGGAGGGTGCGCTCAATGCCAGCGCGGTTGTCATCCCCAAACTCGCCAACCCGCTCAATCACCTTCTGCAGGTCATCTGCGGTAACCGGACAATCATTCAGTTCGACATCGTCAGACACAAACCGTGCCTCGGGCAAACGCCCCAGGTCCAGCACAATTTCAAGCAAATGTTCCAGGTCGTCCCTCGACCTCAGTGTCTCCGCGACGTGGTCGGGCAGCACATCAAGAATCAGGTCAAGTTCTTCCCGTTCCTTTTGTCGCCATTGCTCTGCGCGTTCTGCTTCTAAGCGCTCCGCTTCTGCACGCCCCACTTCATCAATTGCTAATTCTTCAACCTCTGGTTCTTCGCGCCCTTCTTCCTGACGCTCTTCTTGCACCGTTGCCAATATCACGCCTCCACATAGGAAAGTTCGCGATTTACTACCGGTACTGTCACCGTTTTAATCAACATAGTATAACGGCCAGCCTCTTGAAAGCCTTGCCGCGTCAGCAAGTCGACGGCATTTTCCTGATAGCTTGGAATCAGCCAGTTTGGCGTTTCCCGCGACATCTCGATAAGCCGGGGCATCACGTCCGGGTGATGGGGGTGGGCTATGACCTGTCCGGCGGCTGCCTGACCAAAGGGCTCACGCATCCGCCAGCCAACGATTTTACCGTTGAAATTCAAGACTGATTCATATCTGTGAGACCGTGGCTGCTCCTGGGCGTCACTCCACTGGTCGAACGTTAGCCCAACACCATCCCGGACGGGCTGTGGCGTAGCAGCGCAATATAATTGGAATAGCCCATAGCTATCGGACTCGGCCCGGTCTTCCACCGCATATTTCCCCGAGTCACCGCTAATTGCATCGCTAGGGCTTTCCTGCGCAACCTGACCTACTAGATGAATCTCCTCGAAGTAGGGAAAGAAGCCCGCCCGCCGCGCCGGATCCACCATCTGGCTGCCGCAGGGAAGGCGTAGAAACACCTTTTCCGCGCCGTGAGCGCCAGCTGCTGCGACCAAGAGTTCCAGCAGATCCAACGCCTGGTCGGTGTCCTTTGCGTCTTTCAGGTGCAACCGGTCTACTTCCCAGGCCCTGATGCCGTTGCGTGTACGGGCCGACGCCAAACTGGAGAGGTCGATGCCGTTCCAGTCCCCAACAGTCACCCGGTTTTGATTGCGGACCAAAGATTGACGCCAGAACGTGGAGTTTCGGAGCGGTCGGCAGCGCACCACCAACTCGGTTGGGGCTGCCAAATTAGGCCCACCGGGGGCGTTTATCAGCACACAACGCAGAGCGTCGCCGATGCGGAAGGCTGTAATCATTGAGGGCCGTCCGCGCGGGGCGGGCCGTCCCCAAGGGGGGAGCCGTCTACTTGGGGTACGCCGCGCGCATGAACGCCATTTTCGGAGCTTGGAGAATGGCCGTTGCCCCCGACCATTGCCAGAAAATAGCTGTGGAACCGGTAATCGTTGGTCAGTTCGGGGTGAAAGGCGGTGGCCATCAATTTTCCCTGACGCACTGCTACCGGTCGGTCGGAATCCAGGGCCGAAAGTACCTCAACATCCTCGCCCACACGGATAATGAGCGGGGCGCGGATGAAGATGGCATGGAAGGGTTCGGGGCCAAGCGCACTGATGTCCAGACTTTGTTCGAAGCTGTCCACCTGGCGGCCAAAAGCGTTGCGTTGGACGCCAATATTCATGATGCCCAGAGGAACGGGGTCTTGTTCGGTAATCTCACTGGCCAGCATAATCATACCGGCGCAGGTGCCCCAAATAGCTCGGCCTTCCGCAGCCATTCGCTGCAAAGGCTCCCTCAGGTTATAGAGGGTCATTAGGCGGCTAAGTGTCGTGCTTTCACCCCCAGGGATAATCACCCCATCCAAGGAATCAAGCTGTTCCGGCAACCTAACCTCCCGGGCTTTCACACCCAGCTTGTCTAGGGCCGCAATATGTTCGGCGAAATCGCCTTGTATTGCTAAGACGCCTACTTCCAACTCTGCCTGCTAATCCATCCTCTTACGATTATTATCTCGCGTGTTTCCCAGCGTGTTTTCCAATCAGACTACGTTCTTACTGACTCCGTTTGGCCATCAGTTCGCCTTCGGGAAGCTCTTTCGTGCTAATGCCCACCATCGGCTCGCCCAAGTTCTTGGAGACTTCGGCCAGTATCTTCGGGTCGTTATAGTGGGTGACCGACTGGACGATGGCATGGGCACGGCTGGCCGGGTCGCCAGACTTGAATATGCCCGAGCCGACAAAGACGCCGTCAGCGCCCAGTTGCATCATCAGGGCGGCATCGGCCGGGGTGGCTACTCCGCCAGCGGCGAAGTTAACCACCGGCATGCGGCCCATTTCTTTAGTCTTAATCAACAATTCCAGACTGACACGCAAGTCCCTGGCTTCAACCACCAGTTCGTCTTCGGGCATGTTCTGAAGCTTCCGAATTGCATCTTGGACAGTACGCATGTGGCGCACAGCCTCAACAACGTCGCCAGTGCCTGCCTCACCCTTGGTGCGAATCATGGCCGCCCCTTCGGAGATACGGCGCAGAGCCTCGCCCAAGTCGCGGCAACCGCAAACGAAGGGGACTTTGAAATCGTGCTTCCAAATGTGGTGC
>JABMNL010000017.1 GCA_013204585.1 SAR202 cluster bacterium | reverse complement strand
GCTATGATCTGTTCCTCTGTGTACCTCTTCCGAGCCATGAGTCCTCCTTCGATGTCCAATTGTAATGGAGGACTCTACTTGCCAGTGCTACTGTTTCCGGGGGTAAGGTCACCATGAAATTGGGAGAAGGGTTTTCTTATTTCGGTCGTGGTCGGGTTTTAGACTGGACGACAGGCCGGTTTAGTCGGGCGTCTATTTCCCGGCTGGCGCTTGCAGCATCGGCCAGAGCTTGTGCGCGGTCTCGCCCATTATCCATTTGCGGTCGTCGGCTGAGAGCCAGAGCAGGGCGGTCTGGCCGAGCTGCACCTGGCCGATGTACCCGCCCGCGCGGGATGAGGGGAAGTTCGAGCCCCACATGATTCGTTGTGGAGTGAAGGCGTCAACGACCCGCTTGAACAGATCCTGCTCCGGCGGTGTCAGGTTGGCGTAGGGGCCAAGGCTGGTGCTGGAAATACGCAGGTAGGCGTTGGACAGCTTGGCCAGGTTTTCCAGGGCAACTGTCATACCGGCCTTGTCTTCGGCGCCGCTCCAACCGGCGAAGTGGTCTGGGGCAAAAATGACGTTGGGGTGCCGAGCAGCCACGTTCCGCATCCGGTCAACTTTATCTGGCTGCCCCCCGCCGGCCATGGAAATTGGAACGCCTAATGCTTCGGCCCGCTGCCAGAGGGAGTCGCAGCGGGCATCATCGGCGTCGGCCTGACTTTGCAGGCGCACACCGTTCATGCCCTGTTCGTTCACCCAAAAAGCGAGTTTGTCGGCGGCATCGGGTGCCGCCGGGTCTAGAATGCCGACAGCCACGGTACGCGGGGCGTACTGCTTGGCGCTATCGCACTGGTAGGCGTTGTCGAGGCCGTAGGTCGCGTTGGGCTGTACCAGAGTGGCGCAATCGACACCGGCCTTGTCCATCTCCGCAATCAGGTCCTCGACGTCGTTGCTGACTTCGGTTGACCATCCCCGAGCGCCGGGGTCTAGTGGGTGCTTAGCCTTGTCGCTGCTGACCACGTGGGTGTGAGTGTCAATTATCATCGGCGTCGCTCCTGGAAAGATTTTCTCTAACAACCTAGAACGCGCAGCCTACCACGCGGCCTCGGATGATGGAACCGAGTAGGAAGGTTGCTCAGCCCTTGCGCAAGTCCAATGGTGGCTGGTCTAGAAGTATCTGCCGGGCCATCGCCCATAGGGTGTGTGTCACTTGCTTGAGGCAGTGGGCGGAATTAGTTTGATAGCGGAGCAAACAGCCACCGTTCGCTAAGGCGGAAGCCGCGCCGGTTGAATCATGGTTCTCTAGCAACCAGTTTGTGAAGGTGCTGGCGGTTTCATCCCAGTCCATATTGCGGTCAGCACAGAGCAACATTGTTGCCGCGTAGGTGGCACTTTCCATCCCGCCTAGACTTGATGGAATCCAGGATTCAGGCTGGATTCGAATGCGGTCCCGGCAGATGGGTTGTCCGGAGCGGGTAACCAACAATTCAGTTGCCAAGGCTTTGAAGAGCCACCGCTCTTCGCGTGCTACGCGTCCCACAGAAAAACTGTCGAGTATTATTGCTCGACTTCTTGGCCTCATCTCTACCGCCAGCGTCTGATCCAATGACGAACCGGGATGAGGTATGACATGGTCGGGTACATACTCCAACACGGCATCTTCGGCCAGGTTCACGGTAGTTCGGCTGACCGCTGGCCCAGAGTTGGTGCGGTAGACCTTAGTTGCAGATGGGGTGGTTAAGACTACGTGAGCGCCCTTGCCAAGTTCTACGGTCGTGTTGAGGCAATCACCGCCCATAAAGCCCCCAGTTGGATTTAACAACATGACACAAATAGCGCCGCTGTCGTCTAGCTCCATCGGTTTCGACACCTGTAGCGGCAATGTGGAGCGGCTGTGGGTCATGATAGTACTGGGGCCACGGCGCTCGAATTGGAGGCTGAGTTCTCCGTTCATGATTTAATCAGTTGTACGAATATCCCTAGCCGTTCTTAACACGAGCGGGAAGTCGTTCTAAAACCCAATTTGCTACATCGTCAACGCCATCCCCGTCCCGTAGGTTGGTGAAAAAGAAGGGACGACCTTCTCGGACTCTAATGGTGTCGGACTCCATTATTTCCAAATTCGCGCCTACGTAGGGTGCAAGGTCAACCTTGTTGATTACTAAAAGTTCTGACCGCGTTATGGCCGGGCCACCTTTCCGGGGAATTTTTTCACCCTCGCCTACGTCAATTACGTAGATGGCGGCATCCACCAATTCCGGGCTAAACGTTGCAGCTAGATTGTCTCCGCCACTCTCTAGAAAAATTAAATCCAAATCGGGAAACCGGCTGGTCAACTCGCGAATGGCTTCCAGGTTTACCGAGGCGTCTTCCCTTATGGCCGTGTGGGGGCAAGAGCCGGTTTCTACGCCCATAACTCGCTCGGCGGGTAGGACTTCCCTCCGTACCAAGAACTCGGCGTCTTCTTTGGTGTAGATGTCGTTGGTGATGACGGCAACTTCATACCTGTCACTCAACCGACGGCACAACGCCTCCACCAACGCCGTTTTTCCGGAACCTACTGGGCCGCCGATTCCGATAACAGTTACTTGTTGGGCCATGTCCCCTCCGCCATTAATCTAAATCTGCCAAGCGCACTGTAATTGTAATTGGCCCACAGCCAAAATCGATAAAACTACTGTTTTGTGTCAATCGGAACACGGTAATCTAGCCACGTAATCTAGCCACGACTTGGTGTTACGCAAAACTCGTTTCCGTCCGGATCGGCCATCACGATAAATCCCTGTTCGTCGAACTTCCTGAGTCTACTGCCCCCGGCGGATACAATTTTTTCCGAGGCGACTTCAACGTTCGGAACACTGAAGTCCAGATGCATACGGTTCTTGGAATTTTTGACTTCGGTCGCCTTTTGAAGTCCTATTCGCGGAGAACCTTCGATTTGGTTCTGGAAGACCACGTATTGTGAGTCCTTAAATGCCACTTCTGTACCGAGAACCACGGCCCAGAAAACTTCAGCCTTGTCGAGATCACGGACATCGATGATGATTCCGTTGAGTTGACCTATGCTCTGTGTTTTTTCAGTCATTTGGTGTTGCCACCCATCCTTTAATATTAAGATTCCTAGGTGAACTCTAGAGGGTCAAGACAGTTCCAATTCAGGAACGGAACAGACGTTGTTCCATTTTTGCGTGCCGCATGCCAGCGATTTCAACGCCAGGACTGAAACTCCAAATGTCCCGCTGTTCCTTGCCGAGGGTTTCTTTGGCAAGGCTGGCAATCAGCGGGCCGACTTCCCACAAAACCTTTTGTGCGTCGAGCTGGCCAAGGGGCACCAAACGGGTGGCTGCACCGACTATTTGCGACGCCGTGGAGAAAAGAAATGCGGCTGCCGCCTGCTCCGGGTCCCAGCCGATGACTCCGCCGCTCATACCAAAAGCCACTGGATGATGGCCGGGTGTTTCTTTTGACTCTACAGCGTCCAGGTAGTCAATCAGTAACTGGTTGCCGGTCAGGGTTGCAGCCACTCGGGCCGTCTGGTGGCCCATCTGGCGGCTGGCCTCACGGAACTCAGTTACGTGATTCTGGGCGTCCATATCCCGGTCGAGTGCTATACAACCTTGCAGGTCATGCTGTCGGGCCAATTGTCCGGCGACACCAACGGCTACAGCGTCGCAGGGCCCGGCCCGACCATGTAGATGAGAGACCAAGACCTCTTTAACTCCCTGCGAGTCGGCCACGCGTCCGGTCTCGACGTAGTATTCCAACCCAAAGGAGTGTGCATGGCCGCCAATGGGGAATAGCGCGTCGGCAAACTGGAGCAAGCTGACTTGGGTAGTCATTAGAAAAGAAAGTAGCGCTGGGCCATGGACAGAGTCTCAGCAGGTTCGCATTTCAACAGTTCGCCGTCGGCGCGGACTTCGTAGGTGTCCGCATCCACTTCAATCTTTGGCAGGGCGTCGTTGTTCACCATGTCAGCCTTGCTCAGATTACGACAGCCGCTAACCGCCATCGTCCGTTTTTGTAACCCCAGGTTTTGGGGAACGCCAGCATCTATGGCCGCGGCAGATAGAAAAGTCAGTGACGTTGCGTACCGCGCCCGGCCCATGGCACCGAACATTGGCCGAAACAAAGTCGGCTGCGGCGTTGGGATGGAAGCGTTTGGGTCGCCCATTACGGCCCCAGCAATAAACCCGCCTTTAATTATCAGTTCGGGTTTCACCCCGAAGAACGCCGGATTCCACAGCACCATGTCTGCCAATTTACCCACCTCGATAGAACCGACCTCGTGGGCGATGCCATTCGCGATGGCCGGGTTGATGGCGTATTTGGCTAGGTAGCGTTTTGCGCGCAGGTTATCGTTGCCAGGCTTCTCGCCGGGCAGCGGGCCCCGTTGCCGCTTCATCTTGTCGGCTGTCTGCCAGGTGCGCAAAATGACTTCGCCCACTCGGCCCATTGCCTGGGAGTCGGAAGACATCATGCTGATTGCGCCCATGTCCTGAAGGATATCCTCGGCGGCGATGGTCTCGGCACGAATGCGAGACTCGGCAAATGCCAAGTCCTCGGGCACGCCGGAGTTAAGATGATGGCAAACCATCAACATGTCTAAATGCTCGTCCATGGTGTTGACCGTGAACGGCATGGTGGGATTGGTGGAAGACGGTAGACAATTGGCCTCGCCGCACACCTTGATGATATCTGGAGCGTGCCCGCCGCCCGCGCCCTCGGTGTGGTAGGTGTGGATGGTCCGGCCTTTGAAGGCCCGGATGGTGTCCTGGACGTACCCGGCCTCGTTCAACGTATCGCTATGGAGGGCCACCGAAACATCGTAGGCCTCGGCAGCGGTCAGAGCCGAGTCGATTGCGGCCGGAGTGCTGCCCCAGTCTTCGTGCAGCTTCAGGCCAATGGCGCCGGCCAGTATCTGTTCGGCCAGAGGCTCTTGGCGGGAGGCATTTCCCTTGCCGAGAAAGCCCACATTTACGATGAGGTCGTCGGCGGCCTGTAACATGCGGTGGATGTTCCAAGCGCCGGGAGTACAGGTGGTTGCCTTGGTGCCGGTGGCCGGGCCGGTGCCACCGCCTATCAGGGTGGTGATGCCGGATGCCAGGGCGTCCCAGCCCAGTTGGGGGCAGATGAAGTGAATATGGGGATCGATGCCCCCCGGTGTCAGCACCATTCCCTCCCCAGCTATCACTTCGGTGCCAGCGCCGACAATCATGCCCGGCGTGACTCCGTCCATGATGTCAGGATTGCCCGCTTTGCCAATGGCGGCTATGCGTCCGTCACGAATGCCCACGTCGGCTTTAATGATGCCCCAGTGGTCCAATATCACAGCATTGGTCACCACTGTGTCCAAGACCAGGTCGGCGCGCGTGGCCCAGGATGATTGGCCCATCCCATCGCGCAACACCTTGCCGCCGCCGAACTTGGCTTCGTCGCCGTGGACAGTCAGGTCGTCTTCAATCTCGATGAATAATTCTGTATCGGCCAGACGAATGCGGTCCCCGGTGGTGGGGCCGTAGAGGTCGGCGAATTGTCGGCGCGGCATTCCCTGGGTCAAACTGAGTCCTCCATAAAACCCGCAACAAAACCCGCTTCTTTGGCCTTAATTAGAGCGGCATTGCGGGCTTCATCACCGGTGACTGGGCCATCGGTCAGCGAGTTTAACCCGTAGACCTCTTTACGGCCGCCAAACTCCACTAGGGTTACGATTTTGTCGTCGCCGGGCTCGAAGCGAGTGGCAGTGCCCGCCGGGATGCTCAGTCGCATACCAAAGGCGGCCTGGCGGTCGAAGCGTAAGGCGCGGTTGGCTTCGAAAAAATGAAAATGGGAGCCGACCTGAATTGGCCGGTCTCCCGTGTTCGCTACCTCAATTTCTAGAGTCCGCCTCCCCTCATTAGTGGCAATCGGCGTGTCGGCTAAAACGTACTCTCCGGGTATCATCTGCGTGTTGTTCTCCTTCGAGTGGTTTCTGTTACTCCGGCATAAGAGCGACCAAGCCGCTACTTAGACGGCCAGGTACTCGCGGACCGAATCTTGGTCGAGGTCTTTGGTTGGTCCTTCTAGCACAATCTCGCCGTTCTCCATTACGTAACAGTGGTCGGCTACGGACATTGCAAAGTCTAGAAATTGCTCCACCAGCAAGATTGAAGTTTCTTGACGGTCTCGAAGTCCCTGCAGTAAATCCTCAATTTCCTGGACTATATTCGGCTGCAATCCCTCGGTCGGCTCGTCTAGCAACAGGACTTTGGGTTTTCTAACCAGTACTCGGGCCAGGGCTAGTTGTTGCTGCTGGCCTCCGCTCAGAGTTCCTGCGGCTTTAGTTCTAAATGTCTTAAGGGCCGGAAATTGATCGTACATGCCATCAAGCACTTCGATACGCCGCTCGGCCATTGGCAACGCCTCCAGGCCCATTAGCAGGTTCTCATGCACCGTTAGGTAGGGGAAGATTTCTCGGCCTTGAGGAACGTAACCGATTCCGGCGACAGCGCGTTGGTTGGCGGGCCAGTTGGTCACATCATGGTCTTCCAATACGACCTTGCCAATTTTGGGCTTTATGTGCCCCATTATGGACTTGAGAAGCGTGGTTTTGCCTACACCATTTCGTCCCATAAGGCAGACCGCCTGGCCTAATGGAAGGTCGATGTTGACCTCCTTCAGGATTACGCTCTGTCCGTATCCCGCCGATAACTGCTGAATCGATAACAGGTTGGCGGAGTTTGACGATTCGCTGCTGGTCATCTGACCGGTTGGGCAGCGCTGATTAGACCCGATACTGCGGGGCTGGCCGCCGGAACGCCATTGGCATTCCCCGATTGAGCCTCAAGGCGGGTTGCTTCACGACTCCGGCCCAGGTAAGCCCGAATCACTTGTTCGTCTTGTTGGACTTCTTCCATGGTGCCTTCGCTCAGCACCTTGCCCTGGTGGAGCACGGTTACTGTCCGGGCGAACTGGCGCACGAATTCCATATCGTGTTCGACCACGAGCACTGATCTTTCTTTCGCAATTTCTTGGAGCAACTCGCCCGTGCGGTCGCGTTCCCGTCGCGTCATGCCCGCCACCGGTTCGTCAAGCAACAGCAGTTTGGGTTCTTGCACCAACAGCATTCCTATCTCTAACCATTGGCGTTCACCGTGGGAGAGTACTCCCGCGTGCTGCGAGGAGCGTCCGATTAGACCGATAAGCTCCAAGGTGTCTGTGACACGTTGGGCCAATACGTTACCCATGGGCCTAAATAGGCTTAGGACATTGTCGCGGAACCGGCCAGACGCTTCCAAGTTTTGGTAGACCGACAGGCTGTTAAATACGGCTGGCGTTTGGAATTTGCGGCCAATTCCCAGTTTGACCAAGGCATGTTCAGACCGGCGGGATAAGTCTACGTGGTTGTTGAATGTGACTGACCCTTGGTCTGGCTTCGATTTACCTGTGATTACATCCAGAAGCGTCGTTTTACCGGCGCCATTGGGTCCGATTAAGAACCTCATTTCTCCGTAGCCAATGGAAAAATCCAGGTTGTCCAGCACGGTGAATCCGTCGAAGCCAATAGTTACATTTTCAACTGACAGTATGTTGCCCCGGTCTTTTAAATTCGTGCTTACTTCTTGGTGTCCGTTCTGGGTCATTATTTGATTCCTCCCCAAATTCCGCTGGTAATGCTACCGAGTGTGGCGGTTCTGCCACGAGCTACCTTTATCCAATCGGGCCATCGCCAACCCTCCCGGCGAAGCAGTCCGATAATTCCGCGCGGGAACAACAGCACCGATCCGATGAAGAGTGCGCCCAAGAAATAGGTCCAAATGTCTGGGAACGATTCGCTAAGCAGGGTCTTGGCGTAATTAACGATCACTGCGCCGATGATTGCGCCAATTAAAGTCCCTCGTCCGCCAACCGCAACCCACACTGCAACCTCGATCGATGGCACGATTCCCATCATCGTGGGAGATACGATGCCGACTTGGGGAGCGAATAAAGCCCCGCCAATACCGGCCAAAGCGGCCGACACGCAGTACACGGCGGTCTTAATTAATGCGGGGTCGTATCCCGAAAAGCGCACTCGATTTTCGTCATCGCGAATCGCCACCAACAAACGTCCAAACGGCGAGGATACAATCCCAACACAGAGCAGGTAAGCCGCGATGAGGACGCCGACCGAGATGAAATACAGGGCCAGTTGGGTGCTTGGGTTATATATTGAATGACCGAAGACCGAGGTGAGATTGGTGAGTCCGTTGGTGCCGCCGGTGTAGGGCTGTTGCCCAATGAAAAGGATGCTGACAATTAGCGCAAATGCTTGGGTAATCAGCGCAAAGTAGACGCCGGTTATTCGGCTGCGGAACACCAGGTAACCAATGGCTCCAGCCAAAACTCCGGGGATGATGACTACCATTGGCAAGGCGATCCAAACGTGCTGAAAGGGCACCCAAAAGAACGGCAATTCCTTAAGTCCGCTCCAGAACATGAAATCGGGCAGGCCGCCAGCCGAAGCTTCTAATTTGAGGTACATGGCGAACGAGTAAGCGCCAAGGCCGAAGAATACGCTATGGCCCAGGCTCAACATCCCGGCATAACCCCAGATGAGGTCCAAAGACAGGGCCAAGATACCGAAGGTCAGTATCTTGCCCAGCAGGTTGGTTCGGAAATCCGATAGTACGAGGGGAGCCGCCAATAGGACTATTGCGAGCAGAATCGCCGGAGCGAACCGCATGATTTGCTCCCGGGGATCCGCCGCCATGGGTTTTGCGACTTGGCTTACCATTTGGGTGTTTGTCCCGACAGAGTTGTCATCTATTTACCGGCCTCTCATTTGCATCAAGCCCTTTGGTTTCCACTGCAAGAACAAGATGACCAATGCGAAGACGAGCACCTTGCCTATTACAGCAGTGGTGGAGAATTCGAACAGGCTGTTTAACATGCCAATTAACAGGGCGGCCAATATTGTCCCTGGTATTTGTCCTAACCCGCCCAAGATTACGACTATGAAAGCGTCAACTATGTAGAAGGTTCCCATCGAGGGGCCGATGGGGCCAAGCAGGGCCAGTGCGCAACCGGCAACCCCGGCCAACCCAGAACCCATGGCAAAAGTGAGGCTGTCGACTTGGTTGGTCGCCACGCCCAAACTGGAAGCCATCTGCCGGTTTTGCATTACCGCCCGCGTCCGACGTCCCCAAGCTGACCGATACAAATACCAGAAAAGGCCGCCAACACAGACAACTACCAATAAGATGATGAAAATTCGTTTCATCGGCAGTACCAGCGTAGAGGTAATTTTTATGGTTCCAGATAGCCACCCAGGTGATACGACTTGAACGTTGGGGGCACCGAAAATACTGCGCGCCAATTGTTGCAGCCCGAGGCCAACGCCCCAAGTGGCCAGCAACGTGTCTAAGGAGCGGCCATAAAGATGCCGAATGATGATTCGTTCAATCAAGAATCCAACGGTGGCCGCCACAAGAAAGGCAACGGGGATGGCGATCAGGAAGGTTACCCCCGACGCAGGGCCGCCGGTAAACGAGATGGCCGCTTGTTGGATGGAGTAAGTGGTGTAGGCCCCAATCATGATGAACTCGCCGTGGGCGAGATTGATGATATTCATCAGGCCGAAGGAGAGCGCCAGGCCCAGAGCTACCAATAGGAAAATCGATCCCATGCTCAGGCCGTTAAATACTTGGAGGCCCCATGCTGCCGGATCCGTCATATTCGATGACCCATGTGCCGCGCCGCTTGATTAACGATTGCCATTTAATCTCCGGTCCAATCACCAAGAAAGAGACGGTACCCGGGCCACCTGAATCCCGGGAACCGCCGTCTTTCTTGCCGTCTTGCTCTTGGATTTTCTGTTTTTGGTGTTGCCTAAAGGCGCTGTTCGCCTAGTTGTTTTTGCTTAGGCTTTTACCGATGGAACTGGCTGGCCCACTCGTATGTTTCCAGATATGGGTCCGGTTCCACCGGACCGTTGGAACTCCAGATTTCATCGATTTGTCCATCGCTCCGCACTTTACCCACGCGGACGGTCTTGGACACGTGCTGGTTAGCGCCGTTGATTGTGACAACTCCGCCCGGTGCATTGAATTGAATTCCCGGCGCCGCGGCTTTGACGTCGGCTACGCTGGTGCTTTTGGCTTTTTCGGCGGCGGCGGCCCAGAGATAGACACCGAAGTATCCGGCCTCAATTGGGTCGTCGGTAACGCGGTCGTTTCCGTATTTCGCCTTGTAAGCAGCGACGAATGCTTCGTTCTGAGGAGTGTCGGTGGTCTGGTAATAATTCCAGGCTACGAGATGGTCTACTATGTTCTCGGCGCCGATGCCTCGAATCTCTTCTTCAGCAACGCTGACCGAGATTACTGGGAAATCTGAGGCACTGATTCCGGCGTCCTTCAGTTGTTTGAACAGAGCGACGTTGGAGTCGCCGTTCAACGTGCTGAAAACCACATCAGGATTGGCAGCCGTTATCTTGTTGATGACGGTTGAGTATTCCACGTGGCCCAGGGGGGTGTACTCTTCGCCCACGGCCTCCAGTCCAGCGGCCTTAAGCTGAGCGTTGATGATTAGGTTGGAGGTACGCGGGAATACGTAGTCCGAACCGAGTAAGAAGAACCGGGTTTTACCTTGTTCCAACAGGTATTCCACGGCGGGCACAATCTGTTGGTTAGTTGTGGCACCGGTGTAGAAGATGTTGGGCGAGGTCTCTAACCCTTCGTATTGAACCGGGTAGAACAAGAGGCCGTTAAGCCCTTCAAATACCGGGAGCATGGCTTTTCGGCTGGCGCTGGTCCAGCCACCAAAGACTACCGAGACTTTGTCTGACTGAATCAACTTTTGGGCCTTTTCTGCGAAGGTCGGCCAGTCGGACGCGCCGTCTTCAACGACGGGCACCAACTGTTTGCCCAGAACGCCGCCAGCCGCATTGATTTCCTCAATGGCTAACAAAGTGGCGTCCCGCACAGCGGTCTCGCTGATTGCCATGGTGCCGGACAGGGAGTGGAGCACTCCCACTTTTATGGTGTCGCCAGCGCTACTGCCTGACGACGGGACTGCGGTCGCCGAAGCAGCGTCGGAATCGGAACCGCCGCACGCTGCAGCGGCAAAGAGCAAAGCCATCGCCAGCGTTGCTAAAGCCACGCCGGGTATCTTGAATATTTTCTTGAAAAAAGCCACTTGCGTTCTCCTTGGTGGTTAACCCGGCGTGGACGGTTGCCGGTTTCGTAATTTTCGTAGGTTGTGCTGCAACGGGTAGTCCCGTCGGTATTTTCCAAAGTCTAATTGAGGTTTTTAGAAGCAGCCCAGTGCACTGAGCGATTCCCATCAGCCTTTAACAAGACCATGAATCCAGGTTTCTGTGAGTGTTGTCGAGCTTTCGCCGGGCGTGCTTACCGAATAGGGTTGTGGACCGTGACCAGCTTAGTGCCATCCGGGAATGTGCCTTCAACTTGGATATCCGGCAGCATCTCGGGCACCCCTTCCATCACGTCCTCGCGGGTGAGGATGGTGGCGCCGAAAGCCATCAAATCAGACACCGAACGCCCGTCCCTAATCCCTTCCAGTATCTCTGAGGTAATCAAGGCTAGGGCTTCGGGATGGTTCAACTTGAGCCCCCGGCCACGCCGTCGGCGAACCAACTCTCCAGCTGAAAAAATCAGAAGCTTTTCTTGGTCTCTAGGAGCTAAGAACAATTCAATTTCTCATAACCATGACCGGGGCTTTTCCTTTAAAAGGCCCAAGCAGAAGTCCCAAGCTCCGGTCATCCGATTGTTAACTATGTTCAACGTATCCCTACATTAGGTGCGGTGCTATAGCGCCGAACCCAAGCGCGCGCGGGTTGCTGAACTTTTTTAATACTAGGGGGGGCATCTTATTCAGTTGTTTCCATTTGGTTAAATGTTTGTTACATCTCTATGCCAAAAGTGTTACACGAAAGGACAGGATTGGATTAGAAACCGGGAATTTGTAGGTCGTTTATGCGCCTGGGAACTGAAAAAGCACACCGCGAGCACACGACTTTGACTAGCGTAGGGGCTAAATTTCTAGACATACTAATTCTTGTGGGATGATGATTATGACTAAAATCTTAGTTGTCGATGATGAAGAGGGCATCTTAGATCTCTTGTATGATTACCTGACAGATTATGGGTTCAGCGTAATCTCGGCGAAGGACGGGGCCTCGGCTTTAGCGCAGGTGTACCGTGAACGGCCCGATGTTGTGCTCCTCGATTTGATGATTCCAGAGATTAACGGCTACCAAGTGCTCCAAGAACTCAGGAGCGAAAAAACCACCGAGAACCTACCCGTGGTTTTACTTACCGCAGTTGATCCCGAGCGAGGGGAGCAAGCAGCTATTGATTTGGGAGTCAAGCATTACGTTAGTAAACCTTGGAAGCTAGATACGCTTCAGGCTGTCATACGGGTTGCCCTCAAAGAAACGGGAGGGTCTGGTTGGACAAGACCTTCGTCCGACGAGTTCCGAAATGTTAATAGGTTTAGGGTTGACCAGCCAATTCCCACGGCTGGATGGCGTCCTCGCTAACTCTCTTTGTGGCGCGGAATGGCCAAAGGAAAGACTGTCGTTCTAGAATGATTCTCGGTTAATCGGTTCCCGGTTAATTTTTGAAGCGGGTTACCCAATTGTGAATTGAAAAAGCCCCGGCCTTTATGGCTGGGGCTTTTTGTTTTTCTCTGACACAATGCGGTTCTGCCAAATATTTATACATTAGATAAATGTTGGCTCAAGACTGTTGAGCGGAAAGTGAACCAAATCCTAAGACAGAACTCCTTCCCTTCGTGAGCGTCTGCCCTAATAATATCTACAATGGCAGAAATTTCGCTTTATCTGTTTCAATCTGAATATGGCTTATGTGTGGTGCCTACATTTCGGGCCGTTACTTGGGGCCCAATTGTATGGAGTTGCGAATGACCAGGTTTAGACTTCTGGTCGTTGCAGCGGTGACCACTCTATTCTTGATTTTGCCGTCGTTGGTCTCGGCACAGCGGGTGCCTCCGCACGTATTTTTTGGGTCTGTCACAGTCAACGGCAACCCAGCCATGGCTGGCACGTCCGTTGCCGCATTTGTCGATGGTCGTCAGGTTGCGTCAGTTGTTGTATCCGGCGGCAGCTATTCGGGCCTTTTGGTTGACCAGCCAACAGGCGGTAACAATACGATTTCCTTCGTCATCGGCGGCATCGCCGCAGCCGAGACTGCTACCTGGGTGCAGGGCGAACTTT
>JABMNL010000016.1 GCA_013204585.1 SAR202 cluster bacterium | reverse complement strand
TGGCCCCCGCCTCAGCCTCGTTCAGCACCCCTATGATCTGTTCCTCTGTGTACCTCTTCCTAGCCATGAGCCCTCCTTCGATATCCCAATTCTAGCGGAGGACTCTACTTGCTAGTGCTACTGTTTCCGGGGGTAAGGTCAACACGCCTAAACACGTTTTTCAAGCAACTCTTAATCAGTAGGTTTTCAGTTCGCCTTTGAAGCTTAGGATTTGCAACCAACTTGCAACCATCCTCCCCAGCAGTCGATAACATGGGTCATCACCGTAGATACGAATCCCCGCACTTGCACCGGACCACTTGTTCTAATTTCACGACTAAAACTATAGAACAACACCAGTAGGCCACATCTTTTAATCTGGGTGCTAGTGGATCGATTAACACACAGCATTTTTAGGCTTCTCCGACCGCACACTATTCGCGCATAGTGTCAGCCGCAGGTACAACGCCACCGAGGTATCTGGAACGCAAACAGCGTTTAGATACAATTTCAATATAGCGATGCATTAGAGCAAGACGTGGACAGTCGCAAGGTTAAGAGCACTTGCTCGACCCACAAGAGGTCATTAATCGCAGTTGATTTTAGTCACCTTGTGGGGGCATAACCCCCCAACCGGTAGAAGTGACCCAATATGTCTGGGCTTGGTTGTAAGAGTGGGTCCTGTTGAACCACAAGAGCCGATTGACGGGGTTTTGGTAGGTAATCGATATCTTTACCAGCAAATCAGCTTCGTTCAAGGACCAGTTTTCAATTACACCAGCAGGAAAACTTTCCGTGAACCTAACGTCTTGCCTTGGGAATAACTCGCCTACGTACCGTTGACGAGGCCTTTGCGGAACAGGCTTGTTCAAGTACATATATGGTCCAATGGTTACAACTACGTGCTCACTAACGACTTCGCCCCAGTTGTGTAGTGTCGCAATGACTTCCGCACTGGATGGGTAATTCTCCACCTGAAGCCCGGAAATGCTGACAAAGGGTCGATGTCGTGTCAGGAACTGCAGCGCTGATAGTGCCACTGCGATCCCAGCAGCCAACGCAGCAATCGCTGATAGTGTTATCGCTATGACATCAAGTGCAATCATGGATATGGGGAGTGAGCCCTGCTTCTTATCGACGCGGATTCCAGCACAATTCACCAGTCTTCGAAAACTAACAACTTCATAATAACGACACGCTTATCCTAAGGCACCACCTCACTGCCACCCTCTCTGTCGTAACGACGGTTGTGGAGCTAGTGTCAGAAGTTGTGGAAATTGAGTGACGCCGACGGTAAAGAAAGGAGCACCCTTCCAGCAAGAAGAAACTCCCCGAAAGGGGAACTGGAGGGATGCGCCTTGAGAGAATCATACCAAAGAAAAAGTGACGAGCGGGAAAGAGACAAGAGAGACGACGCCCTGGAATCACTATTTTTGCATAGTGTTAGTCGCGCTGAGAGCTACCATGTCTGCTATATGCTAATAGCCAATTTCAGCAACCACGGCTCGATTCCAGCGACACCAATGCCAGAAGGCAACCAAATTTGGGTATTGGGAGTCGAAGTAGACTCCACCTCCACCATAAAATGGCTTCCTGCTGCCGACGATAGCATTCGAAGCGAATCGTCAATTCCTAAAACGACAATCTCCAAATGCATATCATATGTCTTTGGCGATTGCTCAACCCAGGTTAAGAATCAACCACCTCTGGGCGTGGGTTCCCGCGATGGAGCCCGCAAAATAGCTAAAACTCACGGAAACGCGATAAAACCATGGACAAGTAGGCTCACTACTCCGCAGCTTTCTTTATTGCGATATCGTAAAACAACGGAAACACTAGGAAACGCGGGACAGCCAGCTTCACCGTTCCTCGGTATTCTAGTTGTTAATATGCCGAAACAACGGAAACGCGATGAAACGCTGGACCGGCACGCTCACTACTCACCGGTTTCCTGTACTGAGACCTTACGAAACAGCTGAAATACATGATCGGATTACCCGCATATGTATTAGTTCCGAAGTTGTCGGAATCTTATAATTAAGGCGATGGAAACGCACATGAGAGTCGGGAGGTTGAGAATGGTCAAGCGCCCATCCGCGCAAGTGATTGATTTGGCAGTAGATAGCGTGGAATCCAATCGGATGTACTCGGTCAAGGAAACTGCCGGTTTGATAAACCTTTCCGTTGAGTATCTTCGGGATTTAATCCAGGCGGGCCGTGTCGAAGCCGGTAAGCCGTTCGGGGGGCACTTCCGCATAACGGGAAATGAGGTGAAGCGGCTTCTTAAGAACATGCTGACAGAAGGGAAGATCTCCTCTTAGGCCCAAGAGTCGTCGATTGTGACTTAATTACGCCAACGTGGATTGGCGGGTCTTAAAATCAAATTTTAGGTAGTAATCACGGAGAATCTATTGGCAAGATTTGCCGACATTCTTTAAAAAACATGGTGCGACAACAAGGGACTTCAGGCACAAACCGGGATTTTCGAGGAAGACACCGAAAGACAATTCCAGGCACGAAATTACGAAAAATGACTAAAACCCTGGAATCTGACCTTCGACACCCCATCCCGCCTAAGCCCTTTCACGGCAATCTCGCTCCGCTGTTCCGGCGTTAGTTTTGCTGCCCTAGCCCAACAAATATCATATTCAACTGGTCTTAACCATAGGTGAATCTCATGGCATGCTCACAGAGACGTCGTGTGGACCCAGATATAATTATGAGTTGACGGACATGCCGATGTTTGTGCAGTGGTAGGACTAAGATTGGTCTGACCGTTAAATCGATATTCCCAGTCCATTGGAAAGACCCCGGTTTCTGACCGGGGTCTTTCTTTAATCAGTTCATCAGAATTATCGTAATTACGTGTCCCTTATGCGATTAATTTCCAAAGATTTGTATTGGATACCATACCCCTAAAACCACTCCACCATTTGACACCGCAGACAACTCGATTTACACTCGCCGGAAGGGTATCGGTATCCAATCAGTATCCGTTATTTAATGTAATTTACATAACTATCCAGTGCCACATATTACGTGGTGGCCAAGAATCGGTGAGGGGAGAGATTTGATGGCAGAAAGCAACCAAGGATCAAATGGAGTTGAAGTCGCCACGCAGTCCGAGGCAACTTCGGTAGAAGGCAACAAGCAGTCAATGTTGCTCAAGCTTGCCGAGCGAACGGTTGTCCAAGCCGAAGCATTGGCCAAAGAAATTGCCGAGCATGCCAAGCAAGAGAGCGAAGCCGAAGGCACTAAAATCCTGGCTCAATATACGGACCAAGCAAAATCCGAAGCCCAACAGATAATCGAGTCCGCCCAGCGCCAAAGCGAGACCCTCTTAAATGAAGCCGCCGCTGAGGTTCAATCAAGCACTGAAAAGACGTTGAACAAAGCCCGGGCAGATAGCACAAAAATGTTGAGTACTGCTCAGGCGGAAAGTGAAAAAATACTGAGCAAGGCCCAAGCAGATAGCGAAAAAATGCTGAGCACAGCCCGAGCAGAAAGTGAAGAGGGTATGAGCAAGGCGCAATTAGAAGTTCAAGAGATACTGAGTAGGGCCCGGCAGGACGCCTTGGCCATCATGAACACTTCCCAGGCTCGCGCGGATAGTGCCGAATCCAAAGCCAGGCTGAGAGCTGAGTTCATCATTAGGCAGACGACCCAGAACGTTGCCGATGGTATCCGAAGCGCGGTGCTGGAAACCTGTAATAACCTGCTACTTACAGTGGAAGAATTTGGGAAAGAGCCCTCAGTCGCGCTCAACGCCGACCGTTTTGAGTCAACCGCGGCCATTGACGCCAAGATGATAGAAAACGGGGGCTCCCACGAGAATGGGGACCTCGCCACTCAATCTGCGGACGGCGAATCCGACACGAAAGTAAAATCTTCTGCCAAGAAAAGCGTAGCGGCCTAACTACGGCGGACTAGGCCTTAATCCCAGTAGCCGACCAGGTCAGTTTGTACTCATCGCCAAAGTCTTAGTACACCCGGAATATCAAAACGGCCCCCAGAGTTTGGGGACCGTTTTTTGTTAACTAATTGATTGCCAGGCAATTGGACAATTTCCGATTAACGGGCTGCTGAGTCCGCAACCCCCATGGCTCGCAATTCGACTGCCTTCGCAAAGTCCTTTTCGGATTCAGCGAATTTACCCAGACGATTGTAGGTGACTCCCCGATTGTTGTAGGCGTTTGCAGACTCTGGATTGAGTCGAATAGCTTTGGTGTAGTCGCTAATCGAACGTTGGTATCGTGCCAACTTGAATAGGATGTTCCCACGGTTGATATACGCTTCCTCGTCTTCTGGGTCGAGACGTATTGCCTGATCGTAGTCCTCCAAGGCACGTGCATCCCGGCCTACATCGTGTTGGGCAGCTCCCCGGTTGCTATAGGCAGCAGCATATTCGGGGTTTCGAAGTATTGCCTCATCGTAGTCCGTTATCGCACGCAGCTGTTGGCCTAGGGAGTGGTAGGCGATTCCCCGGTTGTTATAAGCTTCGGCGAATTTGGGGTCAAGGTCGATGACTTTGTCATAGTCTTCGATGGCACGTTCATGCTGGCCCACATTGTGGTAGGCGTTGCCTCTGTTGTTGTAAGCAGCGGCATATTCGGGATTGAGACGGATAGCCTCATCGTAGTCCTCCATAGCACACTCATGTTGGCCAAGGTCTTCATAGGCGGCTCCACGATGATTGTAGGCCGCCGCATATTCGGGGTTGCGTCGAACGGCTTCGTCGTAGCCTTCTATTGCACACTCGTATTGGCCAAGCGCGTAGTAGGCTAAGCCGAGGTTGAAATAAAATTTGGCGCGTTCGGGTTCAGACGAACTCATTGCGGTTTTCTAAGCAGCGCAAATAATGACGCTGGTTTTAGTAATCAGAATTGTTACGACACGCCTAGCTATCGAGCGCCAAGTATACCATTCCGATGACGCAATTTGAGTGGCCCCACCAGGCAAATTCCTAACCCAGTCCATACCTTAAAAACCTCACGAAACACCTAATGGGAACTTTTCCCGTCTAGCTTCCGTCTAGCTTAGTAACAGGCAATCAGACCATATCGCTGGGAGCGTAAGTCGCTCCGGAACGAAAAGGAGACCCTAGATGCAACACGCTGAAATTTCTGACACTTCTCCCGGCCGATTTTGGCCTAACCTAATGCGAAAACTGCCTTTAGGCAATACTACTTGGCTTGGCATTGCTGCTGTGCTGGCCGTGGCGGTCGCTGTGTTGCTCACTTGGATGTTCACTGCTGGACCGTGGGCTGGCGACGGCGATTCTTACTTAACTTCCGAATCTCCCCGGACTGCATATGGGGTAGATGGCAAGTTGGCCCCTCCCATAGAACCGTCTCCGGGCGCATTCGGCGGCTTCGGTGACATGGCAGTAACCATCACCAACGACTCAATGACGAGTTCTGGCTTTGCCATGTCTGCTAGAGGGGCCAGCCCCAGCCCCAGCCCCAGCGTCATTAATGCGTTGGGACAACGACAAATCATCTCCCAAGGTTCCATGTCTGTAGAGGTGTCCGACGTTACCACTGCCGCTTCCCAGGTCCGGGCCATCGCCGAGGGTGCAGGCGGATTCGTCGAGCAACTGTCCAGCTACGGAGTTGATGAATTCCGTCAATCCAATTTGACGATTCGGGTGCCCCAGGCCGAGTTTTTCTCGGTGTTCGAACAGATTAAAGCCCTGGGCGAAGTCCAAAGTGAAAACGCGGGTTCCGAAGACGTATCCGAGCAGTTCATCGACTTGGAAGCCCGGCTAAAGAGCGCCCAACGGGAGGAGCTAAGCTTGCTGTCGCTGTTGGACCGCGCAGAAAAGATTAGCGAAATTCTGATTATTGAACAGGAGTTGACCAGGGTGCGCGGGGAGTTGGAGCGCGTGCAGGGGCAACTGAATTTCCTGGAACGCCGAGTAGACTTGGCCACCATCACGGTTTCCCTGAGCCCTCCGAAGAAAGAGACCAGCCGAGCGCCGTCTGGCTCACTTAACATCGCATCATCCAACGTAACCGACAGCGTGAACGCCATCAAAGCGGTGGTCGGCCAGGTGAACGGTAAGCTAGACCAGGTCTACACCTCCACCCAGGACGGACGCCAGCGGTCAAACATGACGGTGCGGGTCTTTGCTGCCGACTTCAACCTGCTGGTAACCGCCGTGGAAGACCAGGGCAGTCTAACCTCCAAAGAGGTCCAAGAAGGCAAACCCGGTGATACTGCTTCCGAAGAACCCGACTCACGACTAGACATAACTTTCTATCAAAAAGAGTCGTCGAACTTAGGTCGCGACCTGGCCATCTACACCCCAATCGGCAGCGTCGCCTTCTTAATTGTCATAGGCGGGCTAATCTTCGGAGCCTACCGGATGGGATTGCGACGCGAAGACTAACCCGCTTGCTCGGCAAGCTATAATCTAGGGCCTAACAGGGGTGTCCCACTACTTCAAATTTTCCGGACACCCCTTTCGCTTAAGCAGATAAATAATTAGTGAGGCCCGACAATGGCGAATGACGCGACTTCTATCGGTTACCTGCTCCCTACCCGCGAGGTGGTCATGGCTCCCGGAGACCCCGATTTCGGGTCACTGATTGACTTGGCGGAACGGGCTGAAGGACATGGCTTCGATTCGGTGTGGTGCGGCGATAGCGTGCTGGCGCGTCCCCGACTCGAGGCCCTTAGCACGCTTTCAGCCATCGCTGCCCGGACTAAGACCGTAAAGCTGGGAACGGCGGTGTTTCTGCCCGCCCTGCGCAACCCAGTAATCTTGGCCAACGAGGTCGCCAACCTGGACATCGTGTCCAATGGCCGAGTCATCCTAGGCGTGGGAATCGCCAGCAAAACGCCGGCAGTGGAAAAGGAATTCAACGCCTGCGGTGTGTCATTTCGCCACCGGGTTAGCATCTTCGAAGAGTGCGTGACAGTCATGCGTAGGCTCTGGACGGAACCCGAAGTAACGTTCAACGGCCGCCACTTCCAACTGGACGGCGTCAGCCTGGGATTACGCCCAGTCCAGAAAGACGGCGTGCCAATCTGGATGGCTGCCAGCGCCGAAAAGCCGCAACGGCGGATGCTACAAATCGGCGACGGCTGGTTTCCCAATTCCACATCCCCGGAGGCGTTCACCCAAGGTTGGCAGCAAATCGAGTCCCTAGCCAAAGAGACGGGAACGGACGCTGGCAGGTTGCACAAGGCGCTCTACACGACCTTGAACATTAACGACGACAAGGCCCAAGCCGACAAGGAGATGCGGGCGTTCATCGAGGGCTACTACAACATGCCATTCGAGAACATGGCCCACTCCCAAAGTGTTTTCACGGGCAACGTCCAAGAAGCCAGAGACTGGTTGCAGGGCTTCATACAGGCTGGCGTTCAGACCATTGTCATCCGTTTCGGCGGGCCGGACCAATTAGGCCAATTGGAACTCTGCGGCAAAGAAGTCCTTCCCGCCGTCCGCAACTAACCGCCCTTACCGGTAATCAACCGCCAGGAATGGCGCAGGTTATCTACGGTGGTCACAACGTAAGACAGGACTAGAGCAATTCCTGAAGCCAACAGGGTCCAAAACACCGGCTTGGCCCAGGTTCTGGCTAGGGTAGCAGTATCGGCCTGTAGCGTTTCCGCTTCAAAGGCGATTGCTTCCAAGTCGGCTTTAGCCGACGTCAAGCTGGCGCTGATACTGCCAGCGTCTTCCAATGTGGTCGTCACAGAAGCCACCACACTGCTAACGCCCTGTAATGCAGCATCAAGGTCTTTGAAGGCTTGAGGAAGCGGTATTTGGATTCCCGTAATTTTCGGAATTTCCAGGGATTTCGGCTCCAATGTGACGCTTACCGACGGCACTTCAAATGATGGGAAGGTTAGAGTGTCCACCTTCGACCCAATTTCCGGGATTGGAATTTTGAAAATACCGAAATTTTCGTCCTTCAACTTGATTGTTGGAACCGTAATGTCCAGAGACGGTGGTGAGATAGTAGTCTCGCCCTCAGTGACCACAGGGATTTCAACTTGCAACGGCGGAATCGTGATAGGTGGGATGGCCAAATCAACGGGGAACGAAAAGTCTAGTTTTGGCAAAGCCTCAACAGCCTTGCCAATATCCCGGGCGTCATTTTCGACTTTTTGCATTTGAGCCTCGGTGCTGGCCACCACTGCCTGAAGACTTCTGGCCGATTCACCAATCAGCCTAATCGGCTCTTGGGCCACCCGCCCGGCATCAACGAACACGTGATAGGCAATCAATACAACTGCAGCGCCTATTAATATAGGAGCAACCCACCGAAGTACCAGTAGAACTCCCAGAACTCTAGAAAACATACGTCCCTCTTTTTTCGTGGATAATCGAAAACCCTGTTGAACAAACGTGTAATTACCACGTAATTACGATCAAAGTTCCCATCTGGAAATGACGGTACATAATTCCGACCAAACCCTACAAGGGGTTCAGCTACGGGCTAGGTCGAATCAACAGCCCGGCCCTTTTAGGTGAATCACAGTCGGCCAGCCAAGATTGACATCCACGCTGCCAGGGATATAGTTGGACGCACAACCTAAGACCCATATTCGTAACCGATAAATATTCCGCAGCGCCGACGAGCGCCAAAATTAAGGGGATTTAAGATGACCACTACCACCAGCCAACAGTCCGAGGAGTCCAGTAAATACAATGTGGTGGGCACCCGACCCATACGCCACGACGGTCTGGACAAAGTCATCGGAGCGGCCAAGTACGGCGCCGACATCCAACTCACCGGAATGCTGTTCGGCAGGGTGTTACGCAGCCCCTACGCCCACGCCCGTATTCGCGGCATCGACAGCAGTAAAGCGTTGGCTTTGCCTGGTGTAACCGCAGTGGTCACAGCAAAAGACTTCCCAATAATCGCCGACCGGATTCTTGACCTGGCGGAAGCTCGGGGGAATGTACGCCTGCTTGCCGAGCACATCATGGCCAACGAAAAGGCGCTGTATATAGGGCACGCCGTGGCCGCCGTATCAGCCACCAGTCCCCACATCGCCGAACAAGCCATGGCGTTGATTGAGGTGGACTATGAAGTGCTTAAGCCAATCCTTAGCATCAAAGAGGCCATGGCCGACGACGCGCCGCTAATCCACGAGAACCTGAGCACCCACTTCAAGCTGGAGCGGTTCGCCAGGGGCGACGATACCGGTGTGAAGAGCAACATCGCCGGGCATATTCAACACAAGCTTGGCGACATTGAAAAAGGCTTTGCCGAAGCCGATGTAATCGTAGAGCGAGAGTTCAGCACTCAGACCGTCCACCAGGGGTACATCGAGCCCCACGCCGCCACGGCCACTTGGGCTGGCGACGGACGTCTCACCATCTGGACCTGCACCCAGGGCCATTTCGCCATCCGTTCGTCCTGTTCGGCGATTCTCGACATTCCTGAGTCCCAGATTAAGGTGATTGCCACCGAGATTGGTGGCGGGTTCGGCGCCAAAGCCACCACTTACCTGGAACCACTAGTCGCGATTTTGTCGAAAAAGAGTGGTCGCCCGGTGAAGATAACCATGACCCGGAAGGAAGTCTTCGAGGGCACCGGCCCCGCATCAGCTACCAACATGCGCACCAAGATCGGCGCAACCAAGGACGGAAAGATTACAGCGGCCCAACTGTGGATGGCCTTCGACGCCGGAGCTTTCCCCGGTTCTCCGGTTGGCGGAGCGACGCTATGCGCCACCGGTCCATACAACATCGAAAACCTGTTGGTTGACGGCTACGACGTGGTCACCACCAAACAGAAGGTGCAGGCCTACCGGGCTCCCGGCCAACCCCAGGGCTCGTTCTCCGTCGAGCCTGTAATCGACGAGCTAGCCGAAAAACTGGGCATGGACCCCATGGATTTCCGACTGAAGAACGCCGTCAAAACAGGCGACCGCATGCCCAACGGCGTGCCCCATCCCCACTTCGGAACGGTGGAAATGGAAGAGGCCATGAAAGCCCATCCCCACTACACGGCCCAGTTAGCCGGGCCCAACCAAGGCCGGGGCGTGGCGGTCGGTTACCGCTGGCAGGGCGGACAGGCATCTTCGGCCACCATCAACGTTAATAGCAACGGCACCGTCAACCTCATTACCGGCTCGGTGGACATTGGCGGTACCCGAACTGCCGTGGCCATGCAGGCCGCAGAAATACTGGGCATCTCGGCTGAAGACGTTTCGCCCACGGTGGTGGACACCGACACCGTGGGCTACACGGCAAACACCGGAGGCAGCCGAACGGCCTTCGACACCGGCATTGCTGCCATCCAAGCCGCCGAAGAAATTAAGCGACTGATGATTTCCCGCGCCGCAATCTTGTGGGAGGCGCAGGAAGAAGACATTACCTTTAACAATGGAACATTCCTCTGCGCCAAGACCGAGGACTCCCTTAGCTTCAAAGAACTGTCCTCGCGGTTGATGCGCACTGGTGGACCGGTAACCTGCTCTGTCTCCATGTCGTCTCCGGGAAGCGGCCCTGTTATCGCGGGCAACATCGTGGACGTGGCAGTGGACCCAGAGACCGGTAAGGTCGATGTCATTCGCTTTACCGCCTTCATGGACGTGGGCACTGCAATCCATCCCGCCTATGTGGAGGGCCAGCTACAGGGCGGTGCTGTCCAGGGAATCGGTTGGGCCTTGAACGAAGGCTACGTCTATGACGAGAACGGGGCAATGCTGAATTCCAGCTTCCTCGACTACCGAATGCCTACAACGCTGGACGTTCCAATGATTGACACGGTGATGATTGAGGTGCCCAACCCTAAGCACCCCTTCGGAGTGCGCGGCGTCGGCGAAGCGTCCCTGATTCCCCCGCTGGCGGCCATCGCGCTGGCCGTCTCCAACGCCATTGGCGTCCGGATGCGGGACCTACCATTGACGCCCGATGTCGTCCTAGAGGCCATCGAGTCCAAGGGCAAATAGGGCTGTTGGCTAGAAGTTTGCACTATCACTGGGGTTCGGCATAAACCGCCGAACCCCAGTTGCATTTTGCGCCACGTTTATCCCACGGCTGGTTCCACCGACGAGGGCACTCTAGGTCATGTCCACCGTTCACGCCACGCGCCCTTGGGCCGACCGGGTCAAGAGTCTGCTGCAACTACGAGATTTCCGGCTCATGTGGGGCTCTGGCGGCCTGGGTAACACCGGGCGGTGGATGGAAGCCGTGGTCATGGCCCTTTTGGTGCTGGACCTCACCGACTCCGCTTTCCAAGTGGCGTTGCTTTTCGTCTTCCGCTGGATTCCAATGCTGGTCTTCGCCTTGGGCTCGGGCATGATTGCCGACCGGGCCAATCGTTGGATTATTCTCATGGTGGCCCGCGTCGTGGGTCTCATCGCCACCAGCACAATCCTATTGCTGGTGTTGATTGACGCCGTCGAACCGTGGCATGTCTTCATCGTATCTTTCTTTCTTGGGGTGACCTTCGTCCTGGAGTTTCCCTCACGCCGCTCGCTAATCTTCGATTTGGTTGGCAGTGAGAGAATCGTCAGCGCCATGTCGCTGGAAACCATTAACACCACGTTGGGCAAATTTGTTGGCCCGTTCATGGGGGGCGTCCTGGTAGAAGTTACGGGTTTCTCCGGAGCCTATGTCTTCTTATTCGCAGTCTACGCCGTCGCACTCGGACTGACGTCGATGATTAGGTTCCGGCAACCGGCAATGGCATCAAATTCTGACCCCTTCTGGCAAAAAATAGCTCAGGGCTTCAAGTACTCCATCAACAACGGCATAATCCGGGGAGTCCTCATCGTCACGCTAATCATGAACGGCTTGGCCTTTAGCGTAGAATCCCTGTTTCCGGTGATTGCCAGGGACCATTTAGGCGTAGGAGCAGGACTAACGGGGATTCTAATTTCTGCCCCGGCCATCGGATCATTCATCGCGGCAATGGTGATTGCTTCCCTGATGGCATTGCGCTATCACGGGCGCATCTTTTGCTTGGGACTGGGCCTGCAGATGATTGGGTTACTGTTGTTCGCCCTGTCACCCTGGTACCCGCTGTCGTTCGCGATGCTGCTGATGGCCGGGTTCGGCATGGCGGGATTCAGCACCATGCAGAGCACGATTATCCTGATTGCCGCCAAACCAGATATGCGGGGAACCGCCCTGGGTATGAACGGAGAGTGTATCGGCATTGCGGCAGTGGGCGGCTTGGCAGTCGGCGTCGTCGCCAACTATCTCGGCGCCCAAGCGGCAGTGGTGATTAACGTGTCGTTGGGACTGCTGCTCTTGGCCCCGGTGTTAGTCTTCTCGCCTCTGGTACGGCGGCCAATCACGCCACCGGAAGAAGTTGCTAGCGGGACCGCTTAAAGCGCCCCTTCTGCCTCTAACTCAGCCACTTCCTCAGTGGTCATGCCGCCCAGACTGCAAAGAACATCTGCGTTGTGCTCGCCCAAGATTGGCGGCCTTCCTGCGGGGGAATCGACGCAGGCGGTTAACCGAGTGGGGGTCTTAACACCCCGGAAGATGCCGCCCAGGGTGTCGCCGGTGTCCACGAACATCTGGCGGGCTGCCAACTGGGGACAATTATCTAAGTCTTCCATGGTCTGGGTGACTCCCATGGAAAAGCCAATCTCGGATAGCGTTGCCGCCACCTGGAATTTTGGCACCTGGGACGACCATCCTTCGATGGCCGGGATTATATGCTCCTGGTAGAACTGGGCATCCATACCCGGCCCAGCCAAATATCGGGCGTCCCCTGCCAGCAGATCCTCGCGCCCGGTTACTTTCCACAACTCGCGCATCCGTTCCTCGGTTCGAACACCGGCCAAAACCACGTAGCCGTCCTTGGCCCGGAAAGTTATGCCGGCGGTCGTGAGCCGGTCCCAAGAGCGGCCCGGGTTGCTACCGGTCGCCTGAAAGAAGTTCATGTTGCTTTCTATGTGGGAGACCATGCACTCGTACATGGCCATATCGACATACTGGCCCAGGCCACTCTTCCTCCTGGTCTCTAGGGCAAGGACGATTCCTAGGGCCGTCCAGACGCCAGGGACCGAATCTCCGATATTGTCGCCCACGCTCTGAGGAGGCCCGCCTGGTTCGCCAGTTATCTCCATCCACCCCGACATAGCCTGGATGGCAAGGTTGTTGGCTGGCCGGTTGGAATAAGGGCCGCTTAAACCCTCGCTGTCACCGTAGCCGGTGATGCTGGCGTACACCAGCCCAGGGTTTATCTCACTCAGGCGCTCGTAACCAAGCCCCAAGCGCCGGAAAGCTCCCGAACCCCAGTTGTCCACCAGCACGTCGGATTTTCTGACAAGCTCCTCGAATGCTGTCTTGCATCGGGTATTGCGCAGGTCGATGGACACACTCTTCTTGTTACGGTTCACCCCAAGGAAACGAGAGCTTATCTGCTGACCATCATCGGACTTAATGAACGGGGCACGGTTCCGGGCCTGGTCTCCGGTGCGGGGACGCTCAATCTTGATTACTTCTGCGCCCATGTCCGCCAGAATCATGGAACAAAAAGGACCGGCCACGATATGAGTGGCGTCCAATACTCTGATACCCTCCAAAGGAAGGGGCAGATTCTTACTTGCTTGGGTCATCAATCCACCTTATGCGTTCTTCCGGCCCGGAAACGTCCGGTCAGAATAACTCGAATAATCATATTTGCCAGCATTCTACACTGTAGTTTCGGGTATTACCGCTTTGACAATCCTACGGCTGGCCGGTAGCATGTGCGCCGCCGCCAAACACACCCGGCAAATTGATTAGTTGGAGTCCGATTTGAAAGCCAAAGGCGTATCCCACATAGCAGTCTGCGTGGCCGACCTTGAGAAATCCCTGGTGTTCTACCGCGACATCCTGGGACTCAACGTAAAGATGCACACCACCCAAGACATGACCAATCGACCAGGCGCGGAATCGGCGGAGATTTACGACCGCCCCAGAAAAGCCCGCACAGTTGCTAACGTCTGGTTCGACGAGTCGCCGCAGCCTTTCCTGGTGCTGACCTCTCATCCCGGCGACCAGGTAGGCGGCGAGCCCATCAAACTGGACCAAATAGGCATCAGCCATATTTCGTTTGAAGTTGAAGACGTTACGGCCTACGCTCAGGAACTGGTTGCCAAGGGCGTATCTTTGGCCGGTAACATCGAGGACTTCACCGATGCTTCGGGCAAGGTTCGGACTATTTTTGTTTACGACCCCGACGGTATATTGGTCCAGTTCGATGAAGGCCAACCAGCCAATTGATGTGTATCCCCACCCGTAGGGGCACGGCACTGCCGTGCCCCTACGGGTGGGCCGCTCGACAGCGTCACACTTAAACCCGAAGGAATTTAGTTGAATCTAACCTGGGCTTGTTACCCCGTGCACAGTTCGCAAGGGACGCTATGAGTACTTTGGAAGTTCCCGAGGCGTCGCGGGCCGGTCTGAGCCAATTATCGCTCCTCGACCGGTATCTCACCGTCTGGATATTCTTGGCGATGGCTATCGGCGTCGGCAGCGGCAATCTGTGGCCCAGAATCTCGAGCTTCACCGAATCGCTCTCGATTGGGTCCACCTCTGTTCCCATTGCCGTTGGCTTAATACTGATGATGTACCCGCCGTTGGCCAAGGTCCGCTACGAGGAGATGGGGCCGGTATTTTCCAACTTCAAGGTGCTCGGGCTATCCCTGGTGCAGAACTGGCTGGTGGGGCCGGTGCTGATGTTCGCGCTGGCAGCGATCTTTCTGCCCGACAAGCCGGACTACATGGTGGGGCTGATCATGATCGGGCTGGCGCGCTGCATCGCCATGGTCATCGTCAGGAACGAGCTGGCTGACGGCGACACCGAGTACTG
>JABMNL010000015.1 GCA_013204585.1 SAR202 cluster bacterium | reverse complement strand
TGGCCCCCGCCTCAGCCTCGTTCAGCACCCCTATGATCTGTTCCTCTGTGTACCTCTTCCTAGCCATGAGCCCTCCTTCGATATCCCAATTCTAGCGGAGGACTCTACTTGCTAGTGCTACTGTTTCCGGGGGTAAGGTCATTCGGGCCAAAGAATTGCAAGGAGAGTAACATCAGGAACCTCGAATCTAAGATCTAGTTCCGGAATCCGGTCATTAACGAGATTCCAGCCTTTATCGATTAAAGTTTGAATCCCGTTAAGATCCTCCGGCGCCGGTGAATCACCCGCCCTCCGAAAGCCTCGCCCTTCTGAAAGTTGATTCATTCGCAGCAAAAGCTGCCAATCGCGCATGAAATCAATTTCATTTTCGCTGACAAACTCGATTCCTGACACAACGCCCGTCACTACCCCCCCTATCGTGGTGACTCTGTCCTCAATACTGTAGACAAGTAAAGGGTTCTTGAGTATGGATCTCGGGAGAGTTGCCACTCTGGCCTCGCTCCTTTGACCCCAACGTAAGGCTTGTTCCATTACAGGATGGCCTACCCCGAGGATATGCTTGTTTGGTTCTACGCCTTTGTATTTCCGATCCAATACTAATTCTTGATAACTAGATAACACACTGAGCCGGCTCATCCAGTCTTGAGGCGTGAGAAATGACAACCCATCTGCGTCTTCCTTGAGCTGTCGTCCATTCAAGGACAAGGCGGACCTGAAGAAAGGGAGTAAGTCTTGTAGATCGACCTGAGGTATTTGAGTTGAAGTGCCATCAAAATCAAATCTCGCTGCGTTTCCAACCAATCCTCGAGCCATCGCAAGCGCGTCTTCTCCACCAAAACTGGCGGTCTTCTGGTCAAACCAATCCTCTAAGGTATCGGGTGATTGAGAATCTGCTTCCGAAAAAAGTTCCCGGATAATTGCCGGTGATGCCATGCCGATTACGAGTTGTTTGAGGTCCTCTCCTCCTTCCATTACATGCCCAAACGCCAAGGTGATAGCATCCAACTTTTGTTCTAGCTTTTCCCAAATCAACGCTTCAACCGTATCCGGATTCCTCATACCAATCACCTGTACCTGCTGGGTTTGCCCGATACGGTTTAATCTACCGACCCGTTGATGGAGCCTCATTGGGTTCCAGGGCAAGTCAACATGGAAAAGTACGTGACAGCGTTCTTGAAGGTCTATGCCTTCTCCTCCAGCTTCGGTTGAGACCAGGAATTTAACTGCGCCATTGTTTAGTTTGTTAGCGGCCTGTTCTCGATTCTCCGACCGCGTACTAACCGTACCTGAAACATCGAGAACTTCTTCGGCTCTGTCATCGCCATTGATGAAAGTTACACAATCTTCGCCATGCCTTTTGATCAGTTCCGACATGACCAAGGACTGCGTTGCCTTGTACTCAGTGAACAAAAGTATTGGTTCATCACCAAACTTAGTGTCGATGATTTCCATAATTTCTTTAATCTTTGTCTCTTCACTAACCTTTTCAGCAGCTTCAATTAACTCCTCTAACTGAACCTCTTCATCAGCCATCAGTTGAATCGAAATACTGCTGATTTCATCTTCTTCGCGTTGATTAAGTAAATCGAAATCCGTATTTGATTCTAAGTCTTCGTACTCTTGAACTAGCCTGCGGAAGGCGTTTTCTGCTTCTTTCTTTTCTCGATCAGACCTGATTCGCTCTAGGCGCCTTTTAAGCGCGCGCTTAATAGCAGCAATGGAACTAGACGCAAGTTTTTGCATGGCGATCAGGACTAAGATGACGGTCCTTCCGTCTTGCTCTGGCAAGCTTGACGCATAGGCCTTGCCGGTCGATATGAACTGCGTCAACATTCCGTAAAATGCAGACTCTTCTGTACTGTATTGATATGTGACCATCTGAACGGACAGAGGTTGGAACAATTTTTCGCCGTTCAGTTTCGTGACGTTCTGTTTGTTGTTTCGAATCATGACGTTGGGGAGCTCGCCATACTGGTCCGCTGAAGGCTCCCCGGGGTCAAATTTATCAGGGTGTAATAATCGCAGGAGAGCCCAAAACCCGTAGTCTTTCCCTCGGTGAGGTGTGCCCGTAAAGAAGATCATCGATCCGATCTTCCCTCGCCGATCTAAGTCTTCTATAAGTTCATACCCTAGAGTTCGCCCCGAATGCTCATCGAAATTGAGGTGATGAGCCTCATCGACGATGACTAAATCCCACGGATCACTGTTAAGTAATCGTTCACGTCTACCGTTTTGTTCCATTCGCATCGTCTGCAGTGAGGCTACGACTCTGTCTTGTGTGTTAAAAAAATCTGACCTAGGAGTATCAACTTCGGTGGCGTATATGGAAAACCGAAGATCGAACATATCTCGCAATCGATATACCCATTGTTCTACCAATGAAGCGGGGCAGAGAATAAGGATTCGCCGTACTGCTTCCCTAGACAAAATAGGCATCAAAATCAGACCAGCTTCGATCGTCTTTCCGAGACCAACGTCGTCTGCAACAAGCCATCTAGCGGGCCATCTTTCCGTAACGCGTTTGCATACCCACATCTGATGTGGGTACAGGTCGATCCTGGATCTGGAAAATACCCCCCAAGTGCTATTTGTGGACTGGATAGCTTCGGATTGGACTCTAGTGATCACCGCAAGTGGGGCGTCCCAGGTGGGGCTCGATATCGCCTGGCTGGCTGAATGCAGACGATCTATTTCAGTTTTTGAACATTCTTCGATACCGTGCGCAAATCGGACAATCACCGTTGTCCCTTTATCTAGTTCTACTCTGCCAATGCCAAATTGGGTGCTCTGAACTTCGTCATCGCTGGAATAGACGTACTGGGGATTATTCGGCGTCATCTACATCCTCCAATTCTGATTCCTCAGGACGCCCTGTCCCGAGAAAGTACTCCCAAAGATCGTCTTTTCCTGAGGCTATGATTTGAAGCGGAATATCGAAGTCACCTTCAAACGAAGCTTCATCACCAAGGTGAGTTGTTAGAAATTCAAAGATTACAGTGGAGCGTTCCGTTGTAATGCCATCATCTAAACCTGAACATCCCAAGTTACCGAGGAGGTTTCTCAACCGTGCTTGAGGAACGTAGCAATACCGGTGAGTGTTCTCCGACGTAAGCGCTTTTTGGCGAGCTAATTCACGGACGATGAAGCATGCTCCGTAGCCAAGTGCAGGTATTAACGACGGAGCGTCCATCCCTGTAAAGTCATAGGCATAGTCCCTTCGGTTACGAAGGGGATTATGCAGAACGAATTCGGGCCTCTTGTCGAGATCGAGAAAAATCTTGGCGTAGTCATCCAACCATCGAGACAATTGGAATATGGACACGAATTGCCGAAGCCAATGGTAATAGTCTTGCCTGTCGTTTGGGTCGTTAAAGTACTCCTCAAGGAACTTCATGAATTCAGTCAAATCTAATTTTGGAGTAGCAAATTTGGTTAACCATCCGTCGTTCCTCATTTGTCGAACGAAGTTTCGATGGGCCTGAGCATTAGTTCGGCCCATCGTGAAGGTTGAACCCAATATAAAGGTTTCTAACCATGACTCTCTGGAAGCCACGTCATGACTAAGCACTCCAAGATCAGTGATCAATAACGGTGCAACGCCGCGAGGGTAGACTGACTCTTCGTAGGTTTTGATTTCATCATCCCTATTTTCCTTCCACCAATCGGAGATCTCTCGCAATACTTCGGTCGTGTCACGCTGTGTTAGGCGGACCGCTGGCGGGCCGGGAATGAATTGCGCGGTGTCAGTTTGACCAATTCTTAATAATCCGAAAATTCGATACCTTTCAAAAAATTCATATTCCGCCATCAGAGGCGACTGATAATCTAGCAACCCTAGCCAAGTGCCCTGTATGGAACCATGCAGTTGACTGCCTAGCTGATCGTTTAATGCACCGTTTAATAAATAATCTAGGACCGACTTGCGTTTGGATTCGTCGTTTCCAACCTGCAAAGCCCAATCGGCCATTTCCTCTGAGGAAGCTTCTAATTGCCGCCTGCAAAGTCGAAAGAAATCGAGCCCACTGCTGTGATAATCACTCGAAAGTACATGAAGGTCAGGGGCGAACGCAGCTCGTTTGGGTTCATCCGGATCAACTCCGGAGAGGTGCTCTGAGATTACTAGGCTTGTGGGAGCGCACCAAGTTCCAGATTCCGACCGAAACCTCAAAGAACTCAGATAACTAACAATCTCGGATCGTTCAGCTTTTTCGTCAAGGTTGCCTTCTTCCAATCGGTTCAATAGGTCTGTGGATATCGTCTTTCCGATCGTTCGGGCCAGCTCCGGAGACGCCAGTTCCCCCTGAAATTCTCCTTCTAACGCAGATATTAGGCGAATGACGTCATAATGCTGAGGGCTTTTCAACAATAACCCAAGAGGTTGGCCGACAAGCTTTCTTGAAATGATGGATCCTGGTTTATGCTTAGTTTTGAAAACGGGCCACGATGAGACGGCTTCAAAATTGTCGTCATTGCTCAAACACCCATCGACCTGAAGTTTGATTTCTTCTAAAGAAATCAGTTCTGAATAATCCCCTGATAACCCACTTGGAATTACTCGATGTGTCCGTATAGTCTGAAGCAGAGCTCCGGAATCAGGATCCCAAAATATCCGCCTGGCGATTTGTGAATCACTGGTATCTGAGATATTGGTTTCAGATAATCCCCTACCGAGTAGATCCCAGAAAGAAGCCCAAAATCCGTATGAGCTAGCCTCTGGTTCTAGACCTAGCTCACTCCTCAGAGTCGCCCAATCGGAACTCGTCTTTTCCGCTAACGCGTTTAGCTGGTTTCCAACTGCGTAACCGAGTTCTCTTATGACATTGTCCGTTTCAGGACTTCTGACGTTCAATCGTCCTCGACCGGGATCAATACCGAACATACCGTTTATCGCGAATCCGACGTTGGACGGTTCCTCGGTAGGTGTGGTGACCCATAGCGACGGGACACTGGTATTTAATCGTCCCAAACCTTGCCTAGTTAGCGCAAACAAAATCCCCGCGTTTCGAGCAGTATTGAAAAATAAGACAGGTGTATTTTCGTTAGACCAGGAGATGTTGCCGAATTCGATATTTGGTACATCACTCAGGTTTTGAGGCATCCATGAAGACCGGCGCGTTTCTGATCCTGTGTGCATTTCAGAAGCCTTGATAGCGCGCGAGAACACATGGAGTACTGAAACCAAAGATCGGAATTTGCCGAGGACATCAAGCGTCCCTGTCCGGTCGGAATTTTCGAGGTCAAAATCGATGATGGTAGCATCTAGGGGGTCTAAGTTTGCGGCCCGGACACGAGCGCGTAACGTGTCCCGGATTTCTGATGAAAGTATTTTTGGGTAGACTCCTCCAACAACCTCAAAACCTATGGTTCCGCTCAATACTCTTGGATTCTTACAAGCCAAGAACACGCTCTTGAACCCAAGACCGAATTTACCGGTGACTTCTTCTTCATCTACTCCGGATGATTTTCCTGATGCATGCATGACCAGCATGTTTTCTAAGTCGCTCTGGTATTTCTTTTGTTCAAATTGGCGCCCTCTAAATTTGTTAACAGGTCGCCCCCAATGAACAAATGTGAGCGAATCATCGCCGGCAATAACCACAAAGGATTTTGAAATCGGTCTATCTTCCATCTCAGCCAACTGAGCTGTGGCATCGTCTGCGTTTTGAAATAGCTCAAATGGGATGCTGCCCACGCCGTATTGATGGTCTGTTACGGTTTTAACGACTGCCTGGTGAAACGACTCTTGGACGCCCGATTCGGACTCAAGAGCAATTCCCATTTCTCTCAAGATATTGGCTTTCTCTGTCTCGATATTTGCTCGGGAGACTGAACTATGCCCAAGTTGATCTAAATAGATCTTCTCTTGTTGTTGCCTTCTCAAATCGTCCCATCGATTTTTCAATTCATCGATCGTTCGATTTTCAGGCATCCGGAGTTGCCCCATATGGAAAAAAAGGCTCTCTTGAATCATCGTTTGGGCTGCCAAAACGCCTAGTTGGTCGTCACCACCCAAATTTTCCCAAACGGACTCCAGACTCCCTTCTTGAAGGAATACCCCATTCCAAATTACTTGAGCGGTAGTTTTTATTATTTCTTGCGCCCGATCTTGGAAATTTAGAGGATGAATCATCCGAATGCGGATGTGCGCTGTTCTTTCTTGTGTAATCGGAGAATTTACAAGAGAGTGGGCAATACGTTGATCAGAGTTTCCCTCGCCTACAATCAAGTGGCTAATTTGTTGGCTTAGATGGGCAACGAAATCGAAGCCCAACAGACTCCTGATTTGGACCTCGGCTCCGGGATCCCCGGGCTCTAAGGTGAAGACAAATTTCTGGGAAGACATGACCTCGTTTATGTTTTCTGAGGCAATCCAACCCGTCGTTGATCTATGAAGTTGTGGCCTCCAATTAAATAAACCTCGGACTAAATCGACCGACCTACTGCCCTCGCTGAGAAGTTGGCCAGATAATTTTCGGATTTCATCGCCGTCACCTAAGATCGCGGCGAAAGCTCCCAGTACCAATGGGGGGCAAGGGCCTTCCCATCCTTTGATGTATTCAATGAATTCGGCCCTGATGGGATCGTCCTGATCTGGAGAGACTGGGTTAACGCGTGCAGGTATTATTTGCTGATGGCCCAAATACCTCTCGATAATGTGGAATTGGGCATCGTCTAACACGTCATCATCGCTAATATTTTCAACAGAAGAACAAAGCTTCGCTGATGGCTTCCAGGCTCTGTTCCTATTTTGTAAGAGCAATTCAGGGAGAATGGTCATACCAAATTCTGGTGCCTGAGTGGCCTCCTCTAGGTACCAGGAATGGACTTCTCGAATCCGGTCCCGATTGGCACGATCAGCCGATTTATGCCGCTCGGCTAATCGATTAAGGATGGACGGGTATTGGGTTGAAGGAATCGGATTGAGTAACTCTGTAACGAGGTTTGTGCGAATTGACTGAGTGAATTGGTAGTTCGCACCCTTCAATAATGAGCTCAGTATCGGTACTACCGGTAAAAAGGGCTCATCTAGATTTTCAAAAACCGCAATCCAAGTATCGAAATTAGAGGAATTATCGGGATGAGAGGAATCAAAACGATCTCTTCCAAGACCTATTCGATATGTCTCAATCTCTCCGAGAGCCATGCCGATTAGATTTAAAGTATCGGCTGGAGAGAGAAAAACAAATTTGGTTAAAATGGCCAATGAGTCCGAAGCTGAAAAATCACTGCGGAGCAATCCCACGTCAACAACAGCTCGATCCGATAGCTTTGAGACTTCCGCCAACTGGCCTTCTAGCCCACGAATATGAACGACATACCCAGGAGCCACAGCTCCGCCATCTTTGGTGGGCAACCATTCGTTGTTTCGAAGCGATTGGCGAAGTTCAGATGTAATTTGACCTTCAACTAATCGAAGTCCTTTCAAAACACCAAGGGCGTGTTCAGAAGGGTCTGTCATGGTCATCGCTACTTGAAGTGCAGCTTCGGGGTCCCAAAGTCGTTTTTCAACTAATTGTAATTGCTTGAATCCCAACTCATCATTGGATGTGGACTTGGCGAGAACCTCGACTTGGCCTGTCAGGGGATCGTCAGTGGGGAAGGAATCCTCTAGGAACGTAATCGGACCGATCCTCCGCAAAGCACCATTAATATCGATATGTATACGGAGGTCTCGTAACAGGGTATAGTCGTCAATCTCTTGTATAACTTGGTCTCGTTCTGAGGCGCTTAGAAGATCGCAGGAGATGTTCTCAGCACCTCTGTCGTATATAAATTGAACGACCGAGTCTCGGTTAAGATCCCCAAGATTGAGTGAATGAAAATGTTGCCGGGCTATGAGATTGGCAAGGCATGATGGGACCACTTGCCAGTTCTCTTCTTTGAAATCCAACGCCGCGGTCGCCAATTTGCTCCAAATACCATCGATTGTCGTGGGGTCTTCAACAAGAAGCATGTCGTTAGATTCGACGTGTTCGTAATCACCGTGAAGCAGGTACCGAATCGATTTCTGCCACGAATCTTCGTTATATCCGACTGATCCGGAGGGGAGTTTTAGCAATTCCTCAAGTATTGGAATACGACTTTCTGGAATCGAGGAAAGTTGAATTGACTTGATGATCGAATCGATACATGCATCTGCATTACAAGGACTCGGTCCTCCGTCCGGGCCGAAAATGGCCGAACAGACGGATCGAGGTATTAGCACCGTTTCGGTCCCAGCGAGTGACTGGGTTAGTTTTTCGGCGAGACTACGTTCCGTTCCGGAAAATATCAGCAAATCATCAGGGATATCTATCAACTCCTGGTAAGAAAAGACAGCTGGCCCCCGATCGCCGACATACTGCCCAAGAAAAAGACGGTTGGACCGACAAATCTCCAAAAGATCCATCGATTCCCCACCGACACCCCTGAGAATCCTGGTAGCAAAATTGCTCCGGAACCGATCGTAGCCGGCGCCAGCCCAATCATTTGGTGGGTCGCTCAACAAATTTAAGATCTTTTTCGCATCGTTGAGGGAGAGAGAGAACACCTCGCCATCTGACAGATAATTCTCAGGAAGTAGTTCTTCGGAAACAAACAAGATATCGGTCGCCAGGTCCACAATTCGCTTGATGACGAGGTTGTAAACCGAAGAGTTGTCGTGAGCTATCGGAAATATCCGGTCACTTGGAATTAGAGATATAATTTTGCGCATCTCGGTTTTCCGATCCAGGAGTTTTTCCAACTGAAAACTGCCGGTTACTTCCCGCAGCAGGTCAACAAGCTGATCATGGCAGGTTTTTGATCCTTCAATTTCACTTCTACGGGAAACTAAGAATTCGCAGAAATACTCTAATTGCTCGGGATTGTCAAAAATGCTGAAAGGTGGATTTAATGAGGATTGTAAAAGATTACCTGGCCATCGATTTGCAGATTGATTTGCAAAGCTAGGCTTTCCTCCTGGCACGACGGCATACTCACTGGACGATTCCGACGTTAATGTCGGGAATACCGAGCAAATCAGCTCTGGTGGCCCTTCTGGGACCCGTAGAATGGGATGTTCCCGCTCGATAAGACACCAAGAAGAGTGCTCCTTCAGAACTCTATAAACCCAATGAAAGGTATTACATATTTTTGAACGGTATCGATTATCACCCGCGACTGATCTGTTAAGCGACGAGGTGAGAGCTGAAATTTCTTCATCGGACAGGGCAGCTGCTTCGGTGAAAGACTCTAATGCTGGAAGTATTTGCGGAAGTAAAACCTCACCGAGCAGATCGTTATTCCACTTATGGCGTATTGTCACTGGCTCATCGTGATTCCGAGGGAAATCGATACCTGTTCGCCCACTATCGACGAAGAAATATCCATGAAGGGACAAGCTGATTTTTAGCGGAACATCGCACTCAGATACCTCGGGGGCTCCCAATGGTAGGAAAACAGACCACATGCTAGTCAATGATCCATTGCCTGAACTGTCGGGATGCCTCGTGAAACAAACCATGGCGTGGGGCGCTGCCTTTTCTTTGATGTCTACGCCAGTACCGGTTTGGCTCAGGCCTCTTCGCTTGGGCCACGTTTCATCTTGCTTGTATTCTGCAAGAGCTAAATGTTCAGGGCAGACTTCTATCCCTGCAAACACGCTTTCAGATTCGAATAATCCAGCCTCAATTATTCGACCGTTAAATCGAATAGGTTCTTCCAATATTTGATCTTCTGAACCACTCCACGACCTCCTTGATGAGTCATCAGAGAGTACAAACTCCGACAATACCTTCTGGGTACCCTCAACTCCAGGAGTCCAGATTCGGATAGATCTGAGGTTCAGCAACATGGGTAGGATTGAACTGATCTGAGTCCCTTCGTTCTCCGGGAGGATGCCAGCGAGTGGCTCATCTTCATCTCCCCTAAAGATATCTATGAGAGAGTCGATTCCGTCGCAATGGATTTTTTGCCTTAACGGAACCCAAATGCAGAACCACCCAGAATTGGTTCCAGACCAAGGGCCTTCCGGTAACAATTGACGAAGGAACCCAACTAATTCGTTGTACCCAATTTCTGCGTCATCCCAATCGCCGTGAAATTGCTTCTCATTACTGTCGTGCTGCGGCGACCATGGGTTGTAGATGTCACAATCGGACATTGATCCAGAGTCATCGGCGCCCATAAAAAAGAACGCTTCGCATAGGTGAAATAGGCTCTTGAGACCGATTCCAAACCGGCCAACTGCAGAAGGATCAGAGGGTTTATCACTGAAACCTATATTCTTAAGGGAAGTTGAGTTGCTTTCCGAAAACGGGCCGTCATTAACGGCAAACATAAGAGGCCCGCGAAGTAAAGGATGGCTCGAGTCAGGGAAACCCGGAAACCAACCTATGTTAAGTTCTGTAGCTTTAGCGTCATCAGCGTTTTGAATCAGCTCTTTTAATATTGGAAATCCATAGTCGTAATTTTCCAGAATCTCGCGGATATTCTGTATGTCTGCGTCTACGCTGTGAGAAGATCCCTTTCCAGGCATAGGTATACCTTATATACGGAGATCGAGTCAGGGCGTTAGTTTACCTTAATGGTTGATAGTTATCGAGGACGCTAAATCAGTATGATTATTTGCGTCCGAGTTGTTCAATTAACGTGTAAGACACTGTAGGCGTTCAGCGATAATGGGACTGCGATGATAGGTTCCGGGCCACCTCGGCTCGGGCCTGACCCTTAATGTGACTGGCAAGATGCCTTCAAAGTGATCTGTCGACTCGATCTCGAGGTGGCCCATCAGGTGCCAATGGCTTGGCGAGCAGTGACTTTATAGGAGCTTGGCCTTTAGCCCCATCGCAGTCCTGTCCGCTCACCTAGCCTTCGCAACCATTCTTGAGGAGGTCGAGATGACGGCATTGACCGCTCGCGAAAATAGCCCATCTGTTCAGGTGATTATCGGGGTTGATACCCACCAAGACCAGCATGTGGCGGTGGCCATCGATGAGCAAGGTGTCCGGCTGAGTGAGCATCGCGTGGCGACCAACAGGCAGGGATACGCGGAGCTCCAACAATGGTCCCGGAGCCTGGGGGAGATTCGCGCCTTCGGGATTGAGGGCACGGGCTCTTACGGCGCCGGTGTCGCTCGGTTCCTCACCAGCCGAGGCTATACCATCGTCGAGGTCAATCGACCCGACCGGTCAACCCGCCGTCGGAAGGGGAAGAGCGACCCCACCGACGCAGAGATGGCCGCTCGCTCCGTACTTGCTGGAGTAGCCAACGCCACTCCGAAGTCGGGCGGGGGCGAGGTCGAGATAATCCGAATGCTCAAGAACACCAAGGACTCAGCCGTCAAAGCCCGCACTCAGGCCATCAACCAGATGAAGGCCCTAGTTGTTACAGCCCCCGCCGAGCTTCGTGAAACGCTCGATGGTCTCGCGGCCGGCGCCCTGGCCAAGCGGTGCTCCAGCTTCCGGCCTGGTCCTCTGGGCGATCCCACCGCAGCGGCCAAGTATGCTCTCCGCTCCCTCTCCCGCCGCTACCGTCAGATTGGTGCGGAGATCCAGGGTCTTGAGGCTGAACTGGACCGACTCACCCGGGCGGTGGTACCGGCTCTGGTCGGCACCTTAACAATGCCTATCGCTTCGGCAAGCTGATGAATCTCGCTCATGAGATTCATCAAATTCGAAATCTTAAGATTCATGCGCGGCAAAAACGAGCCCTAATTTCGTTGGTTTTTGAGAGCGAACGTATTTATGAAGACTTTCTTGACTTTGGCTGGCTAGACGGGAAAACCAAACGAGGGCAAGATTCGATAGCTAAAAACAAAAAGGAAATGGCGATGGAGTACATCGACCTGATTTCTCAGCAATATGAATCGTGAAGATCTAGAGGAACTGTATCGAGAATTACAATCCCGGTGGCATGATATGGAGGACTGGGTCAAGAGAACAAGTCCGACTCCAACGCAATCTCAGCATTTTGTGACCGAACGCCTACCGGAGAGTCACGCCGAGGAACTTCTGCGATTAAGCCAGCTACACGAGCAGTCATTGCGAAGATACATCGAAGCATCAAAAATAATCCGAGAAATGCCACAACCTCAACCTCTTTCCACTCCAGACCAAAAGCTAGCGCTTTCAGTGGACGAGACAGCCAAATTACTTGGCGTTTCGAGAAATACGGTCTACGAAGCGATTCGTCAGAATCGAATAACCGCTATACGCTTCGGGCGTAGGATGCTAGTTCCTAGGGCGGCCCTGGAACAATTATTATCGGGAAATGCCGAGAACTAAGGGAATCTAAGTCAACTTCGGACTATCTGGTTCATTTGTTATCTTCATTGCCTCATTCTCCTTTTGGCGATTTTCGCATTTATGTGACTAGCAAGGGTCATATTGGTTTATATTTGGTACTTTTAGTACAGTGTGGCTATACATTAAACTGTTAATATAAACTATATTGGTTTATGGAAAAGGTGTATTGTAAAGCTTGACTGAGCAAAAAGGGCAAAAATTAAACCAACTCCAACGTCTTGTTCCGGAAGGGCTACTTGTTGATGCGACCTGGATGCAGGCACACGGCTATTCTCGGTCGCTTCTCAGTCAGTATGTTGCTTCAGGTTGGCTGGAACATCCGGGCAGAGGAATCTACCGTCGACCAAGCGGCGAATTACAATGGCAACACATTGTAATCTCGCTGCAATCTCTCTTGGATATCCCCGTTGTGGTGGGCGGTAGGTCGGCGCTTGAGCTCCAAGGTTTTGCTCACTACATCCCTGTATCTCCAAGCACTCAGGAAGTTCATCTTTATAGTGACAAACCTTTAGGTGAATGGACCAGGAAGATCAGAATCGATACGCGATTTGAATTTCACAATGCAAGAAGACTGTTTCGAGAGTCGTCCATCCCGTCAGGTGGGAGCAACCTGAACGAAAGAACTGTGGCTGGCGTTACCAATTCAAACGACGTCGATCACATCGGCTTTATCCGCCAATCTTGGGGCCAGTGGAATTGGCCACTAACTTCATCCGCGCCCGAACGCGCTATCTTAGAGCTATTGGACCAAATACCTCGAAAAGAAACTTTTCATCAGGTTGACATGATGATGGAAGGGTTGCGAACGCTCCGGCCCAATCACCTGCAGATATTGCTCGAAGATTGCCATAGTGTGAAAGTAAAACGACTGTTTTTTTGGTTTGCTGAGAGACATGGATTTAGCTGGCTAACGCATATCGACAAAGGGCCCATCGACTTCGGAACAGGGAAACGCATGGTAGTCCCAGGAGGCAAGTTGGATAAAGAATACTTGATCACGGTACCGAAAGACCTATATGGCGTTTGAAGAAAAATATCGTCGTCAAGTCGATCTGTTAGTGCGGGTCCTCCCATTCATTGGAGAACAAAGTAGATTCGCTCTGAAAGGCGGAACAGCAATCAATCTCTTTGTCCGTGAGATGCCGCGTTTGTCTGTTGATATCGACTTGACCTATTTACCGGTGGGCGACCGGATGCCATCACTTAAAGGCATCGAAGCTATTCTCAAAGAGATTTCCGAGAAGGTCAAAGGTGGACTGCCAAATATTCAAATTCACGAGGGCGTCCTTCTTCCCGAAAAAACAGTGGACAAACTGTACGTCCGAAACCTCGAAGCGCAGATTAAAGTGGAGGTAAATCCGGTTCTGAGAGGCTGCGTCTACGACCCGGAGACTAGAGCCGTATCATCCCGTGTCTCGGATCTTTTTGGATTCGCTGAAATGCAGGTGGTGTCTTTCAACGACCTTTACGCTGGTAAAATTGTAGCGGCCTTAGACCGCCAACATCCTCGTGATTTGTTCGACGTAAATCTGCTGATGTCAAAAGAAGGAATCAGTGATGACCTTCGTCGCGCTTTCGTGGTCTACCTTCTAAGCAGTGATCGACCCTTAGCCGAAATTCTTGCGCCAAACCTGAAGGATATATCCCAAGAATTCGAGAATGGGTTCGTCGGAATGACCGAAGTACCTGTCAAACTTGAGGAACTTCTCGACACTAGAAAGCAGCTTATAGCAACGATAGTGGGGGGGATGCCTCAGGCCCACCGAGACTTTTTATTATCATTTCAGCGAGGTGAGCCGGATTGGTCGCTGTTGGACTTGCAAGGAGTAGAGGAATTACCTGCGGTCCGTTGGCGTCTCCTTAACCAAGAAAAAGCTAGTCCTGCTAGGAAGAAAGAGTATTTTGATTCGCTCAATGAAGTATTTGGGATTGCGAATGAATGAAATGCTCAGGGCCTAGTTGAAAACGAATAGGTCCCAAGCAGACTCGACGCCACCAACACGACCAATCCGTGTTTCAGGCCGAGTTCAACTCTCCCCCGTCTCCACCAGAAACACAAAGCAGAAGCCTCAGGCTCATTTAGAGCTTGGGGCTTCTCTTTTATTAAGACTACCCCGCTGATTGCCATTTCTGGAGTTGAAATGCCTATTCTGCTGTTGGCATAGGGTAGTGGGCCTCCGAGCGTGTTTGGGGTAGACTACCCGCGTCGTCAATCGCATGACGAGGAGCAAAACTTCAGCAGTTTATCGGAGGCAAGTATGGTATCTCTCAGCCGGCAACTTGCGCAGTGGGTCGTGGGACTACGCTATGACGATCTTCCGCCCGCGGTGGTCGATCGGGCCAAGGGGGTCACGCTGCACAGTCTCGCTTCCGTTCTCCTTGGCTCTCAGACATCGGCCGGTCAGCAGGCCATTCAGATCATAACCGCCGAGGAATCTGGTGTGAGCCACGGTGCTACGGTCATGGTGGACGGAACGATGGTGACCAAGGGTGGAGCCGCCTTTGCCAATGCCGAGATGGCCATGCTTGGCGGTAAGTTGGATTCCTTCCGCATGCTCACCCACCCGGGCACCAGCATACTGCCGGGTGCCTTCGCGGCTGCGGAATCTGCCGGTGCCTCTGGCCGGGAGTTCTTAACTGGGGTCGCCGCTGGCTACGAGGTTATGGAACGGTTGGCGTCGGATTTCATACCAACCGTGATGTCGCGCGGTTTTCACGCCGGTCCGGTGTTTGGCATCTTTGGCCCAGCCATTGCTGCTGCCAAGATGCTGAACCTAACTGAAGATGAGGTGAACAGCACGATTGCCCTGTGCGTCCACCTGGCGGCAGGCAACCTCGAAGGGCCTCGTGTCGGGGGCCGCGCTCTGCGCGAGGGGGCTGCGGTGCGTAACGCCATGCTGGCAGTGGCGCTGGCGCATACGGGACACGTCGGAGGGGACACAACTCTCGAAGGTGATGCGGGCTTCTATCACGCCTACACCGGCAACAACCAAGGCCGACTGACCTACAGCTTTGTCGGCGACACCCAGACTAGCCTGGACAAAATCACCACGGGATTGGGACGGGACTGGATGTTCCTCGAAACCCTCTACCGCATCTACTCAACGGCCGGTTACAACATTGCCCACGTCGACGTCACCGCACAGCTCTGTACCGAGCACGACATTCGATATGAGGACGTCGAGCGGGTCGAGGCGGTGGTCAACTGGCTAGAGACCCAGTATCCCAGCCCGGCATTCCCGAGCCGACGGGAAGACGGGGAGGCGCGAGCAGGCGGCACCAAGTACTACACCGCGTACGGCGTAGTCCAGCGAGGTTTTCCGGTGCTGCGGTCTCAGCAGATGGGAGCGGCGGACGACGCTGGCGACCCGCCAGAGGTACTGGACCTAATGCACCGGGTAACAATCATTCCGTCGCATGATATGACGCTCTTCGGGCCAAGAATCACAGTCTTCACCAAAGATGGCAAGACCTATACGAAGCAGTCCACCGGGCGCGAATTCATGTGGGACTTCGAGGAGGAGGCCCGACGAATTCGCGACGTTATCCCAGGGCTGCCAATTCCAGCGTCACAGTTCGAAGAGATTATTGCGACCTGCCGCGACCTCGACCAACATGACCGGGCCGACCGTCTCACTCAGCTAACCGTTAAGCAGGCGTAGTCGGCTGAGTTAGCCCATCTTTAGCAACCCAGGTAGCAGTCGGAATTCCCGCTATTTGGTGGGTTCGTGCTCCTTGAGGAACCGCCGTGCGTGCTCAACTACCTCATCGATGTGCGCCTGCGAATCTTTCCATGGATAAATTGTCACTTCGGAGTTCGGAGCGAGGTTGGCGACCTCCATCGCGGCCTCGTAGGGGTGCGCGGGCACGTCGTCGGGCGCTATCAGCAGTGGCGTCTGCAGCGCACGCACGAAATCGCGTGAAACGGTGAAAACGAAGTCGGCGCGGTCGGTGTACATGCTGGTAAGGAAGTCATGGACCGTGTCCATCGTTACTTCAGGGCGCTTCTCGCAAAGCGGCGGCCCCCATCCCTTTATGTTGTTCTGGTAGAACAGGTCGGGATGCTGAGGATTGAATCCACTGGGTTGCATCAGCGCCGCCGCGACGACACGCTCTGGGGCCAGCCTGAGTAGGTTGTGAATCATCGGCCCACCGATGCAGAAGCCCATGACCAAGAACTCTTTGATGCCGAGTTCATCCATCAGCCCAAGGTGGTCATCAGAATAGGAGTCCCATGGGCGGTCGATTTCGAGTGGGCCGCTGGACTGGCCAAGATTGGAGTTGCGCAGGTCAGCGCTGATACAGCGAAAGTCATCTTTGTACGTCTCCATCGGGTTGAAAGGCACCGATGTCTGCAACGATGATAGCGCGGCATTTAGCCCGCCCCCTGGGATGATTAGCAGGGGGAATCCAGAGCCGACCTCTTCGTAGTGAATACGGACGGAACCTCTTTCGTAGAATGGCATGGTGATTGTCCTCCATAAGCTAGTCGCAAGATGAAGTTGAAGCTTTCTGTTCGTCGTTTGCCTAATATACTACTCACGGGGTGAATTATGCGGAGTTCAAGTTGCATCTTTGGTTCTACCTCGGCGTCAGCAATTGACGCGTGAGGCCACCGACTCTAGAATTCTGCGGGATACACTCACTTTAAGGAGCCTGCTTCATGGCAAATAAGATTCGTTTGGGGTTTGTGGGAGCTAACGTTAGCTCGACCTGGTCATCCCAGTCGCACTACCCGGCGTTACTAGCCAGTCCAGATGTCGAGCTTACCGCGGTCTGCACCTCCCGGTCGGAGAGCGCGGAAGAGGCGCGTAAAGCTTTTGGCGCGAAGTTCGCCTTCCACGATTTCCGGGAAATGGTGGCGTCGCCAGAAATTGACGCAGTGGCCGTGGTAGTGCGGGTGCCATTGCACTATGAGCCAACTAAGGCCGCCATCGAAGCAGGCAAGCACGTTTACACCGAGTGGCCGCTGGGCCGAACAACCGCCGAAGCCGAAGAACTGGCGACGCTTGCTCGGGCCAAAGGGGTCCAGACGGTGGTCGGTCTGCAATCTCGGGTCAGCCCCGCATTGCTATATATCAAGGAACTGATTGACACTGGCTACATGGGCGAGGTGCTGTCCTGCCAGGTCACCACCATGCGTGACGGTGCCTTGCAGCGTCCTTCCAGCCGCAATTGGAATCTCGACGCCAGCCAAGGCGCAAACACCCTGACCATCGCCAACGGACACGTGATTGACGCCTTGCGCTTTGTGCTGGGAGACTTCAAACGAGTGGCGTGCATGGTCACTACCCAGGTACAGCAAATCTACGAGACCGATACTCAGCAGTTTGTGGCAGCCACCTCTCCGGATAACGTGCGAGTGTCCGGACAGCTAGAGCGCGGCGCGGCGGCGTCGGTTCATGTCGGAGCAGTGCCTTGGGCCGGCAGCGGCTTCCGAATGGAGATTTACGGTCGAGAAGGCACCATAGTCACCACCGGGAGCGTCTCGTCTCAGCGCGGTGAGATGTTACGCGTGCAAGGCGCACAGGGAAGCCACGAGTTGCAGGACCTGACCATACCCGATCGTTTCGTATACGTCCCGGACGACTTCCCCAAAGGTGATCCGTTCAACGTGGGGCAGATGTATGCCCTGTTCGCCGAAGCAATCCGGACGGGACAGAGCCGCCTACCAACGTTCGATACCGCTGTTGACCTGCATCGCTTCCTCGATACGATTAAAGAGGCGTCGGATACAGGCCGGGAGCTACCTGTCGCCTGAGGCGATTGTGGGGAGTGTAACCGGACCATCACACCCAACCCTTCCCCGTCTCCACCAATCCAAATACAAGCGCCTTAGACCCATAGTGGTCTGGGGCGCTTTTGTTATCCGGTATATAATCCCGGTTCACTGATGGGGCTTGCCTGGGGTGGTTGCTTGGGTTGCCTGCCTGGTCGGTTGGCTTGATTGAAACAAGGAGTGTTTGTATGGACGTCGGAATGATGATGATCTTCTCGAGTTACGGCTGGGAAGAAGGGTCGGACGGTCAGATGTGGGAGGAGGAGCTTCGCCTTGCGGGGCTTGCCGCCGATTCGGGGTTCGATTGCCTTTGGTCGGCAGAGCACCATTTCAATGACTACTCCTTCGTGCCGGACAACATCCAGTTAATGACCCACCTGGCAGCCAAGTATCCGAATATCGATGTGGGGACGGCTGCCGTGATCCTTCCCTGGCATGACCCGCTACGTGTTGCCGAAAATGCTGCCGTTCTCGACCTGTTGAGCAATGGTCGCCTCCGACTCGGGTTCGGGCGCGGTCTTGCACGGCGTGAATTCGAGGCCTTCAACCTCAGCATGGACGAGTCTCGGGGACGGTTCGATGAAGCGGCACCCATGATTGTCGAGGCCCTTAAGACGGGATTTATGGAAGGCAACGGTCCCTACTTCAAGCAACCCCGGGTGGAATTACGGCCCCGGCCGCAGCATTCCTTCGACGGTCGAATCTACGCCGTCGCATCCAGTGACGAATCGGTTATCTCTGCGGCCAAGCTAGGCGCACATATCATCATGTTTGCGGACCGCCCCTGGGAGATGCGATTGCCGGGAATCGAGCGTGGACGCGCCTTGCACCGTGAAATTCACGGCACGGTACCGCCGAATTTAATGCTGACGGAGTTCGTCATCTGTAGCGACGATATTTCGCAATGCGAGGAAGAAGCGCGCCAATACCAGGGTAAGTTTGTCGAGAGTAATTTCTATCACTACGAATTTCTCGGCGACCATTTCAAATCCGTAAAAGGCTACGACTCTTACCAGCAGAAGGCCGAAATCGCACGTGCCACCGGTCTGCCTGGGGCGGTGGACGGTTTCATGAAAGCGGCGAGCTGGGGCACGCCCGACAAGATTTTGCGCGGACTTGAGGAACGCCGGAACCTGCTTGGCGATTTTGAGTTAAATGTCTCCTTCCGGTTCGGCGGTACGCCCTACCATGTTGCAGAACGAGGCCTTAAGCTCTTTGCTGAAGAGGTGTTGCCGGTCTTGAAATCATGGTAGGGGCAGGTTCAATGAAAAACGGGCCCATGGGTTAGGTAAAGCCCGGCCGAAACGGAAATCTCTGGAAAGAAAAGAGGAATTACGATGGCAACTCAGACTCCCACAATTGACGTACAAGTACATGCCTACCAGCGGAACAGCCCGGAACGTCCGTGGAACGGGTTCTTGCAGGGCCCGGATGAGGTTACCGGCGATGACATGGTGGCGGCCATGGACGAGGTCGGCGTTGATGGGGCTTTACTGATTTCCCCATTCAGCCTGTATCGCTACGATGCCAGCTATGCGCTGGAGGTGTATGCGGCACATTCGGGACGGTTTGGCGTAATCAAGCCAATGAACCCGCAATCAGAGACGGTCGCCGACGATTTTGCCGAGTGGGCTGGGACTCCGGGTGTGGTCGGAGCCCGTATCATGCTCACGGCCCAGGAATACGAAGCCGATGACCCGGGCTTAAATCAAATACTCGCTGCTGGCGCAAAAGCCGGCATTCCGGTGAATGTTATGGCTTCGGGCAAGCTACCTTTGCTACTCGAACTGGCCCGCCGTAATCCAGACACTCGAATCGTGATTGACCACGTGGGTCTGGCCCAGCCATTCCTACCGCCAACTCCGCCGGAACCGTTCGCCGACTTGGCCAATGTGATTTCGCTCGCGGCATGTGACAACGTGGCCATTAAGATTTCCGGAGCCGGTACCTTGTCCCATCAGCCGTTCCCGTACGCGGACATCTGGGAGCCCCTCGGCAAGGTATTCGCCGCGTTTGGTTTCGACCGATGCATGTGGGGTACCGACTGGACCCGTGCAGTAGAATTGTTGAACTACGAGCAGGGCGTCGAGGCGTTCCGGGTCACGGACACACTCTCGGCTTCAGAGCGTTCGGTGCTCATGGGCGGGACGCTGATGAAGATTTACAACTGGTCGCCGACCCTGGTTGGTTGAAGACGACCACCTCTTGGCTGTTACAAGTACCGTTTGTCGCAATTTATTCCCAAATGAAGTTGTCGTCGACAATGCTACCGAGTAGTTCGATTTCTTTGGTGCTGCTAGCTTGATGAACCGATATTAAAATCGGTGGACAATCTTCCTCCTTGAGATTAGTATTCCCTCACGCCGCGTAGCTAGCGGTCGTACAAATTGACAAAAATCGCCTGCCAGCTAAGGCTGGCGAGGCGATTACTTGATAAGACTGGTCTGGGGTTGGTCGCCGTAGCAGAGCGGTTTCGCGCCTGAACTCCGGTAGCGGGAATGGATTGAGCTATTCGGCCGGATGCCCAATTCAGGTTCAATTATTCTAGTGCAGGCATCCCTGGGTGAGCCCACAGGCGGTACTCCGGCGAAGACTAAGGCGGTTACCCCCTACCAATCCACTTCCTTACCCAAACGTCGGAGGCAAAGTGCAACGGTACATCTTGGTGCGGTTAACACAGGGGGTAATTACCCTCTTGGTTCTTAGCATGGCAGTGTTCGTGAGTTCGCATCTGACTGGTGACCCGGCCCTATATCTCTTGGGCGCAGAGGGCACCCAAGAGGATTATGAGCAGCTCAAGAAGAACATTGGCTTAGACAAACCGCTTCCAGTCCAATACTTAGTTTTCTTGGGTAATGTCGTCCGGGGAGATTTTGGAACTTCACCAATTACCGGGCAGTCGGCACGAGACACACTCATGGAGCGATTACCGGCGACGCTGGAGTTGGCCGGGGCTGCGTTTCTTTTAACCCTAATAGTGGGTATTCCTTTGGGTGTCTTATCTGCGGTGAAACGCGATACCATTTTCGATCACATAGGAAAATTCTTCGCGGTGCTGGGGATTGCTGCCCCTAGTTTTTGGGTAGCAATCATGCTGATTTTGTTGTTCGGGGCTATACTCGGCTGGCTTCCTACCTTTGGTCGCGGAGGCATCGATCACTATATCCTTCCCGCCTTCGTGCTTTCGTGGGGCGGTATGGCTGGGATTGTCCGCCTGGTACGCTCCAGTATGCTGGACGTCTTGGATACCGAGTACGTTAAATTTGCGCGCGTTAAGGGTCTCCCCGAACGGATGGTTATCTATAAGCATGCCCTGAAGAACGCTGTCATTCCGGCTCTTACGTTTAGCGGACTAACTTTAGCGGGGTTGCTTAACGGCTCGGTGGCGATTGAAGTGGTCTTTGCCTGGCCGGGAATCGGTCGATTGTTGCTCCAGGGCATCAATCAACGAGACTTTCCAATAATTCAGGCGACCGTATTGGCGGCAGGATTATTCTATGTTGTCGTATCCTTGGTTGTGGACATCCTGTACGCCTACGTGAACCCGCGAATCAGGTACGAGTAGCAAAGGTGTGCGATGGCAACTGCAATTAATGCTGAGCTTGGGCAAGGCTGGTGGCGGATAGCGTACCGGCGAACCAGGAATCTAAAACTGCCGTGGATTTCTGTGTTTGTCATGCTCATCCTACTGGTCTGCGCTGCTTTTTCCCCACTGGTCGCGCCCCATGATCCCACTGAGATCAGCATACTGAATGGCAAATTGGCTCCGGGCGAAAACCTAAGCTACCCACTAGGCACCGACATACTTGGACGGGACATGCTGAGCCGCCTGATATACGGCGCCCGCACCACCGTATTTATCAGCCTGGTGGCTCTTGGCACCGGCGCCTTGGTTGGCACCGTGATTGGCCTGGTAGCCGGTTTTCGGGAAGGGTGGTTCGACGCTATTACCATGCGCGCTGCCGACGCTGCGCTTGGTTTTCCCACCATTCTGGTTGCAATGGTCATTGTGGTCATCCTGGGGGCCGGCATCGAGAGCATTATTCTGGCGGTATTGTTGACTGTTTGGGCACGGTTTGCTCGTATGATTCGAGGCGACGTGCTCAGCATAAAAGACATGGACTATGTCGTCGCTGCCAGGATCGCCGGGGTTTCCATGCCCGTAATCATCTGGCGTCATATATTCCCCAACACGGTCAATACTCTAATGATTATCACCAGTCTTCAGGTGGGGCAGGTCATCCTGCTGGAGGCATCGCTAAGCTTTCTGGGCTTGGGCCTCCCGGTCGGTGAGCCAGCTTGGGGCATCATGGTGTCGGAAGGAAAAGCGGTCATCCTGGAAGTTTGGTGGCTGTCTCTTTTCCCCGGTATTGCCATTACCGTAGTGGTCTTGGCATTTAACTACTTTGGCGACTGGATGCGAGACGCCTTGGACCCCAAGTTGAGAAGGCTCTAGCGTCGCAAACGACGGTTCAAATTAATGAACTAACGAACTTAGGAAAAATGAAAAGAGGGGAATCAGTTAACAACAAGGAGGACTTTAGAGCAAGCTCTTAATCGATTCTGGCTATTGGCCTGATAAACACTTTTGATGGGAGGAAATTTCATGGCGGCAAAGATTATTCTAGGACTAATCCTAGTGTTGATGTTCGCTTGTGGCAGCTCCGACGAGCCTGCGGCAAACGATACCAACGCACCTACTGCAGTTTCTGGCGGAGCGTCCCAACCCACCGCCGTTCCCGGGTCCGCTGATTCGCCAAGTATGGGCACAGTGTATTCCGGCAATTTGAAGATCATGGTTGGCGACTTTGGAAGTGAACGGTTCGATGTCGGTTACTCGCTGGGACTGGCGGGCGATATGAACTATGGGCGGATCATGCACGGGTTCCTCATCTCCGACAATGTCGAGCGAGAGATGGTGCCTGGCATCGCCAGCGCCTGGAATCTCTCTGAAGATGGCCTAACCTGGACATTTACCATCCGTGAAGGCGTGAAGTGGCAGGACGGGACAGAGTTAACCCCGGAAGACGTATATTGGACATTCCAACATCTCTATAGCGCTGATGCGAAAGATTTCGTCATCGCTCCATCGTCGCTTAGGATGTCTCGTCAGTCCGATGGTATTGAGTTGGACGGGCGTGATGTATTGTTGAAGACCACTTTCCCTGCCCCGGAAATTGCAACTACGTTGTCTGAAACGGGACCGGGTTGGTTCCATGTCATACCAGCCAGAGCTGACTATCATAATAAAGACGCCGAGATTGCTTACGATAAGAATCCCATTGGCGCCGGGCCGTTGAAGCTAACAAAGCATGTTCGGGCCAGCTCCATGACCTTTGAGCGGTTCGACGACTTTTACTATCAGCCCGACAACGGTTTCCCCGAGGACAAAAGAATACCTTTCGAAGAAGTGACATTATTCCTGGTGCCGGAAGAATCTACCAGAGTGTCAGCCCTACGAGCGGGCGATGCCGACATTGCCCCAGTCAGTTTGACCGCGAAAGGCCAGATTGAATCCGGCGGTGGCCGTTTGATTTTCGGCGAGGAAGGTAACTATGTTTGGCTGCCCTTCATGCATTGCTGGGCGGATGACAGCTTACCTTGCGCCAAGAAGGATTTTCGACTGGCACTGCACTACGCCATTAACAAGGAAATCATCCGAGACGAACTTTATGGCGGTGAGCAGGTATTCCAGGTAAAGGGTTGGGGCGCAGTTACCCCCAGCACAATCGGGTACACCACCGACCTAGACCCATTCCCCTTTGATCCCGATAAAGCACGAGAGCTTTTGGCGGCGGCAGGCTATGCCGACGGCAAGGGAGCGGGCAAAATAGTACTGCATACTTGGGAGTCCACATCTATGCCCTTCCAGACCGAGGCTGCCCAGTTAGCCGCCGAGTTCTGGAGAAAGGAACTGGGCCTAGACGTGGAAGTCAGGGTCGGGAATTCTCAAGCCATCAGAAAAGCCTGGGGCGATGGCGAGTTAGCCGGTGAACTCATCTGGCGGGATAATGAAACCCGTCGCGACGCCCTTAGCATTACGGTAAATGGCTATGGCGATGCCGAAGGTAATATCCGTCGGAGTGATGATCCCGAACTTCAAGCTCAGGCACAGGCCGCGGCTCGCATTGTGGACAACGATGAAAGAGCGGCCGCTCTGACCGAGTTTTATAAGGTTATTCGCAACGAAGGTTACGAGATAGGAATCGGATACGTGAACGTTCCTTGGGGAGTGGGGTCTCGTATCGCTAATTGGGAACCGTACCCATTAGCGCCGAATATCTCCGGTCTTCATACTATTACGCTTAAATAATTAAAGAAGGCCAAGTTCTTTGATCCTAAGCTCCTCAGGGAACCGGCGAGCAATATTGCGGTTCTCTGGGGAGCTTTTCCTTTCAGTACCTTTGTTATTTGACGCCCTCGGGACGCCGAATTATAGTTCGAGGCATTCCCGCGAGCACTGTGTCCGGTAACGTCAGTTCCCTAAGTTAAATGTTGGGACTAGCAGTTACTTTGTCCAAGTTTTTACCTCGGTGAGTTTATATATGGCAGACACTCCGGTCTTAGATGTCCAGGACTTGAAAACCCATTTCTTCACCCGAACGGGAGTCGTGAAAGCCGTTGATGGGGTCAGCTTCACGTTAATGCCCGGAGAGACTCTGGGCATCGTCGGCGAGTCTGGGTCTGGGAAAAGCATGACCGCGCTATCGCTGATGGGGTTGGTTCCACAACCCGCAGGACGGATTGTAGGAGGAAAGATTCTGTTCCAGGGTGAAGACCTGGTGCAGAAGACTCAGTCCGAAATGCAGGCCATTCGTGGTCGTGAAATTTGCATGATATTGCAAGACCCGATGACCTCGCTCAACCCAGTGTTCACCGTCGGCAATCAAGTGGTCGAGACGGTGCGGCAAGTCAAAGAGGCTAGCCGGTTTAGCCTGAAGGACCGTGCGATAGAGTTGCTGCAAAAGGTTAAGATCGCCTCACCGGAGGATCGCATGAGCAACTACCCCCACCAGATGAGCGGTGGCATGCGGCAACGGGTGGTCGGGTCTATCGCCATCGCCGGTTCCCCCAAGGTGCTGATTGCCGATGAGGCTACCACATCTCTAGACGCAACAATCCAGTACCAATACCTGGCCCTACTAAAAGAACTTCAAGCTGACACCGGCATGTCGATAATTTTTATTACCCACGACTTTGGAATCGTCGCCAAGATGTGCGACCGGGTGGCGGTAATGTATGCGGGCCGAATGGCAGAAATCGCCGATGTGCGGGACCTGTTCAACCACCCCGCCCATCCTTACACCGAGGCTCTGATGCGGTCGGTTCCCAACGTGGACGAGGAGGTTGAATACCTCTACTCGATTGAAGGTCAGCCCCCGGCATTGGACAATCTGCCGCCCGGATGCACCTTTGCGCCGCGATGTCCCTACGTATTTGACCGTTGTAACGAGGCCTTCCCAGACCTGATTCAAGTTGGAGACGGGCATTCGGCTACTTGCTGGAAGCTGGCCGGTAAATAAATGGAAATAATATGACTACAACTTACGAACAGTCGACTAACGCAATAATTCAACTGGACAATATTCAGAAATATTTTCCGGTCACCAAAGGGCTGATTCTTCGGCACTTAGTTGGAGAAGTGAAGGCGGTTGATGGGGTGTCCTTCCAGATTCGTGAGGGCGAGACCTACGGTCTGGTCGGCGAGTCCGGTTGCGGAAAAACGACCACTGCCAAGATGGTGCTTCAGGTGGAAATGCCGACCAGTGGCCAAATTCGGTTCAATGGCAAAGACATTGCTGATTTTGACGCGGACGACCGCAAACTCTATCGGTCGTCGGTGCAGGCGGTGTTCCAAGACCCCTGGAGTTCGTTGAACCCTCGATTGAAGGTTGGTTCAATCATTTTAGAGCCGCTGCTGGCCAATCAGACCATGAGCAAGCACGAAGCCAGAGAGAACCTGGAAAGGCTTCTAAACGATGTCGGCCTGCACAGCTACCAGGCGGACTATTACCCCCACGAATTCAGCGGTGGACAACGGCAGCGCATCGCCATCGCCCGGGCGTTGTCCTTGCAGCCAAAAGTCATCGTGCTGGACGAGCCGGTATCGGCGCTCGACGTATCCATCCGCGCGCAAATAATGAATCTGCTAAAAGATTTGCAGAAACGCTACGGTGTGAGCTACCTGCTGATTGCCCACAACCTGGCGACAGTGCGTTATATGAGTCATCAAGTAGGGGTGATGTACCTGGGCAAATTGGTGGAGGAAGCTCCCACTCGAGAGCTATTCACCAACCCGATGCACCCTTACACCAAGGCTTTGATTACGGCTTCCCTGCCATCGCATCCTGACATTCAACGGGAGGAATTGGTGCTGTCTGGTGAGGTCCCATCGCCCCTTAACCCACCGTCTGGATGCTCGTTCCACCCCAGATGTCCCTTTGTTCTTGACCGCTGTTCCCGAGAAGAACCGGTCTTGGGTGAGTTAGCGCCCGGTCACAAAGTATCCTGCCACCTTTATTAATATCGCATATTGATGTTCGAGCCAGGTGTCCTTCGTAGATGATTGGCTACCAAGCCAATAATTAACGCCCCGGACATTTATGCCGGGGCGTTGTTGTGTCCGTCATTGGGAACCTCATCGGCGAGTCAGCCTACTCTGCCCAAACGGTAATTCAGACTCCTCATATGTTAGAATCCCAGAAATCCAGTACATTGGCTGGTCCAATAGGAGAAAGCGATGACATCCAACGTGGTACTTTCCAACCAAGAATTCAACGTCGTGGGTACCAGGCCCATTCGCCACGACGGCAACGACAAAGTAACCGGGCGGGCGCGCTACAGCGCCGATATGACACTGCCGCGCATGCTCCACGGCAAGATTCTGCGCAGTCCCCACGCCCACGCTCGCATCAAGTCCATCGACCCGGCCCGAGCATTGGCCTTGCCAGGTGTTATGGCAGTGGTCACGGCCGCAGATTTTGCCCAACCAAGTGGCAAAGTGGCTGATTTGGGTGAAGGCGCTATGGCCAACCCCAAGTGGATTAGCAACAACTGCATGGCCAGCGAAAAAGCTTTATATAAAGGTCATGCCGTAGCTGCCGTGGCGGCGACCAGCCTCCAAGTGGCGGAGCAAGCCCTTTCCCTAATTGATGTGGACTATGAAGTACTGCCTGCCGTGGTCGACGTGTTGGAGGCCATGAAGGCTGATGCTCCGGTCTTGCACGAAAGGCTGGCCAACGTGGAGACCCCGAACGTTCGTCCCGGCGGCCTGCGTGACGATGATGACACCGGCAAAGCCACCAACATCGCCAGCCACTTTACTTTCGAGCTGGGAGACCCCGACGCGGGATTTAAAAAGGCTGATGTCATAGTCGAGCGAGAGTTCCGTACTGCCACAGTGCACCAGGGTTACATTGAACCGCATACCGCAACTGCTATGTGGGGCGAAGATGGTAAATTGACTGTCTGGTGCAGTAGCCAAGGTCATTTCCAAATCCGGGACCTCACGAGCTTGGTTCTGGGCATTCCGGTCTCCCAAATCAAGGTGGTTCCAATGGAGATCGGCGGCGGCTTCGGAGGAAAGACGGTTATCTATTTAGAGCCGGTGGCCGCAGCTCTTTCCAAGAAGTCCAGGCGTCCGGTGAAAATTTCCATGGGTCGTGCCGAGGTGTTTGAAGCGACCGGACCGACCTCAGGCAGTTTCATTAGGGCGAAGATTGGGGCCAATAAAGAAGGAATGATTACCGCCGCTGACATCTCCATGATGTACGAAGCCGGCGGTTTCCCTGGGTCGCCCATTAATCAGGCTTGCCAGTGCGTTTTAACGCCGTACGACATTGCCGATGGGAGAATTGAAGGATACGACGTGGTGGTGAACAAACCCAAAGCTGCCGCCTACCGCGCGCCGGGAGTGCCCGCCGCATCCTTCGCCATAGAATCGGTCATTGACGAGATTTGCGAGAAGCTGGGAATGGACCCGCTGGAATTCCGCGTCAAGAACGCCACCAAAGAAGGTAGCCGACGAATCCCCGGCCCGGTGCTGCAGAAGGTTGGCTACCTAGAAACCTTGGCGGCAGCCATGAAAACCGAGCATTACAATACCCCGCTAAAAGGCCCCAACCAAGGCCGAGGCGTCGCCGCTGGGTTCTGGTTCAATGGGACCGGGCCAGCTTGTGCCACTGCCAGTGTTAATGCTGATGGAACTGTGAGTTTGATTGAAGGGTCGCCAGACATCGGCGGTGGTCGGGCCTCGATGGCTATGCAGATGGCGGAGGTACTTGGTATCCCCGCTGAGGACGTCCACCCGTCAGTGGGCGACACCGACTCCGTAGGCTACACCTCGCTGACTGCCGGAAGTGGCGCGACTTTCAAGTCCGGCTGGGCTTCCTATGAGGCAGCCACGGATATTAAGCAGCAGCTCATTCAACGGGCCGCGCGGATATGGGAAGTCAGCCCAGATGTTGTGGATTACGCCAACGGAGTAGCCTCCCACAAATCGGATCCCGAATTGAAACTGACTTTCAAACAGCTTGCTGCTCGGCTGAACGGCACCGGTGGTCCCGTGATGGGCCGGGGCAACGTAAACCCGGCGGGCGTGGGCAACGCCTTCGCGGTACATATCGTTGACGTCGAAGTTGACTCAGAAACAGGCAAAGTGGATATCCTCCGCTACACTGCTTTGCAGGATGTGGGGAAGGCCGTCCATCCCAGTTATGTCGAAGGCCAATTGCAGGGCGGGGTAGCCCAGGGAATCGGCTGGGCCCTTAACGAAGAGTATGTCTACAGTGAGTCGGGCGCGATGGCCAACTCGTCGTTCCTGGACTATCGGATGCCCACCAGTTTGGACTTGCCGATGATTGACACAGTTATTGTGGAGGTTCCCAATCCTGGCCATCCCTTCGGCGTCCGGGGAGTGGGCGAAGTGTGTATTGTGCCTCCGCTTGCCGCCGTCGCCAACGCCATTCACGGCGCTGTGGGCGTCCGCATGGAGGTGCTGCCCATGTCCCCAGGCAACATTCTGGAAGCCCTGTGGGCCAAAGAAGGGAAGTAAAGAATTAGCAATAAAGGCATCGCTGCCTGCTACTAGGACGGACTTCGCGGGTCTCAGCCCGCCGCCGCCAAGCTAATGAAAAACGCCCCGGCTCTTTAGAGCCGGGGGCGTTTTTGTTTGTCAGGGCCATTTTGTTCCTTTCTGGGGTAGTCGTGGTCAAAGAAAAGACCGTCGTCTCCAGCAGCATGTGTCGTTGCAATCTCTACGGCTGCTGCCGATTATATGAACTACCAACTGGAAATTAGCGCAAACGCGCTACCTCCTGAATCCGTGGCAAATGGAGAGTCCCGCTTAGAATCGTTAGGTAAATGTAAGTTCGGAGGGCGGTATATTTCTTCTGAAATCTAGTTTTAGCAATTTGTCCGTATAGTTTTGTATCGTCGCGGAAAATATCGGGGCCGCGCCAACCCGGCGGCTGGCGGCTTGGTAAGTGAGGAGTCATGAACAGACAACTTAATGCAGCCGGGCAACTGGTGCAAATTCTTGGGAGTCTGGGCTTAGCATCAGGCGCACTAGCTGGCGGATTGTTGACCGCGCCACTTGTTGCGCTCATGTATCTGCTCGATAAATGGCTTGATCTGCCTTTCGTTCCCTTCGAATTATTTGATTGGATTGCGCGGGTCCTACCTGGCCCACTGATTACCATCGGCATTGACATGATGATCGACGGCATACGATTTGCCGGTTTGAGTGTCGCCGACGCTGCCAAAACGGCCGAGCAAATCAGCGCTGTCTTATTGTTCTTCGTCCTCGGCGTTCTTGCCACCGCCATTTTCTTCGCCGTAATGAAATTGCGGAGCATTGCGCCCAGGCCAGTGTCTGGACTTATATTGGGGCTGGTGTCTGGACTACCGATGGTGTTGGTCAGTCTCTCCATGAGTCAGTCAACGTTGAACCCCGTCGTCATTGTTCTCCTAGTCATGGCCCTGTTTTTGATGTGGGGATTTGCAGCTGTCATGGTGTACCGCCACCTGGCCACCAAATCTCAAGAATTGGAAACGGAAGACCGAATTCGTTGGGCGAAAAGCATCGACCGGCGGCAGTTTCTGGTCCGTTTGGGGGCGGCCTCCGCGACAATCATCGTTCTCAGCAGCGGCGTTGGTTCGATACTCGCTGACCGCGAGCGACGCCAGGTTAGGGAATCAATCGCCGGCTCAATGGATGAGTCCGAGTTGATTACCAGAGCGCCTTTCCCAAACGCAGACGATTCGGTGCTACCCGTTCCTGGCACTCGGCCTGAATACACTTTGGTCGAAGACCATTACAAAGTGTTCCTGCGCACTGAACCAACGATGATTGACATCAATACTTGGACATTGCCGATTACGGGACTCGTGGACAACCCGCTTGTGCTAACTCTGAATGACATCCAAAACAATTATGAAGCCAAGAACCAGTACGTCACCCTTTCCTGCATCTCGGGACGCATTGCCTCAACGCTAATTAGCACCACCTGGTGGACGGGGGCAAGCCTGCAAAAGATATTGGCCGATGCGCAAATTCGGCCAGAAGCCCGCTACATCATCGTGACATCGGGCGACGGATTCTATGAAACGGTTGACCTTGACCTGATTGCGTCCGACGAAAGAATCATGCTCGCTTACGCCTGGGACGGTCATCCCATTCCATTTGATCACGGCTTCCCACTCCGAATCTGGTTGCCCGACCGCTATGGCATGAAACAGCCTAAGTGGATAACTGGCATTGAAGTCACCGACGAGTATCAGCCAGGGTACTGGGTAGAAAGAAGCTGGGACGAGGTGGCCCAAGTCCAGGCAACTTCAGTGATAGACACCGTAGCGGTAAACGACTTAGTTGAGCGTGACGGCCAGACCCTGGTACCGATTGGGGGCATTGCGTTCGCTGGTGCCCGTGGTATCTCTAAGGTTGCGGTTCGGGTGGATGACGGTTCGTGGGAGGAGGCCCAGTTGAGGACGCCTCTTTCTGAAACCACGTGGGTAATCTGGCGCTATGAGTGGCCTTTCGTCGCGGGTAAACATACCTTCGAGGTCAGGTGTGTTGAAGCCGACGGCACGCCCCAAATCGAAGAGGAGCGTGGTAATCGTCCCAGCGGCGCAACCGGCATCCACAGCCGAAAAACGAGTATCTGAGACTCCCCATCACGCTAATAATTAACGCCTCGGCTCTTTTGAGCCGGGGCGTTTTTGTTTCTCAGTTTTTGTTTGTTAGGGGCACCGCGCAGGCCAAGGCACTGTGGTATCATCGGGCCTCGAAATACGCGAGCGGAGGTACGGTTATGCCATTTGGTGGTAATGATTGGTTGGCTTTAACCCAAGAACCCACTTTGGAGCCGGAGATTCCCATTTGTGATCCCCATCACCATTTTTGGGACCTTCGCCCCAATGGCATCCCTTACCAGCGGTTCCTAATTCATGAATTAAACGCTGACATCTACAGCGGCCACAACGTCCGTTCGACCGTATTCGTCGAGGCACGGTCGATGTACCGTGCTGATGGCCCAGTGGAAATGCGTCCCGTCGGCGAGGTCGAATTCGTGCAGGGTCTAGCTGCGGCCAGCGCCAGCGGAGTTTACGGCCCCAGCCGGGCGGCAGCGGCCATCGTCGGGCACGCCGACCTAAAGCTGGCAGACAAAGTAAAACCCGTCCTGGAAGCATTACAGGCGGCCAGCCCCAACCGGTTTCGGGGCATCCGGCACAACGTGTCTTGGAATGCCGACCCCGCGTTCGAAAACCGGGAAACGGAAGGCATATTAGGCGACAGCAAGTTTCGAGAGGGGGCAAAGGTTTTGTCCCAAATGGGACTATCCCTGGATATGATGCTCTCCTTCCCTCAGTTGCCCGAATTGGCGGACTTCGCCAAGTCAGTGCCAGACCTGCCGATTATTCTCAACCACATGGGTGGCGTAAACCGTATTGGTGTTTACGTTGGTCGTGAAGACGAAGTCCTGGCTGATTGGAAAAGAGGTATCGCTGCCGTCGCCGCCTGTCCTAATGTCACAGTCAAACTTGGCGGCATGGGTATGCCTCGCTGGGGCTTTGGCTGGCATGGCAGGAATGTCCCCATTGGCTCTGAAGAATTAGCGGAAGCGATGACCCCTTGGAAGAGTTACTGCATCGAGCAATTCGGGCCGAACCGGTGCATGCTCGAAAGTAATTTCCCGCCAGACAAAGTGTCTTTTTCCTATAACGTAATGTACAACGCGTTCAAGCGGCTATCAAAAAGCTATTCGGATTCCGAACGCGCTGCCATGTTCCATGACACCGCGACAAGGGTCTACAGAATCGACGTTTAGGGTTGGGCGCTGGGCTTTCTTGTCATGCCTGGCACCCTGGGTTACAATCCGCACCGGCTAGACCTTTTGAACATTTTACGTAGACCCATATTCGTCTAAAACCCGCTTTAGCGGGTATCCGGCTTGAGTTCATCTACTGCTATGACAAACAACGCAATTCTGACTAACAAAGTACGCCGTTCGTGGCTACTAGTGCCCGCTTCTAAGAAAGATCAGGTCGGAGCCGCTCTTATGTCCAACGCCGATGTGGTGTTACTGGACTTGGTTGAGTTCGTGCCCGAAAAGGACAAGCCATCTGCCAGGGAGGGCTTGGGCGACGTGGTGCGACAGCTCCGTGAAGGCGGCGCCGAGGTATTCGCACAGGTGGACAGTGAACTACTGTATGCCGACCTGCACGCCTGTGTTTGCCCAGAGTTGACCGGAATCGTTATCGCTCACTTGGAGTCTGTTGCCCAAATCGAGGAAGCCGACGCGTTGCTTGGTCAGCTAGAGGACGAGCGCGGCATCTTGCACGGCACTTTGGAGATTGTGGCCTCGCTGGAAACGGCGGAGGCCAACCAAGCCGCCAGCCAGATAGCTTCCGCCAGTTCCAGAATTTCCGGGCTGACTCTGGGCCGCGCCGAGTTGGTGATGGACCTCCGTCCTGAACCTTCCGGGGAAATTCACCTCATGCAGTACCTCATGCAGCGGCTCATCACGGTGGCCGGGTCTGCCGGTGTTACGCCCTACGGGGCCTGGTGGCGCGCGCCAGACCGGGGACTATTAGCCACGCCAGAGAACACCGGGCAGGCGGCTCTCCGGGGACGGGCCATCGGATTCAAGGGTTCCTTCTGTGTCTTGGACAACCAAGTGGAGCCAATGAACCAGGGGTTCACCCCCACCGCTAAAGAGGTGGACGAGGCCCAAAATTTGCTGGAAGAGTATCGCGCCGCAGTTTCGGCAGGTGCGGCGTCAATCCGTCGGGGAGACCGAATCTTCGATGCCGGAGCATCGCTTCAAGCGCAGGTCGTCATTAATAGGGCCTCAGCTTGTGCGGTCCACAATAAATCCAAGGCCGACGCCAAGGCTGGGCGGCCGGTGCCAGCGCCCTAGTTTCATCATCTTGGAAATTCGACGCGGGAGATTCAATGCCTAAAGATATTGGGGTACACCGTTCGGGCCTGACCATGCCGGTTGTTACTCCCAGATTCGTGGACAACGCCTGGCGTCGGGGTTGCGACTTCATCAACCTTGACCTGGAAGACTCGGTGCCCCAGCACATGAAGGGTTATGCCAGGACCCTGATTAAGGACGCCATCGCCAACGTCACCAAGGGCGGGGCCGAGGCGTTCACCCGCATCAATCACGACCTGGTCCAGGCAGACTTGGAAGGCATCGTCTGGCCGGGACTGGCCAAGGTCAATTACCCCAAAGCGGAATACGCCGAAGAGATTCAAAAATTGGACCGCATCATCAGCCGACTGGAGCGCGAGCGGGGCATTCGTCCCGGAACAGTCGAGATTGGGGCCAACATTGAGACCTCGGTGGGAGTGGCCAACGCCTACGATATCGCTTCGGCCAGCCCACGAGTCAAAGAATTCGGCGGCGCAGGCGGGTACGACATGTCGCGGGATTTGGGAGTGGAAATGTTCGTCGGCTTCGACCAGTTCGTTTATGGCAAGGGAGAAGTTGAATTGGCCGCCCGAGCCTTAGACCTTGAGCCGCATACCGCGCCGTTTACGGCCAACACCACCGGCAGCGTTGGCGACCCCGACCGTGCTTTCCGCGAGGCCGAGGCAGCACGCAAATGCGGCTTCCGGGTGGGCGGTGGACTGCATCCCAATGTGGTTGAGCCGCAGACCAGGGGGTTCACACCTCCGCCCGAGGAAGTGGAGGAGGCTCGCAAAGTTCTGGAACAGTACCGGACGTTGGAGAACTCCGCTGATACCTGGGCTGAGATTGACGGTAAAATCATTGACCGGTACGAAGCGGCCCGAGCTCGTAAATTGTTGGATTGGTCCGCTACTTGCGCCCTTCGCGACCAGGAAAAGGCGGACGCTGTGGCTCGAACCGAACAGGCAGGTGGATAGATAATGTCGATTCTCGTTCGCAGATCAAACCTAATGGTGCCAGTAACCAATGAACAGTTCGTGGCGGGTGCCTGGCGTCATGGTTCCGACGCCATCACTCTGGACTTGGAAGACGGCGTCACTCCGGCCCTTAGGGCCGAGGCCCGGGAACTTGTCATGGATGCCGTTTATACAGCTGGCAAGGGAGCGGCTGAGGTATTCGTACGGGTCAATAAAGGGTTCTTAGAGGCCGACGTAGATGCTTCCGTGTGGCCCGGACTCACCGGAATTATGTTGCCTAAAGTGGAGTCCCCAGAGGACGTAATTGAGGCGTCGGATGTTTTAAACGACGCGGAACGCAGTCGGGGAATCAAGCCAGGGACGTTGCGCTTGATACTGCTGTTGGAATCGGCCAATGCCGTGATGCGGGTTAGAGAAATTATCGCCGCCAGTGACCGAGTGTCCCAAGTTGGGTTGGACGAAAGCGACCTTTCGGCCAGTATCGGGGTAAATCCTTCGCCTGAATTTGACCCATTCGTTTATGCACGAGGCCGTGTGGCCATTGAAGCCACTGCGGCAGGCGTGCAACCGGTGGGCGTCGCCTATCCTCTGACGACCATGCCGCGCTTGCTGCCAGGCGAAGACATGCTCAAGGTTGCGACCGACTCCAAGAATCTGGGATTCAAGGGAATCATCTGCCCCCATCCTTCATGGATTGCCTCGGTGAACACCGCTTTTACTCCCACCGAGTCCGAAGTCGACATTTACACCCAGGTGCGAGAGGTCTTTGCCCAGGCAATTGCCGCCGGTACCGCTGCCGTGCCCTTTGCTGGCCGCATGATTGACGTGCCGGTCGATGAATGGGCCAAGGTGGTTCTGGCAACGTCCATTGCCTGCCAATTGCGAGACACCGAGAAACAGACTGCTCTGGCGGCAACCTCAGGCTAGAGCCAGGCTAATTACGCCTGAGCTATCCTAGGCCCGGAAAATGGCAACTGCGTCGGCTGCTTTGACGCCTTGCCCAACGGGCAGGACCATCAATGGATTAATGTCCAATTCGGCCAGGCTGCCTTCCAGTTGGGCCCCCAGATGAGAGACTTTGACCAGCGTCTCGACTAAGGCGTTAACGTCAGCCGCAGGTCGTCCTCGGAACCCTTCTAACAGACGCGCCCCCTTGACCTCGGCAATCATCTCTAGGGCGTCGGTCTCGTCAATGGGACACAGGCGTAGGGCCACGTCGTTGTAGACCTCCACCATCACTCCGCCGGTGCCGAAGAGCAGTGACGCTCCTAATTGGGAATCGTAGCTGACTCCCACGATAACCTCAGCGGCGTTCGAGACCATCTCCTGGACCAACACACCATTAACTGCGGCTCCAGGGCCAGCACTCTCGGCTTTAGACATTAGTTCGTCGTAGGCCGCCCGCACCGCGCCTGCGTCGTTAATTCCCAACATGACCAGGCCGGCCTCCGTTTTGTGGGGCATGTTGGTCACATCTGCTTTCATCACCACTGGATAATCAATTTCATTGGCCGCCTTCACCGCGTCATCGGCGTTCTGTACCAGCGTCTCTTTGGTTATGGGAACGCCCCACGCGGACAATAGCCCTTTGCTCTGGTGTTCGGAAAGGGCTATTCCGCCGGTGGTAGCCAGTTGGTTGGCGGCAGCCTGTTGTTCTGGGCTGATGGCGGGACATTCGGGGAACCCTGCTTTGCCACGGTGGCGTTGCCAGTCGTGATAATCCAGCAGGCTGCGCAGTCCGGTAGCCAACCGGTTGGGGGTGTAAAAGACGGGTATGCGGGCGTTTTTCAGCATACTTAGGCCAGCGGTCTCTTTCCGGCTACCGGTCCAGAGAAAGGCTAGTGGCGAGTCTTGGTTCTTGTCCCTCTGAGCAATGACCTGCGTGGCTTGGCCGTCGCCGCCCGAGCTGGCGACCACTAAGCTACCCACTTCTGGGTCGCTGACCATGTATTGCATAATCTCGGGGAAGGAGTCGCTGTTAGCGAATCCGGTGACGTCGGACGGATTGGCGGCCCATCCGAACCCTTTGAGCACGCCGTTAATCCCGTCCCTGGCCTCGTCGCCGAGTTCGGGGAGTTCCAAGCCTACTTGACCGCACATGTCAGCCGTCAGAGAGCTGATACCACCGGAATGGGAGACCACGGCTAAACCCCTCTTGGTCGGCGCTGGGGAGTTCGCCAATAGGTTGGAGACTTCCAAGAGCTCGTCATAGTCCTCCACACGAATCACCCCATACTGGGACAAGGCGGCGTCATAGAGGGCGTCCAAGCCGGTGAGCGAGGCTGTATGAGACTGGGCGGCCTTGGAACCCAACGCCGAGCGCCCAATCTTAATGAGGACGATGGGTTTACCCCGTTCCGCCGCCAGCTTTGCGACCTCGACGAACTTGCGGGCATCTTTGAATCCTTCGACAAAACCGGCAATTACCTTGGTGTCGTCGTCATCGAGTAGGTAGCGCACGAAATCCGAGAAGTCCAGGTCGGCCTCGTTGCCGGTGGAGATGATGTAGCTGAGTCCGATACCGCTGTCGACAGCCCGGTTCAAGAACGGCCCGAAGGCCGAAGCGCCGCTTTGGCAAACCAAGCCCACTGGCCCGGTGAGGCCATCGGATCCACGGGAGGATGAACTGACCCAGATGTCATCCTTTACGTTGGCGAGGCCCAGGCCGTTGGGGCCGCTAATGCGTAGCCCGGACTCCCTTGCGTAGGCTCCCACCTGAGCTTGCAAGTCACGGCCTTCCGCTGTGCCACGCTCGGAGAATCCAGCGGAAATCACAATGGCAGCCCGGACTCCTTTTTCATGGCATTCCTTGAGCACACCTAGCACCTGTCCAGAGGAGACCACCACCCCCACGACGTCGGGCGTTTCAGGAAGGTCGCTGACGCTTGGGTAACACTTGACGCCCATCACTTCTTCGTAACGGGGGTTCACCGGATAAACGTTGACTCGGTCTGCGGCTTTCAGTGCGGCGGCCAGCATCCGGCCACCGTATTGCATTCTGGGAGTGGCCCCCACCACCGCAATCGAACGGGGATTTAGCATTTTATGGATGGAGGATAGTTGGTCTTCGGTCCAGGTGGTCATCGGAGACTCCATGGGTGTTAAGGCTAGGGTTACGTAGCACAGATTGAACAATCTGTCGCCGGGCTATTTTGCCACCGATAAGCTGATTGGGGAAGCCTAATCGATTTTGCCATGAGATTATGAATTGATTGGCGATTGGCCAGTTAACAAATAACGCCCCAGGCTCACTTGTAGCCTGGGGCGTTTTGATGACTAGGATTACCACGTCTAACTAACGGGAAAGACGCAAATCGAGATTTTCTCTTGGTGTCGGTTGACTCTCTGATGGTTGCCTTTTGGACGTGGGGGTTTTTCGCGGTTCGGAGCTTAGCTATCCCTGGAAAATTCCAATGACCTGGCCTTGAGGCTATCGAGCAAGTCTCCGACGGCTACATCCTTCAATACCGCTCCATGCAGGGGTAAGGCCTTGTTCACGTCATAGGTGTTGCTCCGGCCTTCCTTCGTTCTTGTTATGTAGCCAGCATCATCCAAATCACTCACAATCTTGAGCACTGCCCTTTCGGTAATGCCGAGCAGCTGTGAAATTTCTCTAGCGGTAATCTTTGGTTGTTGAAACACGATGATTAACACCGCGCCGTGGTTGGTAATGAAGTCCCAAGACCGCATGTTGGTAGGTCCCCTTATCTAGTGGTCTTCCATGTATATACATGCTATATTATTCATGAACTAAAATTCATGCTTAATTATTCAGTAGTATAGCATTTCCCTTAAGGCAGGCTACGTTAAACCAGGCGATTTGCCGAAAAAGCTAATGAAAATGACGCTCCGATTGTTCCACTGGCCATGTAGACGAGGGGCTACATATTGGATTTTACATACTTGTGCCGCGACCTAGATTACCGATGCAGTGGCAAGCACCCCGAGCACTCCAGGAAGCTTAAGGAAAGAGATGACCAACGAGGCGATGGCCGCCTACAACCAGGCAGTCCGTCTTGGCCCCAAGAGCGCTAGAGCCTACAACCTCCGGGGCGATGCCTACCGGCGCGTGGGCCGCTACTTACAAGCTATCAAGGATTACAACAAAGCCGTACAATTAGCCCCTGAATTGGCCGAGTCTTATTCGGCTCGGGCGTTTGCCTACACACTCCTGGGCAAGGACAAAGAAGCCCGACAGGACGTGGCGAGCGCGGTGGCGTTGGGTTTTGAATCCACCCTTATTGAAAGGGAGATTGAGGAACTGACCAAGCGGCGTTAGCCGGTCAGTCGAACCGAATTGAAACCTGACAGGCAGCATCTTAGATGCGTTTCACCCAATAATTCTTACGCGAATCACCCATTAGAAAAGGCGGAAATGTTTTTGTAATACAACGGCCCTTCAAAGGCCACTGCTAGCGCTCGACTGGACCGATTGGACTCAAACATAAAGAAAAAATACAGAATCAACGTGAGGAGAACAAGGTGGTAAATACCACGGCAAGCACCAAGGTTAAATTTGTCCCATTGGCCGACAGAGTAGTGATCATGCCCCTGGAAGGGGAACAGACCACCAAAGGGGGAATCTACCTGCCCGACACCGCCAAGGAAAAACCCCAGGAAGGGAGAGTTGTCGCTGCGGGCCCGGGCCGGGTTTCCGACGACGGCACCCGTTTGGCGATGGAACTAGCTATCGGCGACCGGGTAATCTACTCCAAGTACGCTGGCACCGAGTATAAGGATGGGGACGACGAGTACCTAATCCTGCGTGAAAGCGATGTCCTGGCCAAGATAGCTTAGGACTGATTCCGGCAAGTTCTTAGCGGCATTCACTGGCAATTTCAGAGGGTCATTCAGACGACCCGTAAATATTGTAAATAAGGTAAGAGATACTAATATGCCCGCAAAACAAATTTCCTACTCAGAAGAAGCGCGGAAGTCGTTACGGACCGGGATCAACATTCTAGCTAACACCGTCAAAGTAACCTTGGGGCCCAAAGGCCGCAACGTAGTCTTGGATAAGAGCTACGGCGCACCCGAGGTTTGCAGCGACGGGGTGACCATCGCCAAGGAAATCGAGTTGCCCGACGCCTTCGAAAACATGGGCGCACGATTAATCAAAGAAGCGGCTACCAAGACCAATGACGCCGCCGGCGACGGCACCACAACCTCCATCGTCTTGGCCCAGGCCATCATTAACGAGGGGTTCAAGAATGTTAGCGCTGGCGCCGACCCGATGGCCATCAAACGTGGCATCGAAAAGGCTGTTCAAGCCGTGGTGCTCGAATTGCAGTCCATGTCCCAGCCCGTGGAGACTCGGGAGCGCATCGCCCAGGTGGCCTGTCTGTCGGCCCATGAAGACGCGATTGGTGAGACCATCGCCGAATCGATGGACAAGGTGGGTAAAGATGGAGTAATTACCGTCGAAGAATCAAAGGGTATGATTGACGAAATCGAGTACGTAGAAGGTATGCAGATTGACCGAGGCTATATCTCTCCTTACTTCATCACCAACCCGGACCGCATGGAAGCTGTGATTGAAGATGCTGAAATCATCATCACCGATAAGAAGATTTCGGCCGTGGCCGACATGCTTCCGGTGCTGGAGAAACTTCTTGCGGTTGGCAAGAAAAATATAGTGATCATTGCCGAAGATTTGGACGGTGAAGCCCTGGCCACCCTGGTGGTCAACAAACTGCGTGGATCATTGAACGTGCTGGCCATCAAAGCCCCCGGTTTCGGCGACCGGCGCAAGGAGATGTTGCGCGACATTGCCATCTTGACCGGCGGCGTTGTAATCAGCGAAGAGACGGGCCGGAAGTTAGATGGCGCGGAGTTGGAAAGCTTCGGTCACGCCCGGCGAGTCACTTCGAATAAGGACAAGACGACCTTTGTTGACGGACGTGGTTCCGAGTCTGATATCCAAGGCCGTATCAAGCAAATAAAGGCCCAGATTGAAGAGACTACCTCGGACTATGACCGGGAGAAGCTCCAAGAGCGGATGGCCAAGCTTTCCGGCGGGGTAGCTGTCATTAAGGTTGGCGCTGCCACCGAGATTGAATTGAAGGAGCGCAAGGCTAGAGTTGAAGACGCTCTCTCGGCCACCCGTTCCGCCGTGGAAGAAGGAATCGTACCAGGGGGCGGCGTAGCCTTGGTTCGTGCCCAGCGGGCACTGGATGGCATTACTGGCCTGACGAGTGATGAAATGGTCGGTGTCAATATTATTCGGAAATCCTTGGAAATGCCCCTAAAGCTAATCGTAGAAAACGCCGGGGCCCAAGGCGCGGTAGTGCTGAATCAGGTGAAGCAGCAGGCCGACGACTATGGTTACGATGCCGGTGCGGGTGAGTACGGCCCCATGCTTGAGCGGGGTATCGTCGATCCCACCAAGGTAACTCGCTTTGCCCTCCAGAACGCGGCCAGCGTCGCTGCGATGGTGCTTACCACTCAATGTATGATTGCTGAGATACCCGCAAAAGGAACAGCCCCCGCCATGCCTTCGATGGATTACTAGGTCGCTTACTAAGGGAACAACTAAGAATCCAGTTAAGGCACAATGGTCCCAAGCAATACCGCCCAAAGTCCATCACTGAAGGACTTTGGGCCTGCCTAAGCACCGGATAGGCCGATGCGCAGGCATATTGCTGGGATGGAATCCCGAATTCTAGAAGTTAAGAAGCGGTCCCTGTTTACAGGGACCGCTTCTTAACTTATGGGCAAATTTTATAATCCAATGGTCTAGAACTATTTATTTTGGATTTTTGCCAGCGATAGGTGTTTCTTTCTCTTACCTAAAGCCAAATATCTAACCGCTTGGCCCTGGATTTCCGTCACTTTGAAAAAGACTCGTCCGCCACTATAATCAGGCTGCGCTGCTTCGGCCACAGGAATGTATCTGCTGGCTAGGACTACGCACCTCAAGTTTGAAACGCATTGGTTACTCCAGGCCCTGAGCCGCCAATGGTAATGCATTTGTATTAGGAGGTTACGACTATGGAACCGGTAATTAGAAACGTACGCGATGTCTTCGATGGGACCAAGGCGGCTCGGATGATAACTCTGGACGACAATCCGCCCACCTGCACGATGTCCTACTCGGAGATCCCACCGGGCGGCACCAGCTCTCACCATATTCACCCCTGGGAGCATGAGGTCTATATCATCGAGGGTAGCGGTACGCTGCATTGCGATGGCAAGCAGTACCCAGTTAAGGCTGGCGACGCTATGTTCATTCCGCCCAACGTTGACCACTACACGTTGAATGACGGCGGACAGGGCAACATCCACCGTATTGAGATTAACCCGCTAATTGCGGCCCAAAGCGGGGGGGCGCCGAAGGACGGCGGGCCGGGCACTGGGCAGCCGCCGGTAATCCGGCACCATAGCGAACTGGACCGGAAGGTGGGCCACGTGCTGATTAGCAGTAAAGATGGCGCAACCAATTACATAATGCTGCATAACAACCCGATGCAGCCGGGTGCGGTCAGCCACCCAGATACCGGTGGACACACCCACGAATGGGAACATGTGGTGTATGTGCTGGAAGGCACGGCGACCTTCGTCTGCGGTGGCAAGGACTACACCGTATCCCAAGGGGACGCCATGTTGGTGCCGCCCAATGAACACCACCAGTGGAAGAATGAATCCCAGGCCCCGGTAGTACGGGTAACCTACAACCCCGTAGCTTCGGAAACAGCGGAACATTAAGCCCCATTAGTCTAGCTACTAAAAAACGCCCCGGCTCGAAAAAGCCGGGGCGTTTTTGTGTGTGCGTAATTTGTAGGGCTAAGGAAGCTTACTCCAGTATGAACCCTTCGTAGCCGTTGGCCGCAACCGCATCACGCTTGGCGCGCATTTGTGGGGCGGTGTCTGGAGCGGTGAGCAAGACCCGCGCTTTACCGGGAATGTTTGCTCCCACAAACCAAGAGTCGGCCTGTGAGCGGAGGATGTTAGCGCCCGCCTCAGAAACGTGCTTGGTCCAGGTATCTTCCGCTTCGGGTGTGGGCGAAATGCGCTTGAAGTTATTATCGCGCACGTAGCAAATTGCTTCGCTCACCCAGTCCACAAGTGGCTCGGCGGCCCTGACGAAGTTGCCGACCGAGGCTGCGTTGATGGTGAAAAGATTGGGGAAACCGGCGCTCTGGACGCCCATGTAAGTACGCGGGCCTCCGGCAAATTTCTCCTTTAGTATCTCGTCGCCAATGCCGTGGATGTCTATCTTGTTCAACGACCCAGTCACGGCGTCGTATCCCGTGGCGTAGATGATAACGTCCAGTTCGTATTCGGCGTCGGTGGTCTTTACTCCTTTGGGGGTGATGCGCTCGATGGGGGCCTTGCGCACGTCAATCAGCGAGACGTTGTCCTGGTTATAGACCTCGTAGTACCCGCTCTCACAGGGGAGGCGCTTGGAGCCAAACATATGGTCTTTGGGCACAAGCATTTCCGCTATCACTGGGTCATTGACGCGCTCACGAATTTTGTTGCGGAAGAATTCGGCGTAGTCCTCGTTGGCTTCTCCGGGAACCATGACGTCGTAGAAATTGGACAGCCATTTGGCGAAGCCACCCTCCAACCAAAGCCTTTCATATTGCTCGAGGCGTTCTTCGGGTGAGACTGCCATGGCCGACCGGGTGTCGAATTGGTGCATAAACGAGCCATTGGTTTCGGCACACTTCTTGAAAATCTCTGGATAGCTCGCCTTAATTTTCTTTTGCGTTTCGTCGTCAATGGGCCCATTTCGGAGTGGTGCACAGAAATTGGCCGTCCGTTGGAATACCGTCAGGTGGCCGACTTCTTTTGCAATCTCGGTAATGAGTTGGACGCCGGTGGCCCCGGTGCCGATAACTCCAACCCGCTTGCCTGCCAGGTCCATGCCTTCCTTCGGCCATTTGCCAGGGTGGGTCCAGGGGCCTTTGAAGCTGTGGATTCCCTCGAAGTCTGGAATGTAGCTTGCGGACAGAATGCCAATCGAAGTAATCAGGAATTGACCCCGCGCTCGGTGTCCATCCTCCATTTCGACCTGCCAAAGGCTTTCGTTTTCGTCAAAGACGGCCGAGACCACTCGCGAATTTAATCGAATGTGTTTGCGCAGGTCGAACTTGTCTGCCACATAGTTCAGGTAGCGTTCGGTATCTGGCTGGGCGGAATAATGTTCTTTCCAGTCCCATTCTTGGAGGAGTTCCTCTGAGAACGAGTACCCGTAGGAATAACTCTCAGAGTCGAAACGACACCCCGGATAGCGGTTCCAAAACCAGGTGCCGCCGATGCCGCTGCCATCATCGAAAGACTTGACGGAGAGCCCTAGCTCCCGCAACCGGTACAATGAATAAAGGCCAGTAACCCCAGCGCCGATGATGATTGCGTCAAACTGCTCAACTTCACCGGACTGGTCGGTACCGGCGGTCGCCGTTTGTTGTGAAGTGCTTGCCATATTCTCGCTCCTTACGGTTCCCGAATATCTTGGTGGTCATGAACAGCTGCCACGAACGGAACTACTCCCAATTCTTAAGAGCCACCGTAATGACCATATTTACTCTTGCCAATATAACTTTGGGAACTAATGTTGGTGCATTTTACCCCAAGCGAGTGGTGAAGGGCCAACGGCTTCAAAGCTTTGCTGCTGTGGTAATATCTCGTGCAACGGCAGTTACTCTAAAAATGGCCGAGGAGAGATGTTGCATGGCTACGATGATAGATGGCGAGTCTTATTTGGGGAAGGTACTGGTACGCCCGTTAGACAAATCGGGAGATATCACGATTTACCTATGGCCCGTTCGGTGCCTGAAAAGCAAGATGGGCGGCCCGACGTTCGGAGTTGATATCAAAGGCGAAGAAGTCATTCGCTACGACCCCCACGGCCCACGTGGCCACTGGCACAAGGGTGGCTATGACAAGCTCGGCGCTGGCGGCTCTCACGTTGAATTCCCGGACGACGTTAGAGACATCGAAGGTCAGATTGCTTGGTCGTTGGCCCAAATAAAGGAAAATGGACAAGAGCTACTTGCGGAAGCAGGATTCCCGGATGAGGCCAAGTTGCTCGACCAGGAATTGCTCGGGGCTGCGTCTGAGTCCATCATGGCCCGTTTGAAAGAAGAAGACGGTCTGCTTGCTAAGGCCATCGAACAAGGACTAATCGCCGCCTAAAGTTTCCACAAACGGAACGTTAGCACGGAGATTTTTCCAAGAACCTAGACCGCAAATAAGCCGGTGTCCCATTTTTATGGGACACCGGCTTATCTTTGTTGCCATTGGCTACGAATCTAAAGTGAGCCGCCCGAGAATGTGGCGGTCTGCTTCTGGAATACTTGGAGGCGGGAGCGGGAGCACTCCACTACAAATACCCTGCCTTCGTCATCAACGTCCACCGCAATCGGTCCCTGGAACACTTTCTCGCGTTCTTCCAGACCCTGGGCCTTCTCCCTTCCCCTGACGGCCACCGGGTCTATTTCTACCCGTTCTCTGCCCCATTTGGACAAACCGGCCTCTCCGGTCAGCTTGGTGATGAAGCTGCCATCAGCGCTAAACACCTGAAGGCGGTCGTTTTTAAAGTCGGTTACATAAATTGTCCCGTCATTATCAACGGCGACTCCAGTGGGCCGGTTGAACTCCCCGTCGCCTTGCCCGGAAGAGCCGAACTTCATCAGGAACTGGCCGTCTGGGGCGAATTTTTGGATTCGGTCGTTGCGCCAATCCGCCACGTACACATCGCCGTTCTTGTCGATATCTATGCCCCAAGGAAAGTTGAGCTCTCCGTCGCCGCTCCCATTAACGCCCCACTTGAACAGGAACTTGCCATCGGTGGTGAATACCTGGATACGATGATTAACGCTGTCCACCATGTAGAGGTTGTTGTTATTGTCGAAGGCCATTCCGGAAGGGCGGTTAATCTCCCCGTCGCCTTCGCCAGGCGTTCCCCATTGGCCAATCCAGTCACCGTCCTTGGTAAACATGGAGATTCGGTTCAGCCACTCATCGGCCACATAGGCGTTGCCCCGGTTATCGAGGGCGACCGATGTGGGCCAGAACAGGGAGCCATCGGGAGCGGACCGGACCGCGTCTTCGGGGTGGACCTTATTACCGAACTGCCCGATGTACTCTTCGTCCACCGTACAGATGGTGACCCTCTTGCAGGGGAAGAATACCGGGGTTTCGGTGCCGCGACTTAGAACGTATAGCCGGTTACCTTCGCCGCAGGCAATAGCAACTGGATTGAAGAATCCGTCGCCGCCACGGGTTTCCTGCCGTCCAATGGTGTGGCTATAGCGGAATGTTACAGGCTTAATCTGAGTAACCATTTTTCCTCACGGTGTTGTTCTATTTTCTAGAGACCTATTGCCAAGGGCAAATAGGGTTACTTGATAAAATCGAACTGCTCGTACGATTCGGCGAGAATGGATTTGGAATCCAGGCCCATCCATTTCTCCAGCAGGGTGGCGTAGGTGCTACGGAAGTCGTTGTTCCACCGAAGGTCGCCTTCGTCCAGCTTGTCTGGTTCCAGGGAAGGATATTCTCCGTACAGTCCGCCTTCTACCCGGTCGCCAATGGCAAAGGCCACGCTGCCAGAACCGTGGTCAGTACCAGAGCCGTTCTCCTGCACCCGCCGACCGAACTCGGTGAACAGTAACATCACCACTTCTTCGCCAGCTTGATGCTCTTTTAAATCCTGGTAAAAGTCGCTTACGGCGTTGGAGACTTCGGACCATAGCTTGGGGAAGCCGGTGGTCTGGTTGGCGTGGGTATCGAAGGCACCAGGGTTAAGGCCGGTGTAGAAAACGCGGGTGCCAAAGTCGCCCAGATGCACTTGGGCGATGTTCTTTAGCCATTGGGCAAACTGGTCGCCGTTGTATTCCACCGTAGAAGAGTATCGGCCAGGCGCTGTGCTAAGAATGTCGGCCCCTTTTAGGGCGTCCAACCCGGTCTGGGACAGATAGTCGTTGGCTGGGCCGGAACCAATCATCGGAGAATACATTCTCGCGAATATATCCAATGCTTCGGTTCTCTGGTCTTTGCCTTCGATGCCAGTTAGCACGCCCAGGGATTCCAGGTTACCTACTGAAGCGACGGAGACTCCGCTTGAAGCCAGTGCCCTTGGTAGTCCGCGGCCAAAGTTAACCGCAGTTAACACGTTCTCTTTGTGGGGATCCAAGTCTCTGATAGCCCGGCCTAGCCATCCGTCCATGCCCATTTTCGTGGGCTCGGCGGTATGCCAGATGTCCATGGATCGGAAATGAGACCGGATGGGATTGGGATAGCCGATACCCTGAATAACAGCGACCTTTCCTTGGTCGTACAGCGCTTTAATCGGCGCCATTGCTGGGTGGAAACCCACCTTGTCATCAATTGCGAGAACCTCTTCCGGCTCAACTTTCAACACCTGCCGGTAGTCTTTATACAGAGGGTCGTTATAGGGAATTATGGTATTCAGGGCGTCGTATGCGCCCGACATTTGAAGTACCACTAGCACCGGGTCTTTTTTGTTGGAGGTCAAGATGTACTCCTATCTAAAAGGGGCTTTATTTTTAGCGGGTCCAACTGCCGAAGCGAGTTAGGCGTATAGGTATTCTTTAGTGGCAACAATCATCTGAAGAGTTTGGCCGACTCGCGTCGGGAACTCTTCGGCATCGGTGCGCAATTCAGCGCCATTCTCGGCGTGGGCCACCAGCATGCTGCAGGTCGCATCGGCCATTTCGTAATCGCCCAACATCTGAAGACAACCGGACACCATGTCTTCAGGGGAAATTGTTGGTCCCTTCGCGGCCAATTTGTTGATTATCTCTTGTATGCCAGGGTAATTCGGGTCACACACGGCGTCGGCGACGAAGTTAATTCGGTGCGCCAAAGTTCCACCGTCAATCCATTCTCTCCCAGTATGCCAACCTTCCACTGACGGCGGGTTCAATATCTCTTGCCCCATGTATTTCATCTCATCAAAGATGAATTCTAGGCCAGGTTTGGGAGTCGTCCAGTCGCCAATCAAACGCAAAGTTCCAATTATCGTTTCTATCGGACTCTTTATCTTGGAGAAGCGTGCGTTCTTGAAGGCGTCGGAGTTAAACAGCACCCGCAACATGGAGCGAATGTTGTAACCGGACCGAAAGTACTCGGTTTCGAGCATCGTGATGGTCTCTGGGTCTCTCGGCGGTGTGTCCATCCAGGCCGGAACCTCAACGTCGTCGGCGACAAAGAAGTTGTACAGGTGGCGTGAAACGAACCGTGCCGTCGCCGGCTGCTTAACGATGATGTCTATGACGTCTTCACCATTGAAGCGTCCGGTCTCGCCCAGGAAAGTCTTCTCTTCGTCGTCGTGGTCATCTGGGTTGTAGAGGAATGTTGCGGCGTAGCGGCCGTATGGTTGCTGAGGTATTGAGTTGGCAATCGTCCAGCCGGTGAACGCCCTGGCGCACTCTTTTACGTCATCCTCGGTGTAGTTGAATTTACCGTCCATTCCCACACCCATGGAGAATAACTCCAGCAGTTCCCGTCCGTAGTTCTCGTTGATGGCGCCCTTGTGGCTGAGGCAATTGTCCAGGTAATAGACCATCGCCGGGTCTCTGGAGATCTCGACTAATAGGTCTCTAAAGCTGCCCAGCCCGCAACGACGGAACATTTCCAACTCATTGTGCTCGGTCGGGTAGCTTTGTAGTTTGCTGTCGGAGATGCACAAAATGCCATGCCAAAAGAGAATCATCTTCTCTTCCAATTGGCGCTTGGAGTTAATCATTCGCCACGCGTGGTATTCAGGAACTCCCCGAACATGGTGATTCCAATCTAGAAAGTAGCGCTCCGCTAAATCCAAGTCCATTCCGTCTGGATGGTCTTGGGGATTCAGCAATTCCTCTACCGTTTGTTCATATCCGTTCGCTGCTTTGGCTTTTATTTCATCGTATTGGGCACCGAAACCGGCACGCCGCATCAGATGAGCCATCAAGGCGATATCTTTTTCTGCAATTGCCATCAAGTTCTCCTCGTTCCCAGCCCGCGATTAGCCTAGAGGACCAATAGTTGGTACGTATGGTAGCATTTCGAAATTTGTTCGTGTCAAGCTAAATTGTTAATTGGCTGCGGGTCACCACAGGCAGGATTCGTGTCTGACGGATTGAGAAGTTGGCTTCATCTCGCGTTTCGGCTTGTGGAAGAATTAGTCGAGGATAGGTTCCCGTTGATGGGGCCACTTCTGGAATTCTTGCGGAAACTGTATAATCAGAATGGTAAATACCGAATATTCCATACAGTTGGACGGAATTAATTTTTGGTTTCCGGGAGTTTCTAATAACGCTTTGCGTCTCGTTGGCCTTGTCCCCTCTCGACGGTCTTGTCGATGGAAAGCATTCAGAAATTATTGCCCGGCAACCAAAATTTAAAGGCCCATCTGGTCTGGAAATGAAAGCACAAGGAAAATTGCATTATCGTTAATAAACGCAACTCAGAGTCCCCACTGCCGCAGGAGGATTCGCCTTCGAAACCCATACCACTGTGGCGTCGCATCATCGGACGCAAGAGCCAAGGCACTGTATCCGCTCCTTCCCCCCAAGTTGAGCCAAGCCCTGCCCCACCTAAAGCACCAGTGGCCAATGGCCGTGTTCAAGGCACCCGGAGCCAGCCCGACCGTAACCAGGAGGGTGGTGCCCGCAGTGCTCCAAATCGGGCAAGCTCAAATAATGCGGTCCGCAACAACTCTGGCCGTAGAAGACCGGCCCCCATTAATGGGCGTTCTAACCAGGCAGAGCAGCCGATCCGGGCAGTGCCTGCGAACCAAAATATGCCTGATAAGGCCGGTCCGCATTTCTTCGGCGCTCAGGAAGTGAGTTACGAAGTCGCCTGCGCCCTAAATAAAGTTGGCTACAAAGAACCCACTCCAATTCAGGTTGATTGCATTGGGCCGCTTTTGGCCGGCAATGATGTGGTGGGCCAAGCTCATACGGGCACCGGAAAAACCGCCGCCTTTGGTATTCCCTTGGTGGAACGGGTAGACC
>JABMNL010000001.1 GCA_013204585.1 SAR202 cluster bacterium | reverse complement strand
TACTAAGGGAATCTCGGTTGATTTATTTTCCTCGGGGTACTTAGATGTTTCAGTTCCCCCGCTTACCTCCCTTCCCATACAGGAAGGGTTATCCGACTCAACACCGGATAAGGTTTCCCCATTCGGGTACCCCCGACTATGCTCACTAGACAGCTCATCGAGGCTTAACGCAGCCTTGCCGCGCCCTTCATCGGCCTTTGGTCCCAAGGCATCCACCGTAAGCCCTTAATAACTTGATCCACGCAAGGAATCTCGAACCTTGCGTGTATTTTCTGCTACGCAGGACTATTTACTACAGTTTCCTATTCTTTTTTTAAGGTGCCACACAAGCGAAACGACGGCCAGGGGATTCCCCCCGAACCGCCGATCAGGTTTCCCGTTGATTTAACTTATTTTCTAGGTAAGAAACATCTTGAAACGAGACTCCATAACCCTTGCGAAACATGATTATATGCGTGCCTATCACCAGAGTCAATAGATTCCAGAAGCAAATCTTAAATCCGTTCTATTAAACCCCTATTAACCCCTAGACCCAGTCCCAAAATTCTTGCTACCCAACCTCAGCGGCCATCCAAGCCAAGAATATCTCCACCGCCTCGGTGCCGTCTAGTTGGTAATCAGCGGCAGATATTAACTCAGGCGGCGCTGCCACGCGCCTTCCCGTCACCGCCACGTTGCACCCAGCTAGGCCAGCAGTTTCGCGAAGGTGTTCTAACATGTTGAAGCCACTCACGTCGGTCATGTCGTCGCCTAGGACCAGGGCCGTCTTAATCTGGTGTTTTTCTACCACCAATTGTATGGCCGTCCCCTTATTGACTTCCGAGGAGACTTGCATCTCAACCACCATACTTCCCTCGTAAAGGGTCAAACCCGCGGTATGAGGACTCTTCTCTAGAAAGCCCAACACCGCTTCACGTGCCCCGGCTCGGTCTATGGCTTGCCGATAATGAATTGCAACCGCAAATGGTTTCTCTTCAAATTCAATTCCAGAAATGGACCCCAACGCGCTTTTGGCAGCCCTAACCAACCGCCGCATATCCCGGCTGACCACTGAAACACCGGATGCGATAGTGGTGTTTCCCCGCTCCCATTCCTCGAGTCCATGGCTCCCTAGGTATATCGCCGATGGTAGCCCCACCAACGACCGCGCGCTTGAAACATCGCGCCCAGTGAGTATGACTATGGTCATGCGACGAGAAAGCACGCTCAGCGCCTGGCGCACCGCCGGAGAAATTCTGGCGAACCGGGGCACGGAGGCGATGGGGGACAACGTGCCGTCGATGGGGGTAAACAAGGCTACTGGTGAACGCTTCAGCAACTTCCGAATCTCGTCCAGATTGTCCATGAGTTTCTCTGGCATACGAACTGGAGTCTCGTCATCCTGGTCCCTGCCTTCTGCTTGGGCCTCCATCTCCTGGACCCATGGGTCTGCGGGCAAGATGATGTCTTGACCGGGGTCTGGCAACGTCGTAGTTGGTCGGACAGCCGCCGCCATGGACTTGTCTTGAGGTTGAGATTGGCCCCCCCAATAAAGAGTGCGGTGGGGAAATGGTATCTCGATACCTTCTCGGTCGAACTCGCGCTTGATCCGTCGGCGTAGCTCCCCCGCCACTTCCCACTGCCGAATCGGTTTGGTAACACCCGTAACCTTGATGCCAATCCCAGAGTCGTCAAAGCTATTCACTCTTAGGACACGCAGCGGTTCCACAATGAGGTCAGAAAAATATTCGGACTCTGAAAGGTCGATGCAGACGCGGTTCAGCACCCGAATCACACGGTCCAAGTCTTCCTTGTACGCAACGGAAATATCAAGGTTCACCCTGGAATACGTCTTGGTGTAGTTGCTGGCGGTGGTAATCTCACCGTTAGGTATCATATGGACTATCCCGTCAAGGTCCCGCAAAACCGTCCGGCGCAGGCTCACTGCCTCGACCATGCCGGTCTTGCCACCCACCGACGCCACGTCCCCAACCCGATAATGGTCTTCCAAAAGGATGAAGACCCCGGTAATCATGTCCCGCACCAAGTGTTGGGCACCAAAGCCCAATGCGATACCGACGATTCCCACACCGGCAAGCAGAGGAGCTAGGTTGAACCCGAATTCCGCCAGTACCATGACCCCAGCAATCAGCCAGATGACGGCGCTCGCCGCGTAGAGGCTAACTTGGGCCAAAGCGTCGGCCCTTTTTAACGCCTCGTCTTGCTCGGTGCCTTGCTTCCCCCTAGACATACCAGTCCGCAGCAATGGCGGCAGAATACGAGAGATAGCGCGGGTTGCCGCAAGCACCAAGACAACAATCACCACCGAACGAAGGACGTGGGTAGCCATCCAAAATCCGGCGTCCAACCCAAAATCCTTCAGGCGAGTGTTCACTACAGTAATATCCGCGCCCAATTCGGCCGCAATGGCTAGCCCCGCTCCCACGGCTATAGCCAGCCCCAGCAGCATTTCCGTCCACTTGGCTGCTGATTTTTGCTGGTCGGCCAGCAGCTCCAGCAATCGCGCTCCGCCTAGGCCACGGGCTACACGGGGTAACAGCTTTTGCATGCTGAAGCGCAGCAGCAGAAAGCTGACAATAGCGGAAACTACGGCAACGAGAATCCAAAGGCCGGTTTCAAAAAACCAATCTTCCATACACCAACGCTAGAAGCGACAACAGATTTCAAAGCGGCGAGCCAAATTTTTATGGCACAACCAAACCCAATGTTATCAGGAAGCATAGCCACATTGAATCGAAATCATTCGACTCAAAATCAAGTCTGTCCTAATATAGTCACAAAGTCCGGCGCTAGCAGACCAAATATGGTTTGGTGCCTAGTAATCCATCTGTAGCGTGCCCCGATGTAACGTGCCCTGTGACTACCGCCCCTTGAACTTCGCGGGGCGCTTCTCTAAGAACGCTTGGACCGCCTCTTTATGGTCCTCGGTCTTCCGCACCTGTTCTTGGGCCACGTGGGCCAAGTCCAACGCCTCTTCAAAGTCCATGGACAGGCTTTTGTGGACCAGGTATTTAATCAACGCCTGCGATTGGGTCGCGCCGTTGGCCATACGTGTAGCTAGTTCCATTGATGCGTCCATCAACTCACCATCCGGAAACACCTTGCTGGCGATGCCCAGCCGGTGGGCTTCGGTTCCATCGATGCGATCACCGGTGTATTGCAGCAACAGGGTATTGCTCATCCCAATCAGCCGCGGCAACTGCCAGCAACTTCCGTCGCCGGGAATTAGCCCCATCCGCGAGAATGCCTCGGAAAAGACTGCTTTCTCTGAGGTGTAGCGAATGTCACAAGCCAGCGCCACACCCATACCAACACCCATGGCGTGCCCATTGACCGCCGCAATGGACGGCTTCTGTAGCTTATGAAGCCTTAGTGGTATCCGGCTGGCCTGGCCGCCCAGCGCCACTTTTTGACCTCGGGCGGCATACTGGCTTTCCATCTTGCCCCAGGGCAGAGCGTCTGGCTCGCCGCTCTGCTCCGTTCCAGCCTCCCGGTCTTGGATGCGCTGGTTGAACACACGAACGTTGGCACCAGAACAAAACGACGGCTCCGTTCCCGTTAGTAACAGCACCCGGCCCGCTGGGTCGTCCTCAAAGTTATCTAGACACTCCATAATTTCGTCGGCCATTTGCGGGCCAAGGGCGTTCCGGGTGGGCGGGTCGTCCATGGTAACGATGAACACCCCTTCCCTGTTTTCGGTCTTAATAAATTCGTAGGCCATGGCTTTCACCTGCTTTGTTTATTCGGAAGATTACCGCCACCGGAGCGTCTGCCTGACACCCAATCGTGCCACCAGTGCTTGGTGGCGCCTGCGCTATGCACGGGCTATAATCCTGGAATCCTAGTCACCAGATTAGGGTGCCAGGCGGGCCTCAGATTAGCATAGGTCCCCATACGAGACAACACAGCCGATTAACTGCGCCACTAGCCACGCCATTACCCACATAACCCAAATTAGGAGACGTGCCGTCATGCAGCAAGGAACCGTCACCAACCTACACATCGCCAGAGTCAAAGGAACACCCTCCGACCCAGTCCAAGCAGCCACAGCCATCTCCGGCCTGGGATTGGAAGGCGACCGCAGCGCCTACGAGGGCAACGCCCGCCAGGTGTTATTCATGGACAAAGAGACCATTGATGAGTTCGAACTAGCTCCCGGCCAATTAAAAGAAAACATCACCACCACTGGCATAGACCTTTCTGCCACCAAGGTAGGTCAGGTATTCTTCGTCGGCGACGAGGCCACTTTGGAGATTGTCGGCGACTGTGTGGCGTGTGGAAAGATGGACGCCCTGCGCCTAGGGCTGAAAGACAAGATTGACGGACGCCGCGGCATGTTGGCCATGGTAATTAACGGCGGCAGTATCAAAGTGGGAGACTCAATTAGGGTTGAGCCGTAAGTCCGCTAATCTTAATTACTTAAATTAAAAAGGCCCCGGAGAAATCTCCGGGGCCTTTTTGTGTTCTATGCGAGACGAAACGCTTACGGCTGGCGTCCCGACAATGCCAACATCTTATCCTGGAAGCTGGCGTCACCAGGGACGGTAATTTCAGGTCCAAATGCGCCGTTTTCACGGCCTCCTGCTGCAACATTGGTCAAAACGTTGTAACCAAGCTCACACAATCCAGCGTCCAATGTGGTGTTCTGGCCAGTGGACTTCGCTATGTCCCAAGTGTGGACAATCATGTCCGTTATTGGAACCATTATGAACTGGCCTCCCGGCATATCACCGAAGGGAGTTCCGACAACAGCCTCAAAGTCCATCGTCTTTAAGGTGGCGAGTACCTGGTCAGTAATCGAAACGAGGGCTGCTTCGACGCCTTCGGAGGGGAATGCATGATTAACGTCGCCCATTTTGGTAGGGTCCGGTGTTCCAGGGCCAAGAACGTCCTGGGCGAACTGCTGAACCGAAATGGCATGATTAACCAAAGCCTGGACATTCCATTCAGAGCAGGTGGTCGAAGAATTGGGCTGAGCAGCACCCGCTGTCAAAATCGGCCGAAGTTGCGCTCTGACTGCTTCATATATTTCAATCGGATTGGGTCTTTGCGCCATGGTAAGCCTCCTAAAATTTCAAGTTCATGTGGGTCCAAAGTACCTACTTGGAAGACCCTATAACTGTTTTATAAATAGGCTGTGCGAACGTCCGCTGAGAATTGTATCGGGGGAAAAACAAACGGTCAACGGCGGACTTGCCAACCGCTGGCCGTTACTAGTTTGAATTACGTCTATGCCTTTTCGGCCACCAGCGTGCTGCGAATGGCGTTGGCGATGTCGGTCATCTCGGGTATGTTCTCCCAGGTCTCGATGGCCTTGGCCGTGCCGTCGGCTGAAAGGACTCGGGACACATTGTCTTGGAATTTCGCTTTGATGGCGTCCATTCCCCAAGGGTTCTTCTGGCTGCCCAGAATGTCGGCCCTCGCGGTGGTGTGCTCGAAGACCCGGCCGTCCTTGAGGGTGATTTTGACCTTGAGGCCGTCAGCGGATTCGGTGAGCAGTTCCTCGGACTTGGCCATCACTCTGGTGCGTACCTTGCCCATCGTGTCGCCAATAGTCCCGTCCTTAATCTTGTCGCCGGTGAAGGTGTCGATACCTACCTCACCGTCAACCAAGGCCGCCGCCACGTTGTACTTGGCGCTGAACTTGCCCTTCAACTCGTCGTCGGGCTCCTGATAGAGCATAACCACCGAGAAGTAGGACTGGTCAATCTCGGCGTTGGCCACGTCATCATAGGTGAAGTTGTTGTCCCGCATCAGGCTAAACAGGCTGTCGAGCATGGCGTGGTTGCCGCCGCAGCAGGGGTACTTTTTCACCATCAAGGCGTCCTGGGTTCGGAAGGGCTGACCCAGGTTGTCGGCCATGTGGTCTAGGTCATAGATACCCTCGCCCAGCACCACGTTGGCGAAGCCGAAGGGATGCTCAACCACCTGGTCGCCAGCGGTCATGCCCATCTGCGCCAGTTGGACGGCGGTCACGCCGTCGCGGCCAACCAGGCCAGCATGCAGCGGCTTGGTCATGGTGCCAAAATTGTGAATTAGACCGCCAGCCATGGAACCGGCCATGCCCAGGGCCATGATTGTCTGGTGTTCGTCCAGCTTCAGCAGTTTGGCGCAGGCGGCGGTGCAGGCCAACCGGCCAATCACCGCAGTGCTGTGGAAGCCTTTGTCCATCTGCTTGTACTTGGTCTCGTGTTGTAGCGCCAGGCCAATTTCACAGCCCACCACGTACGCCTCAAGCAGGTCGCGGCCAGTGGCCCCGGTGTGTTCGCCGATGGCCAGTAGTGCTGGGAAAATGGCGACGGTGGGATGGCCGAAGCCGCCGAAATCGTCGAAGTCCAGCGCGTGGCCCATGGTGCCGTTGGCCAACGCGGCGTTGGCTTGGGTGCTCTGGAACCCACCGGACAAAATCGTGGATTCGGGGGCCGCTCCTTGGCTGCTGGTGTACTTCTGGATTATCTCTCCGACGGGCTGAATCGAGCCTGCCAGAATGACCCCCAATAGGTCGAAGCAAGATTCGTTGGCGACTCGGATGGCGTCTGGTGGAATGTCCTCATAGTTTGTGTTGACGACCCACTTGGCGATGGTTTCGGTTGCGCCCATTCTGTACCTCCATCTTGTCGCTTTATGTCAGGCTCCGGTTGTGCGGCCCATTATATACCTGCGACGGAAGAGGGCAAGGGACGGCTAACCACGACACTGTGGTCGGCTGACTGCGGCTTTACTGAAACCTGTTATTTGGTGTTTGCTGGTAGGAGCGGCCACGCACAGAACACAACTAACTTGGTGCCAATGGGCGAGGCCAGCATTATGACCCTCGGAAGATAAATGTCATTGTTTAGCACACTCAATTCCGCCCTCCGAGCAAAAGCGAACCTGCGCTTGCCTCTTGTGGCAGGCACACTGCTCCTGCTCCTAACCGCCTGTTTCGGAGTGAGCGAGGCCAATCAGCATTACAACAATGGCGTTAATCTCCTGCAAGAAGGTTTGTTCGAAGAATCCCTCGTCGAGTTCGACCAGGCAATCGTCCTCGACGACTCATCTGCGGCCAGCTACCACAACCGCGCATTGGCCAAAGAGCACATGGGTAGATTGGCCGACGCGGTTGAAGACTACACCCTGGCCCTCAAACTCGACCCTGATCTGGTGTTCGCCTATACCAACCGAGGCAGTTCCTACAGCAAGTTGGGCAAATTAGAAAGCGCTCTCGCTGACTTCAACCGTGCTTTGAGTTTGGACAATGAGTCGGTTTCGGCCCATACGCAGCTTGGCCTAGTCTTTTTAAACCTCGGAAGATTAAAAGAGGCGGTGACCAGCCTGGACCGGGCCATTGCGCTAGACCCAGAGTCTCACCAGGCCTACGTCAACAGAGGTATAGCCTACGGCCGGCTTGGAGAAACTGATTTGGCCATGGCTGACTACAGCATGGCCATTGAACTGAATCCTAGTTATGGTCCGGCCTACAGCAACCGCGGCCTGGAGTACCTGGGAATCGGAGAATTTGAGCTGGGCATCGCCGACCTTGACCGGGCCATCGAAATCGTCCCTGGTCTGGCTTCGCCATATATCAGCCGGGGTGTCAGCTACAGCGCAACCGGGGACTTGACCGCAGCGTTGGCCGATTACAGCAAGGCCATCACTCTAGACCCAACCAAACTGGACGCCTACATCAACCGCGCCTTGGCCTACAACCAGTTGGGCGAGCCCGAAAAGGCGGTCTCCGATTATGAGACCGCTCTACTCATCGCTCCAGACTCATCAACCCTATACACCAACCGGGGCGCCAGCTACCACTCGCAAGGCAACCTTCCAAAAGCGCTGGCCGACTTTGAAAAAGCCCTCGTCTTAGACCCAAACTCCGTCGCAGCCTGGTACAACCTGGGCATTGCCCATGAAGACTTGGGGCAACTTGATAGGGCGATTATCGACTACAGCCAGGCCATCGCCATTTCTCCAGAAAACGTCACTGCCCTAATCAACCGCGGCCTAGTCTACGCCGAACTGGAAGAACACGAGCTTGCCATCGCCGACATGAGCCGCGTGGTGGAGATTAACCCCACCTATGCCAAGGCCTATCTAATCAGGGCGTATGCCTACACATCAATCGGCAATGAGCCTGCCGCCAAAGCCAATATCAACCAAGCCGTGAATCTTGGCGTAGACCGGGCCACAGCCGAAAAAAGCATCGCCGAACTAGCAACCGCCCCCTAACAAAAATTATCTCCAACCCGCCTCTCCCCATTAGACGTATAATCCCGAGACGTATAATCCCGAGACGTATAATCCCGGTTATACTCTGCTAGGCGTGTAATCGGCCTTCCACTGTGGCTTCTAAAGTCATTCCCCAGCACAAATGTTTCTTCATCCAGACGCCCAGACGCCCAGACGCCCAGACGCCCAGACGCCCAATAGACCTGAATAACGAGGCTTCTGTCATGCCCCGGTACTCAATCAACGCATCACGGCTGAACCAGACCCTAGAAGAACTTGGCCATCTGGGCGACAGCCCCGGCGGAATGGACCGGGTTGCCTATTCCCCCGAAGACATCGCCGGACGAGACTACACCATCAAGCTGATGCAGCAAGCTGGCCTAGATACTCGCATTGACACCGCTGGAAACATTATTGGACGCCGGGCCGGTTCAGAAGACCAACGCCCAGCCATCGCCCTGGGCTCGCACACCGACACCGTCCCCAAAGGCGGCAAGTACGACGGCGCATTGGGCGTCATGGCTGCCATCGAAGTTGTCCTGACGCTGAAAGACCAGGGCCACCAAACTCGCCACCCCCTAGAAGTAATCAGCTTCACCAACGAAGAGGGAACCCGGTTCCACCGCTGGCTCGTCGGCAGCCGCTCCATGTCCGGCCTGCTGGAACAAGATGACCTAGATGCCAAGGATGACAACGGCCACGGCCTGGGGCCGTGCCTAGCCGACATCGGCGGAGACATTTCGCGTATCGGCGAGGCTGTCCGCAGTCCCGGCGAACTGGCTGCTTACTTTGAGCTGCACATTGAGCAGGGCCCTTACCTGTACCAGTCCGGCACACCCATCGGAGTGGTCACCGGCATTACTGGCCGGGCGGTGTTTGAAGTCGAAATTGAAGGCAAGGCCAACCACGCTGGCACCACACCCATGTCCACCCGCCGCGACGCCTTGGTTAGCGCCGCCAAGCTGGTATTGGCCGTCCAAAAAATGGCCGCAGAGCAAGAAATTTGCCGGGTATCGACGGTCGGCTCCATCAAAGCCATTCCCAACGCCGTCAACGTCATCCCCGGCAGCGCCAGTATTGGCCTGGAGTTCCGCGACACCGACATGCAGGCCCTGGCCGCCGCCGAACATGAGCTACGTCGGATTACGGACCAGACCGCAGTCGATGACGGTGTAGACGTGGCAGTGCACCGCCACCGTTTCACATCTTCTGTCCCCATTACGCCCGAGATGCAGGCCTTGGTGGCCGAAGCTTCGGTGAACTGCGGCTTTGATTGGGAGCCTCTGCCCAGCGGCGCCGGACACGACGCCCAGGCGATCGCAGCGATTGCCCCGGTGGCCATGGTATTCGTGCCCAGTGTCGACGGCATCAGCCACTCACAGGAGGAATACTCGACCCCAGAGGACTGTGCCAACGGCGCGCAAGTGTTGCTGGAACTACTACTGCTCGCCGACGACCGCTTCTAGCCCAGACTCGCCAGCATGACATAACCAGAAATTACGCTACCAAGGATTTTCGATGAAACTATCCGGCTCCTACGAATTCAACGCCCCCCCTGAGAAGGTGTGGCAAACGCTGACCGACCCCAAGTCGCTCTCCGCCTGCATCCCTGGCTGCGAGAAGCTGGAGGCCACCGGCAAAGACGAATACTCGGCTACAGTGACCGTGGCAATGGGGCCAATACGCAGCAAGTTCGACGCCACCGTCAAAATGGTCGACCAGAAACCCTACGAGTCCTACAAATTAGTCATTGAGGCCAATGGCCCCTCGGGCTTCGTGCGGGCTGAATCCCAGGTCAAATTGACCGATAACAATGGCAATACCACCCTGAATGTGGAGTCCGACTCGTCGTCGGGCGGCCTGCTCGCCAGAGTAGGCCAGCGAATGATTGAAAGTTTCGCCAAGTCGATGATGGACCGGTTCTTCACCTGCCTTCAGCAGTCCATTAACTAGACCGGTAACTAGCCCAAGAAATAGCCCAAGAAATAACTCCGTAACTTAGGCCGGGCAATTGCGCCGCCGGTTAGGCTCTGCTATCTTGACCGCGAACCTAGGTGGACACCCATCTGCAAGCAATATATTAATTACCAGGGGGGAGCATGGAGCGCCGCGTACCTACCAAAGATGAAGTCCTGGCTTACCTGAAGGAAGACCGCAACTGGGGCCGTTGGGGCAACGACGACCAAATTGGCGCGGTGAACATGATCACCCCAGAAAAGCGGGTCGCTGCTGCGGGCCTGGTAAAGTCTGGCCGGGCGGTCTCTCTCAGCCGTGAATTCCCCAAAATTCCGGCCCCAAACAACCCGACCCCAGCCCATCACTACATGAAAAGAGTCTTCCGCAGCGAGACTTCGGGCTTCTCCGCCGACTACTACGGCATCTCTTACCACGGCACCGCCGCCACCCACCTGGACGCCCTGTGCCATGTGTGGGACGAGAACGGCATGTGGAACGGTCGCAGACATGACGATACTGTGACCATGGACGGCGCTGTGTGGGGATCTGTCGAGCATTGGAAAGAGGGCATCATCACCCGTGGCGTGCTGCTGGACGTTCCCAAGTTCCGGGGCACCGACTACGTGACCATGGAAACCCCAGTCCACGGCTGGGAGTTGGAGGACATCGCCAAGGCCCAGGGTGTTGAAATGCAACCGGGCGATGCGCTAATCGTCTACAGCGGTCGCGACAAATGGAACGAGGCCGGCAACCCACTTTGGGGCTCAGATTCAAACCAACGCCCCGGACTGCACGCCTCCTGCCTCAAGTTCATCCGCGAGTCCGACTGCTGCCTGTTGGTCTGGGACATGATGGACTTTACCCCCAACGGCTACGACCTAGCCTGGTCGGTTCATGGTTCCATCTTCGCCTACGGCATCGGTCTGTTGGACAACTCGCTCCTCCAACCCCTGGCCGAAGCCTGCGCCGAAGAGGGCCGCTACGAATTCTTGCTCACCGTTAATCCCCTACGGGTGGTCGGCGGCACTGGCTCTCCCGTAAACCCTGTAGCCATCCTCTAGGCATCGGCCAAACTACTCGAAAACCAAAAAGGGCGGGGATAAATCCTCGCCCTTTTCCCATCTCCCCGACCGAGGGCGTCAACACGCCCTGGAATAACTGCTACTTTTGCGTGCTCTACCTGCGTGCTTTAAACAATGGGTCTAGACACAGAGTCCCTAGTAGTAAGGTTTTGAATTATGGAAGGATCGACCACATTATCGCTATTCGAATGATGACTCGTTGACATTGAACCGCTCAACTCCTGAACCCGTTTCTTCATCTGATCCAGACGCGAGAAGTCGGTAATTCCAGAGATGATGGTGATCGCCGACAAATACTTGGTCCGGCGATCGGGGTAGTCACCGTAGCGCACCTTGCCCACCGTGGTTAGTTCTTCCAGCTTCGCCTTGCCAGTTGAAATCGACTGAGCGAATAGGTGCTCCGGTCTGCCGTGGACGATAAGCGAGGCTGACCTAGCCCCCGTGACGTCCGCCGGGAAGGTGAGTGAGCTTTTTTCGACACTCCTCTCGATGATGCTTTCCAGTTCATGGGTGCCGGGATCCATCCCATTGCGCCAGAACTGGGACTTTATCTTGATTTCTTCGGCGCAGTAGCCGATGGTCGAGATGTCGCCGATTAGCCCCATGGTGGCCTTTATCTCCGACGAACTAAACACCTCTTGAGGCGGAGGGCGAATTTCGCCCGCGCTGATGATGGTGGTAAGCGTCTGGGCCAGGTGTTCGTTGACCCGTTGGAACATCATCTCGACAGACTCCCGGGTCACGTGGGGCCGCTCGTACTGTTGGTTATCCACCAACAGAATGTTGTTGAAATAGTGGCTCCAAAGCTCAAAACTCTTGACGGTATTGGAAAGGTTGAGCGCCTCTTTGTCTTGGGGCATACCGGACACCGATGGCACCACGCCGATGCCATAGACCGGGATGTGCTTGTAGACCTTCTTTAACTCGTTGGCCAAGACAAAGCTGCCTCCGGCGCCTGATCCGCCGCCTAGGCCAGCCGCAATCCAGATTACTTCTGGGTCTTGTTTGCGCACCACCACGTCAATGGTGTCCATCATCTGGGCCAAAGACTTTTCGGCGATGCTTGCTCCCAGGTCGATGTCCGAGCCGACACCACGTCCCCGCAGAGCATATTTGCCAATTAGGACCTTTTGGCGAATGTTACCCAAGCCAGAAAGGTCGGCTTCTTCAGTGTTGATGGCAATGGCGCTATAAAGACGGCGGTTCATTCCCATTAGGGAATTGGCTATCTTGCCACCTGCCTGTCCAAATCCAATCCAAAGTACTCTCATCTTTTTCTCCCTCCAGTGTCGGCCCCACTCCAGCCAAGGCTAGCCGGCCGCACTTTTATCTATGGACCATCCGTGGAGCCATCCAGGCTACGGACTATCCGAACTGCGAACTTTCTCGGCGGCAGCTCGTCGTCTTAACTTGGCCGCCGCTGTGTTACCGATTTCGGGCCGAAGCCCGTCTTGTTAATATCCTATGTCGGCGTCGCTAATGGAGTTCTGAAACTCCTTGACCTCATGGCATACCTGGCATTCGCCCCAACTAATTGGGCCGTTGGCTGTCTCGATGACCCAATGGTGTTGGCAAGTTGGCTTGGTCTCTTGATCGAACGCCTCCGGGAACACGACCGGGAGCGCGACCGGGGATGGTAAAACCGCCTGGGCAACCTCTTCCACAAAGTCTTTCTCAATAACCACAATCCACCTCCAGGACCGAAGATATTGCGCACCTGTGCGACGGGATAGGCTCCGCGCCCGTGCGATGGGCCAAATATGACCCGAATAATGCAAACGGCGCTGTGTTGAAAGGGCAAAATATCCGTTTCCCTTTCCACCGCCTTATGAGTTCTGACGTTACTTACCGGAAGACCATTATGTCAACGGAATTTAATACTAATATTATTTAATTTTTAAACTTTAACCAATATTTAGGCGTACAAACCCTTTGCCATGGCAAAAGAAAAGGCCGACAGCGGTTGCTGTCAGCCTAGCCATAACGGATTATTTACCCGCTTTTCGGCCTTGTTTTGTAGTGTAAATACATTACCGGAGGCCGCGGGCGCGGTCTCCGGTAATCAAGAAGGGAAACGCCGATGTCTGGGAAGCTGGTTCTTAATAGACTTTATCCAGCTTTTTGAATACCAACAGATGATCGTAAACCGGGCAACACCATTCTCTGACTTCGGAATGGTCCTCCGACGCCATACATAGAACGGCCTCAGCTTCGGCGCAAAGGCCCGGAGAGACCGAGCCGTCGGCCCCCACTTCCACAAAGTCTCCCTGTCCCATGCCCCTGGGGCAAATTCCTCTGGAGCCGACCACCTTGAAAGTCGCCGTGGGCATGTCCACCCACTCTACCGGGTGCATCGCTAGTTCATCTTCCCAACCCGTTTCCAAGAGCGGGTGGACATCCATACGGAACTGAGCGCTCCGCTTGTCGGCGTCAGCCCGCTCTGCGGCCTCAGCCATCGCCGCGCCATCACGGCGGATGCTCATGTAATGCCGGTAAACCATGCCCGCCAACACTACTGCGATAGCGTAGGTTAGGCCAGGCACCAAAGCCAGATTATCTGAAGTTAAGATTGCCATGGTCACACCGATGACAATCATCAACAATCCGGTGGAGGCCACCAATTCAACAAGGGTAAACCTAAACTTTCCGCCATAACGCCGACCGTTTTCATCGCGTCCCAAAATTGCGTATGTCATAGATTTGACCTCCTTGCGAAGACTCCCGCGCGAGAAATACCGCCCCGGTTATTATTATTTAAATCCTGCCAATCCTATGTTTAAAAAGAATGAACAACCCCCAGTGCCACAGGAACCAAATTCCTATGCCTAACTCATTCTAGGTACGCGAGAGTGGCGACCAACAGATGCAGATTCATCATTCCGCATAGTGCCGCTGCATCAGATAACCTATTCACACTCGACGCCAGACTCAATCCCCGAGTCGACAACGTGGTCAATCACCCGGTTTCGCAGCACATAGGCCACCGCCTCAAGCCGGGTGTGTACATTCAATTTGACCAATATATTCTGGATGTGGTTCCGCGCGGTTGCATTGCTAATCATTAGCTTCTTAGCGATGCCGCGGGTTCCCTCACCCTGGGCCAACATCGTGACAACCTGCCGTTCCCGTTCTGTAAGCTCCTCGTCATGGTGAACTTCCGGTTCCTGAACGGCATCCAGATTTCCGTAGGTCGAAATCTCCCGCGAAATGCGCTCCAGGATCCGCTTGGCCTCCATTCCCTCAGTCGCGTCACGGAATATGTGCACCACGGCGGCCAAATGCTGGTTGTTGCTCTTAACGTAGGTATGGGCCACGCTCAACCACCGGACTGTCCCGTCCTTGGCTTTGACCTTCGCGTTACGACCTGGCGTGGGATATCCTGCCTTGGCGCAGTCGATGACCGGGCAGCCCAGTCGGCAAATATCACCGAAACCGCCGCTGCTGGAGTACCCATTGCCGGAACTCCCATCTTCCATAAACGGCTCGACAGCCCCCTGCATTACCTCGTAGCAGAAACGTCCCAGCATATCCTTGGCTGAATATCCAAGAATCTTCTCGGCTCCCGCGTTCCAGTGGACAATCCGCTGGTCTACGTCAACCGCGAATACCCCGTCCGCCGTATTAGATATGTTTTCCAGTAGATGAATCGTTTCCATATTCCCTTCTTGGTCCGACTTCGTGGCAAGACAATCAAAACCACTCAAAAACAATCGCCGGTCAGCAACCGACTGATGCTAGAACCACTGTTTCATCCATTTTTTCTCGAATAGCACCTTGGCTATATGCCATCTACGGCTGGGTTCATGGAGTTTGACCTGAGCCACTGGACTGGCGTAAAAATTGCCCCGGCCAAATCCGGCCCGGCCGCCGCCGACTTCAACAAAGCATTGGCCGTGTCCGTCGAACACCCCATCCTCGCCCTTTCCGTTGATTCTGGCCGCGATGGTCTTAGCCACTGCTTGGGCCTGGCCGTGGGCAAAGACACCGGCCTTGGGTAACGGCAGCCCCATCTCCAACGGAATAGATGTGTTGTCACCGATGGCAAACACGCCGGGATACCGGGTTTCCATGGACTCACGGTCCACCATTATCCAGCCGCCGACCTCCGCTAAGCCAGCCTCGCACACAACCTCTGGAACAACGTGGGGTGGGACATAAGCTAGAAAGTCGTACGTTGCTTCGCTGCCGTCTTCAAATATCAGTGTGCGTGTGCCGGGGTCAACTTTCTCGACCTGGTGTGTGGGGTAATAATCAACGCCGCGCTGGGCTAGCATTCCCTTTACTCCAGCCGATACCACCGGCCCCGCCACTCCCATGGGTCCGCCTTCTGGGGAATAGAGGCTGACTGACGTCCCGGTCCCAGGGTGGTTGTTTTGAGCGTAGTGAGCCATCAACATGGCCGCTTCATAGGGCGCTGCCGGGCATTTGAAAGGCATACCCGACACCAAGACCACCAACTTTGTTCCTTTGGCTTCACCATCCAAGCCAAGGCAGAAATTCCGCACCGCAACCGAGCCTTCCAGGGAATATAAGTTGTGGCCAGCATCCGACAGCCCCGGTATCCGGTCTGGAGCCAATTGGGCGCCCAGTGAGACCACTAAATAGTCGGCGTCGTAGGTCTTCCCCCCAACTCCCACCCGCTTCGCGACCGGGTCAATCGAGTCCACCTCTCCCCGTACAAGCTCAACGCCCTTCTTAAGCAGTTTCTCCAAACCCTTGGTAATCTTGTCCGGCTTCCGCAGGCCCACCTGAAGCCAGAGCAGCGACGGCCAAAACACATGGTCGCCCGTCTTGTCCACCAACACCACCTTATGCTGTCGGTTCAGCCGCCGACGCAAGTCGTTGGCCACGGACAAGCCGCCCACGCCCCCGCCCAGGACTATCACTGTTTTGCTCGTCATACGGCCGCCTTTTTAATAAATGAATACTGCGAACGGGACAATTTTAATCGTCCGAGCCCGTCCGGGCCAATCAGGCCGATGCCGGCTCCAACAACCGGGCCATCTCAACGTCCACGAGACCCTTGTCGGTCAACTTCAGTTCGGGCACCACGGGTAACGCCAGGAAGGATAACAAGGAAAATGGCGAATCTACCCGACAACCCAATTTTTCGACTTTGTCATCAAGCTCCTCTAGAGCCTTGACCACCTTTTCCAACGTCATATCGGAAAGGAGACCGGCTAATGGCAGGGGCATTGATGCCACCACGCAGCCGTCTTCAACCACCGCCAGACCGCCGCCGTTGGCTTCGACCTCAGTAACCGCCACGAAGATGTCACTGTCTTCGACGCCCACCGCCACAATGTTGTGGGAATCGTGGGCCACCGATGTAGCCAATGCGCCCTTTTTCAGCCCCAGGCCACGTACAAGACCCTTGCCAATGTTGCCAGTGGCCTTATGCCGTTCCACCACCACTGCTTTTACCAAATCGCGGCTGGTGTCGGACATAACTACTCCGTCGGTTGACGTATTAGGCTCCGTAACCCACTTGGTTGTTATCTGGCCAGGCACAATTTCCATCACCGGCACAGTTGGGTCTGTCCAATGAAACGCCAAGTCCTTCACGGCGAAGGGCTTAATGCTCATCGCCGATCTCATTGGCTGCGTGGCCGCCGGAGATGCATTGAATAACGCCCGCCCTCGCCTGCCAACCAGCCGCCCGTGGTAGAAGACCGATTCGGCCTTAAAGTCGGCCAAGTCGTCCACAACCAACAGATTGGCCCAATACCCCGGAGCCACCGCACCCAGTCCCTCCAACCGGAAATAGGTTGCGGGGACCATTGTTGTCATCTGTAGCGCACGAATTGGATTTAATCCCAGACGCACTGCCTTTCGGATCACCGCGTCTAGGTCGCCGTCGTAATAAATATCCCGGGCGTTGCGGTCGTCCACCACCAACATGCACCGGTGCCAGGTTGCGTCGGTGACCAGTGGCAACAGCGCCTCTAGGTTCTTCTCCGCCGAACCTTCCCGAATCATCAAATGCATGCCCCGGCGCAGCTTCTCCAGACCCTCGGCGTACTCGACTGTCTCGTGGTCGGAGCCGATGAGCGGTGCCAGATAGGCATTAAGGTCGCGGCCCCTAACCCCAGGGGCATGACCTTCTTTAGCCATTCCAGGGAAGGCTTCCAACTTGCCCAATGCAGCCTTGTCGCCGCTGATTACGCCTGGGAAGTCCATGAATTCCCCCAGGCCAATCACGCTTTTCATGCGCCGGAGCTGCGACAGTTCACCACGGCCCAACCGGTGGGCCGAGGTTTCCATCTCGGTGGCGGGCACACACGACGGAGCGGTCAAAAAGAGGTCCAGAGGCATCTGCCGCGCCACTCGCATGGCCTGCTTCAGCCCCGGCACGCCGCAAACGTTGGCTATCTCGTGAAGGTCGCTCACACCGGCCAAAACGCCTCTAGGAACCACGGCCCGCGCGTATTCGCCCACGTTTAGGTAGCTACTCTCCAAGTGAAAGTGTCCGTCAATCAGACCGGGAGTCAGATAGCGACCGCCGATATCCAGCACTCGTTTACCTTCGGTGTAGTCGCCAACTCCGGCAATTTTGCCCTGGTGTATCGCCACGTTGGCGTGTTCAATTTCACCCGTGAAGGTGTTAACTACCCGAGCGTTTTTAATCACCAAATCGGCGGGGGCGTCGCCTCGGGCGACCTTAATTAATCCGGCAAGATCCAGGCGTTTCACCCTTCCCGAGCCCCCATTCAACCGCCGATTCGTCTTGATTGACTGAACCGCAGTCGCAGAACGGTCCGGATTGCCCAATGGCCTCGCCCTCACCAGTTTTCGGGCTGACCTACCCATCAGATGCACCTTCACCATCCGGTTCATTATCTAGGGAGAAAATTTCCGGCAAGTTGCGCCAGTCCTGGTCCAAGTCGGTGCCGTAACCCACGATGAAACGGTCCGGAATAGTGAAGCCCAGGTAATCAATGTCCACCGGCGTCTCCCGACGGGAAGGCTTGTCCAGCAAAGAGCACAACTTCAACGACGCTGGTTCTCCATTCCTCAGGTAGTCCATCAAACAGCTAATGGTGGTCCCAGTGTCAACGATGTCCTCGACAACCAAAACGTCCTGACCTCGTACGTCCACCACATCTCCCATTGATAGCACAACCTCGCCGGTGGTGGTGGAGCCTTTATAGCTCTGGGCCCGAATGAAATCCACCCGGAGCGGAATATCCATTTCCCGCACCAAGTCAGCCAAGAAGATAAACGAGCCCTTCAAAACGCCAAGCAACAGCGGACGCTTACCGACATAGTCCCGGCTAATTTCCGCCGCCAATCGGCTAACGGCGTCCCGTATCTTTTCTCGGGAAAGGTGCAGTGACATCGAACGCGACGTATCCAAGAGCAACTCCGGTGCCTGTCTAGTCCTCAAAACTTCCCCTCCATTTTAACAATGGCCTGTTTAATAACCCTGTTTAATAACTAAGCGGAACTTACCGCGATTGCCGGTCTATTTCCTGTTCGTCACTCCCAAAAATAAAGAGACCAGGCCGAACATTTCTGCCGACTGGTCTCTTAAGGTACTCTGTCGTCCATCACCCATTGCCTCGTGTAGACGGTCTATCTGACCGAACGAGCCCACCTTAGGGGTCCGCTGTGTCGCCTGCCGCGCCTGCCTAACAACGGCTTGCGGAGCGAAGCATTAAGGTATTTGGCTGTTAATTACTAATTTAGGCGGGGTTTGTGGACTAGGCTGCCCCCGCTGACCCCTGGAATAAGATCCGGTAGTTTCTCCAGAATTCCCTTGGCTCCCCACATCAAAGTCAGCGGGGGCATACTAGGGAACTTCCAGGCATGGTCACGGATAAACTTATGAACCATGCTCACCTCCTAGTTAGACTTCCCGGTCTGCCGTTCTTATCTTTTGTCTCGGCACTGCGATGACCGGGAGCGGTGGAGAGGATTCTTGCGTCCCCCAAGGCCTTCAGGCCCTGACTGGTTCGCTGGTGTCTCGTCCTCTCCGTACATCGACTTTATCCCGGTTCCTATAGCAGCCAAAGGGCCGAACGGCCTATTTTTTAATGGGCCAATGGTCATATGGGCCGCTGGCAGGTTCCTGATGAGTTTCTACCGAGGGCGAGCGCTGGTGGGTTTCTACCGAGGGCGGCCGCTGGCTATAATGTTCTGTACCGTCATCATGACTTCATCACCCAAGAATCCCCAAGTCCCAAAGCCCGGTGACTCCGACATGAATGCGTCGGTCTATGCCGAAGGCAGCGGACTCCACGAGGCCATCCGCACCCTAACCTCCCACCTATCCCTCGATACGGTGCTCCAGCAAGTCGCCGACCTCAGCCGGGAGCTTGTTTCCTCTACTTACAGCGCCCTGGGAATCATGGGCGAAGACGGGACTCTGGTGCAGTTCATCACCTCGGGCATTTCCCAAGAAGACCGGGACCGCATTGGCGAACCGCCAGAAGGGAAGGGAATCCTAGGAGTGGTGCTTCGGGAGGGGCAGTCCCTTCGTTTGGCCGACCTGGGCCAGCACACCGTTTCTGTCGGCTTTCCCGCCAACCATCCCAGCATGCGCAGCTTCCTTGGCGTGCCCATCACCTTCAAAGGCGTCGTCTTAGGCAACTTGTACCTGACTAACAAAATCGGCGCGGACGAATTCTCCGCCGACGATGAAAATATCGTCACCCTATTCGCGGCCCAGGCCGCAGTAGCCATTGAAAACGCCCGGCTCTTCGAAGCCGAGACTCGCCGCTCTACCCAATTGGATGTGTTGAACCTAATGGGCCGGGAACTAACCCGCATCTTCGACTTGGACCTGCTGCTCAAAAAGGTGGCCGCGTTGCTTTGCGAAGGCTTCCAGTACCAAAATGTCCAGATTTTCTGGGTCGACCTGGAGAGTAACTCCATACAAATTCGCGCTTTGGCGGGCCTGGACGAGGACAGACTTCCCGTGGGCACCCACCGGCCCCTAGACCAAGGGATTGCCGGATGGGTAGCCCGCACCGGGCAAACCGCTCTCTGTAACGATGTTCGCGAAGACCCCCGCTACAATGCGATAAAAGGGTTTGAGACCGCCGCTGAACTGGCGGTACCCGTAATTCTCCAGGATGCGACCGTTGCCGTGATTAATGTCGATAGCATGGTACCCAACCTATTCGACGACAGCGATGTGAAAACCCTGGAAACCCTGGCCGACCAACTGGCGGTGGCCATTGAAAACATCAACCTCTATGACCAACAACAAGACCAAGCACAGCGGCTGGCGGTGGCCGACGAGCGAGACCGCATTGGCCGCGACCTCCACGACGGGGTAATTCAGTCCATGTATGCAGTTGGGCTAACTCTAGAAGACATTTCCAGCCAGGCTGATAAAGAACCGGAGAGCGTGAAACCCCGGATTAAAGACGTCGTCAACGACCTGAACCAAGCCATTGGAGACATTCGCCGCTACATCATGGACCTGCGCCCAACCGAGTTACAGGGACGCCGCTTGGACGAGGCCCTGGTTTCCTTGGTTGGCTACCTAGAAGACCGCACCGGCGTCTCGGTCACCGTCGACATGGACATCGACCCGTCACTACTACCAGAACGCTATTTCGTGAACATCTGGCATATCTTGCAAGAGTCCTTCTCCAACATTGAGAAATACGCCCACGCCAAGAATGTCTCGTTGTCCTTGGGTGTTTCCAACGGAGATATTTGCCTGACCATCGCCGACGATGGAAACGGCTTCGACCTGGAAACGGCCGAGTTGGGCCGGGGTTACGGCCTTCCCAACATCAAAGACCGGGCCGAGCGTTTGGGCGGGGTGCTCCACATAGAAAGCGCTCCCGGCGCGGGCACCAAGCTAGACATAAAGGTACCGGTGCCCGTTCCTGCGCCCCAACCGCGACTGGTGTAATCTATAACTGCCAGCAAACCCCAGAAAACCCCAGAAAAACAATGCCCAACCTCAAGGAGAACCAGATGGCATCGAACGACAAACTGAAGATTCTAATCGTCGACGACCATGACATAGTCCGTAAGGGACTGGCCATGCTGGTCTCCCGCCAAGAAGACCTCTCCGTAGTGGCCGAGGCTGGCACCGTTGCCGAGGCCGTAGCAAAAGCCCGCGAGTCTATGCCCGACGTGGTGGTGATGGACATCCGCCTGCCCGACGGCTCTGGAATCGAAGCATGCCGGGAAATCCGCGACGAGAATCCCAACGTCAAAGTCCTCATGCTGACATCCTATAGCGACGAGGAAGCCGTGATGGGCTCCATCATGGCTGGCGCATCCGGATATCTGCTGAAGGAGATTCGCTCCCAAGAGATAGTCGACGCCATTCGCACGGTGGGCTCTGGCCAGTCGCTGCTCGACCCAATGGTCACCGCTGGCGTCCTCGACCGGGTACGCAAAGGCAAAGAACAAGACGTCATGGCCCAGTTGACCGAACAAGAGCAGAAAATACTTGAGCTGATTGCCGACGGCCAGACCAACCGGGAGATTGCCGGGCAGATAAACCTGAGCGACAAAACGGTCAAGAATTATGTGAGCAACATCCTGGGCAAGCTAGAAGTCTCACGCCGGTCCCAGGCCGCAGCGTTCCTGGCAGACCGAAGGGCCCGCAATAGTTTTAACCAATAAGTTGAACCTTAGCCGGGTTAGGCCAGAACTTAGCTGACCATAAATACCAGCCATAAAATACGAAGGGCCGGAGAATACGAAGGGCCGGGTGGTGCATTCACCACCTGGCCCTATTTTTATGCCCAACCGGCCTGCCAGAACGATTACCTTCGGCACTCTCGTCCGTGTCCCCTCGCGCCTTATCGTGAAGTTGCCCCAGTTGTGAAATAGCTATGAATATTCGAATCTTTCTAATTGACGAACACCGCCCCGCGAGAGAAATCCTCGCCCGCCGCCTGGCATCCATGCCCGGATTAGACGTGGTTGGGGCAACCTGCGACGGCGAAGAGGCCATCCGCGATATCGCGGGGCTCAATCCAGACGTGGTGCTCATCGACACCAAGATGAAACAAGCAAACGGCATTGACCTCTGCCGCAGAGCGCTGGCCGCCGATGAGCAAGCCAAGGTCGCCATCCTCACCTCTTACCTCGACCCCGACGAGCGGCGTCAAGCGTACCAAATCGGCGTAAACGGTTATCTACTAAAGGACGTGGACACCACCAGCCTGACCAACTGGATTAGATTGGCTATCGACCCAGACTCAGACGGCCCCAGCAAATAATTCCGAGTCTGGGCTTTTCTTTTGCCATTTATCGGGTATTTGTCTGCGCGCCGTTCAGCACCTTCAAAGTATCCAATTGGCCTTAACAATTTGTACAAACGGCCCTTGATATCCTCCAGCCAAGCCGTCAAGCTAAGTAAGCGCCGCGCCTCTCTGGGGGCATCGGGTTCGGGCTGGCCCCCTAGCCCACCGAAGCCCAGAGGAGAGGTAGGCGCGGATATTCTGCACAGATTTGGGAGGAGTGCATGAACAAGGTAGAAGCAATCATTAGGCCGGAGAAACTAAACGACGTCAAAGAAGCTTTGGTTCAAGTCGGCCTCATCGGACTTAACGTTGTGAACGTCACTGGCCGCGGTGCCCAGCGGGGTGTTACTGCCGGTGGTTCCCGTGGTGTGGGCCGTTATGAGATTGACATGCTGCCCAAGGTTAAGTTGGAACTGGTGGTACATGACGAGCAAACTCAGATAGCCATCGACACCATTATTGAGCATGCCCGCACTGGCAATATAGGAGACGGCAAAATTTTCATTTCTCCAGTCAGTAACGCCATTAAGGTCCGAACCGGAGAGCAGGGCGAAGCGGCCTTGTAGCGCTTTAATCAAGCCTAGCCGTTCGGGCTTCCAGTACTCCAAGGGAACCTGAGAAGCAATCGGCGAATCAAAAATTGAACGTCCAGGAGGTATTGATGATGAGAGGCCTACCTAACGCAGAAGCCTATCCAAAAGACATCATGTTGCGGGACGGAGACAAAGTCTCAGTTCGCCCTCTTGAGCCGGACGATAAGATTCGCCTGCTAGAGTTTTTTGAGCGAATCCCCGAGGAAGAGCGATATTACTTGAAAGAGAATGTCGCATCGGCCAAGGTTATCCACGGCTGGACATCCAACATGGATTTTGCGAAGGTAATTCCAATCGTCGCAGTGGTTGGTGACGCCATCGTGGCCGATGCAACCCTCCATTTGAACCGCACCCCAGCTCGGCACCACTTGGGCGAGGTTAGGGTCGTTGTTGACCCAGCCTACCGGGAAGTGGGTCTGGGTGGTCGTTTGATTCGGGAAATTCTAGACATTGCCGCTGGGCTTGGGCTCGTCAAGGTCACGTTCGAGCTAGTCGCCCAACGCGAGAAAGAAGCGGTCGTGGCGGCAGAGCGCGTCGGCTTCAAAGAAGTTGCCACCCTGGAAGACCGGGTCAAGGACTTCTGGGGCAATTACCAAGACGTGGTGTTGCTTGAAATTCCGGTCGCAGACCGAGAACGATGGTGGAAAGGCTGACCAACTACTAAACGGCGGGTGATTGGGCCCATGCGCTCCATGTGGTCCCTCCGCGGTGGCAAGACCAGATCCCTCCGGGGACACAAATTCCCTGAAGAGACGATCTTCATAAATCGTGAAAGGACTAAGTGCAACGTATGAAATCATTGGGGCTATTGGGCCTAATTACCGGACTGTTCTTGCTAATATCGGCATGCGGAGGCTATGGAGACACATCTGCGAAAGCTCCGACATCAACCGTTCCACAACCAACCATTCCGGCTGCGGAACCCGTATCAGATGGACAACTGTTATTCACCAACAATGGCTGCGGCGCATGTCACGGGTCGGAAGGGCAGGGCACCGGAATTGCGCCGGGCCTAGCCGGACACACAGCAGGTCAGGTTAAGCGGCAAGCCAGAGCGCCGTTGGGACAAATGCCGGTGTTCCCGCCGTCAAAGATATCGAACGAAGAACTCGGCCATATCGCCGAGTACGTTGAATCGCTGGGGGGAGACCATCTCCACATGAGCGTGGACAACCCTGGGCAGGCATTGGCCCAACACCATTGGATGACCTTGTTCGCTCTGGAGGACGACTCAGCCACCGAAGCGATTCACCACATAGACCATATAGCCAGCAAAGTGACGGGCCAACACCTGGCCCAAATGAAGGAAGCCAAAGAGGAGACCGAAGCCGGAAACATTCACGATGCGATACACATCATCGAAAACATGCTGGCGGGGATTCAAGTTGAAGACCTCACCCCCTCAGAGATGCAGGCCAGCCTGGCCCGGTCTTCTGTTCTTGTTGATGACATCGAAGGGGCGCTCCACCATCTGGACCACTTGATGGAACAGATGAGCGGTGACCCAGCAGTTGCCAGCCAAGTGGCTGAAATTCGAGAGTACCTGGAAGCCGGAAATATTGACGGGGCCGCTCACGAGTTGGAAGAATTAACCGGGGTCGCCCATGAAGAGGAACACGAAGAAGAAATCGGTGGCCATCCCCACTAAGGCATCTGGATTAGAAGACTGATAATTAGCGGTAATCCACAGGTAATTGTGCTGCATGTAGGGTGGTGTTGACGCGGAGCGGTCAGCAAGAAAAATTAACGATAACCGGGCTCGGCGTTTATGCACCCAAGGAGGTTCGCGCATGTTCTGGCTCAAGAGTTGTCCCAAGTGTCACGGAGACCTGTACGACAATACCGACGTCTATGGCAGTTACATCGATTGCCTCCAGTGCGGACATTACCTGACTTCGATTGAAGACGCCGAACTGCGGACTGAAAACCCTATTGGAAAGCTATATGTTCTCCCTGCGGGCGAGCCCATCAGGGTTCTAGCTGACATGGCAGCCTAAAGATAGGCGGCTCGGCAATATGCCGAGCCGCCTATCTTTGTTCGTCGGGGCAGGTCTGTGCCCCGACTTATCATTCCGCCTAGCATCTCCACTGTACACACCACACCCTGGCTCACCCCCGCCCACACCTTGCTCTTTCCATGTGCCGGTCTTACAATTGCCCAACTCCGGTGCCTAAATCTGGCACCAACCATCCGTAATTTTTTGCTATATAGGGGGTCTTCGCCCATGGCTGCTCTCAAGCATCCTCTCGAAAATGTCCGTGTCATCGACTTGGGACGTCACCAGGCCGGGCCACGTTGCGCTCAAGTCTTAGCCCGCATGGGCGCCGAGGTAATTAAAGTCGAGCGTATCGGCGGTGAAGAGACCCGTTACCACGGCCCCTGGGTCAAGAAACAGTCTTCTTACTGGGTTCAGTACAACTCGGGCAAGAAATCCCTTTCCATGGACCTCCGCAAGGAAGAGGGCAAAGAGGCCCTAAGAAAGCTAATCAAGGTTTCCGACGTCTTGGTTCAGAACTTTAGGCCCGGCACCATCGAGAAGATGGGCTTCGGCTACGAGGAACTCAAGAAGCTAAATCCCCGCATCATCATGGTGAATGTATCAGCCTACGGACAATTCGGCCCCTACAAGGACCAGATTGGCTACGACCCCATCGGACAGACCATGTCTGGCATCACCATGCTCACCGGGGATGAGGGCATGCCTCCCATCAGAACCGGCGTGCCAATCATTGACCGCATCACATCGCTACATGCCGCCATCGGTTGTCTGGCTGCCCTCCACGAGCGGGAAGTCTCTGGAGAAGGCCAATCCATGGACGTCTGTTTGGCCGACACCGGCTATTCCATGACCGAGATTCCCATAACGGCGTATCACGGTTCCGGTATCAAGCCCAAGCGTGGTGACTCCAATTCCACCGCTCCACCCTCGGGCATCTACGAATGTAAAGAGGGTTGGGTCCTGCTTTCCGCCGGTGACCAGCACCACTGGTACCGAGTCTGCAACGCTCTGGGCAAGCCCGAGTGGTTGGAAGACCCCCGCTTCAGCACCCGTCCCGAACGCGCGAAGAACGCTGCAATCGTCAACGAAGCTCTACATGCGCTGCTCATGACCCTGAGCATGGAGCAGGCCATCGCGCACTTCACCAAGCACGATGTAGTAGCCGCCCCAGTGAACGATATCCCCATGGCCGAGGCCGACCCCCATCCCTGGGAACGACGCGCCATGGTCGAGGTGGACGACTTCTTGGCCGGAACCATCGCCGTCTCGGGAGACTACTGGCATTTCTCCCGCACCCCGGTAAATATCGGCGTTACCCCCAAGGTCGGCGAACACAACGACGCTGTCCTATCGGGCATCTTGGGCTACTCGGCAGAGGAGATTGAAGCCATGAAGAAAAACAACGTCATCTCCGAAGAAGATCTCTACCACGAGATTCAAGGAGCTCCAGAGCGTAGTTAACACCACCCAAACCTAGTTGGCCGGAACAAAATAAAAGGGCGTCCCGATTAAGTCGGGACGCCCTTTTTGCGTTTCGGTAAGGCAATATCCTAATGCATTACAAACTACACATTAATACCCAGCTAGGCACGAAAGTGTCGATTAGAAAAGTATTTCGTATGAACTGCGTGTGAATATTACACCACCGCTTATATTTAATTGACAGGCGCGACAGGGCAAGCATAGCGTTAAACACAGGACATAACTTGGTGAATAGAGTCATAAACCAGCTGGACCCTGGTTTTGGCAGAAATACTCCGAATTCGTATTGCGGCCATCTTCGGTGTATTTAAGCAAATGGGCCTTCCCATAGTCATGTCCCCTAATACGGCATAAAAATACTCCAGATTGGTTTGCGGCCATCACCGGGGCGTTCATTAGAAAGGAGTGTGCCTATAGTTTTGCCACTGGCAGTTTGTTAGCAAAAAGAATACCCCTGATTGGTATTGCGGCCATCACCGGGGTATTCAAGCGAAAGGAGTGTGCCTATCGCTTTTTCATACTACCAGATTGGCAATAAAAATACCCCGACCGCAACAGGCCCTACTGGAATATTGAGTGGAAAACCACTGCAATTCCAGCCTATCTTGCTACAAAAGGGCTAGCCCTTTTATCACCCTTTAGTTGATTTATCTACTCCGCTGCAATCCATGAATAACTAGCTTCAATAAATATCAGCATACGGAAGAAAAGGGCTAGCCCTTTTATCACCCTTTATCTCACTCAAATTAATGATGCACCGAGGCCAGTCAAAAAGTAACCTCGAATAGTAACAGGTAGCCAAGAAAGACGGACTGCGAGTCCTCTAGTCTTGGCCCCGTAAATAGATAGAAGAAAGCCTCAAAGGTCTGAGGTCTGGCAAAAAGAAAATACCCGACGGGATTCGGCCAAGTTACCGGTGGGTCATTAATCCGGTTCAGCAGGGAAAAAGGAGATTCTCATGAAAACAATCGCGAAAAACATTCTTATTAGTAGCCAACGAGGGTTCACCCTAATCGAGCTGCTCGCAGTGATGTCCATCATCACCGTCCTAGCCACCATCGTCACCACTACCGTCAGCGGTACCAGCGAAACAAGTAGAGACGCACAGGCTCAACAAGACGCGTCAACTGTCGGAAGTGCCGCGGCTTCGTACTTCTCTGATCGAGACGGCGCAGAAGCCCTAAGTCCACTCGCTGTGACGGTGCTAGACGTATTCCCCGACGTTGAACAGAAAACCAGCAGCCGTTGGCCGGAGCGCCACTTGACCGTCGCATACGCAAGCGTTTTGCCCGGCGATGCGATAACGACCGTAACTCAAATCGATTTCCTCGATGAAGACGGAGCGGTCCTAACAGTAATCGACCCGGCCAATAATCAGGCAATTGACTTTACTGTTGAAGACCTGCTTAAAGGGTACACGGCGATTGATTTCGATCTCTTAGTCGACAACTCGTACATGGCTGAGACTCCTGCCTCCGCCAAACAAGGCGCGGAGGTCTATGCTCCCTATCTTTGGGCATTTGAAAAAGCAGGTACCTCTGGCTCATTGAGTGCCGATTCTTCCAGAAACATCATCATATTCAGATTGGTAACCGTCACGCAGTTAGCCCCCGGGGTTGATGACACGGTAATTCTGCTCTACCAGAAAATCGTTTAACCCAGCGACACTAACTTAGCCGAGCAACATCAAGAAGGGCGTCCCGATTGAGTCGGGTGCCCTTCTTGCGTTTCGGGAATAGATGCCCCCTTGCGATGGGGAAGGTTAGGGTGGGGGCAGCGTCCTGCCTCGTCATGAGCCTGTCGAAGGGCCACTTCAGTACGTCAGCATCATCCGCTGTATCTCTGCCCGGTCCTTGGTTTTCGTAAGGGCCAGCATTAGCAGGATGCGTGCCTTCTTGGGCGTTAGGTTATCGGCCACTATGTAACCGTCTTCGGTGAAACGGCGAGTGAGCATTACCCGACCAGTGCCGGTATGGGTAGCGATTACCACTGGGAGCCCAGCGTCCGACACCTCTTTCAACGCCGCCATGAACGGAGGCGGCGATCCGCCGCTGCCGAGACCCGCTGCCACCAAACCATCGACGCCCGCGTTGGCCAGCGCCCTGATAACCAGGCCGTCGGCTCCTGCGTAGGCGGGCGCAATATCTACCCTTGGTAATTGCTCGATGCCCTCAACATCGAATTCTGAATCCGCAGTGTGCGCCCGGTCCGGACGGCGATAGTAGACAACCTCCGCGTCCGAATCGGCATAGCCCAAAAACCCAAAGTCGGGGGCCTGAAAGGTCTCCAGGCGATAGCTATTGGTCTTGGTTACATCGCGAGCCGCTTGAATCTGGTTGTTCAATACGGTCAGCACGCCCCTTCCCGCAGACTGCGGGGCCGCCGCTACTCTAATGCAGTCCATCAGATTCACGTCTGAGTCGGTGCCAAGGCCGGTGGGTGGGCGCATCGCGCCGGTGACCACCACCGGTTTACAGCTTTTTACGGTCAGGTTAAGAAAGTAGGCCGTCTCCTCTAAAGTGGCCGTGCCGTGGGTGACCGCGACTCCTGCGGCATCGGGGTCGTCCTTAAAAATCTGGTTGATGCGCTTCGCCAACCCCAGCCAATGCTCTGGCGTCACGTCAGTGCTGCCAAGGTTCAAGAACTGCTCGGCCTGCACTTCGGCAAACTCGTGTACTTCTGGCACCCGCTCGAGCATCTCCTCAATGGTCAGATGCTTGCCGTCGTAGCTGTAGTTGGTGTAGTCGGTGCGGGTACGGCCCACGAACGAGATACTGCCGCCGGTCGCCACCAGATATACCCTCGGCTTGCTTTCGCTAGTCATGTAACTACTCCCGATTTGGTTAGGTTTGTGCCTACGCAACTTGCCAGCGCGGTTCTGCGACTCAAAGTATACGCCGGGCCTACAAAATTGATACAGATGGATAGGCTCAACGCCGCTATTGGGTCAGCCCTGCGGTCCATATGGGCCGACTCCTGAAAAATACCTTCCCCAACATGTGGACATGTGCTATTCTCAATATGTCAACTAATGCGATACGTATCTCGTAATTGAGGCTAAATTATGGCCTAAACCCACCGCAAAAGGGGTACGCAGAAATAAGTAAAACGGTGAAAATTAACTAATCATTTATTACCTGCGGAATAGGGCATTCCGCAGGACTTACCACAACAAAATCATCGCTAGGAGTTTCAGGGGAAAGGTTCGGGCAATACGGCCCGGACTTGAAATTGAGGGGGCGGTTATCTAACCGCCTTTTTAAGTTCTCTGGCCTCCATACCCGGCAAGCATTAAAAATTCTAGGTCCAGCGCCTGCTGGTTCGGCTAGCCCAAAGCCGGAGCCGCGGCTGGCAAGGAGGTAACCTCTGTTGGTGGCCCTTTGGATACTCAGAGCGCTGAGTGCCGGAGGTCTTGGGGTAATTGGCTGGCGTCTCGGACTCTATATCTCGGAATATTATTCAGATAAAGAAGAATTCCTACCTTGGGGTCTTGGATTGACCCTGGCCGGCGCAGTAATCGGGGGAATTTTAATCCCCTTCTTAATCCTCAAGCTCTGGCGCATGAGCGCCGATTATATCGACTCCATACCCGGCTCGGCATTAATCTCGGCAACGGCAGGTCTACTTGTAGGCCTGGTCGTTGCCTCGCTTATCTCTATACCTTTGTACACGCTGTCCGGTTGGCCCGGTTGGGTCGTGCCGGTTATCGTAAACGTGGTTTTGGGACTCTCTGGCCTTTGGCTGGGAGTCCAGCGAGAACGGGATATGCGCGCAATATTCCCTGGCCTGGAGGCACCGGCGGATTCCGGTGGCTCCTCCCTTAACTCCATCAGCTCCCAGCACTCAAATGGGACTGGATGGACCGGCAAGGCCGACAACGTCAAATCGCGTAAGTCCTCGCGTAACGGGAACATTCTCGTGGACACCAGCGCGATAATCGACGGTCGGATTGCCGACCTCAGCATCACCGGATTCCTGGAAGGCTCGTTGGTGGTGCCCCGTTTCGTGCTCGACGAACTACGTCATATCGCCGACTCCAGCGACCCGCTCCGGCGCAATCGCGGACGACGCGGCCTGGAAGTCTTGGGAAAGCTGCGTAAAGACGACGCTGTCCCGCTCCAAGTCCTAGACGTAGGCGTGGAGAACGGCAACGAGGTAGACGCTGTCCTGGTCCAATTGGCCAGGGAAATGAAAGCGGCCATCTTGACCACCGACTACAATCTGAACCGGGTCGCCGAACTACAAGGCGTTCAGGTTTTGAACGTAAACGAGTTGGCCAACGCGCTCAAGTCCATCGTTCTCCCCGGCGAAGAACTGCGGGTGAACATTGTCCAAGAGGGCAAAGAAGTGGGCCAGGGCGTGGCCTACTTGGACGACGGCACCATGGTGGTGGTCGAAGGTGGACGGCGCTATCTAAACGCCTTCCACGACGTGGTTGTCACCAGGGTATTGCAGACTGCGGCCGGGCGAATCATCTTCGCCCAGCCCAAAGGCGACTAAAGCTTCAAGTCTCGGGGCGGATGTGGAGAAATCGTGGCCAATATAGGCGCGGTAATCGTGGCTGCCGGACGCAGCACCCGTATGGGCGGCGTGGACAAGACCTTCGCCCCCATATTGGGTCTGCCGTTGGTGGCCCACACCCTCAACCGCTTCGAATCTTCTCCCCTCATCAACCAGATTGTGCTGGTCCTAGCCGAGGATTCCTTGGCTCAGGGCCAAAAGCTAGTTCAAGAACAGGGTTACCAAAAGGTGGCTCACATCTGCGCTGGCGGTCAAAGACGGCAAGACTCGGTCCGCAACGGCCTGGAACTACTCTCTCCCTGCGACTGGATAATGGTCCACGACGGCGCTCGTCCTTGTTTGGACGAAGACATGCTGCAACGGGGACTGGACGCCGCCGCCGAATGCGGTTCAGCCGTGGCCGGTGTGCCGGTAAAAGACACCATTAAACGGGTGGCACCAGACCAGATGGTCAATGAAACCCCAGACCGTTCCGCCCTTTGGGCGGCACAGACCCCCCAGGTGTTTCGCTACAGCCTTTTGCTTGAGGCCCACCGCACCTGCACCGATGACGTTACCGACGACGCCGCCATGGTCGAATCCCTTGGCCACCCAGTCAAGATGTTCCAGGGCTCTTACCAGAACATCAAGGTGACCACCGCCGAAGACCTAATCATTGCCGAGGCGTTTCTTAAAGCCGCACTCGGGAAAGCTGCGCTCGGGTAGCTCCTCTCGTAACCCTCTCCGGGGATTTACTCCCCCTTCTCCCATAGCGTAAACTTTCCTCGATATGTCCACTCCCCCAAAGGCTGAATACCCGGAATTTCGCTCTGGAATCGGCTTTGATTCCCACCCTTTAACCGAGGGGCGCAGACTCGTGCTGGGTGGAGTCGAAATTCCCCATGACCGGGGTCTCTCCGGCCACAGCGACGGCGACGTGCTGGTCCACGCCGTCATGGACGCTCTGTTGGGGGCGGCTAACCTGGGCGACAAGGGCCTCCATTTCCCATCCAGCGACCCCCAATACAAGGACATATCCAGCCTCATTTTGCTGGAGCAGGTCGGCGTCCTGGTCGCCGAAGCTGGTTGGCGGCTCTCAAATGTTGATGCTACAATACTGTCGCAAAATCCCAGGCTCAGCCCCTTCAATGCAGCGATGCGGGAGAACGTGGCCAAAAGCCTTTTTGTTACCCCTGACCGCGTCAGTATTAAGGTCACCACCACCGACCATCTGGGGTTCGTAGGCCGAGAAGAAGGAATCGCCGCCTGCGCTGTGGCATCTTTAATGTCCGGGATGTCCGGCAACCAGTAAATACCGGTTCCCGCTCCAAGTAAGTCCGGGGCCCATGTAATTCAGGGTCCGAGCAGTCTCCAACCAATTAATGAAGTTATATAACACCCTCAGCAACGATGCCCAGGAATTCGCCCCCGCCGACGGTAAGACGGTCAAGATGTACGTCTGCGGGGTAACTCCCTATTCCTCAACCCACGTTGGCCACGCCCTTAGCTACGTGGCGTTCGACACACTTAGGCGCTATCTGGAATTTCTGGGCTTCGAGGTCCGCCACGTCCAGAATTTCACCGATGTCGACGACAAGATTATCAAGCGAGCACAGGAAGAAGGGATTTCGCCCGACGAGCTTGCCGAACGGTATATTGACGACTTTTTCCGGACGATGGACGCCCTCAACATCCAGCGGGCCCACGTCTACCCCAGGGCGACCCAAGAGGTCGAGCCAATCATCGCGACCATCCAGACCCTGGTCGAGAATGGCTCAGCCTATGCCGCCGAGGGCGACGTGTACTTCCGGGTCACCAAGAAGGCCGACTACGGCAAGCTAAGCCACCGCACCCTGGACGGCATGCAGGCTGGCTCCAGGATTGACATAGACGAGAACAAAGAACACCCCATGGACTTTGCCCTCTGGAAGGGCGCACGCCCCGGTGAACCGTCCTGGGACAGCCCTTGGGGACCCGGACGCCCTGGCTGGCACATCGAATGCACCGCCATGGCCATGACCTACCTGGGCGAGACCCTGGACATCCACGGCGGCGGCCAAGACCTGATTTTCCCGCACCACGAGAACGAGATTGCCCAGAGCGAGGCCGCTACCGGCGCAGTGCCATTCTCCCGCTATTGGGTGCATAACGGATTGCTCCAACTCGGCGAAGACAAAATGAGCAAGTCCTTGGGCAACCTGGTGTCGGTGGAAGAGGCCCTGACCAAATACACACCCGACTCGATCCGGATGTATTTCCTCAGCTCCCACTACCGCAGCCCGCTTAGTTACACCGACGAAGGCTGTGAAGCCATGGAGCGGAGCGTTGACCGTTTGCGCCATGTGCTGCGACCGATACCCGAATCGTGGCGTCAACCCGTGGATCCCACTCCATTCCAAGACCGGTTCATGGCAGCGATGGACGACGACCTGAACACCCCACGAGCGCTAGCAGCGTTGTTCGACCTGTCGCGCGAAATGAACCGCCAGCGGGACGATGGTCGCTCCATCACCAAGGCACAAGAATGCCTGCGTCACCTGGGATCGATTCTGGGCCTGACCTTTGAAGTCAAGGAATCGACCATGAGCATCGGCTCGGAATCGTACAACGCGGTGGTGCAAGATGTCCGCGCCAAGCTCACCGAGACCGGGCTGGCCGAGTTAACAGAGTTGACCGACCTGATGATTGAGTCCGAGTCTGAAACCGTATCCGGCCCAGACATCGACCGGTTGGTCGCTCTTCGGGCCAATTGCCGAGAACAAAAACAGTACGCCCTATCCGACGAAATTCGGGCCTGGCTGGAGAGTCAGAGTATTTCGGTCGAAGACTCGGCAGGTGGCAGCATTTGGGAGTACCGGCCTTCATCGTAAGAAATCCGGTATTGAACCTGGCGACGGCCCCGGCCTATCGACTCTGGGCGTAACGGAACAGACACTAATGCCCAATCTTGCTCTCATAGAATCCCTGATTAAAGCCCTGGGACAAGAACACGTCCTCACCGACCCCTACGACCTCGACCGCTACTCTGGTGACGCCCTCTCCCCCAGCCGTGCCTTTGGCGCTGAAGACTCCTTTGAACGCCTGGCCGATGTGGTTGCCCGGCCCGGCTCCACCGTGGACGTAAGCGCGATCTTAAAGCTGGCCAACGACCTCGCCACCCCGGTAATTCCCTTCGGCGCTGGAACGGGCCTCATGGGCGGCACAATACCCGCAAGGGGTGGCATTGTGCTCGATTTGCACCGTCTTAATAAAATTCTGGCCATCAACCCCACGGACATGACCGCCGAGGTCGAAGCCGGAGTGGTACTGGAAGACCTGGAGCACGCCCTCTTACCTTATGGCCTCATGCCAGGACACGACCCCTACAGCGTGCCCATCGCCACCGTAGCTGGAACCATATCCACCAACGGCGTTGGCTACCGGGCCGGCGCCTACGGGCCCATGGGCGATCAGGTTGTGGCGCTGGAGGCCGTGCTTCCCGACGGGCAAATCATGAGCACCCGGGCCGTACCCCACCAGTCCTCAGGCCCGAGCCTGAAACATCTCTTCATCGGTTCAGAAGGGGTCTTTGGCGTAATCACCAAAGCGACCATCAAAGTTTTCCGCCTGCCCGAAGCCCAAGTCTTCTGCGGAGTCGCCTTTGACACCTTTGACCAGGGGTTTAACGCCGCCGCCGAAATGTTCGCCCTGGGCGTACGGCCCACTCTGGTCGACCTGACCGAAGAGGACGACAGCATTCTGTTCAACATGCTGTTCGAAGGATTCAAAGAAGGCGTACAAGCCAACGAGCAGCGAGCACTGGCAGTATGCGCCCAGTTCGGTGGACGACCGTTGGGGCCAGAGCCGACCATCGCCTACTGGGAAAGCCGCCACGAGTCTGCAGAGAGCTACAAAGTCGAAGCCCTCGGCAAACCCCGCAGCGTGCGCTGGAGCCGCTGGCGTCGCCGGCGGGGCTTCGACTACCTACACCTGGGCCTGCCCATCTCTAAAGTGCTTGAGTACCGTAAACAGTGCGACGAAATCATGGCGCGGGAAGGGATTCGGTCCGTCGAATACGCTATATGGTCTCGACCAGAGCTATTCTCCATGCTCATTATCCCTGAGTCAGGCACAGAAACTGATACAACGGAAGCTGATGCAAGGGAACGGCTGGGCCGGACCGTGGAACAAGTGCTGCAACTGGCCCAGGACATGGGCGGTATCATGGAGTACTGCCACGGCGTGGGGGTCAAACTGAACCACCTGCTGGCACGGGAGATGGGAGTGGGCCAGGGCGTGGTGCGCGCCATAAAGCAGGCCGTGGATCCCAACAACATCATGAACCCCGGCAAGCTGGGTCTCTAAGACCACAATCCAACGCTGGCGCTCTTTTGGCAGACCCCAAATCCCACTAGGCCCAGCGCCCCTCGGGTCGACAAAACCCCCAATATCGTCTTCTACTGCGTCATATCGCCAAATGCAGCAGGCCCATGCACCTCTTCATTTAATAAGTAATCATCCAGTTCTTTTTACTTACTTTATTTCTATAAATTCTACGCAATCAGTAAATACCTTCGATTTGAGAGGGAACGTTTACATCATTACGTTAGTGTCAATCCTATTATGGCTAAATACGTTCTATCACAAAATCCGATGAAGATAGGCATGACTTATACGTTGACACAATAAAGAGGTGGGCATATCATTAATATAGATTAAGTAGCGATACTAGTATCGTAATACAACATACTTAAGCGGACGAGAAGTCCGAAGGCTAGGGAAACGGGAAATGGCGAAAATGAACAAGGGCAAGAACGAGCATCACAACATACATGCATTGGGCGAAGTGCTACATCACATGGAAGAGGGCGTTGTGGCGGCCTACGACTGGCTATCAGGCCCGGCCATGAGTGAAAAAGAGCGCACCGAGCACAAGCTAATGGAAAGCGAACCCATCCGTCGCACGGGTTCGTTCGGTTTCTAAAGAGAGCATCTCACTCTCCAATTTCGGAGATGTTTGTTAGGAAGTAACCCTGGTTGCGGCCACCGACCCCAAGCAACCCTTAATGGCGCGACCTCCCCCGTGAAAGCAACCGGGGATACTCCATCTCCTAGGCGGCAGTGAATAAAACTGCCGCCTCTTTTTTGTCTAATTCCTCGGCCTAATTCCCGGTTGGAATTACCAAATACCGGCGAACCCCGCCCACGCAAGAGCCCTGCTTAAAACGGCAGTTCTTGTCCTATCCCCTGCTCTTTGGCCTTGTCGTACACCCACTTGGCAGCAGCAATGTCTTCAAGGGCCAGTCCCATGGACTCGAACAAGGTTATCGAATCCGCAGAAGGACGGCCATTGACCCGTCCCGCCACCACGTCTTGAAGTTCGTGGGCCATGTCCCAGCGAAAGCTTCCCCTCGGCTCTAGCCAAAGTAAGTCGCCGCACTCAATCTTGGCCTGCTCCAAGTTATCCACCACAATAACCTCAGAGCGCAGTACGGTTTCTTCGTCAATCTCCCGCCGCATCCAGTGGTTTCCGCCTGCTGCATTGACGTGAGCGCCCGGCGACAGCCATTCTCCCAGCAACGCTGGCTCCCGTGCCGAGGTTATGACGATTACCACGTCGGCCCCCTCCACGCATTCCTGGGCGCTTGCCACGGCCTTTACCTCTATACCCAGGCTCTCGCTGCTGCGCTTGGCGAACTCCTCACGGCGTTCTTCCCGGCGGCTGAACACCCGAGCCCCTTTAATATCGCGGACCGCACACACCGCTTCCAGTTGAGTCCGTGCTTGAAATCCAGACCCAATTACCGCAACGGTGGCCGCATCTTTTTTGGCCATATATTTGGTGGCCACTCCGCTGGCGGCCCCGGTGCGTATCTGGCCCAACCGTCCGGCCTCCATGCAAGACAGCAATCCGCCGGTCTCATAGTCGTAGAGCATGACAATCATTTTGGCCGAGGCAGGCCCGCCAAAGGATGGATAGGCCTTGTAACCAAAAACCCCGTTGCCGCCGTCTGACGCAACCATGAAGTGAAAGAAGCCGCCCGGCATGCGAATCCGGTTTCTCGGGCGATTGTCCACCTTGCCCGCTCCAGCATGCGCGAAAGCTTTGTCTAGCACATCAACGCACTCGTTCATGGGCAGCAATTGGGCCACCTCTTGGTCGTTCAAAAACAGGGCCATACTTTCCTCCTGGTACCTTAGCCGTGCCCAGGCACGAGCAAGTGCCCAGTATAGCACCGGGTATTCACCCCGAATAGGCACCGTTATCACGGGTTGCTTTGCTACAATTGTGGGGCCACTGTGGGGACTCGATAGCAATCTTGACTAGGGAAGAATTCCACCGATGTTCAAACCTCGCGTTTACGTCACCCGGCAGATATTCTCCGACGCTCTGGACATCATTGAACAGGCCGCCGAGTTAGAGGTATGGCCCGACGACGCACCGCCAACACCCGAACAACTGAGAGAGGCCTTGGCGGACGCAGACGGGGCCATCATCAACGTCATGGACCGCATCGACGCCCCCCTACTGGAAGCTGCGCCCAAGCTTAAGGTGCTGAGTCAGGTGGCGGTGGGACTGGATAACGTTGACATCCCCGAGGCCACCAGACGCGGCATACTGGTGGGCTATACGCCGGGAGTATTGGCCAAAGCAACCGCCGACCTGGGCTTTGCGTTACTGCTGGCCACCGCGCGGCGGGTGGTGGAAAGCGACAAATGGGTCCGCAACGGCAACTGGGAGATTGCCCATCACCCCATGTTCTGGCTGGGCTCAGAGGTCAACGGCAGTACCCTGGGCATTATGGGAATGGGCGGAATTGGATTGGAGATGGCCAAACGAGCGCTCGGCTTCGACATGAAAGTCATCTACCATTCGCGCACCCGAAAGCCTGAACTAGAGGCTGAATACGGATTTAAGTACGCCACGCCCAACAAGGTAATTGCAAACTCGGACTTCCTATCGCTCCACGTGCCACTAACCCCGGAGACCCACCATCTGATTGGCGAAAAGCAGCTTAAGAAGATGAAGCCCACCGCCATCTTGATCAACGTTTCCCGTGGGGCGGTGGTGGACACCGACGCTGTCTACAAGGCGTTGACCAAGGGCTGGATTGCCGGAGCGGGACTGGACGTATTCGACCCCGAACCGCCACCGGTAGACCACCCGATTCTTAAACTCGACAACGTGGTGGTCTTGCCCCATATCGGCAGCGCATCCAATCGCTCCCGACGAGAGATGCATCTGCTGGCGGCCAGAAACCTGGTGGCCGCTCTCAAGGGCGAACGCCTGGAGCAATGCGCCAACCCGGAACTATACGAGACCTTGGGAATTTGATCCGTAAACCTACGATCTAGCTATTAGCGTCGTGACGGCGGCAACCCGCCACCGGCGCTTTGCTGGGCTGGCCGCGACTGAACCACCACCGAACCACGGTAGCAACTCACCGTGTACGGGTAGGCATTGGTCAGGTGGTAGTGGTACATAGCGGTTTCGGATCCGTTCCAGTCGATAATGTGGGTATGCCGGTGGCACTCGTCCTGGTCGAAGGGGAGAGGAGCAAACCGCAGAGTACACGGCAGATGAGGAATAAAAAGGGGAATGGCGGAGAGGGCGGGATTCGAACCCGCGAGAAGCTCGCGCCCCTACACGATTTCCAGTCGTGCCCGTTCGGCCGCTCCGGCACCTCTCCAGCTTGGCGGGGTTTCCCCCACCCAGAGGACCCGATGCGCCGCGTCAGTACAAACGGCCGGGAACCCTGAGACCTCAAACATTATAGTTACCCGCCTGCTTGCCTGTCCACAGACGCAAGCATCGATTGCCTCTCACTCCCCTTCAACTTTGCCCAGTCCCTACTCTATAATGATTCCCATTCCAACATGGCACAGGAGATATGAAGATCATGGCCGATGCAGGCTTTGTAAAGGTTGCCCAAGTAAGCGAAATTAAACCCGGCGAAATGATTGGGGTAGAAGTCTCCAATGAACAGGTCATGATATCCAACATCAATGGCACCATCCACGCCATCGACGATATGTGTTCCCACGCCTATGCATGCTTGTCCGACGGCGAGCTGAACGGGAAAGAGATTGAATGCCCACTACACGGCGGTGTCTTCAACGCTATTACCGGCCAGCCATTGGTGCCACCGGTCAATGAAGCAGTGCGCGTCTTTCAGGTCCAAATTGAAGGGGACGACATCTTCGTCGGACCGCCCAACGCCTAAGCCGTCCGACTAACCCCGCGAAAAACTAGCCCAAGCCGGGTATCCAGTTCACGATATTCAGAATTTGGATACCCTGCGCCGGCCAATACACCATCCACACTTTGCCTTCCAAGTTGGCCTCTGGCACTGCCCCCCAGGCTCGGGAATCGTTGCTGAAAGCCCGATTGTCCCCCATGGCGTAATACTCGCCTTCCTCCAACCGTAACTTCGCCGCATTGGAATGGTCTTTCGCCGTTAGGTACGGTTCTTCCAGAACGTTGCCGTTCACAATAACGTTCCCATCCCGCACCTCAATTACTTCGCCAGGCAGCCCCACCACCCTTTTCACGAAGTCTTTTCTGGGGTCGCCCGGAAATTTAAAGACAATGATGTCGCCCCGGTTTGGGGAGTGAATTGCGTACCGGGAAGATTCCTCGTCTACCTGCCAAAAGGGAACAATCCTGGCCAACCGCTGCAAGTCGACCAGCAGATAGACTAGGCGATTAACCAGCAGATACTGGCCGCTGTCCAAGGTGGGGTCCATGCTGGAGCCGTCCACCTTAAAGTTGCGAACGGTGGTCTGCAACAACAAAAACACCACCGCCGCCAGAACCACCGCTTCTATTATTTCTCTAGCAACACGTGACAAATGAGACTAATTCCGTGAAATTACGAGTGAGCGCCTCAAAAAAGTATAGCACCCGTTCGGCAATTAAATAGTGCCGTTTGTGCCTAACACTGCTGTCTGCTACAATCTGCGCCTAGATTACCCGCTCCCAAATTACGCACAAATTACGGAGGAACCCGCCCATGAGTTGGCGTTTCCAGCTACTAAACAAACCCTACGGCAGCGTTACCGAAGGCCCCGTCTGGGACGGCGAAAACCTGCTCTTCACCCACATCGCCAGCAGCCGCATCATGCGCTGCGACACCAAGACCGACGAGATTACGGTCTGGCGCGAAGGCACCAACCGCACCAACGGCCTGGCCCACGATGCCAATGGCCAACTCTTCGGCTGCTGCTCCGGTGGCCGGGCCATCCTGCGCTTTGACCCCGACGGCAAGAACGTAATCATCGCGGACGCCGTTGAGGGCAAGAAGTTAAACACCCCCAACGACCTGGCCGTTGACCGTAAAGGCCGCATCTGGTTCACCAACCCTTGGAACGCCACCAACATTGACGCCACCGAGGTCCAAGAGCTGGACCACCGCGCCGTGCTCTGCGCCACCCCCCAGGCCGACGGCAAATATTCGGTTGCCAGGGTCGAGACCGACAGCACCATGCCCAACGGCATTCTGGTGTCCATCGACGGCAACACCCTCTACGTGGCCGAGAGCAACAGCGAAGACGCCAGCATCGACCGGGAGCTACGGGCTTATCCCATCCGCGAGGACGGCACCCTAGGCCCCTACGACACTCTCCACGCCTTTGGCACCAACAAACGCGAGGCCCAACGCGGCATCGACGGTATGTGTCTGGACGCCGAGGGCAATATTGTCGCCACCGCCGGTTGGCCCCAATCTGGCCCCGGCCCGCTGATTTACGTGTTCGACCCCAAAGGACGAATCATCGAGACTCACCCCGTCCCCTGCATCCGGCCCACCAACTGCGTGTTCGGCGGCCCAGGTCGCTCCACGTTGTACGTGACCACCGCCGAGGGGCACTTCTTCAAGGCCGAGACCGACATGACCGGCTGGGCCCTATTCCCCTAACCGGCTCAGCCGGGTTTTCACCGGTGCAACCGGGTTTTCATGGGGCGGCCGGGTTTTCGTATAATGGCAATTACGATTAATATGGATTTATTGTTGGGCGGTTTTCATCTCAAAGTTGGGAACCGCTCAGTTTTGAACGGCCAATAGGGGCAAGCACTATGACATTACACGGACGAAGCAGCCTTACCAACGCTGGGTTCACTCGGGCGCAGCTGCGCCAGGGTGGTGGCCGGGGCAATGGCAACGACCACTTGGATGAATTGATTGGGGCCACCGAGCTTTTCGTCTACCAAACGCCCAACAAGAAACCCAAAGGCTTCGATTCGCTGAAGCTGTTTTTGGAAGCGTCCGAGTGTGAGCTACTTTTCACCTTGGACGTCCCCCCAGAACTAAAAAACTACGAAGCCTTCCGCATCACCTATAAAGGCGGCGAGAAAATCCCCGACGCAATCCTGCGGCGCTGCCACTCCTGGGCCCACGGTCGCAACTTCCTACACAGCTTCTTCAAACCAATGTACGGAGCGCGATAGACGGCAACAGTCACCCCGATAAAAAGAAAAAGCCCCGGTGTTAAACCGGGGCTTTAAAATTTATCTAGAATCGATTCAGTTCATCGTCCTTGGGGGTTATTGCCCCCAATACTAAGGAGATTGGGTAGCAATCGCTTCGAATAGTTCGATGTTACCTGATCTCCACGATGCCAAGAACGTAGCCACCGTGCCTTTCGCCCGTTGAATCGTGAATCGTCACGCGATAGATTCCGTCGGCGGGAGCAGTAAAGAACAGTTGAGAGCCAAATCCCCACAGCCCACCCAAGCTATCGTCATCCTCCTGTACAATTTCCGTGCCGGGAAGATCTACGGTTAAGTACGGATCAATTAGCGCTGAGTCGACGGCTATCGAATACGTCTTATTGCCCTCTAGCTCCACATGCCACTGGTCGGCGTCGAACCCATGGTCAATGTTTCCGGCGTCCGAAACTCCAACCTCAATCTCTCTTGAGTCGTCAGGGTCCAGCCAAGGAATCAGCACCAGGTTGCTGGACAGGGTGAATTCGCCCTGAAAGTCGTCTATTTGAGCAACCGTCACGTACACCGGACGATCGACGGCGACCGTCTCGGAAAAAGATTCGACGCCACTGGCAGTTTCATCAACAATCAATCTAACTGCCCCCAGCGCATCGGTAACCAGCAAGACGGCATCGTTTTCGCCTTCCACGGTCACCGTAAGATCTGCCACGGTTCCCCCCTGCTTCACTACATACGTCATCCCGTACCGGGAACCCTCGAGGCTCACCAAGAAAATAGACTGACCACCAACCGACGGAATCGGGTTATATAGGTTTCCGAACGGAATCTCGCCGCCTTCGATGATTGCTTGGATTCGTGGACCAATGTCATTAGCCGAGGCCACTAGCCCAAAGCCTGCATCGGAGAACCTAAAGCCGGAAATTCCAATTACTTCGGCGTCTGCTGATACTAAAATCCCCCCGCTTTGTCCTCCTGCAATTGCCGCGTCCGTCTGGATGTAGGTGACTCCACCAAGCTCCCACTCTCTAAATCTAGAGATGATTCCTTTGGTGAACGAAGGCTGAGGATTTGTTTCTGTCTCAGCTGGGTAACCAATTAAGTAGACCTCACTTCCCACTGGCAGGTCTTCACCATCGTTTAGCGCGACTGTGGGGGCGTTCGTAACAACCGGACCCAGAATTGCGAAGTCGGTTAGCCAGTCCGTAGAGATAACTTCTACGTTGGAGAGTTCGGACCCGTCGGGGAACACGACCCGCACGAAGTTCCACGGCCAGGTCACGTGGACGTTCGTCACGATGTAACCACCGTCAATAACAAAGCCGCTACCGGTTCCCGAAGGCGTGTCGATGAACACCACCGAGGGCGACACCATTTCGAATATCTCTGCCGAGTTAAGTGGCTGGGGCAACGGGGTGCCTGCCGGTGTTGCCGTTGGCGCTGCAAGCGTGGGAACGGCTGTAGGCATCAACGTTGGCGTTGAAGTCGCTTCCTCGGATGTGGACGAACCGCCACAACCAACTAGCATCAGAACTAGCAAGACACCAATGACTGCGACCAAACGACTTCCCATTCCTAGTATCTCCTCGCTCTAACCGCATAACGTTTGTGGGCCACAGTGCCTACACGAATCTGGGCAATAGGCATCTGACAACCGAGCATAACATAGCCGTTTCCCTTCCTGGCTGGCAAATGAAAAGCCGTTCCTCCGGAACCATAAACCGCGAAGCAATCCGCATCAGCGCATTGGCCCACTGTAGCGCCACCTCAAATCCGCCAGAAAACACCAACAACTACGCCGGAAACGTTACCTATCCCATAGCTGCCAGCAGTAACATTTATACCTATGACTTCCCCCAAATTGTGGTTCTACGGCTGGCGAATACTGATTGTTTCTTCAATCTTTGGCGCTGTTGGCGTTGCGATTACCATCAGCGGGTTTTCAGTGTTCTTCCTGCCAATCCGGGAAGAGCTCAATCTTAGCTCCACACAAGTCTCGTTTCTCATTGGGCTTGCCTGGGCCCACTCTGGGGTAATGGCCCTGGTGATGGGTTGGTTAGCAGACCACTTTGGCACCCGCAAGCTCATCCTGTTCGGTGGAATTACCTGTGGTCTGGGCCTCATGCTGGTCTCCTTTGCCAACAATTTTTGGCAACTCTTTTTTCTCTACAGCGTAATCGTAGCCATCGGCAGAACAGCGGCGTTCAATCCCACCCTGCTGGCAACCATCAACCAGTGGTTTGTCCGACGTAAAGCCATTGCCATGTCGCTATTGGGGACTAGTTTTACGGCTGGCGCAGCGGTGATAATTCCACTCTTTGCCCTCGGCAGTGCTTCGATTGGGTGGCGACATACAATTTTTATCAGTGGCTTGGTTCTATGCTTACTGACCTTGCCAGCTGCCAAGGTGATACGAAACAAACCCGAAGATATAGGATTGCTCCCCGACGGGGATAAGCCGGTTGATGAATCACTGATACAAGCCGAGGCGAGCAACAACTTGGGCATGTCGTTACGCCAAGCGTTGGCGACCCGTGCTTTCTGGTTGATTCTAGTAGGGTTGGTACTACGCGTATCGGTAGCCGACGCTATCTTGATACATTCGATTCCCATGCTGGTGTGGAAAGGAATCTCTGAACAATCCGCCGCTTATTTCGTCTCGTTGGTCTTCTTGTTCATGATTCCGGTCCGCCTCGGCTTGGGAATCTCCGGTGCCTTCATTCCGCCGTCGCTCGTCTTGTTTGGCGGCATGACCATCGGCGCATTAAGCCTAGCGGCGTTCTTTTTCATGGACGGAACCCAGGCAGCCATACCATTCATAGCTACGTTGGTCGCGATTGAAGGGGCATCGGCGTTGAACTGGATTGCCATTGGCGATTACTTCGGCAGACGCTCGTTTGCCACCCTGGCCGGAATAATGACCGTCTCCTACAGTATTGGAGCGCTGCTAGCGCCGGTAGGGGCAGGTTGGATTTTCGACCGAACGGACAGCTACGCCACAGTTCTAAAAGTTCTCTGCCCAGCGCTTCTAATCGCCGGACTAGCCTTCGCCTTCGCCCGCAAACCGTCTTTGGTGAGGTGAGCGCTGTCGAAGACAGGTTAACGTCGAAATAAAAGGCTTCGGAATTAGTTCGGAGCCTTTTGATTTCTGAAATGCACTCACTCCCCTTCTACGGCACCCAGCCTATTTTTCTAATGCCAAACTCCTGAGGTGACCCTGGCTCGATTTGGATTTCTTTATCCGGTCACATCGCTAAGTTCACTATAAACGTGCAAAATAGCACGTTTATAGTGTTGATATTAGATTACCAAACGTGCTAATCTACTGAAAATCAGTTGAATAGTGGCCAGGAGAAATAGAGATGACAACCAGAACCAACAACCGAATAATTATTGAAGTACCTGGGTTCGCAAAGGACGCGGAACAACGCGCACAGGACATCGCCAACGATACATTCCGTGAAATGATGCCTGTCAGGGTTTTTAATCAAGGAAACCGACAAATGATTTCAGGTGTTCTGCCAATCCGGATACTCTCCCGGATTCTCACTCATCAAGCTGCGGCTAGAGGGAGCACTACCAATAAAGCGTCCCTCTCTACAAACCGGCCAATCATCACAGACCATATGAAAACAATTGCCGATTATCTTGTAAACGCTCTAACTCAAGGTGACCAGTACATCATTCCGCCAATGACCTTGAATGCGACAAAAGGGTTGGAGGTATATATTCCTGATGGGATGAGAGCTGGGTTTAGTTCAGGGTTTGCGGTCCTTCCGCAAGAGCAGGAACTAAATATCACAGATGGAATGCACCGCTTCTTGGCCATCCAAGAAACTTTAAATCGGTTACGTGGGACAGACGCGGGGGATAGGTTAATGGCTGACGGAATCCCAGTAATGATTACCGTTGAATCTGATGGAGAGCAAGTCCATCAAGATTTCGCAGACGCTGGGAAAACTAGGCCTCTCCCTCCGTCTTTGATGGCCGTATATGATGTACGTCAACCAGGGAACCGGGCTACTCACCAATTGATAAACAAAGTTCCTCTGTTTCGTGATCGCATCGATGCAACATCAAGCACACTTTCGATACAGAGTCCCTACCTTTTTCTTGTGAATCAAATCCGACAGTTCGTAAAAAGTAGCCTTTCTGGAAATCCCTCCCTGAAAGACGACACCTTCAAAAAGATGTCAATTACATCACTATCGAATCCCAAGAATTTTGATAGTTGGGTCAACAGCCGCGTAGCTTTTCTCGAAATCGCGTCGGAGCTTATACCTGAGTGGAAGAAGGTCCTTTCTTTGCCCGTTCCGCAAGGACCGGAAGGAACAAAAGCACTAGAAGAAATGAAGATACTTCGAAGCAGCAAGCCAGTTAGCCTTTCAGCCGCTGCATTAAACACTTTGGGTCTAGTCTCGCACGAAATACTCCGGGATATTGGGTTGCAGCCAACAAAGGAGTTGAAAAATCTGCTTGCAAAGCGCCTTGAGCCCTTGCGAAAAGTAAAATGGGATAGACACGCCGCATTGTGGAATGGGAATCTGGTGCAGGTTTCTGAAGGTAAAGACGGCCCTAATCTAACAATCAAAACCCAAACACCTTCAATACGGCAAGCCGCTAAAAATTTGATGGACTTAGTTGGGCCCGATGGTCAACTGACCTGACAGACAGATCAGAGCAACTGAATCAATGGCAATTTGGTACGGTCGCACAGCACTTCAGCTATCCATACCAAATTGCAGCTACGATTCATTGACAAAAAAAATGGTGGGCCCGGTCGGGATCGAACCGACTACCAGACGATTATGAGTCGTCTGCTCTACCAGTGAGCTACGGGCCCCTCGAAAATGCCGAGGATAGGAAAACCGAGGCCAAGAAAGCCTAGGCCGATAAAGCCTAGTCGTAGGTAGCTTAGCCCTGGGCTTTTGAGGGTGTCAAGGAATACGGAACGAGCCTGTGGCTCCTAGACGAGGCCCAAATTTTTGAGGTAGTCGGGATCCCAGTCGGCCAAGCGACCCCGTTCCAGCGCTTCTGTCTCGGGAATCCGAGGCGTCGGCTCGCCAGTAAGCGGCACTTGGGCCACCACCGCATCCTGCACCAAGCTCTGGAAACTCGCGTCGTCCATGCCCAACAGACCCTGAATGACGTCCTCATTGTGCTGGCCGAAGGTGGGCGATGGGCCTTGGATGGCCAAGGGACTATTGGAGAACTTGTAGGGACGGCCAATGAACATCCGCGAGCCCATGTTTCGCTCTTTCGGATAGTCCACTCGCTCTAAGAACCCACGGCTCTTGAACTGGGGGTCGTAATGAATGTCCTTGCTGTTCAGCACCGGTCCCGCTGGGATGCCCATGCCCTGAAGCGAGTGCATCAACTCGTACTTGTCGACTCCGCAGGTCCAAGCCTCAATAATCTCGTCAATTTGGTCGTGGTTTTTTTGCCTAGATAGCAGGTCGGCGTACTCAGGGTCGGCCACCAGTTCCGGCTTGCCCATGAGTTGGCACAAGCCTGCCCAGCCAGCGTCATCGCCCACCGATAGGGTAATCCACTGGTCTTTGCCCAAGGCCGGATAGCAGCCTTGGGGAGCGCGGAACGGATGGCGGTTGCCGATGCGCCCGCCCTCGCGACCATTTACCTGGGCGTCCAAGATGTACTCAGACATGAACATCACGCCAGCTTGGTACATGCCCAAGTCAGCCCACTGTCCCTGGCCGGTCTTGTTGCGGTAGCGCAGCGCCGAGCCGATGGCGAATAAAGCCGTCCACGTGGAAAGAAAATCGACAAAGGACGCGCCTGCTTTGGACGGCCCCCCGTCGTTATAGCCCGTAATCCAGCAGTGACCGTGGGTCGCTTCCTGGGTGGTCGCCTGGGCGGGATAGCTTGAGTAGGGGCCACCGCCATGCCCGTAGCCAGTGTTGGAAACCATGATGATGTCGGGCTTTAGCTTCTTCATGTTGGGATAATCCAAGTCCCAACTGCGCATCACCCTGGGGGTGAAGTTCTCCATCACCACGTCGCTGACCTTGACCAACTCCCGGAATATGTTCCGGCCCCGCTCGTCGGTCATGTCCAAAGTGATGGAACGCTTGCCTCGGTGAATCAGGTTGTAGGTGGAAGGACGGTTCCACCAGTCGTCACCCAAGTCGTTTTCAGGGAAGGCCCCGGCATAGCCGCCGGTGCGGGTGACGTCGGGACGATTAGGCCCTTCCACCTTGATAACCTCTGCTCCCAAATCAGCCAGCAGACCGCCAGCGTAGGGCAGGGCGAAAACATAGGTGGAGTCGATTATTCGGATGCCTTCCAGGGGTAACCGGGCCATGTTTGTCCTCTATTGACTGAATGCGGGGTCTCGATTGACTGGCTGACCAGATCCTTCGACAGGCTCAGGATGAGCGGACGTTGAAGTTGCTCTTTTCTTCCAAAACTTAGTGGCTCTGCTCTCCGTTCGTGGTGAGCCCGTCGAACCACCGCTTGGGTTGAGTCCAATCCTTGTTAAGGGCGGAAGGGCGGCCCCCTTCCTAACCTTCCCCCGTGACCGGAGGAAGGGACTATTGGTAATTAAATTACATCAAGTTGCCTTAGGCGGACGTAGTCCTCACGGCTGTATTCCAGGCCGTCAACGTATATCTCTGCATTGTGTTGGCCTAGCGTGGGGGCCGGGCCGGTGTACTGGTACGGAGTGAGGCTCAGGTTGAATAGCACTGCGGGCACCTTCACCTTGCCGATAACCGGGTGATCAACTTCCCGGTAGAAATTTCGCGACTCTAGCTGAGGGCAATCCAGCAGTTCCGAGGGCGTCTGCACCAACCCAAAGAGCATCCGCTTTTCGGCTGCCTTGGTGAACAGATCCCATTTGCCTCGGTTCTTAATGGATTCTAAGACCACCTTGTCCAGTTCCACAGTATTTCGAAGACGCTGTGCTGGCTCAGCGAATTTGGGTTCCATCAATTGTGGGTCTCCGAAGAAGTCGGCAATGTCGGGCCAAGTAGCCCCACCCCCCGTCTGCACGATAATCCAACCGTCTTTGCAGGGCATGGGGTGGCCGAAGTTGCTCCCCGTAGCTGGCCGGCGGGGCAGCGTGCCGCCCATGAAGGGATACATGGTCTGCGTTGCCATGGCCGATGAGGCCACACACTCGGTTATCGATACGTCGATGTGTTGGCCCACGCCGGTGCTTTCCTGCATGAACACGGCCATGCTGGTCGCCGCCGCTCCGTTCAAACCACCTTCGTACTGGGCCTGGAAACCGCCGTGCTTCAGTGGCTCTTTACCCTGTACGCCGCTGATGCTCATGATGAGGCCCATGGCGTAGTTAACCACTTCCTCGCCCGCGTACTGGCTGTAGGGGCCGGTCTGACCGAAGGGAGTGATGGAGGTCATGATTAGCGACGGGTTCTCGGCCACCAAGTCATCGTAGCCCACGCCCAAGTCGGCCAAATAGCCGGGGCGGTAGGACTCGATGACCACATCGATATGGGGAACCAAACGCTTGAGGATATTCCGCCCTGTGACGGTCTCCAAGTTGAGCGTCGCGCCCTTCTTGTTCAGGTTGAGCAGCAGATAGAAGAGGCTCTTTTCGGGGTGGGGGTCGTCGCCAAAGAATGGGCCCATCCGGCGCAGAGCTGCCCCAGTGGGTGGTTCCAATTTCAGCACGTCGGCACCGTAGTCGGCCAATAGACGCCCGCAAAAAGACCCGGCAATATCTTCGCTCAAGTCCAGCACTTTCACGCCGTCCAACGGCCCGTGGTTAAGCGGGGTCTGGGACGATTGGGTGGAAGTCACGTTACGCTCGGTCTCCTCTTGACCCTAAGTCCTCGGGAGGTAATCAAACCGGGTGGATTGTAGCCGACACCAGCTAGCAAGGCAATCTCTGTTCAAAAGCCAGGGCGCTGACCCAACTTGGAGTCGAACTCTTTTATCTAAGAGCCGAAGTTCCGGTTCAGCTTGGCGTTGAATTCTTTTATTTAAGAGCCGAAATGCTGGTTCAGCTTGGCGTTGAATTCATCTAGGGTAAAACTGTGCTGCTGGGTGCCGAATTTCCTGACGGCGTAATGACCGGCCACGTTACCCATCTGTACAGCCCGCTCCATGGGCAGACCGGCAGTAATTCCCTTGATTAGACCGGCCCGGAACGCGTCTCCGGCGCCGGTGGGGTCAACAGCATCATCGGTGGGCACTGGCGGAATCGTCACCGTGCCGGAAGTTGTCACCAAATCACACCCGTCGCCACCCTTGGTCACCACGATGGTCTCGACGGTCTGCGCAACCTGCTCGCGGGACATGCCGGTGCTGTTAGAAATCATCTCCATTTCGTAGTCGTTGCAGACCAGCATCTTGGACTGGCTAATGCACTTGGCCAAAGCGGTCGGCTCCCAAGCAGCCAAAGACTGGCCAGGGTCGAAGATGGAAAATATGCCGCGCTTTTGGTGCTCGGCGGTATAGTCGGCCATGTCTCCCAAATTACCTGGGGCCACAATCGCCAGGCAGTCTTTGGGGTCAACCGAATCGAAGGCGAAACCCGATTGTTGCTTCATGGCGCCGGGGTTAAACCCGGTAATCTGATTGCTCTGGGTGTCGGTCGTGATATACGCGCCGGCGGTTAACTCTTCCTGCACCACACGTATGTCTTGTGTTGGCACACCAATCTTGTCGAGCCATTCGAAGTAGCGATGATAGTCCTGACCGATGGTGGCCAAAATCCGCGGCTTCTCTCCCAACAGGGACAGCGAGTAGGCGATGTTGCCCGCCGTGCCGCCAAAGTTCTCGGTCAAGCTATTGACGGTGAAGCTCACATTTATCATGTGTAGCTGGTCCGGCAATATGTGGTCAGAGAACTTCCCGTCGAAATCCATGATGTGGTCGTAGGCCAATGATCCAGAAACCAGGATATCCATTTGTAAGATCCCTCGCTGTATTACTTATTAGTTAATTGGTATCCGGCTAGCAGCCGTGCTTATTATTAGTTAATTTGTATCCGGCTAGCAGCCGTACTTATTATTAGTTAATTGGTATCCGGCTAGCAGCCGTGCTTACCGGCCAGTTCGCCCAGAAACGCCACCGGGTCGCCTGCTGTCAGGCCCAAGGCTGCCGACTCTCCGCTGTTAATCTCTAGAACGTACCTGGCTGGCGCATCTGGGGAGTACCGGAGCAGGTCATCGAGCGAAGTTGCAGGGTCCGGCGCAGAGACGTTTTCTGAGATGCTCACCACCTGGCAATTCGACCCAATCCAGACCATGTCCAAGGAGATTTGCATCTCCTTCATCCAGAACCGGAACTTGGCATCTTCTTCAAAGATAAACAACATGCCCGTACCATCTTCCAAAGAAGCCCGCCCGGATAGACCCTTGTAACGATCCTCGGATTTAATCGCCAACTCCACCGGGAAATCCACTTGGGCCACGCGGACAATCGGCCCAGCCAAAGGCTCTAAAGTAATTCCTGGGATTTCTGGAGTTGCAGAAAGTACGGGCGCGGGAATCGCCGTTGCGGCGTCACCGCAGGCGGCGGCCCCAATCAGCAGACCGGCTACCACCCCTAGAAACAAATACCGTAGCCAGATTAAACGGCGCCAGTATCGGGGTTTGGCAGGCCGGTGGGCTCTCAAGTTTTTCCCTGTTTACGCTAAATTTACGGCTACTCGGCCAGAAGGTCATGTTATCCCAGAGGCACAAAATCTACAAGTTGAGCGCTTCTTATAGGTGCCCGTGAGACGTCTGTAAGGGGCCTGTCGCAGACGATATTTGTTGCATTTGTTGACGAATCTGGGAGCCTGCGTTAGTCTGATTGCGTTAAACCACCGGAGGGTAACAGCTATGACTCAGGAGTCCCAACAAGACACTCAATCCGTGCTCACGCCAGCGGTCAAAGCCATGATTGGCGTTGAAGGCGAACTGATTGAGTCCTGGGGAACCGTGGACGTCGAGTATTTACGGCGATTCACCCAGGCCGTCATGGATCCCGACCCCAGATACTGGGACGAAGATTTCGCCAAGACCACCCACTACGGCGCAATCATCGTGCCTCCCATCATGGTCAGCTACATGACCGGGCGCATCCGCCCCGACGCGGAAGACGCCATTACCAAGGCATTTGAAGAGAACCCCATGTCCGACGGCATCGGTTCGGTCAAACGGCCCGGCGCCCTTCCCGAGATTCCCACCCACTTGGTGCGGACACTGAATGCGGGCAATGAGATTGAGATTTACCAGTACCCGAACATCGGGGATGTAATCTTCTTCCAGAACCGCTACCACGACATCCGTGAAAGGGTCGGAAGAGACGGCAAGGCCTTTTTGATTATCACTCGCGAGATTACCTACACCAATCAGAACAAGGCCCTGCTCTGCATCACCCGCCAGTCTTCGATTCGACGCTAGGTTGGACTGGCGATTTAAAACGGGCACAGGAAACAAGAAATAATTATTTAACCGCCTGAGGTTATCAGCATGACCACACCACTAGAAGAACTGCTAAAGATGACGCCAGCAGAGATTCAGGCCCGTAACGAACGGCCCACCGCCGACCAGTTACGGTCCAAGACTCAGACCTACTACGAAGATGTGAACGTCGGCGACGAGCTGCCCAAGTACATCTACGCACCCACACCGACCCACCTGTTTCGGTGGAGCGCGGCAATCGAAAACTTCCACCGAATCCACTACGATTTGGACTTTGGCCTGAACCACGACAAGAATCCCAGCATCCTGGTTCACGGGTCGTGGAAGCAGAGCGTGGTGCCCCAGTACCTAAAGGACTTCACCCTACCCAAAGGCTGGCCCTGGAAGGCCCAATTTGAGCACCGGGCCATGCTGGTTCCCGGCGACACGCTCATCGTCTGGGCCACCGTGACCAACAAGTACGAGAAGGGCCAGATGGGCTTCATCGAAATGGATCTGGGAATGAAAACCCAGGATGGAGTCGAGAGTATGCCCGGAAACGCCACCGTGGTGCTGCCCCTGAAAGGTGGGCCGGACATTCCGTATCCCTTCGTTGCCCCTAAAGACTAGGCCCCTAAAGATTGGGAATTATATACTTGACAGACCCAGATAATCGTGAGATAATAAGCGTAGATTAAATAAGGGTCGGTTAAATACCTATGATTCCTCAGTTCAAATCCCTCACGGAAATGACAGCCCGCTTCCCAGACGAACAATCATGCATCGACCACTTAACTGAGGTTCGTTGGCGGGACGGGAAGTTTTGCCCCCACTGTGGCGGTTTCGAGAAGATTTACACCTTCAAAGACAACCGTACCCACAAATGCGGCGATTGCCGCTTGAAGTTTAGCATCAAAGTTGGAACCATATTTGAGGACTCCAAGGTTCCTCTCCAAAAATGGTTCGTCGCCATCTACCTAATCACAGCGCACAAAAAGGGCATTTCCTCGGTGCAGTTGGGCAAAGATGTTGGCGTTACCCAAAAGACCGCCTGGTTTATGAACCACCGCTTGCGCGAAGCCACTAAGACCGAGGCGTTCAAACAGCCACTAAAAAACACCGTAGAGGTTGATGAAACCTATGTGGGCGGAAAGGCCAGGAATATGCACAAAGATAAGCGCGAACGCCTGGGCGGACGCGGGACTGTTGGGAAAGAGATAGCGGTTGCTATGGTGGAGCGCGGCGGCGACGTGCGAACGTTCCACGTCCAGAACACGCAACGGCCAACCCTTCAAAATCTGGTGAAAGCAAATGTCGCCCTTGGGACAGCGGTAAACACCGATGAACACGCAGGCTATCAAGGTTTGGGAGCCTTCTACGTTCATGGGAGCGTTAACCATGTAGGCGGCACCTACGCCATCGGAAACGTTCATACAAATACGGTTGAGGGTTTCTTCTCCATATTCAAGCGTGGTATCTTTGGCATCTACCATCAGGTGAGCAAGAAGCATCTGCAACGGTATTTGGATGAATTCTCGTTGCGGTATAATCACCGCGCCGAGGATAACGGGGCCGCTTTCCTGTCGCTGTTGATGAACTGCAACGGCAGACTGACTTACAAAGGGTTGATAGCCGATGACACAGTCTAGAGAAGAACCGCTTATCCTCGATATGCCGTTCGATGAAGCCATTGAACGTTTCGCACACGTCAACCCGCGCCAGGTAAAAGACGAACCGGCAGAATACGGCAAGGCTACGCCGTTCATCAAATGGGCTGGCGGCAAGCGGAGCGTCGTTAATGATTTGACGGCTCGGTTCCCCAAGACCTTCAACAAGTATTGGGAGCCCTTCGTTGGCGGGGGGGCATTGTTCTTCGGAATCCAGGGGCTCATTAAGGACGCTGTTTTATCCGATGCCAACCTGGACCTCACGATTACATACAATGCGGTCAAGCGCGACCCTGTTGCCCTCATTCGTAAACTGGAAGCTCACGCCAAGAAACATAATGAAACGTACTATTACCGGGTCCGCAGTCAACATGACCTGCAAGACCCGCTTGATGTGGCGGCGCGGTTCATCTACCTTAACAAGACCTGTTTCAACGGGCTCTACCGGGTGAACAACAAGGGCGAATTCAACGTTCCTATCGGCGGGTACGACAAACCCGACATCGCACAGGCTGATAATATTCCCCTGTGTAGCACCGCGCTCCAAAAAACGCAGATAGAGTATCGAGAGTTTGATACCATTCAGCCTTCACCCGGAGATCTCGTTTACTGTGACCCGCCTTATCATTCAACCAACGGTGCTTCTTTTACGAAGTACACAAAACTAGCGTTCGGTGAGCAAGACCAAGAACGGCTCCGAGATTTCGCTGTGGGCCTACACAGAAGCGGCGTCAACGTTATTCTGTCCAACGCCGACACTCCATTGATTCGCAGTCTCTACAAGGCTCCAACGTGGCATATAGGCATGGTCAAAGTCCCTCGCCAAATCAACTCGAATCCCGATGGGCGGGGGCCGGTGGACGAACTGATAATCACCAACTACACGACTGAAGAATAACTGATGTACCGACCGACACCGTTTCCGGAGTGGGTCAGGCGTCTGACGGCGACATATTTCGCTGAGTGTGGTTGCGGCCTAGAACTGTTCGCAAAGACTACGGAAGAACTCGGAGAGCGTCTTACTCAACATCGTCAAGAACATATTGACAATGAAGATGCTGTTACGGAAGAACCTGGCTAAATCATGACTCAGGCAAACTACACAGGAACCGTGTTGGAGCGATTTATTATGTCCCGGTTTGACGACCGAGGCTATCAGTTCATTCCGCGTAATCGGTTCACCCCGGCCAGAATACTTGGACAGCCTATCTATACCCGTAAATTCCACGTCGGCCAGAGCATCTACGGAACCAACCAGTTCTGCGACTTTATCTGTTACGACCCTGAACGGTGGCCTGATAATCTAATCATCGAATCGAAGTGGCAACAAAGCGGCGGCTCCGTCGATGAGAAGTATCCCTACCTTGTGCTGAACATCCAGATTCAATACCAGTGCCCCACGATTCTTGTCCTGGACGGCGGTGGCTACAAGCAAGGTGCCGAGCGGTGGATACGAACCCAGGTGGGTCATGGCAATTTTAGACACGTCTTTAACATGGTTGAGTTTGCTACCTGGGTAAATAGCGGCAATCTCTAATAGGTTCGTGGAGGTAAACGATGTGCCCACAATGCAACCGCCGATTGCGCCTCTCGCTCTATATTCATGACGGACGCTACAAATCGTGCCCTGAGTGCTCGGGAAAGCGCGGAATTCACGTTTATCATCATTTCCCTGACGAGTTCGGCTGGAGGAATGACATCATCCAATCATGGTGCAAAGCCTGCCGTACCCACGGCACCATGCCACAAGGGATAACGTGCCCCTAGGGTCTGTCATGTATATAATTCCCTAAAGATTAGCGTCCAACTTTTTAGCTAACGCCCAAAATAAGAGGTAAGGACCGACATGGCCCGATTTCTAGCGATACACAATGTTTCCGGACTAACCGAAGAACAGTTCCGGGATAAGCTCAGCGCCGTTAGCAAATGGCGTCCGGACCGCCGCACCACCATCCTCAAGGTCTATGGCGACTTGGCGGGCGGCAAACTGGTCACCGAGTGCGAAGCCGTGGAGCAAGAGCACTTCGAAGACTGGATTAAGATGACCGGCTGGCCCGCTGAGAGCATCATGAACGTTGACCTGGTGATGCAGGTGGGCAATATCTGGAAGCTCTAACCCCAGCCCAGCGGCCGCCCCGTTAAATTCGACCTATCGGCCGCCACAGGCGCGGCGGCCAACACCGGAACCAGGCTCGCCCTTTAATTAACCCCGCAGACACCGGCCCAAATGCCCGGCTGTCGTTGCTGTCAGCCCGGTTGTCGCCCATTAGAAAATATTCGTCTGGGCCGTTGAACCACTCCCTGCTCTCCCGGCCTTCCGCGCTATCCCGGCCTTCCGCGCTATCCCGGCCTTCCGCGCTATCCCGGCCTTCCGCGCTATCCCGGCCTTCCGAGACGGCTGCACCTTGAACGTAGCGCTCTTCCAATTGTTGGCCATCCAGATACACCCTGCCGCCCGCCACCCGCAGGTCTTCCCCCGGCAACCCCACGACCCGCTTGATGTAGATGCCCCCTGCGCCTCCAGGACGCTCAAAGACCACCACATCTCCCCTACGCAACCAGTTCCACCTGAAGCGCGTTCGCACGACCAATACCGACTCCCTGTGCGCCAGAGAAGGCAGCATGCTATCCCCCTCGACCCGGTAGCGGCCCGAAAAGAAGATGTTTACTAATCCTTGCAGGCAAGAAACCAACGCGCTCATCAAATAATCTACGTCCTTACTGCTGGCCGATATTCTAGCCCCAATCTTTCCACCGACGCAGCAACGCTGGCGACACCAGGGCCTTGCTATCGTTATCTCAACGTCAATTCCGTCGTTTGCACCGCAGTTTTCGAAGGACGTTTTGTAATAGCACGAGCTCACCACGAACGGAGTGCCTTCATATCGAGCCTCAAGAATGAACAGCCCTAGGGGCCGCGCTGCGTCCTATGGACTAATAACGCCCCCTATCCTAGAATTAGTCGATTCTGTCCAGCCCATTGATCAAACCGGTGGTCAAATCGGTTCGGGAAAAGTAGTTCAGGCATAGTCGTCATGGAGGGCAACCATGGAGAACGGAATCATCCGCGTCGGGCTAATCGGTGCTGGCGCAAACACCCGGCTCAGACACATTCCCGGCCTTCGTGAGCAAGAGGGCGTTGAGATAGTCGCGGTGGCCAACCGCAGCCGCGAATCCGGTGCCGCCGTGGCCAGCGAATACGAGATTCCCATCGTGTATGACAACTGGCTGGAACTTATGGAGTCCGACGAGATTGACGCGGTCTGCATCGGCACCTGGCCCTACATGCACCGAACACTGGTGCTGTCGGCCTTGGAGAACGACAAGCATGTCCTCTCCGAGGCCCGCATGGCCATGGACGCCGCAGAGGCCCACGAAATGCTCGACGCCTCCCGGCAGTTCCCCCACCTGGTAACTCAGATCGTCCCCGCGCCCCAAACCCTGCAGGTTGACCGCACCGTACAGGACTTAATCGCCAACGGAGACCTGGGCCAGCTTCTGGCCTTGCGCCTGCGGGTCTGCGACTACCACGGCCGGGCCAACCGCGCCGACACCTTCATGAACACCGACGGCCCGCTCCACTGGCGGCAAAACCGGCAGTACAGCGGCTACAACATCATGGGAATGGGCATCTGGTACGAGGCGCTAATGCGCTACGTTGGCCCCGCGACCAAGGTCATCGCCATGACCAATGTTTTCACCAACCAGAGGAAGGACGAAGACGGCATCCTGCGCGGCGTCACGGTTCCCGACCATGTGAACGTCCTCTGCGAATTCGCCTCCGGTGTCCAAGCTGACTTGAGTTGGAGCACCGTAACCGGCATGCAGACCGGCTCGGAACTCTGGATTTTTGGCAGCGAGGGCACCATCAAGCTAGAAGGCCCACCCTTCGACAAAGTTTTGCTCGGCAAGCCCGGCGACGAAGCATTCAAAGATGTTCCCATTGCCGACGACAAGCGGGGTAAATGGCAGGTGGAGCAAGACTTCATCAATGCCATCCGCGGCAACGTCCCCGTAACCCACACCCCCTTTGACGTGGGAGTACAGTACATGGAGTTCACCGAGGCAGTAACCCGCAGCGCCCAGTCCGGGCAAGCGATTTACCTGCCCCTCTAGCAGCCAATAGCCGTTTTAAAAATAGGGAGAATCACCATGGCTTCAGAAGGAATTAGACTCGGCCTCATCGGTGCCGGACGCAACACCCGGGACCGGCACATTCCCGGCTTTCAGAAGGTGGCAGGCCTGGAAATCGCCGCCGTGGCTAACCGCAGCCGAGCGTCGGGACAGGCAGTGGCCGACCAGTTCAACATCCCCGCCGTCTACGACAACTGGCAGGAATTACTGGAAGACCCCAGCCTCGACGCCGTCTGTATCGGCACCTGGCCCTACATGCATCGCACGCTGACCATCGCTGCCCTAGACGCCGGGAAGCACGTACTCTGCGAAGCGAGAATGGCCACCACTGTCCAAGAAGCCCAGGAAATGCTGGACGCATCACGCGAGTGTCCCGACCAGGTCGCCCAGATTGTGCCTTCTCCTCTGAGCTTCAAGATAGACAATCTCCTGCAAGAAAAGATTGCCGAGGGCTACGTCGGCAACATTATTGCAGTGTCGGTACAGTCGCTAGGCAACAACTTCATGGACCAGGGCGGCCCCATGCACTGGCGCAATGACCGCGACCTTAGCGGGTTCAACATCTTGAACATGGGCATTTGGTACGAGGCCATGATTCGCTGGGTTGGCCGCGCCACCAAGGTAACGTCCATGACCAAAATCAACGTCAACAGCCGTCAAGACGAAGCGGGCGACGCCATCTCGGTCACCATCCCCGACCACGTAAACATCGTGGCCGAGCTGGCCAACGGCGCGCACGCCAACATGCAGTTCAGCGCCGTCACCGGCCTGTCGTCGGGCAACGGCGTCTGGATCTACGGCAGCGAGGGCACAATTCACGTCGACGGAGCAATGAACGTTTACGGCGGCCGCCGTGGCGACGACAAACTCGAACCAATTCCCAACCCACCAGAGAAACAGGCCGTCTGGCGGGTGGAAGAGGAATACTGCAACGCCATACGCGGGTTGGAAAAAATTACCCGCACTCCCTTTGAAGTCGGCGTCCACTACATGGAGTTCACCGAGGCCGTAACCCGCAGCGCCCAATCCGGGCAGACGGTGTCACTGCCGCTCTAGGCTTTGTTTGGCTGAGCATTTGTCCCAACTCCAAACTAAAAAATGGCAGCGGAATGTAGGGGCGGGTTTAAAACCCGCCCCTACTCGCATTAGCCAACTTCAACATTATTTAACCAGAAAGTACTCCAACGCGACCCTAAGCAGAATTAGCATGCAACCAGCGGACAGTCCCTTCCCCCGAATCCGGGGAAGGTTAGGATGGGGGCGCTTGCGGAACGGATGCCAAATGCTTGGCAAATAAAAGGCCCCGATAATCGGGGCCTTTTATTTAGGCGTTGGTTAGTAGCGGTTTCTAACTACCAGCAGCAAACAGCTTCTCGAGACTATCCAAGCAGCCAATCCAGCCACCCTGGTGCTCTTCACGCATGGGCTCGTCAGTGAACTGTTCGTGGGTTAGCACCACCTCGGTGGTGTCGCCCTTCTCGATGAACTCCACAGTAACCAATGTCTCCGCCGGCACAAAACCTTCGGCATCGTGGGGCATCTTCTCCCAGGCCCAAGTAAAGACAATCTTCTCCGGTGGGTTCACCTCGCGGTAGACGCCGTAGGAAACGTAAGGCTCATCTTTACCTGGCTCCAGCATTCCGAACCGGTACTTGCCGCCCACCCGAAGGTCGACTTCCGCGATGGGTGCGCTGAAGCTCTCGTGCGCGCCCCACCATTTATGCAGCAACTCAGGCTGAGTCCAGGCGGCGAACACCCGCTCACGGGGTGCGTTGATAATTTTGGTAACCCTTAGGCTGATTCCAGCTTCCGGTGTTGATTGGGTCATGGTTGCCCTCCCTCCGAATTTTCCTGCTCTGGCCCGTCTTGAGGACCGTTTTCTTCGGCTAACGTACCTTCCAGATAACTGGCCAACGACTCTAGTTTGTCCTCCCAGAACCGTTGGTACTGCGCAATCCAATCGACCGCTTCCTTCATGGGTTTAGCTTCCAATCGGCAACGGCGGACGCGCCCATCCTTCTCCTGCACCAGCAACCCAGCCCGTTCCAGCACCCGAAGCTGCTTGGAGATGGCGGGCAACGAAACGTCGAACGGCGCGGCCAGGGCCGTGACCGACGAATCGCCGGTGGACAGGCGCTCCAAGATGGCGCGCCGTGTGGGGTCTGCAAGTGCGGCAAAGGTGTAATCCAGTGTTTCTGCTCTATACTTAACCATTTGGTTAAATATAACAACAAGAAAAATAATAGTCAACCGGGGGCACGGAAGTTCCAATAGCCCCATCGCGAAATTAGGATAATCAAAAGGGGCGTCCCGATTGATTCGGGACGCCCCTACGTCGCATCAGGCCAACACTCTATTTCCTGCTAGCCACCCCGGCGTCGTTGGTCGCGGTAGTTGGGCGCGGTGATGGGCAGCCAGTCAACCACCATGCCGTCCACCAACCGGGACGCGATGCGGGACTTGGTGTCCTCCAACTCTTCGATGGTGGCTACCGTAGTGATGATTGTCGGCAACCTGGCCTCGTGGCGGTGCACCACAATCTGGTACAGCTTCTCCTCGGCCCAGGCGGTGCTGCTCTCCGAGCCTAAGTCATCCAGAATCAACAATGAGACCGAGTTTAGCTGCTCAAAAAGCTCGTCATAACCCACCGGACTGTCCGGCGCAAATGTGGCCCTAAGGTGGTCCAACAATGTGGGCACAAAGGCGAAGAATACCTGACTGCCCTGCTTGAGCCGCTCTCCGGCGATGGCCACGGCCAAGTGGGTCTTGCCACTGCCTCGGGGACCGTTGAACAGCAGCCAACCTTCCGGGTTCGTCGCAAAGGCCTTCGCCGTGTGCAGCGCCCGGTCCAGGGTCTCCTGGTCTTGAGGCGATGCGTTGGCTCCGCCCTTGGTGTCGAAGTTCTCGAAGGTCATTCGAGCCAGCATGTCAGGCCGTACTGCGCCGATACCCAAAGCTAACCGGCTATTGAAGTTGCCCAGCTGGACTGTCTTGGCGAACCCTCCAACGCTCTCTAAACGAGTGCGCAAGGTTTCATCCAATCGCTGTAATGGCCCTCGAATTGTCACCACCGTCGGCAGCGCATTGTTGTAGCGGTAGTTAATGACTTGGAACAATTTCTCTTGGGCCCAGGGTGTGGCGCTGGCCATCCCCAGGTCGTCCAGAATCAACACCGCGACGTTGCGTACCTGCTCAAAAAGGTCGTCATACGAAATGGGGTTATCCGGCGAATAGGTCGCCCTCAGATGGTCCAACAGGTCGGCTACGACGATGAAAAAGGTCGTCTGATTTCTTTCGATGCAGCGATTGGCGATGGCCACGGCCAAGTGGGTCTTGCCACTGCCGCTGGGACCAGTGAGCACCAGCCAGCCCTCGGGGTTTTCAGCGAACTCGGCGGCGGCGGTAACGGCCTCAGTGAACATCTGTTGACTGGCAGCGTCGGGCAGCGGCCCTTCAAGTTTGGTGGAACCAAATGTGATACGAGAAAGCGCGCCAAGGTTGCTGTAACGGCGCAATGAGGCCAAGCGGGTGCTGGTATCCTCGGTCTGCTGGCACGTGCATGGAACGGCCTGGCCAAATTCGGGATGGCCGACGTGGACGCGGCGGGTGACCCAGCCACTGCCGTTGCATTGGGGGCAGAGGTCAGCCGCCAGCTCGCTGTCGGGGAGGACCGCCCCTCCGCCGTTCGTATTCTTCGAGATATTTCTCGCGCTGATCCTTCTCAGTATGTCGCCCAGACTTTCCATAATCCCCTTCTCGGACCTCCCCCCTTGTGGCGTAGTCACCTCTGTTTGTCTTGCCCTCGGAGGTCCAACGCCTGAGGATGCCGGACACGTAGCGCCAACTGCGCTTATTCTCCGCCACCGCGATGCCAAAGGCCTCGCGAAGCCAAGACTCCGGATACCGGGCTTCCGCCTCTTTTAACTCTTCCGCTAATAACGGCGATAATGCCCCGATACTGTCTTCGTACAGAGCGAATATGTTGGGCTTTTCTAGCTCTGGCGCGTCTCCCGGCTGCTCATCGCGCTCTTCGTGCTCTTGGATGGGTGCATCAGCTTCGCCAGACTTCAAACGAGCAAGGGCTCTTTGGTCGGCCTCGGTGTTCAGCAGAAAGACGGTTCCCGTACCCTCCAATTGGTGGGTCAGAAACGTCCCGCGCGTCACGGCCAATCTTAGGCCACGGCGTATCTCTTCACTCGCTTCTTTCCCCTCGGATTTCAGTCCTTTGAGTAGGGAACGGTCGGTTAAGAAATCGTCCAGGGTAACGGCCCGAAGCGCACCACGCTTGCGATGAAACAACCAGAGGCCGCGCAGGGTTACCTTCAGTTCTGCCAACTCCTGAATCTCTTCCAGGATAGGGCCGAACATCGGATTGGGCACCGGAGTGTAGAGTGTGTCCCCGGTAAAACCCGGAAACGCCCCAGAAGGTGCCATGTTTAGTAGTCGTCCACCTTGCCGAATGAATCGAATCTAACCCAATTATCCCTGAAGTAGAGCTGTATATTGCCCGTTGGCCCGTTACGGTGCTTGGCCACTATCAAATCAGCAACGTTTCTGGGGTAGGGGCGACCTGGATTCTGCTGGTCCCACTCTTCTTCGGTGGTGTACACATCGTCCCGGTGCAGGAACATCACCACATCGGCGTCCTGCTCAATGCTTCCACTGTCCCGCAGGTCGGAGAGCATGGGGCGGTGCACGGTACGCTGCTCAACGCCACGGCTAAGTTGGGAACAGGTTAAAAGGGCGATGTTCAGGTCTCGGGCCATAATCTTGAGCGACCGGGTTATCTCGCTAATCTCTTGCACCCGGTTTTCGGTGCCGCCCCGGCTTCGTCCTTGAATTAGTTGCAGGTAGTCCACCACCAATAAATCCAGCCCATACTCCAACGACAAGCGGCGAGACTTGCTCCGCATCTCAATCATGCTTTGAAAGGGCGTGTCGTCGATGTAGACCGGGAGATCGGAGAGTTGACCGATGGCGTCGATTATTCGCTGTTCTTCGGCCTCAGTAACCAAACCGAGGCGCAGCCGGTGAGAGTCGATCTCGGCCTCTGAGGAGAGGATGCGGAGGGCCAGTTGCTCCCGGCTCATTTCCAAGCTGAACACGCCTGCCGAAGAGCCATTCTTGGCGGCGTTCAAACAAATGTTGAGGGCCAACGTGCTCTTGCCCAAAGAGGGACGAGCGCCAAGAATGACCAAATCCGACCGTTGGATGCCCCCCAGCAGTTCGTCCAAATCGGTGTAGCCAGCCATTACCGGGCCGGAGTTTTCAGATACCGGGTCGGCAATGGCGGCGCGGTCTTCCAGGTATTGGTCGTAAATCTGCCGCAGCGGGACGAAACCCCGTTGAGTGTCGGTGCCTCGCACGGTGAACAGCACATCTTCCGCTTGGCGAAGGGTGGCGTCCACGTCGTCGGTGTCTTGATAGCCCATTGCCGAGATACGGGAAGCGACATCAATGAGCTTCCGCATCGTCGCGGTGCGGGCGACCACGTTGGCGTAATGCTCGGAGTGAGCTGAGGTAGGAGTAACGGAAATTAGGTGGCTAAGGTAGGCCATGCCGCCCACCGTTTCCAGTTGGCTAGAGCGGCTTAGTTCGCGGGCCAGGGTGACCTGGTCAATTACCTCATCACGCTGAAATAGAGCTTCGCACGCAGCAAAGCACAGTTGATTTCTCTCTCGGTAGAAATCCTCCGGCTTTAGATACGACGCGATACGAGAGAAGCAGTCCCCATCAATTAAGACCGACCCAACAACCGCTTCCTCCGCCTCCAAGTCATGGGGTAAAAGCTTCTCAGCGTACATTGCCCTATTCTTCTACCTCGGCCTTCACGTGAATCATGGCGGTAACTTCGGTCGATAACCGAAGAACCACATCATATTCACCGGGCTCGCGGATTGGATCGTCAATCTCCACCATGCGCCGATCCACCTCACGGTTCACTTTCTCAGAAAGCTCCATGGCGATATGGGTGCTGGTGATGGTCCCGTAGTAACGTCCGGTGGGGGTTACTCTGGCTGTGATAGTGACGGTAACATCGTTCAACGCGCTGGCCAATTCTTCCATCACGGCCGTTTCGCGAATACGGACCTCGTCCCCGACCGCGGTAATCTTGTGAATCCGCTTCATTACCTCGGGGGTGGCAACCTCGGCCAATCCCTTGGGCAAGAGAAAGTTGCGGGCGTAGCCATCGGGCACACGGCGAACTTCTCCCGCCCTAGCCTTGTTGGGAACGTCCTGGGTGAAAACTACTTCCATTGTTGGTCACTTCCGTTGGGTATTCAGATTGGCAGAGCCGAATTGAATAGGGTATAGGCCCCGGACATGGAGCCGAACTAATTATACGGCATGCCCAGTCTCAGGGGAATGAGGTGTCTGCGGGAGGGGTCTGCGGCCCAATCCCAGCACAGCTTGCCGGAAATTGACTGCCATCTGCGCCCAGCCTAAAATCGTTGCTACTTCAACAAAATATCGATAACGGCTGGGTAGCAATTCGTTTCTCGACTCCAGCAATATATCTTTCTTTGCACAACAAATCCAGGCTGTTCCAGCCAATATCAAATGGATAATTTGGGGCGGGTTTGGGATTTGCAGCTCATTTCCTTTTATTAAGTTACTCACCCGACCCTAAGACGAGCGCCCAGCCGTTTGGCCCAGAATACTCGGGACAAACGGCTCTTTCGCCTGGTTCTCAACCGATTAGGCTATTAATAGTTCTATCTTTGGTCGCCCGTTCGACGGCCAATGACAGGGAAAGCGAGGAGCAGTTGATGGAAACCATGAAGGATCGGCTACAACGTATCAAGGAAACATTAGCGCCGGAAGAATGGCGGGAATCCCGAATCTACCGGCACAACGATGTGGAATTCGAGCACTTCACCTTGGTTGCAACCGAGGTAAGTTCTGGCCAGATTCATTACTACGACCCAGACGCAAACGAATTCAAGCCACTGAATTTATCTGTATCGCAAGCACCGGTAGCAGCCCGTTAAATAATGCACAGCCAAACTTTTGGAGCTGTGCGTTCTTCGCGGGCGGCCTAGTTCCGAATTAACAGTCCCGGCTGGCATTTTCGGCAGTAACTAGTGATGCGTTGATTTGCTTTCAACTGGGAAATGTTACCGCCGCAATTGGGACAGGGCTGTCCACCCTTGTTGTGAACCTTCAAGAATTCGCGAACCTTCTTGTGGATGTCACCGCCCATGCGCTTTCGCAGGGTGTCGGTGGCCTCTTCCAATACCTTGCGGCACTGGGTGTGTAGCGTACGGAGTTCATCGGGCTTGAAGGCCCGACATTTCTTGAATGGAGATATTCCTGCGGCGAAGAGTATCTCGTCGGAGTAGGCGTTGCCGATTCCGGAGATGAACGCCCCTCGGGTTAGGACGCCCTTTATCTCGCCGTTGAATTTCTTTAGCCGGGCCTCAAAGTCTTCAAAGGAAATTTCAGTGAGGACGTCCGGGCCCAAGCCCGTGTATTGGGGGATTTGGTCGTCTTGGGCGTCGCCATCTGCCTCGCCATTGTTTATGTAGTAGACCTTGCCCATTTGCCGGTCGTCGAGATAGCGAAGCTCCATCCCGCCGCCAATCCCTAGCACGACGCAGGTCTTCTTCTGGACTCGAACACTCTGTGCGCAGTGTTGAAACGCACCAGTAAGCATGGGATTAACCACCAGGCTGCGTCCACCGGAATAGCGGAGCGTGAGGAATTTACCTCGCCGCTCGGCGTCCAATAACAACCGGCCAGTCAGGTCTTTCGCCACATCCGACGCCAAAGACCGAACCACAGTGGGCCGCAGAACCGTGCAGTACTCCACCGGCGCATCCTTCACATTCGCGTTCAGGTATTCTTTGATGACTTCCAAATCGGGCGCTTCTGGCATGGCAGTAATATACCCCAATTGGCCGGTGTGAAATAATGGGAGCCATGATAACGACCGGCGATAAAATCCCGTTGGTTCAAAAGTGCTAATCGGGGTAGTATCCGACACCCACGGCTTCTATGACCCACGCGTGCCGCCGCTACTGAAAGGGGTTGAACACATCCTCCACGCGGGGGACATCGGCACAGGGTGCATTATCGAACAACTGTCGGAAATTGCGCCGGTGACGGCGGTGCGGGGCAATAACGACCGCGAGGGGCCGGAGTCCGAATTCCCCGAGGTGGAAATCATCGAATTAGGCGGCTGCCGTATCTATCTCACCCACATCGTCAAAGTTCCCAAAGAAGGTGACACGGCTGGCCTTTCAGTTTATCTGGAAGCTGAGGCTAACGTGGTCGTCTACGGCCACAGCCACATTGCCTTTCATGAAGACCGGGAGCCGCTAAAGTTATTCAACCCCGGCGCGGCTGGCAAGCGGCGGTTCAAGGTGGTGCCATCGATAGGGGTGCTAGACGTGGGGCCGGGGTCGGTTGAGGGACGGATACTGGTTCTATAAGGTGGGGCTTACGACGAGGTTCTGCCCCCATCCTAACCTTCTCCCGTCGCGGGGGAAGGGACAATTTTCCGACCTGCTAGCCAGCATAACTGCCTCGATTCTTAGCTGTGGCTAGTCGACATAACAATCCGGTGCCAAGCGGGCGGCCCAGCACCGGGGTATCAGGTTTCGAGGGTTAATCTCGTCGTGGACTGCGTTAATCGCCTTGGCGTAACGCTGTCTGCTTGAGTGTACTTGCCGGTCCACCACGGCAAATTCTTGGATTGATTCCAAGGTCAATGGGTTAGGGATTCTCACTGGGTTTGCCATGTCATGCCCTTCATCCATCGGCATGAACCGCTCTTGTATTCGGTTTTGCTCCAAGAGCGCGCAATAGTATTCCCGCTGAGATTCGTTTAATTCCTTCCAGGCAAATGCTTGACCGGACATATGTTTAATTCCCCTTCATAAGCCTCTAGATAACTGAGGCTGCAATCCCGCGTGACCCGCCGTAACGGTCTGCACCCTACTTTGCCCATCGTCATGGGCCGGTGCGTGAAATCTATCCAAAACTCCGGGCCAGAACAATCATCCAGACCGACGTCCGGGCGATACCGTCATTACTCCAGTATCACCAAATGCAATTGCCGCCCGGCTGATTGCTAAACGCAAACACTAAACTTGCCTGTCCTAACAGGCGCTCACCACCGGCCGATTGCCATTGACCGGGCCAGTAATCGTTCCGCCACAGAGGTTGTTCATCGTTCCAGCATTGACCAGACTTCTGTTGTTGTCGATTAATCCGGCATTGTTGATGGTGCTGCCGCTCAAATTGGACACTGATCCCGAGTTGGCGAAGGTTCCGCCAACCTGGTTCTCCAATTGGCCGAGTTGGTTCTGATACGAGCCAAAGTGAAAGACTTCCAGCGTGCCAGTGTTCTCAATCGTGCCCCGGTTGTCGAACAGACTCCCAATCATGTTGATACGGCCTGAGTTGGTGATTTTTGAGCCTGCCAGGTTGGAAAATGTTCCCAAGCCACCCTGGTTCAATATCCCGCTATTCACCAGAGTTCCGCCCTGGGAGTTGGTCACCGCCCCAGCTTGGCTCGACGTGTTGAACGCCCCGGCATTGGTGAACGTGCCGGTATTAACCAGCGTGGCGGAATCGCCGTGAACGAAAGTCGATTCGGCGTCATTAACCAAGGTCCCTGCATTGGCAAGACTGGACCCAGCTCCATTGGAAATGAGGCCGCCAACATTGTTTATCTTCCCGTCCGACTTGTTCGCCAGAAAGTCCCCCTCGCTGGTGAAAGTTCCGCCATTGATGTTGACCGTCCCGTGATTGGTGAGCAGCCCAGGATTCTTGTAGAGCAACGTCCCGCCGTTAAGATTTAGGACACCGTTTATCCACAGTGAGCCGCCATCGATAACGCCAAGAGCAATCCCATCTCCAACGTTGAGAGTTTGCCCTGTGCCAATCGTAAGGATGCCTCGCGAGCCAAGACTAAAAGATGTGTCCAAGTCGACCGTGGCACCAGCCCCGATTAACGCTGAATCGTCGGGTAGCGGTACGGTGTCAGAGTCCCAATTGGCCGCTTCAGACCAGTTCTGGGTTGCTCCTCCGCCATCCCAAAAACAGGAGTCCTGCACAATGGACGGGCCAGTCACACCGCCGACATGGGTGTTGCCCCGGCAAGCGTTTCTCACAGTTCCGCCGACATTGTCGATGGTCGCCAACGAGTCTCGCTGAAGGCTAGAGTAATTCGTGATTGCCACGGTGCCGAGGTTAGTCAGCAATCCGCCCGGTTCTTTGACCGACAGCGTAATGTGTTTGGCGATTGAGCCGGTACCGATGGTCAAAGTGTCGCCAGACCCAACGCTTAAAGACCGGGATGTTAGCAACAGGTCGACATCCAGGGTCACCTTCGCATTGCTGCTTCCTTCCCCGTTAATGACCACCGGATGAGCTTCTGGCGGCACTACGCCGTTGGCCCAGTTGGCCGGGTTCGACCAGTTGTCGTTGCCACCGGCCCCGGTCCAGATGCAGGGAGCGGGAGTGACCTTGATTAGCCCGCTGGAATCATTAACAGTCCCACCACAGGCGTTGATAATTACGCCGCTGCTGGTGCCATCCTTTGTATTGTTTAGCACCGCGCCCAGATTATTAACGAAGCTGGCCAAACTGCTCAAAGCTCCAACGTTGACTACCGCAACGATTGCTGCTTCGTTGTTATAGGTGCCGTTGTTGACCATGGTGCCGCTGCTCAGCACATCGCCCTTGGCGTTGACGGTCCCATTGTTTATAAATGTGACTCTCTCATCCACGGTTAACATGGAATTCACCGGCCCAATCTCAAGCGTCCCAGTGGTTAACGTGAAATCGACGTCCATGATGGGGATTTGAGACTGGGAAGCGCTCCCTTCAATGATGATTCGCTCGTCACCGGTCGGCGCGCCTAAGGGAGACCAGTTGGGGCCATAGCTCCAATTGGCGCCAAACCCCGCGACCCAAGTCTTGACCGTTTTGGCGGATAGCAGAGGCGCAGGTGTTGGGCTTGGCGTAGGAGTGGGCGCAATGGTGGGCGCAGGGGTTACCGCTGGCGCAGGGGTCGGAGCGGGCTTCACCAACGCAACGGCGGTTTCCAACCCCCAACTGTAATCCGCGTTCACGTCGCCACCCTGGTAGCCGAACACCTTCATTACGAACGGATTCCGGGTCGTGCCTGAGATTCTGATGGACTCGTTGCCCTTGTTTCCGAACGCTCCGTCCCAGCCACTCCACGAGATTCTTACCCCGTTGTAGAGCCCGCTGACCGGCGCGTGTCCGTAGATTAATGATTTCCGCCCGTCAATCTGCCAGCCAACCACAAATGTCTTTCCATCCCAGAGCTCAATGTCCAGGTCGTTGGCCGACGTGAGGTCAATTTGCAGGCCATCGACACCCTCAGGAATCGTTCCAATAGTTGCTCGGCCGTTTCGGGGAACTAATGTGGAGAAATTGGCGGAGCCGTTAAGTGCTGGGCCTTTAACTCCGGCGCCCACCCAGGAATAGTCGACCTCAACGTTTCCGGCCTCGTAGCCAAAGACCTTCATCACAAAGGCGTTCTTCGTTGTGCCGGAAAGCTTGATGGACTCTTTGCCTAGGTTGCCATTAATACCGTTCCAGCCGCTCCAACTAATTTGCACGCCATTGTAATCGCCGGTGGTCGCTTCCTCGCCGTGGATTAGCGCAACACCGCCATTGGCCTCCCAGCCGACCACGAACACATCGCCATCCCAGAGTTCAATATCCAGGTCACCATCGGCGGTAATCTCTATTGACGCGTCTTTAATACCCGCCGGAATCTTGCCGATCAGAGCACGGTCTCCCTGAGGCACGAACGTAGAGAATTCACCGGCCCCTGACTTGGACCCTCCGTTTCCACCAAAATCCAGTTCTTCGGCGTTCACGTTGGTGGGCCAGGGGACAAACAAGAACAAGCCGGCGGCGGGAGCCACCAGCGCAAAAATCTTCGAAAAAAGCAGCCATTTCCCTGTCGCTAACATCCATATCAGGTTTTCACAGGGAGCCTACTAAGTCGAGCCTGTAGGCGCCGGAATGCTGGGGAAGAAAAGGAGGACGCACTAGGGCCAGCAGCGGCGAATTCACAAGTTCGAAAAAACTCGACCTCATGTGAAAAGAGGGTGGCAAGTTGCCACCCTCTTTTGTCGATACCGAACTGTATGCGTTCTCTGCACCGTGCCGTTGATCTAAGGACGACTGCCTTGCCCCTGACTATTGGAGCTTCCCCGGTCGCTAGAGCCACTATGGTTGTCTGGCCTGCTTTCGGGCCTGCTCTGGTTGTCTGGCCTGCTTTCGGGCCTGCTTTCGGG
>JABMNL010000014.1 GCA_013204585.1 SAR202 cluster bacterium | reverse complement strand
GGAAGGTTAGGATGGGGGTGCAGCTCTTCGCCACTATTCTTCGTCTAACTCAGTGGACTCGCCGTCGTCTGCCGATGCTTCTCTCGCCGCTGTGGCCGCCGCTTGTTGTTGTTCTGCCCAGTTTTGGAACCAGCGGCGGTACTCTTCCAGAGCTGGCGGTGACACGTAGAACACCTCGATGTCATTGGGGAATTGCACCTGATGTCGCTCGCTAATAAGTAGCAGACCAGTCTCGTTCTCCAGCAGGGTGCTGTCTATCTGGTTGGCGATGTATTCGTAGCGTTGGCGGTTGCTGTCCGAGTGCCATTCCTGGAGTCTTGACCCCACACTGGCGCTGGCCAAGGGAATCATCATGCAACGCTGGAGATCCAAGGTCTCCAACAGAACGTCCATGTCCTCGGTTGGCTCTAAGACTGCTCCATACTCGGTCCTGCCGACGATGAAGCCGTAGCTGCGTTGGTCCGCGGCCTCCAGTTGTTGCAGGCCCTCATCGCCGCCAACGGTCAGACTCTCGTGATAAATGTGCTGTAACCCACCCAGCGCACTCGTCAGGGCTTCGACCTGGGTCTGCATTTGCTCCCAGTACCTTTGCAGTACAGCGGCGCCTTCGGGGTTGTCCGCCTGAGGGCCATAGACCAAAGGCACCAAGAGCAGCTTGCGCCGCCCGTCGTATTGTCCTGCCGAGGGCCGCTGAACTCGGCCCAGTTCTTCTGCCATGATGCCGCCTCCCAGTACTGTGGCGCTAAGCTAAATGACTTGCAGTTGTCGATTGTATTGACGCTTGGGGCCGGAGGCAAGTTATGAATTCTCAGTAGGTGAAAAGGATGATGCAAATTTAGTTCGAACGCTTGAATTAATGTACAACATACTGTAAATTTATTGTACAACAAGTGCGCTATGAAGTCAGAATAACAGCTACAGCAGCGCAAATGGTTCGGGATATCTCAGACAAGCGCATTCAGAAACAACTAATCGACCGGGCTTACGCGCTGGCCGATGAACCAGAGAAACAAGGCACCCATCTAACATCTACTCTGTCTGGGTACCGAAGCTGCCGAGCCGTTGGGCAGCGGTACCGGATAATTTACCGGATTGACGCCGATGGAAAAGTTGTAGTCGTGGCGGTTATTGGGATACGTAGGGATAGAGACCGCGACGATATATATTCCCTAGCCCGTAGACTCTTGAGACAAGGTCTGCTTGATTAGAATTTGTGACTAGAGGTGGACCGTGGCGACCAAGAAAAATGAAATAGCGAACGGCATGTCAATAACCGACGCCCGCAATAAACTTACCCATCTATCCGCCGAATTGAGCGGCAGTCCTGGGTGCATACCATTGACCCGGTACGGTGTTCCGGTCATGGCGCTGATGTCGTGGGAGTTGTTCGAGTCGCTACAGGAGACAATGGAGATTATGGGGGACCCCGATCTCATGAGCCAGCTTCGGCAAAGCATTAATGATATCCAGGAAGGCCGGACTATCTCTCTCGACGAATTGAATTCTGAACTAGATTTCTAGTCACTTTTTGGCAGGGCTATTTCATGCCTGGGATAGTGGCTATAAAACAAAAAGCCCCTGGCTACATAGCCAGGGGCTTTTTTACGCCTATTATGGCGGAGAGAGTGGGATTCGAACCCACGATGAGGTTGCCCCCATACCGGTTTTCGAGACCGGCGCTTTCGGCCACTCAGCCATCTCTCCGGGGGCCGTATTATAGCTGAAAATCCTGAATTGTCCCACGCCCACGGTTAGCCTATTTACAGGCGGTGAAAATTGGCTTGGGAATGACCGTCTAACCCCATGATTTTGAATAAACATAGTTTAGATTATTGATGATTGGGGTTGCCTGGACGACTGAATCCGGTTATAGTTGGACTGAATTCGTCGTGAGTCGGATTGACTTATTTCGAGTTCGAAACGAGCAACTTCCCGGTGATTTCGGGAGATTTCTCAGGTAAATCCAAGGAGATTCAATGTTAACTCAGCAAGTGCTTGTCGAGCGGATGCGTGAGTGGGCTGTAAGGGTCACTCCGCAACGGCTGGCAATCGCCGAGGTGATTCTCAACTCAACGGATCACCCCACCGTGCAACAGATTTATGAGCGGGTCAAAGGTCATTTCCCATCCATGACTCTGGCCACCATCTATTCCACCTTGGGCGTGCTGCAGAAGAGCGGCCTCATTCAGGAACTTCCGTTCCAGAAAATGTCGCGCTACGAGCCCAATATGGAACCCCACGTTAACCTGGTCTGCATCGAATGCGAGAATGTAATCGACGCCGAAGCCAGTCATGACGTGCAGGACGTGGTTTTGGGTCTGCGCGAGAAGATTGCGGGCAGTTCCGACTTTGAAGTCGCCTGGCAACGGGTCGATTTCTACGGGCTATGTCCTCGTTGCGCTGCGGCCAAGCGCCGGGGCGAACTCTCCGAAGTCTAAACCCAGGCTCATTTGAGAACCGAAACGCCCGGCGAGAACAGAAACGACCGGCTGGTGAGCACACCAGCCGGTCGTTATTTATTAGGGGGATGACATGATAACCGGCGTTATTGGTGTTACGTTTTGGACTGGGAATTTGGAGCGTATGTTTGATTTTTACAACGACGTGCTCCGCCTGCCGCTACACTCTCGCCACGATGACTTCATCGCCTTTGAGCTTGGCGAAGTGCGGTTTAACATTGGTCGCCATAGCGAGGTATCCGGGCGGTCGAAAGACCCGTTCCGAATTATGCCCCATCTGGGCGTGGATGACATTCATTCCGAAGCCGCCCGGTTGGCCGCAGCGGGGGTGGAGTTTGTCCGCCAACCGGAGCAGGAGAGTTGGGGCGGCTGGGTCGCCACTTTCAAAGACCCCGACGGGAACGTGTTGCAGTTGCTTCAGTTGGCCTAGTATGGGCTATCATAGGTCTACTTGAAGCTAATGGAGGACTGGAATGGCCGGTGAAGACAGGGTTCAGCAGGCGGCGCAATTCTTGCATGAGGCGCACCAGGCCAGGGCTAAGTATCAGCCCATACCCGACGCATTCGCGCCTAGGGACATTAACGAGGCCTACGATATTCAAGAGGCTTTCCACGAATTGTTGGCACCCGAGCGCGGGGCCATGGTCGGCTATAAAATTGCCCTGACCACGCCTGTGATGCAAAAAATGGTGGGGTTCGGTCATCCCTGTTCTGGTGTAATCTTTGCCAGCGGGGTTCATCACTCGCCAGTCACCATCAAAGCCTCGGACTACGTTCGTTTGGGTGCCGAGTGTGAGATCGCGGTGCTGCTGTCGGCCGACCTGCCCGCCGCGTCCGCTCCTTACAACCGAGACATGGTCTCCAAAGCCGTGGCCGCATTGATGCCAGCATTCGAGCTAATCGAAGACCGAGACGCCGATTACTCGAACCTGTTCTTTCTGGGAGTAGCTGCAGACAACGTTTGGAACGCCGGTGTGGTGCTGGGCCAGCAGGTGACTGATTGGCAAGGCATGGATTTGGCTGCGGCTTCGGGAGTCATGACCATCAACGGCCAACCGGCTGGCGAAGGCAAGGGTGGCGACGCATTGGGCCATCCGCTGGACGCCTTGGCCTGGCTGGCCAACACCCTGGCCGAGCGCGGCAAGAGCCTCAAAAAAGACATGATTGTGATGACCGGCAGTATTGTCACCACCAAGTTTCTCAAGCAAGGCGACCAGGCCCATTTCCAGATCAATCCTTTGGGCGAGGTGCGGCTGACGGTGGCGTGAGGGAAGTTCGAATTTACAAGAGCGGTCGGAACGATAAGTAATTGGCCTTCTAAAACAAACTCGTTATGAGGTGGACCGCAATCCGACGTAATTTTTGGTCTTATCACAATTGAATCGCGCTGATTACCGCATAGGGTCAGATTTCCAAATTCCAAATGCCTGATACAGTCTATCTGCAACGCTCGTCAATAATGATTTGGTATTGGAAATCAGTTCTGAAGATGGATATTCGAACTGAAATTTTATATCTGTACCACTCGGTTCGAGAGGAATCGAACGCCCATTTGGCCTATTTAGAAAAAGGGCGTAACCGTCAGGGCAGAGAATTTGAAATGACACAATCAGAGGCCCATGGTAATTGATACTTCGGTAGAATTTTGCTGCGATTGTAATTCTTTCCTCCAATTCCGTGAGCTCGGCTTCGTATGCAATGCTACCGGGCCGGGATTCGTCGTCGATTTGCGTATAGTGACACGCGACCAATCCTCCATTCCGGTGTATTTCCACATCAGCCCGATCACGGACTCCGTGAGACTCAAATGTTCGCACACCATACATCGATGGTATCCAACTCTGCCAAAGAGTGTTGTCTCTCAGCCAATCTTGAATTCGGGATTCAGCAAATTCAACGCGGTTCGGAATAGAAAGCAAAGGTGTGATGATGAGCGTAGTTTTGGCTACATTCCTGACGTAACGGTTTAAAAGTTGCATTGCACCATCGGACGGAGGAAAGCTCTCGGCAGCTAGACGCAAATTCGCGCGTCGTTGATAACGCTCCTCGACATCCCTTTCGCTCATCCGTACGGTTCGATATTGCCCTCGGCGGTAATACCGATTATCTTCATAACCGGACACCATATGGGGACCAAACCAGCTTTCAGGGGTCCAGACGATATAGCAGTTCTTTCCGGGGAACTTAGAAACCGGAAACGAACGAAGTCGATATTCGGGGAGCAATGGGGAAATCGCGTCTGACAACAGGTTTTCCAACGTCTCGATTAACCCCGGTTGCGGATCCATTCCGTATGTTGATGAGGGAATCGGAGCTTCTTGCTTGCTACTTCGTTCTTCAGGAACTCCGTATATCAGAGTGCCTCCAAGCTCGTTCGCAAACGATGTGATGTCCTTTACGAATTCGATTTTTCCAGATTTTTTGCCGATGTCTAGCTCTTGTTTGTAGTCAAGTGTTGGTCCTTCAGGGTGGCGGTCGTTTACTAGTTTTTGGACCCAGGAGTCTAATTCTTCGTCGGATAGCTGATCCGGATGTCGAGGCATCATGGGGTCTCCAACTCGGATGAATAAGTGGTTACCAAATTAACATAGCGTCCCCAAAGCTATAAAACCGGTACTTCTGCTGAATCGCTTCACCGTAAGCAGCCATCACCCGCGCCCGTCCTTCGACAGGTCCGATTTCATCGAGACTCTCGACATTTGGTCGGAGCTCAGGATGAGCGGAGCCGTTCGCACCACTCTCCACAAACGCAGACACCAGCATTAGCAGGCTTGAGCGGGGCAGGTGGAAGTTGGTGACCATGGCGTCCACCAGGCGGAAGGTGTGGCCGGGGAGTATGAAGAGACTGGCCTCGCCTTCGATGGGTGATAGGGCGGTCTGGCCCTTCTGTTCCATGTCCAGCGCTGCCTGCTCCAGCACCCGCACCGAGGTTGTACCCACGGCGATGATGCGCCTGCCGTCAGTTCTGGCCCGGTTCAATGCGTCGGCGGCTTGGCTGTCAATCTGATAATGCTCGGTGTGTATTTTGTGCTCGGTTGGGTCGTCCTCGTCCACCGGCTTAAAGGTGTCCAGGCCCACGTGCAGGGTCACGAACACCGTCTCCACGCCCAATTCACGGATTTTCGAAAGTAGGCCGTCGGTGAAGTGCAGTCCGGCGGTGGGGGCGGCGACGCTGCCTGGCTGGTGGGAATACACCGTTTGGTATCGCTCTGGGTCGTCCAGCTTCTCCCTGATGTACGGCGGCAGTGGGGTATGGCCGAATCGCTCAATGCCCTCTTCAGTAGATAGGCGCACCGTCTTCAGGCCGTCCTCGTGGGAAGTCACAATCTCGACCTGAAATCCCCCCAACCCCCCTTTGTTAAAGGGGGAACTGAGGGGGGATTTTGGCTCCCCCAATTCGTCAATCTCCACCACCACGCCTGGCCTTAGTCGGCGGCCCGGTCGGGCCATGGCTTGCCAGGTGCCGTCGGCATTTCTGCGGAGTAGAAGGAATTCTGCCTTGCTGCCGGTGTCAGTACGGCGGCCGTAGAGGCGGGCGGGGATGACCCGGCTCTGGTTGAAGACCATCACATCGCCGGGGCGCAGGTACTCCAAAAGATTGTTGAACTGGCGGTGCTCCAGGGCTCCGGTGTCCCGGTGTAAAACCATGAGGCGGGATGAGTCGCGGGGCTCGATGGGAGACTGGGCAATCAGCTCCGGGGGAAGGTGGTAGTCAAAATCAGAGGTGAGCATTTGCGACCGCTGTTAGCTTTCCCGTCCGTGGATGCTGATGCGGGCGGCGGTGACGGTGTTAACCAGCAGCATGGCGATGGTCATGGGCCCAACACCGCCGGGAACAGGGGTAATGGCCGAGGCTTTTTCAGACACTGCTTCGAAGTCCACGTCGCCTACCAGCCGGTAGCCACGTTTACGTGAGGCGTCGTCGACCCGGTTGATGCCAACGTCGATGACCACCGCACCCTCCTTTACCATGTCGGCGGTGATGGCGTTGGGGCGTCCGATGGCGACCACCAGGATGTCAGCTTGGCGGGTAATTTCGGCCATATTCTTGGTGCCGGTGTGGCAGACGGTGACCGTAGCGTTGGCACCCTTGCCCCGTTGCATGAGCAGCAGGGCCATGGGTTTGCCCACGATGTCGCTGCGGCCACAGACGACCACGTTCGCCCCGGCTGGGTCGTGGCCGTTGCGCACCAATATTTGCTGGATGCCGGCGGGGGTTCCGGACACGAAATCGGGTCGTCCCTGAACCAGCTTCCCAACGTTGAACGGGTGAATTCCGTCCACATCCTTGTTCGGGTCAATCGATTCGATTATCGAGTGTTCGTTAATCTGGGACGGCAGGGGTAATTGGACCAGAATCCCGTGGAACCGAGAATCGGCATTTAATTTCTGGACGCAGGCTAAGACCTGGTCGTGGGTCGAGTCTGCGGGCATCTCAAAGGTCTCGCTAAACATGCCCACTTCGTCGCAGGCCCGGCGCTTATTGCGCACGTAGATGGCCGATGCAGGGTCGTCGCCCACCAGCACTGCCGCCAAGCCGGGGGTGACGCCGTGCTTCTGCACAATCTCGGCCACATCGCTTGCGACTTCCGCTCGGATTTCTTTGGCCAAAGCCTGTCCGTCTAGGATTTTTGCTGTCAATTGGGCCTCGAATCGGTCTTGTAAATGGTGCGCAGCAATTTTAGCACGCTTGCGGACGGGATTTGGCTGGGGATTTGGCTGGGGATTTGATAGGACGAAGACGGGCAATCTATACTTGGCGCATGCGCATTTGCTCTCTATTACCCAGCGCCACCGAGATGGTTTACGCCCTGGGACTGGGCGACCAGTTGGTTGGGGTCTCCCATGCCTGCGATTACCCCGATGACACGGCTACCAAGCCGGTGGTCAGCCAAAGCGTGCGGCAGATTACCCACCTGGCCAGCGAAGAAATAGACGGCATCGTCCAGCAGGCGCGAGCCAACAGTAATCCCCTCTATTGGATCGACGGCGACCTGCTGCGAGACTTGAAACCCGACCTGATTATTACCCAGGAACTTTGCGAGGTCTGCGCCATCTCCAGTGGGTCGGTCTTTGAGACTGCGGCCAAGGTACTGGACTATCAGCCCGAGATACTGACCATCCGACCGAATTGTGTGGCCGACATTCTGCAAAATGTGCGTAATATTGCTTCGGCTGCTGGAATTGCTCCCCGTGGCGATGCATTGGCAGATTCGCTGCAACATCGAGTTCAAACGGTAGTGGACGGCGTGGCGGATAGCGAAGCAAAGCCCAAGGTGTTGTGTCTCGACTGGCTGGACCCGCTGCGAAATACTGGGCAGTGGGTGCCTGAATTGGTGGAGCTGGCTGGCGGAGAAGAGGGTTTGGCGGTGAAGGGAGGTCTTTCGCGTGAACTCACCTGGGAAGAAATACGCGATTACGCTCCAGAGTATTTGATGGTGATGCCCTGTGCCTTCGAACCGGACCGCGTGCGTCTGGAGACAGCGGAGAAACTGACCAAACTAAAGGGCTGGAACGACCTTCCTGCCGTGCGAAAAGACCAAGTATTCCTCTTTGATGGCCGGATTCCCACTCGCCACGGTCCCAGGGTGGTGGACGTGCTGGAAGGCTTGGCGGAGGCGATGCACCCAGAGCGGTTTGCGGGATTAGCGCCTCATGGAGTGCTGCTATAAGACCTGGTATAGCTGCAATCGGCATGCATTACATGTCTTTAGGGTGTACGGCTGGATAAAATAAGTTCTGAGGCTACGTGAATCCTAATCTGCGGAACGTTGCGTAGTATTAGGCAGCATCCGAGCAGTCAGACTGGCCGACGCACTCGAATTTCCGGTCACACAAATGGAGAGTCCCTAGGCATGTTTCAAGCACTTAGAGTGACGAACCTGGAAGGCCGCAACTACATGCGCAGCGTTTTGCTGCCGGTGGTCGTGGCGACTGTGGCGTTGGCGACGGCCTTTATCGGCGCCATCTTAATTGGCGGCGATAGTGGAATCGATGGCGTGAACGGTTTTGTCGAAGGTCTGTCCGGCAGTTCCAGTTCCAAGCTGGGCGGCTGGGGACTCCTGGCGCCACTAGGATTTGCCTTCGCAGTGGGTATGGCCTCGGCGGTCAACCCCTGTGGGTTTGCCATGTTGCCTGCTTACTTGGGCTTGTACCTTGGCGATGCAGAAGATGAGGCCGGAGAGTCCCATCCGGTCAAGCAGTTGAGTCAGGCCCTTGTCGTCGGCAGCGCCGTTACCGCTGGCTTCGTGGTGCTGTTCGGGTCAGTTGGATTGGTCATCGGCCTGGGAGCTCGTGGGTTCATCGTGGATGTTCTTCCCTGGTTAGGATTGGTGATTGGTGTCATTCTGGCTCTGGTCGGTTCTTGGATGATCGGCGGAGGGAAGCTCTATAACGGGTTCGCTGCCCGTGCCGCCAGTAAGTTGGGAGACCCCGGACAGGTCAGCATGAAGGGCTACTTCATCTTCGGAATTAGCTACGGCACTGCATCGTTGAGTTGTACCTTGCCCATCTTCCTGTCGGTGGTGGGAACCAGCTTGGCTGTGTCTAGCATCTTCACATCTTTGGGCCAGTTCTTGTTGTACGCCTTGGGGATGGGCGTGGTCATCATGGCGTTGACCATTGGCATGGCCTTCTTCAAGACCGCCATGGTCGGAGCACTGCGCAAGGCTATGCCCTACGTAGCGCCGGTGGGATCATGGCTGATGGTCATCGCGGGGATGTACATCGTCTTCTACTGGTTAACCATCGGTAATTTGCTTTAGGGATATTGGCGAGGGGGATTTCCGCCCCTCGCTGACCGCTGACCCCATTCCAAAATTCCTTGCCACGCATGTACCCCCCGGTTAGAATGGCCCATACCATTCTGCACGAGGGATTTTTCTTATGTACGACAAGCCGATGTTGGGATTGAGCCAGGCACAAGAGGCGATAGCGGTCATCTTGGCCGAGGCCAATAAAGAACCGGACCGACCGCTGGCAATTGCCATCGTTGACGACACAGGCAGCATCATCAGCTACGCCCGCATGGACCGCTGCCGCGAAGTTCCCAAGCGGATGGCCCTTCGCAAGGCCTACACCTGTGCCCTGTCCGGACAGGATTCCAAGGACTATGCCGAGCGGTTGGCTAGCCAGGGCCGCACCGTGGCTGAGATGGGCGACCCCATGCTGGCCGCCGTCCAAGGCGGAGTTGTCATTCTTCACCAGAACGGTTCCATCATGGGCGGAATCGGCGTCAGTGGACTGGCCGCCCAAGAGGATGAGGATTTGGCAAAGATTGGGTTGAAGGCGCTGGGTCTTTAGCCAGCCGACAGCATTCAGCGGAGCGCGCCCAAAATCCCCCTCAGTCCCCCTTTACGAAAGGGGAAGTCAAAGGCCTCGTTTATTAAATGGGGATAACTAAAGCCCCCATTTCGTAAAGGGGGGCTGGGGGGATTTCGTACCCTAGGTAGGAGCTAATATGGCTAACCCCAGAGCTGATTTTTCGCCGATATTCGACCGCAAACCTTTGAAGTTGCCTGGCGGCGCGCGGGTGGCGGTGTGGCCGGTCATCAATGTGGAGGAGTGGGACATCAACGAGCCGATGGCCCGGACGGTGCTACCCACGCCCCAGGGCGTGTCGGTCATACCAGACATTCCCAACTTTGGGTGGTTCGACTACGGACTGCGGGTGGGCTTCTGGCGCATGAAGCAGGTGCTGGATAAGCACGGTATCCGGGCTACCGTGAGTCTGAACGCTTCGGTGTGTCTCAGCTATCCGCAAATTGTGGAAGAGAGCGTGAAATCCGGATGGGAAATGCTGGCCCACAGCTACATCCAGCGGGTGATTAATAAGGAGCCCGACGAACGGGTCGCAATCCAGAAGACCATCAGAACCATCAAAGAGTTCACCGGCACTGCGCCTCGTGGCTGGATGGGCCCAGGCTTGGCTGAGACTTTTGACACGCCCGACATCCTGGCTGAAGAGGGAATTGAGTACGTGGCCGACTGGTGCAACGACGACCAGCCCTACCCCATGAAGGTGAAGTCGGGCAGCTTGGTGGCCCTCCCCTACACCGTGGAGTTAAACGACATACCGGTGTACTTGGTGCAGCACCATCGTTCTCCCGAATTGTTCGAGCGGGCCAAGGACCATTTCGACACCCTGTACCGCGAGGGCGAGGAAAGCGCCCGCATCATGTGCGTATCCACCCATCCCTACATCACTGGCGCGGCCCACCGCATCAAGTACTACGACAAGATATTTGAGTACATTCGCCAGTTCGACGATGTAGTCTTCATGACCGGAAGCGAGATCTTGGACTGGTACAACGAGGAGACAAAATAAATCTAAAATCCCCCCAACCCCCCTTTACGAAAGGGGGGTTGGGGGATTTCTGCCGCCCGCAACCAACTAAATTACGGAGAATAAACCAAATGTCATTTGAATCAGGGAAAATACAGACCTATGCGGGTACTGGCGACATAGGTTACGCCGGGGACGGCGGCCCAGCGGACAAGGCGGTCTGCAATGAGCCGTTCATGTGCGATTTCGACGCCGCAGGGAACCTTTTCTATTCCGAGTGTAAGAACCATGTGATACGGCGAGTCGACAAGGCCACCGGCATTGTGACGACCGTGGCTGGTAACGGCGAGGCCGGTTACTCGGGAGACGGCGGCCCGGCTACTCAAGCGACTATGCGGGAACCCTATTCCCTTCAGGTTGACCGGAACAACGGCGACATCTATATAGTCGATCGTCTGAACGCTGCGGTCCGCAAGGTCAACGCGGCCACCGGCATCATCACCACGGTGGCTGGCACTGGCGAAGAGGGCTACAGCGGCGACGGCGGGCCGGGTAATAAGGCGATGTTCCGGGAGCCGAACGATTGTTTCTTGGACGGCAAGGGTGGGCTGCTCATCGCCGATATCCAAGACCAGCGGATACGCCGTTTGGACTTGGCCACCGGAATCGTCAATACCTTCGCGGGGAATGGAAAAAAAGAGCGCACGGGAGACGGCAAACCGGCCTTGGAAGCCAGCTTTCTTGGCTCAAGGGCGGTCTGCATGGACAGTAAGGGTAATACCTACATTGCCGAGCGCGAAGGTAATGGAGTCCGCAAGGTGGACGCCAATGGAATCATGAGCACCGTGGCCGGTAACGGCGAACGGGGTTATGAAGGAGACGGCGGCCCAGCGTTGACCGCCACTTGGGGTTCGCCCAAGGCTCTGCGCTGCGATGCCCAAGACAACGTGGTGGTGGTGGACACCGAGAATCACGCCATCCGCGTCATCGACGTTGCGACTGGAATCGTGACCACTATTGCTGGCGGAAAGTTGGGCGGCGAGGGCGACGGCGGGCCAGCAACCGAGGCAGGCATGGGCCGTCCCCACGGCTGCGGCATCGACGCCCAGGGCAACATTTTCGTGGCCGACAGTAATAACCACCGAGTGCGGGTGATTGGGGTTTAGCCTGGATTTAACTAAAAGTCCCTTCCCCCGTCTCGGGGGAAGGCTAGGATGGGGGTTACTCTTCGAATTAAGACTTGTTCTGCTTAAAAGAGTGCCCCATCTCCGACTCCGTCGAGAGTCTCGACTTCGTCGGACCTAACCCTCACCCTTGCGAGGGGGAGGGGATAGATACGCAGTTTGAAGTTGCAAGAATTTCCTACCCGCTTACATCGAAACTGAAGGAGCTCCAATGCGGACCATCGACATTCACGCTCATATCACGCCGGAGGGTTTTATTAGCGCCAGCAAAAAAGGCGAAAGCTGGCATGGACTGCCTCCGGAGACCATGAGCATCCACCGTAACAATCCGAAGACGACATGGACTCCCGAAGAACGACTGGCGGACATGAACTCGTTGGGCGTTGATGTCCAGGTGTTGTCCACCAACGCCTACTTCTACAACTACGACGGGAACAAAACCACAGTCGCCCAAATGGCCCAAGAGTGCAACGACTACGTTGCCAAGTTGGTCAAAGACCGTCCCGACCGGTTCTCTGGGTTCTCTACCTTGCCGATGCAGGACATCAAGGCGTCCATCTCTGAGTTGGAACGGAGCATGGGTCTAGGCCTAAAGGGCGCGATGATTGGCGACAACGTGAATGGCAAGACCTTCGACGAGAAGGAATTTCTGCCGTTTTGGAAGGCTGCGGAGAGCCTGGGCGCGGTGATATTGGTGCACCAGGGTGGCGACACGGTGGCGAACAGCAGGCTAAATCGGTATCACGTGCCTAACACAATCGGGAATCCAGCTGACCGGGCACTGACCTTCGCCGCATTTGTCTTTGGTGGTGTCATGGACGCTTGTCCCGACTTGAAGGTCTGCCTCTGCCACGGCGGTGGTTACACCTGCTACGGCATTGGTCGCATGGACCGGGGCTGGGAGGTGCGCCAAGAGGCCAGAGTTAACATTCAACAGCCGCCCAGCACTTACCTGGACAAGTTCTACTATGACTGCCTCACGCACAGCGAGCCGGCGCTGCGTTATCTTATCGACAGCGTGGGTATCGACCGAGTGGTCTTCGGCACCGACTGGCCTTTCGACATGGCCATCGACTGGCCGGTGTCATGGCTATTGAGCCTGGAAAGCCTGACCCAGGACGAGAAAGAGGCCATTCTACACAAAAACCTGGAAAAGCTGCTGGGGATTTAGTCAGCGCCATAGTCCGACCCCAGCGCGTCCGTAGGTGCAGGTTCCTAACCTGCCTTTTTATTCAGCCATTGCGTTGGTCGAAGCTATGCAGCTAGGCGCACAAAAGCCTTAGCTGGCACGAGCGTGGTTTGCAACAGACAGGGCGGGTTGGAAACCCGCCCCTACGCCGGTGGAGCCAATTGCAATCCCTGAGTTGGTCGCTATTTGGCGGTTTCTCGTAGCTCGATGACGCGGTCGATGGTTGGTAGGTCTGGCCGGAAGTAGATGCGCCAGGCTTCCAAGGCCCTGATTCTGGCCACGTGGCCAATCCAGTCGCCGACCAGATTAATGATGGACAGGATTTCCGCGCCAGTAGCGCCCGCTTGGACCGCCGCGTGCATGTGAATCTGCAAGTGCGATGCCATGTCGACCTGGGATATGCAGGCCACGATGATGGCCAGTTCTTTGGTCTTGCGGTCCAGTATCTGGGTATTGATGTACTGGGATTCGACGGTGTCGTTGACCGCCTTCAAGAAATCCGGGTCGACTTCTGCCAAGAAGTCGTGCAGACCATATCGAAACCCTCTCAGGTCGGTTACTCTTTTTAGCTCTTCTTCTTTGTCTACGGGCATGGGGAGTCTCCTAAAGGAATTGAGTCATCTAAAGCGTAGGGGCACGACATTGCCGTGCCCCTACACTAATTGCTGGTTAATATTTAAAACTAGGCTTGCCGGTCGGCGTAGACCTGTTTGGCCCGGTCGATGGCTCGGACGCGGCCAGCCACCAGGGTTTCTTGGCGCTCGGTTGCCCATTGGTTCGAGGCGTAGGTGCTGGCCACCGTGCCCTGGAACTGGGGCATGACGTAGCGGGCGAACAATTCGTAGCTCTTGAGCATCTTGTCCCGGGGAGCCCAGTCCACCGTCTGAACCAGGAATGCTCCGAACCCGCCGCTCTGTTCTTGCAGGCGGTTGATTCCTTCAATGATGTCGTCGGGAGTGCCGACAAACCAGGAACCGGCCTCGGCCATATTATCGACCACCTTGTCCAAGGGGCCGTCGAAGACCGACTTCCTGCCGTTGGTGCCCTCTGAGTATTCTTTCAGATAGCGGGCGGAGCCCATTCTAATGTCGTCCAGGGCTTCTTGTTTCGATTCAGCGACGTGGACCGGTAGGACCAATCGCCAATCGTCCCGGTTTACCTGTTTGCCGTGTTCTGCGGCAGATTCTTCGGCTATCGCCCAGAGACCTTTGAGGTCGGATGGGCCGGCCGATGGGTCGCGGGGTACGGTGATGGTTAGAACCGCCGCGCCGTGTTTGCCGGCCAGCGTGACACCTGCCGGACTTTGCACCGAAGCCACGGCTATCGGCATATGGGGCTGCTGGAACGGGCGCAATTGGAGCATGCCCTCGTTGAGCTCGAACCAGTCAGTCTTTACGGTGATGGGTTCGGTTTCGGTGAACAACCGCATGATGGTGGTCAACGATTCGTCCATCCGTTCACGTTGGGTCTCGTGGGGGATTCCCATCATGTAGGCGTCACCGGGCAGTGCGCCGGGACCGACGCCAAACAGCACCCGACCGTGACTCATATGGTCTAGCTGCACCATTCGGTTGGCGACCATGAGCGGGTGATGGTAGGGCAGACTAACAACCCCGGTGCCCAGTTTGATGTACCGGGTCCGTTGGGCCGCAGCGGCGATGAATACTTCGGGTGAGGCAATAATCTCCCAGCCCGCCGAGTGATGCTCGCCAACCCAAACTTCGTCGAAACCTAAATTGTCCATCCACTCGACCAACTCAAGGTCTCGATCAATGGCCAGGGTGGGGTTCTCACCAACCCGATGGAACGGGCCTAGGAAGGAGCCAAACTTCATTCGCTTTGGGATAGCCATCTGCGTCTTCCTCCTGTCGTTTCGTTAGCTTGTTAGAAACTGCTGCATTCGCTGGGCAGCGTTTGGGGACAGTTTACCTTTTGGAGAGACTGGACACCAAATGTTTTAAGAAACGCGTTTCACTCACCGGATTTTGCTAGAATGCCTTTAACCAAATCTAGCCTGCAACCGAGCTTGGGGCCGGGGACTAAAATGACCACTCCGACAGGACACACGGATCGCCAGATGGATGCTGCTTTCCAAGAGTTCTTGAAAGCAAATCCAGTATTCGAAACTACCCGGATGCTTGATGACCTGCGCCGCACTGAGTACGGACGTTTGGACCGGCTGGGCCAGGTTTTTCTCGACTATACCGGCGGCGGGCTGTACGCCGACTCCCAGGTACGGGATTTTGCCGAGATGTTGAATAATGGCATATTTGGAAATCCCCATTCGGACAGCCCGGCATCATCGGCGACCACTGCATTGGTGGAGCGGGCAAGGACTGCGGTGTTGGAGTATTTCAACGCCCCGCCTGATGAGTACGTGGCCATATTCACTCCCAACGCCACCGGCGCAATCAAGCTGGTGGGGGAGGCGTATCCGTTCGGGCCTGGCGACCGCTACTTGTTGTCATTTGACAACCACAATTCCATCAATGGCGTTCGTGAGTTTGCCCGAAGACGCGGTGCGGATGTCACTTATGTACCCGTAGTTCCGCCAGACCTGCGCTTCGATGAAGACCAACTGCGGGCGCAACTAGACCAGCCCAACATGAGTGGTAACAACCTTTTTGCCTATCCGTCGCAGTCCAACTTCTCGGGCGTGCAGCACCCCATGGAGTGGGTCTCTTACGCCCGTGAGCGAGGATGGGATGTTCTGCTGGACTGCGCGGCGTTTGCGCCCAGCAACCGGCTGGATTTGGCCCAAGTCTTGCCCGACTTTGTGCCCCTGTCTTTCTACAAGATGTTCGGTTACCCCACCGGCGTTGGCTGCTTGTTGGCCAGGAAAAGTGCTCTGGCCAAGCTCGTCAGGCCTTGGTTCGCGGGGGGCACCATCACCATCGCCTCAGTGCAGGCTGAAAAGCACTTTCTAGCCGAGGGTGAGCAGGCTTTCGAAGAGGGCACCCTAAATTATCTGAACATCCCTGCCGTCGAAATCGGACTTAAATACATGCAGTCAATCGGCATCGACCGAATACATGACCGGATAAGTACCTTGACCGCCTGGCTGCTCGAAAATCTGATTGGTCTGCGCCATAGCAACGGCACTCCAGTGGTGCGAGTCTATGGGCCGACCACCATGGAAGCCCGTGGCGGCACGCTAACCGTCAATTTATACGACCCCAAAGAGACCTTGATTGACCACCGGCGTATTGATCAACTGGCTGGGCGCGCCAAAATATCCCTGCGCACCGGGTGCTTCTGTAACCCTGGCGCTGGCGAGTTGGCCCACGGTCTCACCCAGGAAGACATGGCTGCGGCCTTCGAGAACGGCGAGCGCATGACTTTTGAGCAGTTCCTGACCGTGTTGCAAGACCGGGACGGCAAGAGCGCAGGCGCGGTTCGAATCTCCATGGGCCTGGCCACCAATTTCGCTGATGTATACCGGTTCTGGGACTTCGCCCAGAGTTTTATTGACCAAACGGCCGGAGAAGTCTAATCCTAGGCTGGCCCGGCCCGTTCATAACCTAAACAAATAATTCGGAGGACTCACAATGCCCGTCAAAGGAACCACGCTAACTAGTCTTCGACCATTGATGCAGGGCACCAATGGCATGGTTGTCGCCAGTCATCCCAGCGCTGCCATGGCTGGGTTGGAAGTCCTGAAAAAAGGCGGCAACGCCATCGACGCCGGAGTGGCCGTTGGCCTGGCATTGAACGTGGTGCACGTCGACGATTGTAGCTTCCTGGGTGTGGCACCCACGGTCATCTACCTGGCTGACCGCAAAGAAGTAGTGACGATTGACGGACTTGGGGTTTGGCCGAAAGCTGCGTCGATCGAATACTTTCAGAAAAACCACGGCGGCAAGATGCCAACCGGAGTGCTCACGTCCTTAACTCCGGCAGCGGCTGATTCGTGGCTGACCTCCCTCTCCAAGTTCGGCACCATGACATTTGGTGAGGTGGCCTCGGCGGCGATAGACCTGGCTGGAAATGGGTTCCCCATGTTCCGGTACTTGGCTGACCGCTTTGTGACCGCCTTCGACCAATACAATGCCCACCCGTCGACCGCCGAAATCTATCTGCCGGGTGGACGCGCACCGAAACGGGGCGAGATGTTTTACCAAAAGGACTTGGCGGCTACGCTGTCCAAGATTGCCGAGATAGAAAAATCCAACGGCAGCCAGGGTCGGGAAGCCGCGTTGAAGGCAGCGCGAGATTACATCTACACCGGCGAGCTTGGCCGCAAGATAGTCGCCTACAACCAAGAGATGGGAGGCCTACTCACCGAGGAAGACCTGGCCGAGTACCACGTGCAAGTTGCCCCGCCGGTAACCGTGAATTACAAAGGTTACGATGTTTACAGCACTGGTCCGTGGGGACAAGGCCCGACGTTCCCCCAGGCCCTCAAGATTCTGGAAGGGTTTGATTTGGCGTCCATGGGCCACAATTCTGCCCAGTACATCCACACCGTGAACCAGGCTTTAAACTTGGCCTTCGCCGATCGCGAGCAGTATGTCGGCGACCCGGACTTCGTGGACGTGCCACTTGAAGAAATGCTGTCCGAGGAATATTTGGCCAAGCGCCGCGCGCTAATCGACCCTGACCTGGCTTGGCCGGGGACGCCTCCCGCTGGTGACCCTCGAAACGGGAAAGCGACGGTGGACGGCGCGCCCCAGTCTCCAAGAGAGGCAGCGACCCCGGTTGGGACAGCCGGAGTCAGCGGTGGCGGGACATCTTATTTCGCCGTGATTGACCGGGATGGCAACATCTTCTCCGCCACCCCCAGCGAGGGCACCAAGAATGGCGGGCCGATTATCCCAGGCACTGGTTTGACATTCTCGTTGCGCGGTTCCCAGTCCAAGCTCATCGAAGGACACCCAGCCTCGCTGCAACCGGGCAAGCGGCCCCGGCTAACTCCCGCGCCAGCCCTGGTCTTGAAGGACGGCGAGCCGGTGATGGCCCTTGGCGCGCACGGCGGCGACCATATTCCCCAGGGCACCCTCCAGCTATTGCTGAACGTCCTAGAATTTGGCCGCGACCCGCAGGAGGCCGTCGAGGAACCCCGCTTCTACAGCTACAACTTCCCAAGCTCTAACTGGGCGTCAAAGTACGAGCCAGGGATGCTGCGTCTGGAAGGCCGGATTCCCGACGAAACGGCGGAGGCGCTACGTCAGAAGGGGCACACGGTTGAGCAGTACCCGGATTGGTGGGAGGGCTCGGCCCTGTACGGCGTCATCACCCGCAACCCGGCGACCAAGGTGTTACAGGGCGGCGCCGATCCCAGGAGCGAGGCCTATTCAGTCGGCTACTAGTCCCTGACAAAAATCTGGAGGCTTGGATGCCCGAATTAGAGAACCTGCTGGACCAAGTGGATGAACTGCGCGACGAGATTGTGGCGTTGGAGCAAGACTTGGTCCGCATCCCCACGGTGAACACCGGCTTTATGCCCACCGGCAACGAAACGGAGGTCTGCCGGTATATCGAGAAATGGCTGGCCGAAGACGGCATCGAATCTGAGACCATTGAGTCCGCTCCAGACCGGGGCAACCTGATTGCGCGATTGGAAGGGAGTTCCGGAAAGGCGGGGCTAATGTTCATGTCTCACCTGGACGTTGTGCCAGTGGAAGAAGAGGAGAAGTGGCGTTTCCCTCCTTTCAGCGCCACCGTGGCCGATGGCCGAGTCTATGGTCGGGGCGCTTCGGACTGCAAAGCGCTGCTCACCTGCCAGTTGATTGCCATGCGGATTCTCAAGCGGAACAACGTCCAACTCAAGGACAGCTTGATTCTGGCCTCCTGCGCCGATGAGGAACATGGCGGCCGCTACGGGTTTGGCTGGATGGCTGAGCACCATCCGGAGAAACTGGCAGCGCCCTTCGCCGTGAACGAGGGCGGTGGAGTGCCCATCCAGGCAGCGGGGAACCTGACCTATCTGCTGGGCGTGGGCGAAAAGGGCCGCTTGCAGTTGGAGATTGAAGTCCGGGGCACCAGTGCCCACGCATCAACTCCGTGGCAGGGCTCCAACGCCTTATTCGGCCTGGCGGAAGTGGTGAAACGGATTGAGGCCTACGAGCCAGAGCGGGATACCACCACCGGTCTGTTCGAGCATTTGTCCACCTTTGCGATTGAGGACAAGCCCTCGGCGGCAAACATCGACCAGATAATCGCCGACACCGAGGATGATAACCCGCGTTTCGCGTCGATTATGAAGGCTCTGTCGCGGATGACCATCACGCCGACCATGATTCAGGGCGGCATCAAGTCCAACAGCGTCCCCGAGTCCGTTCGCCTGACTTGCGATGTTCGGACACTGCCCCATCAAGACGAGGCCTACGTTCGGCAAGAGCTGGACAAGATACTGGACGGGATTCCAGGGCTAGAGATAGAGATTGACTACATGTCGATTCCCAACGCCTCTCCCTTCGAGACCGAGTTTGCTAATCGCATCCAAATCAGCACCGCCAACGCCCTGAACCGGGACGACATTCAGTGGGTGCCTTCGCTGAATACCGGCTTCACCGACTCCCGGTTCACCCGCAACCTAGGCACGACCACCTACGGCATGGTGGGTTCTCATCCCGACGACGACCCCATGCTCAGCTTCATCCATGGCACCAACGAATCGGTAGGCATTCGCAGCCTAATCAGCGGCACCCGGATAATGCTGGCCCTGGCCTACGATTTGCTGGCTGAGAAGTAGGAATTTAGTACCGCTAAATCCGAAGGCTTTGAGTCGGCATTTTCCAGTTGAAAGCAAATTGGACTTACTGAATTGACCAGCAGAAACACCGTCGGCGCTATGGCGTTCCTGATACCGCTGGCCGTGGGATTAATGGCCGGTGGGTGGTGGTTCGCCCTAGTGCCGTTGATTGAAGAGGAACTAACGGCCTCGCGATCCGTATGGAGCATAGCGTTTACGGGAGGAACCTTAGGACTGGTGGCCGGACCCTTAGTGGACTGGAAGGGACCGCGTCTTTTGATGGTATCTGGCGGGTTAGTGGCGGCGGTTGGTCTTCTGATTGTTTCAACGGCTTCAAACTTGCCCGTATTACTGACGGGAGGGTTTATAACCAGCGCTGGGTTGGCCTTGGCTGGTAGCATCGTGATTCAAGTGTTGGTGGTCGACTGGTTCATCCAGTACCGGGGAACTTTTTTGGGACTGGCGCTGCTGGGGGCCGGGCTGGGCGGTTGGCTTGGCCGGAACTTCCTTCCGATTTTGGCCGAGTCGACCGGTTGGAGGATTACTGAAGGGTTATTGGCACTGGCAGGCGCTGGTGTGGCCGTAGTTGCGTTCACCCTTATACACAATTATCCCGCACCGGCGGAAGCGGATGCCCCTGACAAGGCTAGGGTGACTGGGAGGAGGTCTCCGCGACAAGAGCGCATGATTCCGGCGGGCCAGTATTTTAAAAGCCCAGGACTGTGGCGGGCCTTCATCTTCCTTGCTTTGGCTTCGGCAGCGGTATCTTGGATCAAATGGGATCTGGATGTAGCGGCGTCTGCGACCATCTACGACAGGATTGGCGGCTTCTCTAGCAATAATTTCTTGTCACTCGGGATCGTGGCTGGTGGGTTTGGATGGAGCGCAGCTGCAGATTTCTGGCCAAGGAATCGCCTGTTCTGGCAAAGCGCTACTGGCGTGGTAGTGTCGATGATGTTGTTAAATTTGCCCTTTATTTCCCCTGTGCTTGGCGGCCTTGAGGTAGTTGGATTGCATTTTTTAGTCTTTGGGGCCGGGGTGTGTCTGGGCGGACTTAGCGCTCTGATAATGCTGACTTTCATTGACTATATGGGCGTACAGTTTCTAGGGACCTTGAGCCTTGGATTTGCGTTCTTAGCCGGTGTCGTAAGTACCCCTGGGCCTATTGTGGCCGGGAGTCTATTTGATGCCTTCGGATCGTCCGCGTCTAGCCTCGTGTTCTTGCCATTGCTTGTCCCTGCCGTCCTTCTGGCCGCACGAGCGCCATATCCATTACTAGAGTTGGAGCAACCGGTACCCCTCTCGTAATGGGAGTCACGTGTCTTGATGATTACTGACTAGCTCTCTAATTGACCGGCAAAAGGCCGATTAATTCGCTGCTGGTGGCACCCGCTGGCTCCAATTGGTAGCCTGTTCGTAGGCGTGGGCTACCCGTAGAACTGTTGCTTCATCAAAGGGGCGTCCGGCGATTTGCATGGCTAGGGGTAGGCCGCCATCTCCGTCCGAAGTGAAACCGCAAAGGATGGACAAGGCGGGATTTCCGGTCAGGCTGTAGGGGCCGCGAAACCCACCAGCGGCCAGCGCGGCTTTGGCCTGCGCTTGGCTCCCGACTTTTTGTTCCAGATTGATGATGTTGGCCGGGTGGCCGGACGTGGGCTGTATCAGTACGTCAACGTCCTCAAGCAGACCCAATACTTGGTCGCGAACCATACTCCGCAACTTCTGCGCCTTGAGGTAGACCTGTCCCGGAATCAGGTTGGCCGTTGTGAAATGGACGCGGGTGTCGTAGTGGTAGTCTTCGGGCCGCTCGCGCAACCACTCTGGGTGGATATTTACTCGGTCAACGTGGGTGATGGCGCGGGTGATGTACCCCGTCTTTTCCGCTAGCGGCATGGACACCTCGCGCACCTCCGCGCCCAGTTCGGCGAGCACTTCGATGGCGTTGATTACTGCCTGGCGCATCTTGGGATCCAAATCCAGTTCTTTTGGATTCAATAGTTCTCGCACAACGCCTACCTTCAGCCCCCTGATGTCGCCGGTCAAGGCTTGGCGGTAGTCAGGTACCGGCACGTTGTGGGTAGATGGGTCTTGCGGGTCATAACCGGCAATCCCGCCGATGGTTATGGCGCAGTCTGCGACGGTGCGGGAAATTGGGCCGATGGTGTCGAACGACCAGCCAGCGCCGTCCACTCCGTAGCGGCTGACGCGTCCCCAAGTGGGCCGCAGTCCAACCAGACCGCAGTTGGCAGCTGGGCCGCGAATGGAACCGCCGGTGTCCTCGCCCAGTGACGTGGCACAAAGTCGGGCGGCGGTGGCGGCCCCGGAGCCCGTGCTGGAAACGCCGGGACTTCGGGTCAGGTCCCAGGGGTTGCGTGCCGGGCCGAAGTGGGAGCTTTGTGGTTCACCGTGGGCGAACTCGCTCATGTTGAGCTTGCCGAGCAGAATCGCCCCGGATTTTTTCAGGTTGGTTACTACGGTGGCGTCTTTATCGGGCACGAAATCGGCCCGTATCTTCGAGGCGTCGGTGGTGCGGACGCCCTTGGTGTAGATCTGATCTTTGATGGCGATGGGGATGCCGTGCAGCGGGCCACGGTAATCGCCGCGCTGAATCTCAGCCTCGGCCTGGCGGGCTTCTTCCCGTGCTTGGTCGGCCATCACTGTGATGTAGGAGTTGACCTTGGGGTCGATGCGTTCAATCCGCTCCAAGTAAGCTTCCACCGCCTCGACAGGTGAGATTTGCTTTGACTCAATGGCAGTGCCTAGCTCCGTGGCGGATAGGAAAGCTATATCGTTACGATTCATTTCATAGCTCCAATAGACAGTTTTAGTTTGGCGGTGCTCGACTAGTGAAATGTGCGGCAATTGTGACCAAACCGCTCGTCCTGAGCTTGTCGAAGGACGCTTTTCAGCAGCACGTGGTTTTTCCAGAGGCAGTGGTTCGACAGGCTCACCATGAGCGGTTTGGAGTCAATTTAGATAATATGATGCCAACCAGCATAATGCCAAGTTGGTGCCTGGATTCCGGTCTACACCGGAATGACTGGCAGGTGTGAATTACCGGCCCGTATCCAACATCCGTTGCCGCATGTCATCTGGAACTTCCCGGAGGCGTTGGCGGAAGGCGGTGTTGGTGCGGTCGGAGACCCGGAGGGCGGCTTCGGTGATTAGTTCTACGCCGCCCAGGTAGTCGTCGATGTGGATGTATTCGGCTTCGATGCGGTCTTCGGGCGCTCCGTTGTGGTAGTTGCCCAGGGGGAAGGCGATGCCGGTGGTCTGGTAGCCATAGACCGCGAAGGCGCTGGCCTCGCAGGTGCCGCCACTCATCAACTGACGCTGGCATTTGAACCCACTGTCCCGTTCGCGCAGGACTTCTCGGGCGCGAATCAAAACAGCCTCGGCGTCAGCGGTAAAGGTAAATCCGGCATCGCCAACTCGGATAACAATGCCTTCGCCCATTTCTGCACCGGGCAGGGTGCGACTGGACTCGGCGGAGATGACCAACGTCTCCGGAGGCAGGGTGCCCGCTTCGGCCATGAGTCGCGCTCCCACCAAGCCAACCTCTTCGGCGCGAGTGAACACACCGTAGACATCCCCCGGCGGAGCCTCGCCTGCTGTGAGTCGGGCCAAGGCGGCCAGGATGCTCCCACAGCCAGCCAGGTCGTCCACTGCCCGCATTCGGATATGCTCGCCGTCCAGTTCAAAATCAACCAGGTCGAAGACCACCGAGAGCGGCGGCTCCAAGTCCTGGGGCTGCTCTAGCCGAATTAATATCTGCCGCTCGCTTGCTTCGCCGTATTTGCCGCCAGTGACGCCTTTGGCTCGACTTCCGTCGGGCAGCAGCGCCAGTATCGGCACTCCGGCTTCAAAGCTGGAGGGAGGCACGCCGCCCATGGCCGTGGCGATATAGCTTTTTGAGGAGCCGTCCTCGTGGTGCGCCGTAATCTCGAAGCCGGGATGGTCCATGTGGGCGACGATGGCCAGGGGGTTGGTCGTGGCGTCGGTGCCGGAGACCTTGGCTATAATGTTCCCGAATTCGTCTTGCCGATGTTCAATTCCCAACTCGCCCAAGATGGTCCGAACGGTGTCGGCCACCCCGTTTTCATTGAAGGCCGTTGCCGGGTTACTGCCCAGTCGGGATAGAAAGTCCAAGGCCTGTTGTTTGGGGTCGGTCATCGAGCACCTATGAAGATAGATTTGATAAAGATAAAAAGAGTTCGTCAGGGTCGGCGGAATTATAGCAACGTCACGAGCGGGGGCCAAGGCAGGGCTTGGATGCTATAATTCCGCCAAAGACGACTATCCCCAGGCTCCAGCGCCCACGGTGCCCACGGTGCCCACGGTGCACACATGGAGATGCTACGTTCCCAGCCTGCAAAACGGGACACACTAAGGAGAAATAAGTTGCTAGAGCAATTCAAGGTTAGCCACGATGACGCCGAATTCGTCCAGGGCGACGACCTGAAAAGAACGGTGGCCGGGATATTCGAGAAGTTGGGCGTATCGCCCGAGGATGCCCTCTTGGCCGCCGACGTGCAGGTACTGGCCGACCTGCGGGGTGTGGATTCCCACGGCGTATCCAACATGTTGAAGAGCTACATCTCGGGATACCAAGACGGTTCCATTAATCCCCGGCCCAATTGGAAGGTGATTCGGGAAACGCCCAGCACGGCGACGGTGGACTCCGACCGTGGTCTGGGAACGATTATCACGCCCAAGGCCATGGACATCGCGATTAAGAAGGCCAAGAACGTGGGTGTCGGCATGGTGACCATCGGCAACGCCCGGCACTTGGGGATGGCGTCATACCACGCCATGTTGGCCCTGGAACACGACATGATTGGCGTTTGCATGACCAGTTGCCCGCCCCAGGTGCTGCCCACCTTTGGCGCAGAGCCCCGGTTGGGCACCAACCCCATTGCCATCGCAGTGCCGGCCAAGAACGAGCCGCCCTTTGTATTTGATGTGGCCACCAGCTCGGTGGCGGTGAACAAGATTCGCATCGCGGCGCGACTAGGCGCGGAGATTCCTGGGGGGTGGCTGGCAACCGAAGACGGCACTCCTATCATGGAGACGGCACTGGCCCCGGAGAAGTTTACGCTGCTACCTTTGGGCGCCGACCGCGAGGGTGGCTCCCACAAGGGCTACGGCCTCTCCTGCATGGTGGACATTCTGGCGGGGGTCTTGACTGGATTTGGCTATGGCGCAGTGCCGGGGCGGCCTAACTTTGGCCATATGGTGGCGGCCTACAGCATCGAGGCGTTCACTGACGTCGCTCCATTCAAAGAGCAGATGGACGAATGGTTACAGATGATGAAGACCACCAAGCCAGCGCCAGGCCATGACCGCGTATTGGTTGCAGGTCAGCCGGAGGCAGAGGTCGAAGCAGTCCGCCGTGTGGAAGGCATCCCGTTGCATCCCGACGTAGCCGACTACATACGGGACACCTGCGGCGAATTGTCGGTGCCCTGCTTGTTTTAATTCCTGGGTTCTAGACTAGGACAAATGCATTGGCGGCCTAGCGCAACGCCCCCATCCCAACCTTCCCCCTTGAGGGGGAAGGGACAGGTTCTCTCCCCCGCTCCGGGGGAGAGTTAGAGATGGGGGCGAAATGCTATGGGTCAACCTCGCCTAATTACGGTGCTAGTCCTGTAGCGCGGGAATAACTTCTTCGCCCATCAGTTTGATGGACCGCATGGTGTCCTCATGGGACAGCGGGCCGCCCTGGGTTTCGAGCAGCAGAGAGCCGATGCCCAGTTCTTCTTTGATGTGGCGCAGTTTCTTGATGACCGTTTCCGGGCTGCCGACAACCAGGTGGTAGTCGTCTTGTAGCTCTTGATAGGAAAGCTCGTTCATGGGCCGTTGTCGCCGTGCTGCGTTGGCCGCGACGCCAGCTTGGGAGAAGTACCCCGGCGGCGCCCAATATTCTTTCGGGCCTTTGAGCGGATTACCCATGCGCCACATGAACGCCTTGCCCGACTCCTGGGCCTTCTCGTCGGTCTCGTTGACGTGGGCGCAAATCATGAAGGCGAACTTGTCCGGACCCGCTTCCCAACCGTCTTTGGCGGCGTACTCCCGGTAATTGGCAAACAATTGTTTGGCCCGTGTCAGCTCGGTTAAGAACGCGGCGTAGGTATAGTGGTTCTTGGCCGCCCATTCCACGGTCTCCGGACTGCCCGTTCCCGGCACCCAGACCGGCGGATGGGGTTTTTGCACCGGCACCATCCATGGATTTACCGCCCGGTACTGGTAGTGCTTGCCTTCCCAGCGGAAGGGGCCAGGGGTGGTCCAGGTCTTGATTATCAGGTCGTGGCACTCTTCGAAACGTTCACGGTTGTGGATTGGGTTGGTATTGTTGGCCCAACTCTCCACGCCGATGCCACGGACGAAACCGGAGACAATCCGCCCACCGGATATTACGTCCAGCATGGCAATTTCTTCGGCCAGCCGTGGTGGGTTGTCCGAGGTCGGCAGCATGTTGCCCAGCATCAAAATCTTGACCTTGGAGGTCAAGCGCGACAGTATGCCGCCGGTGATATTCACCTCAACGTCCATGCAAGATGGCGTGTTGTGGTGCTCGTTGATCATCAACCCTTGAAAGCCCGCTTCCTCGGCGTACTGGAATTCGTCCAAATACCGCTTGAACAGGTCGGTGGCCTTGTTGGGGTCGAAGTAGCTATTGGGAAATGTCAGCCGCAGCGATGGATACTGGTCCGCCAAATCGTCGCCGATGTAGTGGTACGGCATCTCGGTGAAGTAATAAACGTCTAGACTCAAGAGAAACTCCTTGGGGTAAAGCAATCAGCCAGTCAGCGGTCAGCTTTCCTGACTGTTGATGGCTGATTGCTCGTCTAAGCTAGGAAATCCAGGGCGGTCTTGATGAACTCTTCGGGTTTTTCAACCTGGGGTGAGTGGCCGCAGTTGTCTACAACCACCAGGTCGGAGCCCTTGATGGACTTGTTGTAGATTTCGCCGCACTCCACCGGCACGATTTTGTCGTTCTTCCCCCAGACCATGCGGGCGGGTATGTTGACCCGTGCCAGCAGACTGGGAAGCCGTCGGTCGTACATGTAGGGCTTCCAGCAAAGGCGTACCGCCATTTCGCGGTTTCCCTCCGCCGTCATTACGTCTTCGGGCGTCATTTCTTTGCCGTAAATTGCCTGGTATTCGGGGGCCTGGCTGGGGTCGTGGAACATCAAATCCAGCACCTGGGCTGGGCTGATGATGAACAGGTCGGCAATCTCGCCCTGCTTGGGCTGAACGCCAACCGCGCCCACCAACATCATTTTGCTGAAAGCATGGTTACACATGGCGGCAATCTCGGCCGCAATCCACCCGCCCATGGAAAAACCGATGGCGCGGACGTCTTCTAGGCCCAGGGTTTCCAGGTACCAGGTGTAGAAACAGGCCATGTCGGGGATGGTTTCCAGCCAGTCTGGCCGCTCCGACTTTTCGTAGCCGGGATGACTCGGATAGTAGACCGTATATTTCTCGGCCAGGGCGTCGGCGAACCGCAGCCAACCGTTGTTCCCGCCTGCGCCGTGGAGCAGCAGTAGTGGCTCGCCGGAGCCGCCCTTGAGGGTGTGAACCTTGGTCCCGCCAACGTCCACAATTTCTTCGGTAAAGGCAACCATGTTTTATCTCCTTCAGAGGCCGTCAGTCCCGATGGAATCGGGACTTTCAGCTCTCAGCCAGGCTAGACCCGGCTATGTCTTTCGTTGATTCTTATAGTAATTGGTGTTGTAGATTGGTGTCTTATTAGCCAGCCTCAAAGCTGAATGCTGATAGCTGTCGGCTAAACCATCGCGGCCGCTTTCTGGAATGGGTCGGTGAGTTCTAGTTCCTTGCCAATCTCGCGGAGGGCGGGCAGCACTTCTTGGCCCATCAGTTCTAGGCAGCGCATGGTGTCGGCGTGGGTGGTGTCCCCGTCGTTGGTCCAGACGCCCAGGATGCCGGGACGAATGACCGATAGTGTCTCGCGCAGCTTTCTAACCACGGTCTCAGGGCTACCAACAATCCAGCGGTTGGAGGCTAGTATCTCGTCGTAAGATGCGGTTTCGAGACCCAGTCCCAAGAAGGGGTCCTTGCGGATGCGGCCCTGGTATTTGGCGACCCTGGGGTCTTTTTTGCTGCCGCTGTAGCCAACGGGAAGCATGTAGTCTTTGGGCACGGGCACGCGGCCGACGCCCACATTGCCGGTGAGGAAACCCTTGGCCGACTCGTAGGCCTTTTCATCGGTGTCCTGCACATGGATGCGGCAGAGGTAACCGAAGTTTTCCGGGCCGGGCTCATAGCCGTTCTCCCGGGCGGTCTCGGTGTAGATGTCCATCATGTCCTGAGTGCCTTGGGGGTCGGTCTCTAGGTAGATGTAGGGGTAGCCGCGCTCGGCGGCCCAAACCAAAGTTTCAGGACTGCCCAGGCCGGGAATCCAGACCGGCGGATGGGGCTTTTGCAAGGGAGTTTGAAAGGGGTTTACCACTCGGAATTGGTAGTGTTTGCCCTCCCATCGGAAGGGGCCGGGCGTGGTCCAGACTTTCATGATCAAGTCATGGGCCTCTTCGAACCGTTCCCGGTTGTAGAGGGGATTCACGTTGGAGGCCAAGCTCTCGACGCCGGTGCCGCGCACGAAGCCCGATACCAGACGCCCGCCGGAAATCATGTCAATCTCAGCCAGTTCCTCGGCCAGCCGCAGCGGGTTCTCAAAGGTTGGCAGGGGATTGCCGAGCAGCACTATTTTGGGCTTGGTGGTGTTGCGGGCCAAGATGGCCGCTTCCAGGTTCATGGTCGCGCCCAGGCAGGTGGGCGTGTTGTGGTGTTCGTTGAGCATGAGGCCGTCGAAACCGGCCTCTTCGCAGTATTCGTACTCGTCCAGGTACTCGTTGTACTGGCGCGCGCCGACCTGGGGGTCGAAGTTACTGTTGGAAAAGGTCAGCCGCACTGCTTCGTTGGGACTGTTTCTGACGGCCTCTTCGGTGTAGTTGGTGTAAGCCCGTTCGGTGAACCGCATCAAAAACATGTCAGTGCCTCCAAAATGCTGAGGTTAGGGCTTGCCGGGTACGAGCTTCAGCCCTTCACGTAAACCAGTTTCTCGGCTACCTTGCCGTCTCTTACTTTAAATAGATCGACGCCGCGCACATGACCAGGCTGATCATCGTGGCCGACCCAATGGAAAATCCACCGGACGAGACACTGGTCGCCGGTGGCGAACATGTCTTCGGTGTCGAATCTGAAGCTGGCAGAAGACTGGAAGAATTCGTTCCAAAGGGCCCGCACGGCGTCCTGACCAATGAACTTGGCCCCGTCCGGCGGCGGCATCGGCGTCTCCACCACACAGTCATCGGTCATGGCTGCCATCACGCCATCAACGTCCCCATTATTAAAGGCATCGCTATACCGCGTAACGACGTTGATGGTTGCGGCGGTGGCGGGGTCGGTTTGTGGCATGTGAATCCAGTGGAGAACGGGCTGATTTTGCCAGTCACGGGTCAGCGCCTATCCTAGCCTGAGCGGGCATTGGGGTCAAGCAGGCTGAAAACAACCCCTTCCGGTAACCTTTAACCCCGATTGTGCTATAGTTTATTCGCCGTTTGGCAGGCTTGGTACGCAGCGAAGTCGAGCCTGACGGTGTTAAACCCCAGGCATTAACCCAGGCTAAAATAGGAATATTACTATGCCCAAAATTTTGATAGCGGACCCAGTCGGCGCCGAGGGAATCGAGCTACTCCAGGCCCACGCCGAGGTGGACGTCAAGACCGGGATGAAACCCCCGGAACTGCTGGCCGTAATCGGTGATTACGATGCCTTGGTGGTTCGGAGCGAGACCAAGGTGACCAAAGAGGTCATCGAGGCCGCCAAGAAGCTGAAGGTAATCGCTCGCGCTGGCATTGGCGTCGACAACATTGATTTGGATGCGGCCACCAGCGCTGGTATCGCCGTGGTCAACGCCCCCACCGGTAACACTGTGGCGGCGGCGGAACATACCATGGCCTTGATGCTGGCCCTTTCTAGGAACGTGCCCTTCGCCCAGCAATCGCTCAAGGCGGGCGAGTGGAAGCGCAGCCAGTTCATGGGCATCGAGGTCCGGAACAAGACCCTGGGTATCTGTGGATTGGGTCGAGTCGGCTCGGAAGTGGCCAAGCGAGCCCAGAGCTTTGACATGAGACTGGTGGGGTATGACCCCTTTGTGGCTCCCGACTACGCCAAGCGCATGGGCATTGAACTGCTCTCATTGGAAGAACTGTTGGCCCAGTCGGATTTCATTACGTTGCACACTCCGTTGACTGACGGCACGCGCCACATGATTGGCAGCAAAGAAGTTGCCCTGCTTAAGCCCGGAGCACGGTTGATAAACGTGGCCCGTGGCGAGTTGGTGGACGAACAGGCGATTTTGGACGGGCTGGAATCGGGACAGTTGGGCGGCGTCGCCCTGGACGTTTTCGCCCAAGAGCCGCCGGAGAACACAACGCTGGTTGGCCACCCGAAAGTCGTGGTGACCCCCCATTTGGGAGCCTCCACCGAAGAGGCGCAGCGAGAAGTTGCCATCGAGGCCTCCGAGCAGGTGCTGGCCGTGTTGAACGGCGAGCCAGCCCGGAACACGGTCAATGTACCGTTCGTCACTCCCGAGGTCCACGCGGTCTTGGCGCCCTATATGCCGGTGGCCACGGTGGTTGGCAAGCTGTTGACCCATCTGGCCAGAGGGCAGTTCTTGGGCATCACGATTAGCTACGAAGGCGAGATTGCCAATCACGATACCCGCTCGTTGCAGGCGGCGCTGTTGGCTGGGCTGTTACAGCCAATCACCACGGAACGGGTGAACCTGATAAATGCTCCGGTGTTGGCCAGGGAACGGGGCCTCAATATTACCGAGCAGCACAACACGTCGGCCCAAGAGTACTCCAGCATCGTTAGCGCCACGGTGGAGACCAGCGAGGGCAAGATTACCCTGGCAGGAACGTCCATGCGGAACGAGCCGCACATCGTCAAAATTAACGACTACTGGTTGGACATCGTTCCGACCACTCCCTACCTGTTGTTCGTGGAAAATGAGGACCAACCGGGTTCCATCGGCGCAGTGGGCACCATCGCCGGTAAACACAACATCAACATTAGCTTCATGGAAGTGGGGCGGCTGAGCCTAAGGGGCCAGGCAATGATGGTCATTGGACTGGACGACCCCGTGCCTCCCGAAGTGATGGCAGAGTTCCAGAATTTGGGACACATAGACAATGTCAGGTTGGCCCATCTTGGGGCTTTGTAAAACTCGTAATTAGAAAAATTAGGCCGTTGCCTGGCCAGAGTGCCGGAGCGTCAGGCGCAGGAGAGGACCATCATGGGCGATAAAATTGGAATCATGGGAGCCGGAGCGCTCGGAAGCTACGTCGGGGCCTTTTTGAGCAAGATTGGTGAAGACGTAACCTTCATTGATATGTGGCCGGAGCACGTCGAGAAGATGAAAGCAGACGGTCTCCACGTTACCGGTAGCCAAGGTCCGTTCACGGTGCCGGTGAAGGCCATGCATCTTACTGAGGCCCAGAAAATCGCTGTGCCCTTCGATTGGGTCTTCATCGCCATGAAGTCGTACGACACCGAATGGGCCACCCACTTCATCAAACGCTACGTCCGAGAAGACGGTTTCTTCGTGTCCCTGCAAAACTGTTGGAATGACGTTCCCATTGGTGAGATTGTCGGGCCGACGCGGCAGATGGGCTGTATCGCTTCGCACATCGAAGTTGCTTTGTGGGAGCCGGGACTGGTCACCCGCGGCGGCGCAGTGGGCCGGGACTCGGGCCACGTCGTGTTCCGTGTTGGCGAGCAGGACGGACGCATCACTCCCCGCGCCGAAAAAGTTGCCGCATTGTTGGACAATATCGACGGCGCTTATGCTTCGGACAACCTCTGGGGCGAACGTTGGGCCAAGTTGTCACAGAACTCCATGGGCAACGGACTCTCCGCTTCCACCGGGCTGGGCTCTCAGCAGATGGCCGAAGACCCCCGCTGCCGCCAGATTCGCATCCATCTGGCCAAAGAGGCGGCTCAGGTCGGTCTGGCCATGGGGTTGAACGTGGTTCCTATTCAGGGCATGCCCGCCCAGACTTGGGCTGACGCAGACAAGGGAGATGTTTTCGAAGAACTTGACGGCCACATGTCCGCCCACGGAGGTCGGACGAACTGGCTGGCTTCCATGGCCCAGGACGTACACAAAGGACGCCGTTCGGAGATTAATCTGATGAACGGACTGGTCGCCCAAAAGGGACGTGAGGTCGCCATACCGACCCCCTATAACGACGCCGTGATTGAAGTTATGAACGGCATCGACGATGCTACATTGACCCAAGACGCAGCCCACGTTGACCGCATCCTAAAAGCAGTCGCCCGCTAAGGGAGTCGAAAATAGAAACGCCTCGAAATGGCCAGCCTGTCTACCACCCCTGAGGTTTGGTGAAAGTACCGTTGGCGTCTGAAAGATTTGGTGGAAATTGACTGGCGCTCAGTGGACCATTTCGGATTGGCCGGTAAAAATTGACGGTGTTGAAAAGCGTCCAACTACGGTTCTTTTGCGATTGAAGATACCGACCGGAATTCCAAATCTTTCGCGGGCGAATTGTATCGGGGTAACTAAGTCCGAATCGTTAGATATAACGATGGCCTGTTCACAGTCATTGTCGAAGGCGTCAATCAGGAGGTAGGTAGCCAGATTCACATCTGACCCCTTCTCCTCAGTCTTAATCACTCTGGCCGTTTGGGGACCATTTGGCGGCGGATTTGCCAGGCGCATATTGACTTCATTGGATAGGAAATGCCCTAAATGGACAGACACGCCCGGAAGGGTTCTGAGTGCCCTAAGGTAGATTTGCTGCCGTTGAGGCTGGCCTGGGTCATTCGGTCTGGCGTTTACCAGGGCTGTAAAATACCGAATTCGATTGATTTCATGCGAAGGCAGCAAGAGTCGGCATAATTAATCGATATTGAGCCAGCGCCATGGCGTGCCCTTTATGCAACCGTAATAGAAATTAAAACCGTCAACATAAATGTTAGTTTTCAAAATGGCCCAAAAAAGCTAAGGCCACCCGAAGGCGACCTTGCGCGCTGGAACCGAAGCACCAGGGGGGATACAATTCAAGTCTATTGGGTTGCCAAGGCCTATGTCAACACGCACGTATCGGGGGTGACCAGGTGATAATTAAGGTAGAGCCGGCTGAGATGTTCATGTACCGGGTCATCATGATTGCCAACCTGGAAACCCCAGACCCGGAAGACCAAGAGATTCGGGACTACCTGGAAGCCAACGAGTTGGAGCCCAGGTATCGTAGCGAGGGAGACTTTGAAGGACGTAACAGCGAGTCCATGCAGTTCGGCGGTTGTTACCTGGGTCGGCATACGGGTGAGATTAATCTGATTCAACAACGTTACGTCGAATTAGAAATCGTCACCTATGAGATTAACCGGCTTCTGGGCGAGTCCGACCAATCGGTAGAGATTCCTGAGGAACGCCGCGAAGAGACGGTGGCGAAGTTGTTGAAAAGCTTCAACAACGACTCGGCCTTCAAGCAAGAAGACGATGGAAAATACTCGGTGGTGCTGGACGGCGAAGCAGTCCGGAAGGCTGCCAGGAGCTTGCTGGCGGGTTAAAGACCAGGCCAGAAATTGGTAATAACAAAAGGTCCGTCCCGGTTAACCGGGACGGACCTTTTGTTATTTTGCGTAGTGGAGCGGGTGATGGGAATCGAACCCACATGGCCAGCTTGGAAGGCTGGAGCTCTACCACTGAGCTACACCCGCTTAACGGGACTGTTCATTATATAGGTATATAGGAACGCTAGAATTATAGTGGCTCGCGGTGCTCCGTGCCAGACCGTAGGGTGACTGAGTCTTGATGATTGATTAGAATACCTGACTCAAGCTCGATTCCAAACTAGGGGCAGGAGGCCGAAGATGGCATTGGAACGAAAGAATTATCCCGACATCGCGCCCGCAGGTCCAACTTACAGCCGTGCGGTGAAGGCAGGCAACACGCTCTACATATCCGGGTGCACCGCTCGCAGCACCGACACGCAGGGCAAATCCATGATGGAACAACTGGACGTTACCCTCGGCCGTCTTATTGCGGTGGCCGCCGAGGAAGGCGCAGGTCCTGGAAACTTCGCCAAGTTGACCACCTTCGTGACCAGCATGGCCGACTATCAGGCTGACCCTGACCAGATGAGGGCGCTGATGGCCAAGCACTTCAAGGAGCAGTACCCGGCAAACTCGCTGATTGAGATTACCGCCCTGGCTGAGCCGGGCTTGGACGTGGAGATTGAAGCGATAGTAGTGCTGGACTAGAGAAGTGCTGGACTAAACGACTAGTCCCGGACCAAAAACGCGGTTGCACCGCTCACTCGGCGGCCCCACCATTCGGGGCCTTCCAGCACGTACTTCCACTCGGGGTTCTGCTTAGTGTCCCGTAGCGACGCCATCACCTGGCGAAAGACCGGCGCGTCCGCTTCCGCGAATTCGAAATACCCGACAAAGTCGTAGTTATCTGCCAGTCCGTAGCCATCCAAGGCATGGACCAGCCTGCGGTTGATGTGGGGAACCCCGGCGGCGCTGGCCAGGGCGTGACCCTTGACCGCCATGTTCTCATCGGCGTCGTAGCGGGGCAGGAAGAAACTCTCCCGGTGTAGAAAATCCATCTGCCACCAGGCTTCAGTCTTGTTCATTGGAGTTACCGCCGCCAACGGAAACTTGTCGCCAGGTCCGGGCGGCAGGGCGTTGGTGTAAGCAAACTGAGTCATGGCATGGCTGGTGTAACTGCGCGGCCGCATCACCCCGGCCAAAGTCTCCACCGAGCCACCGCTTGAATCCATCAAAACCCGCAGACCCGTCTCGTATGCTTTGATGGGTTCCAGAGAAGCACATTCCAACCGTATCAACCCATGGGACTGGGACACCGCCGGGTGAACAATCTGCTGTTCGGCGGTCAACCCGACCTCCGCACGCAACAACTGGAACCGCCCTCGCGCGAACGCCTCCTCCGACGGTGGCCCGTCAACGTCATGCACGTTCTCCATCCCCTGCCCCAGTAGGTCAATGGCCTCGGCCAGTTCGCCGTCGGCCTGGCCATCGCCAAAACTGACGAAGAGAAATAGTTGATGGCCGGTGACGGTGGTGGTCATGTTGAGGTCGGCTGGTTGCATGGGAATATTCCTTGTTGATGGGTTAGAGGGCTTCGCATAGATTACCATCCCCCCGCCAACCTTGAGTGGCCCCTCATATATGGGTACAATTGGTGGGCCGCGCCGACCTGGGGACTGGGTTATGTCATTCGACCCCTTTATTCGGCGGCTCAGTGATTTTTTGGAGTTGGGCATGCCTAGCAGCGATAAAAAGCAGTGGCAGAAGGAAACTTTAGAGCCTGCTGTCAAGAAATTCCCGGAACGGCGTGAAAAGTTCCAGACCGACAGCGGTCTGGACATCGACCCGCTCTATACCCCGGACGACCTGCCGCCCGAAGACCTTGACTACAACAAAGACCTGGGTTACCCCGGCGAGTTCCCTTACACCAGGGGCGTCCAGCCCAACACCTACCGGGGCCGGGTCTGGACCATGCGCCAGTATTCGGGCTACGGCACCGCCGCCGACACCAACCAGCGCTACCGCTATCTCTTGGACCAGGGCCAGACCGGCCTGTCCGTTGCCTTCGACCTCCCCACCCAGATTGGCTACGACTCGGACCATCGACTGGCCAACGGCGAAGTCGGCAAGGTGGGAGTGCCCATCTGCAGCTTGGCCGACATGGAGACCCTCTTCGACGGCATCCCCATGGACAAAGTCAGCACCTCCATGACGATTAATGCCACCGCTTCCATCATGCTGTGTTTCTACATTGCGGCGGCCAAGAAGCAGGGCGTCTCCCAAGAACAGATTAGCGGCACCGTGCAGAACGACATCCTCAAGGAATATATCGCCCGGGGCACCTACGCCTACCCGCCCCGGCCATCGATGCGCCTGGTGGTGGACGTCTTCAAGTACTGCGCTGAGAACGTGCCCAAGTGGAACACCATCAGCATCTCCGGTTATCACATCCGGGAGGCCGGCGCCACCGCCGCGCAGGAGTTGGCCTTCACCCTGGCTGATGGCTTCGCTTACGTCGAAGCCGCGTGCGAGCGGGGCTTGGATGTGGACAGTTTCGCCCCGCGGCTGAGCTTCTTCTTCAACGCCCATAGCGATTTCTTTGAGGAGATCGCCAAGTTCCGCGCTGCCCGCCGCATCTGGGCCAGGGTGATGCGTGAGAAGTACGGGGCTAAGAACCCCCGCTCCTGGTGGATGCGCTTCCACACCCAGACTGCCGGCTGCTCGCTCAGCGCTCAGCAGCCAGAGAACAACGTCGTGCGCACGGCCATCGAGGCGCTGGCCGCCGTGCTCGGTGGCACGCAATCGCTACATACCAACAGCATGGACGAGGCGTTGGCCCTCCCTTCGGAGAAAGCAGTCACCATCGCCCTGCGTACGCAGCAGATTATCGCCCACGAGAGCGGCGTGACCAACACGGTGGACCCGCTGGCGGGCTCCTACTTCGTCGAGGCGCTGACCGACCGCCTGGAGGCAGAAGTCCACGAGTACTTCCGCAAGATTGAGGCCCTGGGCGGGGTCATCCCTGCCATCGAAGTGGGGTTCTTTCAGCGGGAGATCGCTGAGGCGGCCTTCCGCTATCAGCAGGAGATTGACAGCGGACGGCGCGTCATCGTCGGCGTCAACAGGTACGCAGCAAAGGACCCGCTGACGATTCCGCTTCTGGAGATTGACGCTGAGGGGGAGCGGCGGCAGATCGAGCGGCTGCGCCGCGTACGGGCCGAGCGGGATGATGGCGCGATGCAGCGCACGCTGGCCCGGCTGCGGGATGCGGCCCGCGGGGACGGTAACCTGATGTACCCCATCTTGGAGGCAGTGAAAGCCTATGCTACGCTGGGCGAAATCTGCGATGTCTTCCGTGAGGTCTTCGGCGAATACCAGGAGTCGGTCTTCTTCTAGAGATTTGCCTATGACTCGACTGAAAGAAGATGATCTCGCCCCAATACCCCCAGAGTCAGGAAGGCCAGGATATAGCCGAGATAGTTCTCGTTCAGAAAGCGT